>NZ_CP078078.1:2903202-3626995 GCF_023101205.1 Microbacterium aurugineum | reverse complement strand
CACCGTGTAATCCGCATCCGCCGTACACGTCACCGTCTCCCCCGGCGCGATCGACACCGGACACGTCACCGACCCCACCAGCGGATCATCCACCACCGGATCCGTCACCGTCACCGTCCCCGTATTCGTCACCGCGAACGAATACGTGACCGTCTCCCCCGGCTCCGCCAGATCGTTCCCATTCCCCTCATTCAGAACAGCGATCTTCTCCAACCCCAGACCCGCGACAGCCACCGGCGTCGGAACCGTCACCGTGTCCTCCACCGGGTCCGGAGGAGTCACACCCGCCGGCGGCGTCGCCGACACCGACGCCGTATTCACCACCCCACCCGCGAGGATGTCCGCCTCCGTCACCGTGTAATCCGCATCCGCCGTACACGTCACCGTCTCCCCCGGCGCGATCGACACCGGACACGTCACCGACCCCACCAGCGGATCATCCACCACCGGATCCGTCACCGTCACCGTCCCCGTATTCGTCACCGCGAACGAATACGTGACCGTCTCCCCCGGCTCCGCCAAGCCATTCCCATTCCCCTCATTCAGAACAGCGATCTTCTCCAACCCCAGACCCGCGACAGCCACCGGCGTCGGAACCGTCACCGTGTCCTCCACCGGGTCCGGAGGAGTCACACCCGCCGGCGGCGTCGCCGACACCGACGCCGTATTCACCACCCCACCCGCGAGGATGTCCGCCTCCGTCACCGTGTAATCCGCATCCGCCGTACACGTCACCGTCTCCCCCGGCGCGATCGACACCGGACACGTCACCGACCCCACCAGCGGATCATCCACCACCGGATCCGTCACCGTCACCGTCCCCGTATTCGTCACCGCGAACGAATACGTGACCGTCTCCCCCGGCTCCGCCAAGCCATTCCCATTCCCCTCATTCAGAACAGCGATCTTCGTCAAGGCGAGCGAGGCATGAGCGATCGTGATGTCGACCGTCGCCGAGGATTCATCGGTGACCTGCTCCCCGACGCTGTTCTGGGCGACCACGGTCGCCGTGTTGACGAAGCTGGTCTGCTGCGCATCCGCCGCGGTGACCGTATAGCTGCCGGTGCACACCATCGACGAGTCCGCCCCGCCGGCCGGGCCCAACACGGTGGACGGACAGCTGACGTCCGCGATCAACGGGTCGTCGACCACGACCCCGGTGAGCTGCTCGACTCCGGTGTTGGTGACGACGAACTGGTAGGGAATCGTGTCGCCGAGCCCGTATGCCGCCGGCTGAGGATCGGTGCGGTCGACCTGCTTGACGAGGCTGATGTCGCCGAGTGGATTCACCGACATCACCTGCACATTGCGGATGAGGTGCACGTCCGTCTCTGCACCCGTCGATGCGGCGAAGCCGAACTTGTACGTCGCCGGCGGGCGCTCGTCCATGACGTAGGAGAGGACCGTCTGGTACGCCGTCCGGGTTCCCGTGAAGTCGATCTCGACGGTCACAACAGGGAACTCATCCGGTGAGACCGTCACCCGGACGTTGCGAACCGCCTCATCGTCTGCTCGGCACGCAGCGTCCGCGAACTGCTCTCGGCCGGGAAGACCCTGGACGTGGTGCTGGTCGACCCCGCGATCGGGGGACCCCTTTCGCAGCCACCTCACTGGGAAGCACTCGTGTCGCGCGGCATCGGAGTCCTGGTCTTCTCCGGCGTCTCACCGATGCTCTCCGCCGCACAGGTGCCGGGACCCGCCGGTGTGGAGAGCATGCGGAAGACCGATCCTCTCCACCGGGTCATCGCCGGTATCCGTGCGACCCAGCGGAACCGTTCAGCAGCGCGGGAGCTCGACTCGAGCACGAGGACTGCACTCTTCGCACCCGAGGTCGCGTTGTCTCCCCGGGAACGTGAGGTGCTGGAACTGTACGCCACCGGATACACGGCGGCGCAGGTGGGTGAGGCGCTGGGCATCAGCCGGAACACGGTCGTGGATCACATCAAAGGCATCCGCCGGAAATACGTGACCGCAGGTCGACCGGCCTTCACGAAGGTGGATCTCTTCCGGCGCGCCGTCGAAGACGGCCTCGTACCAGACGGCAGCGTCTGACGACCCCTTCCGGCCGCAGTGCGCACGGGAGAAGAGCGGCGACGGTGGCTGGTGGCCTTGCTCCCCACGGCAAGGCCACCACACCGAGGCGCCTCCCCACGGCGCCACTCCGACGGCGGCCCCCCAGCCGCGCGTCGGAGCACTGACGGGCGTCCCCGTCTCCCCCAGTCACAACATCACCAGATCGAGCGCGACCTTGTTCCAAGAACCGTTCGACTTAAGTAGAAGGTGCTACGGAATTCCGCATAGGAGCAGAAACTCGCCCCCTCAGTGAGTACCGACGGCTCCGGAGAGTCCGTTTGAGCGACGACAGAGCGGCGTGCCGCGTCGGTAGACATGGCACGCCGCTCTGTGACGTGATCAGCGGTTGTTACGCCTCGATCACCGGGCGCTTCATCCGTCGCGCGAGGAGGAGCACTCCTCCCGCGACCACGAGCAGCGCAGCCGCGCCGCCGATGATGCCCAGGCTGCTTCCACCCGTCGACGCGAGGTACGTAGCCTCGTCAGCGGGGGTGGTCACATCGCTCTCGGGCGGATCGATCGGCTCGACGTTGTCGGGGACCTCGGCGTAGCCGGTCGCGGCGTTGTACACCTGACCGTCCTCCACGTCCTGCTCCGTGACGGTGTACCCCTTCACGGCGTGACAGGTCATGGACTCGCCGGGCGCGAGCGTCGTCTGCGGGCACTCGACCGCGATACCGGCGTCCGTCAGCATCGGGTCGTCGACGAAGACATCCGTCAACGCAGCAGTACCGGTACTGGTGAGGTCGAAGGAGTAGTCGATCGTCTCACCGGCGTCAGCCCAGCCGTTGCCGTTGGTGTCGTTGAGCTGCGCCGACTTGACGAGCTCCAGGCCGGCCACGAGCGGCTCGAGCGGGATGACGACCTCGTCGGGCGGGCTCACCGGGTCTTCCGGGTCGCCCGGGGTCTCCGGAGGAACCGCGCCCTTCGCCGTCGCGATGTTGTGGATCTCGCCGGCAAGGGCGTCGATCTGCGTGATCGTGTAGTTCTCCGACTCGCACACCGCGGACTCACCAGCGGCCAGGGAGGTCGGATCACACGTGATCGCGACACCCAGCTCGTCGAGCAGCGGGTCCACGACACGGACATCGTCCAGCGGCACGTTGCCGGTGTTGGTGACGGCGAAGGTCCATTTCACGACGTCGCCGGGATCGTTGATCCCGTTGTCGTTCGCGTCGTCGACGAGGACGTAGTCCTTGTCGAGCGAGAGCCCGGGAGCCGGAGTCGGCTCGGTCGGGACGGTGACCTCGTCGGGCGGGCTGACCGGGTCTTCCGGGTCACCCGGGGTCTCCGGAGGAACCGTTCCGGTCGCGGTGGCCACGTTCAGGATCTCTCCCGCTTCAGCGTCGGCCTCCGTGATGGTGTAGTTCTCCGAACGGCACGTCGCGGACTCGCCGGCGGCGAGGGACGTCGGATCGCAGGTGATCGCGAGACCCAGCTCGTCGAGCAGCGGGTCCTGGACACGGACATCGTCCAGCGGCACGTTGCCGGTGTTGGTGACTTCGAACGTCCAGGCGATCACGTCGCCCGGGTCGTTGATCCCGTTGTCGTTCGCGTCATCGACGACGACGTAGTCCTTGTCGAGCGCGATCCCCGGGGCCGGGGTCGGCTCGGTCGGGATGATGACCTCGTCGGGCGGGCTCACCGGGTCTTCCGGGTCACCCGGGGTCTCCGGAGGAACCGCGCCCGTCGCCGTCGCGATGTTGTGGATCTCACCGGCTTCGGCATCCGCCTGCGTGATCGTGTAGTTCTCCGACTCGCACTCCGCGGACTCACCAGCGGCCAGGGAGGTCGGATCACACGTGATCGCGACACCCAGCTCGTCGAGCAGCGGGTCCACGACACGGACATCGTCCAGCGGCACGTTGCCGGTGTTGGTGACGGCGAAGGTCCATTTCACGACGTCGCCGGGATCGTTGATCCCGTTGTCGTTCGCGTCGTCGACCAGGACGTAGTCCTTCTCCAGCGCGATGGCCGGAGTCGGGGTCGGCTCGGTCGGGACGATGACCTCGTCCGGCGGGCTCACCGGGTCTTCCGGGTCACCCGGAGTACCCGGCGTCACGTTACCGGTCGCGGTAGCCACGTTGTGGATCTCTCCCGCTTCCACGTCCGCATCGGTGATGGTGTAGTCACCCGAGCGGCACAGCACCGACTCACCAGGAGCCAGAGGAGCCGGGTCGCAGATCACGTCGATGCCGAGATCCTGCAGGAGAGGGTCATCCACGACGACGTTCTCCAACGCGACGTTGCCGGTGTTGGTGACATCGAACGTCCACGCGATCACATCGCCCGAGTCGTTGATCCCGTTGCCGTTCGCGTCGTCGACCAGGACGTAGTCCTTCTCCAGCGCGATTCCCGGAGCCGGGGTCGGCTCGGTCGGGACGGTGACCTCGTCGGGCGGGCTGACCGGGTCTTCCGGGTCACCCGGGGTGGCCGGCGGAACGGTACCGGTCGCAGTAGCCACGTTGTGGATCTCGCCGGCTTCGGCGTCGGCCTCCGTGATGGTGTAGTTCTCCGAACGGCACGTCGCGGACTCGCCGGCGGCCAGGGACGTCGGGTCACACGTGATCGTGAGACCCAGCTCGTCGAGCAGCGGGTCCTGGACACGGACATCGTCCAGCGGCACGTTGCCGGTGTTGGTGACTTCGAACGTCCAGGCGATCACGTCGCCCGGGTCGTTGATCCCGTTGTCGTTCGCGTCATCGACGACGACGTAGTCCTTGTCGAGCGCGATCCCCGGGGCCGGGGTGTCGAGGACGACGAGGTCGAACGAGACACTGGCCATCTTCACGAGGGAGATGTTGTCCACGGCGAAGTCGTTACCGAAGCCGCCGGCTGCGTAGTTGCGCAGTCCGATCGTCGCGGTTCCGAGCGAGTCGGCGACGAAGGTGCCGACGTTCTGTCCCCAGACGACATCCTGGGTCAGGCAGGAGCTCTGCTTCGCGATCGGGAGGGACGAACCGATGTTCTTGGTCTCTTCACTGTCGGTCACGTAGAACGCAGACTGCACCGGCAGCACATTGCCCGCGCTGTAGCTGATGTTCGTCACGTGCCCCTTGACCGTGTACGTGGCGCCGGGTTCCAGGCCGTTGACCGTCGTGGAGATGAGGTCGTGGGGCGTGGGGAACGACATCGAACCGTTCATCATCAACACCTTGCCTGAAGCGGCGGACTGCTCGGTGGTGACCTGAGTGAGGTTCGCGGCCGGGCTCCTCATCGGATCCGCACTGCAGATCACCTCGCTGGAGGTGGCACCGGCGTTGGGGAGTGCGTCGTCGATCGAACGGACATCCGCCCAGAGCACGTTGTAGCGATCCGCGTCGGGACCACCGAAGTTGGTCGTCGGCCAGATCGTGTACTGCCCGTCGCACGGTCCGTAGTACGGCGTCGAAGGGTTGCATCCCTCCGTCTCGTGGACCGTCGAGGGGTCGTCCCAGGCGTAGATCGTGTTCGCCGCGATCTGAGGCATCGACTCGCCGAGGTAGTCGAAGGTCCCGTTGTCGAAGTCGGTGACGAGGTTCGGTCCGTTGGTGTCTCGCGCGATCTTCACACCGGACAGGGTGCCGACGTAGTCGGCGGGTGCGACGACGCGCAGCTCGCTGTGCGCGCGCGGAATGGAATAGATCAGTGGATCGGGCGAGACCAGCTCAGCCGCTCCGCCGTCGACGACGAGCGACCATCCGGTCGGGATTCCCGACACCTGGTACGAGTCGAAGTCCGCGCCACTGAGATTGTCGTCCGTGATCGTCAGCGTGAAGCCGTCGGCATCCGCTTCGACGACCTGGTTCGGGGAGACGTCGACCGTCAGGCCGTCCTCACCCACGACCGTGGCGGCGAAACTCGGAGGGACGACCACGAGACTCGTGAGCACGGCGATCGTGCCCGCGAGAATCGTCGACAATAAGTATCGGGTTCGTGGTTTTCGTGATCCCATGGAGAAGGTACCTTTCGTACAGGGAAGCTTTTCGGCGCGCGGGAAAGAGAGCACGCCAGGTCTCGGCGGGCTGGAACAGACAACGCCGCATGCAAGTAGATGGGGCAACTCGCTGGGCGCTCGACAATCGGGGTCGATACCAGTACCCGAATGAGGACGGCTCCGTGCCCGGCTCCCCGCTATCCGTACGCGACTCCGTGGCTCTACGCGCCGTACCCGTAGTCAGACGGCATACGGTCCGCGTTCACCGGACGAGAGCATGACACGGGCGGGGAACCGTCAGGATGGGCCGCGGAAGACCGCCCGTGTCACATCACCTCGGCGAGCGCCGACGGCGATCCAACGGTGTTGGGCATCTCCAAGGTAGGCCCGGAGGGAGGCCGCGGCCGGTGCCGTACCGAGAGTGCCGTAGCCCCGCGCACAGGTTGCGTAGGTCGCGGCGAGGAGGCCGTAGTCGCTCCAGAACCTGAATCGGAAGCGCTCTCCCACCGTCTCGAGATCGCGGTACCGAGTGGACACGAAAAACGCACCTAAGTCGTCGGCGTGGTACGCAAAACACCACGTTCCACCGCGCACGGACTGCGTGCGCGCCCAGACAGGTCCCTCTCGTACTGAAAGGTGTCCCTGGGTCAGCTCCCCCCGTGCGTGATCGCTCAACGACGATCGCGAACCCGCATGGAAACAGAATCCGACTCGGTAGCGCCGTTGTCATCTCATCCTGATCCGCGCGCGTCGCGGACGGCTGCGCGGCCGAACCCCACAGGAACACGGACTTCCGTCGCGCAGGGATCAGGTCTAGTTTTCGGTTAGGAGTGTCCGCGTGAGGAAGCGGGGTCGTGCCATGGTCATCGGTCGGGAGCAGAGCCTGGCCGCCGCGCTGGATCTGGTGCATGCCGGCGTCAGCGTGGACGTCGTCGGCGGACGAGGCAGCGGCCGCAGCGCCTTCCTGAGGGCGCTGCGCGCTCGGCTGGAAGAGGGCGAATGGAAGGTCATCCAGGTTCGGGGCGTCGCCTCGCTGCGTCAGCATCCGCTCGCCGCACTGCACCTCGCCGGCATTCCCCCCACGGGGACGCAGCGCTCGACGAGTGGGCTCCACGAGACGGCGGAAGCTCTGCGACATGCTCTGCGGTTACCTCGCTCCGTGCTGTTCCTCGACGATTGGGACGACCTGGATGAATCGTCCTGGGGCGTCGCCGAGGCCGTGCGTCGCTCGAGCGGCATCCCCATCGTCCTCTCCCGACTGCAGGGGCTGCGTGCGCGCCACACCCCGACCGGCCTCGCCGCCTCCACCCTGGAACCCTCCTATGTGATCGACATGTCTCCTCTGCGCTTCGAGGAGATGGAGAAGGCGCTGGAGCATTACCTCAAGGGGCCCATCGAGGCGGCGACCATGAGCCGGATCTTCGCGAAGTCCGGGGGCAACATCGGGCTGGCATTGAGCCTGGTCGACGCCTGTATCCGCGAGCAGAGGATCGCGCTCCGCGGCGGGAAGGAGTGGGTCGCCACCCGCGACCTGTGGAGCTCGGGCCTGCGCGCGGTGCTCGAAGCGCACCTCGAGGATCTGGACGATGCCGCCCGGGACACGATCGAGATCATCGCCATCGTCGGCGTGGCCGACATCGAGACCGTGCGCAAGCTCATCGACTGGGGCACGCTGGAGCTGCTCGAGGAACGTCGCATGATCACGTTCATCTCCAGTGGCGCGCGGCAGCTCGTGACCGTCGTGCCCCCGCTCATCGTGGAATTCTTCCGCCACGAGCCACTGACCGCGCGACGCACCCGACTCACCGCCCTGATCGTCGAGCGCCTCGGCACGGCCGGATCCGCCTCGGCGATCCTCGCCGAACGTGAGAATCGCCAGCCGACTTTCGGGACGCAGGAGGCGCTGTTCGTCCGCTTGCTCCAGGAGCGCGCCCGGGCGCGCAGGATCGTGACGGCTTCCGAATGGGAGGCGAACCCCTCGGCGAGCAGCGCCGTGCGGTATCTGCGTGCACTGATGCACACGCACACCCCGACCGTCACCGAGACCGTCCGCCACGTCTTCGACACCACCGACGCGAGCAACGGAGACGTTGCCGGACGCGCTGACTTCGAGAGCCTGCGGGCGGAGTGGACCGCCTACGTCGACCACGATCTGGACGGTGCTCAGCGGCGTCTGAGCGAGGCTTCGATCACGCTCGGTCCCTACGCCCGGATGCTCGACGCCGTCGACGTCCGCCTCCAGGCCAACCTCACACGCATCCCGGACGACTTCGGCGCACGCCTCGAGGTCACCGACGACCTCCCCGACGATGTGAAGCTGCAGCTGTGGGAGACGCAGATGCTGGTGCTCGTCTCCACGGGTCGGTTCAGCGACGCGCTCAGGGTGCACACTGCCACGGAGACGGTCGAGCGCCCACGAGACGCTTACATGATCCGCGTCCTGCACGGCCTCGCCCTGCTCGGGATCGGATCGCATCGTGCCGCGCTCGAGACCCTCCAGCAAGGGTTCGACGAGGCGCACGGGTATCTCGACATCGATGCACTCCGCGCGTTCGGCGCCGCGGTGATCCTCGTGCAGCTCCTCGCGGGTGACTACGCCGCCGTGGACGAGATCGTGGAGACGGTGTTCGCCGCCGGTGAGCCCTCGCCTCTGCCTCCCGGCGTTCAACTCTCGCTCTTGACCATCGCGTCCGTCGTGGCGATCCGACGCGGACAACTGAGCCTGGGAGAGAAGATCGCCCAGGAGATCAACGGCTCCTCCATTCTCGACGGCCCGCTGCCGGGCCAGACCCACGCCTGGCCTCGTGCGCAGCTCCTGGCTTTCGATGGAAAGGTGCAGGCGGCCGCGGATGATATGTGGGCATCGTCGCAGTCGCTGTGGGATCGTGGCGCACGGTTCGCCGCAGTGCTCGGCATGCTGTCCTCGCTCGAGCTCGCCCCCGTCGGGGAGCGCCTCGCGGTCGCCCGTCGCGCGCTCGACGAACTCCCGGACGCCCGCCTGCTTCAGGCGCACGGCGACTACGTCTCCGCCCTCGCCGAGGGCGACCCGGTCACGATGCTCGCGTGCGTGGAAGAGCTCGAGCAGGTGGGGCTGGTCGGACTCGCCCTCTCGGCGTGCCAGATCGCGCGCACCACGGCGCTCGAGAGGGGCGATGACGCCACACGCCGGGCCGCAGACAGCGCAGCACACGCGATTCGCGCCGCTCACGGAGACCGGGCCTTCGACACGGCCAGATTCGGGGCCGCGGCCGTCACCCTCACGGAGCGCGAGCGCGAGGTCGGCAGGTTCGCCGCGATGGGTCTCTCCAACCAGGAGATCGCCACGCGCCTCGTGCTCAGCGTGCGCACGGTCGAGAGTCACATGCATCGCATCATGCGCAAGCTCGACGTGTCGAACCGGAAAGCGCTCGCGCAGCACGTCGAGGTCCTGTCTTAGCTCTCCGCACAGAGAGAACGCACCGCGGAGTTCCGCCCTCCGGAACACGGAGCGGGCTGCCGTCATCACTGAATCATGGGCGCGAGGCTACGTGACCTTTGTCGCGACCGGTACCCGCAGACCGCTCCGTGGCGATACTGATCAGCTGCCCTTCTCGTCCGGAGTCACGACCCATGCCGCATCCCCCCGCTCGCCCGCTCACCCGATCCTCGAGGTCACGCCGAGCGCTTCGCACGCGCACCCTGTTCGCGGGGATGCTCCTGGCTGTGGGCGCGGCGGTGCTCGTCGCCGTGATCTTCGCTCCGTCCGAGGTCGAGCGCGTCTACGGCGAGACGAAGATCGCGATCGCCATGGTTCAGACCGAGGCGAGCGGAACGCTCCCGCACGTCACGCTCGGCGTCCCGGGCGACGAGAGGGAATTGGACCGGTGCGACGGCACCTTCACCGAGATGGTCCGCTATGAGAACCCCGGCACGGTGCCCACGTGGGCTGCCCACAACAACTGCGGTGGGGACGTCATCCTCCCGTGGGAGGTGGGTCAGCAGCTCTCCATCGACGGAGTCACCTATGCCGTGGTGGATGTCCGGATGCTGCCGAAGCGCGTCGCGACCTCGGACGACCTCATCGGCATACACGGCGAACTCACTCTGCAGACCTGCCTCTACGGACAGCAGATGATGAAGTTCGTCGGAGTGGAGAAGGTCTCAGCGACCGCGAGTCGCTGAGACGGCGGCTACTCGGCTCACACGTCGACTACCGCCGATCACGTCGTCGGCGCGCGTGGTTTCGGCTCGAAGACACGGAGAACCACGCGAGGAGCACGGCATCGGAGGCATTCAACGCCGAGGAGCGAGGCTGGCCACCTAGCTTTGCTGAGTTCCCTGCGCTGCACCCAGAAACCCGACAGGCAGCGCAACTCACACTCAACCAGGAAAGCAAATACCGATCATGTCAACATCCACCGTCCCGAACGCTTCTGGTAGCGCAGTCCCCGCGGAGGGCCTGCGCTCCAAGATGCTGGGATTGGCGAGCCTCGTCACGGGAATCGTCTCGTTCTTCGCAGGCATCACGCTCCTCGTACCGATCGCCGGTCTGGTCGCAGGGTTCTTCTCACTTCGTCGCGAACCCGCAGGCCGAACGCTTGCCGTCTGGGGAATCATCCTCAACACGCTGGCACTCATCGGTGGCGTGATCGTCGCCGTCGGAATCATCCTGACCTTCATCGGTACCGGCCTTACCGCGTTCCTCCCCGCGTGACTCGGCAGCACCGCTAGCTGACTGCGCATCACGCTCGATCGTCGTCGGGGCTCGGCCCGGGCAACGGTCGAGCGTGACGTGTTTCCCGGAACGGTGCCCTACGTATTGACAAGCTTCGATGCATGCGAGATCGTCTATGCATCGAAGTTTTTCAATGCGACGGACCGGCCACGTGCGACGCCTGCTCCGCCGTCTGAGCGCGAACACCCTGCCCGGAGAACGTCCGGACACCATGCTCTCGCGCCAAGATCACCGAGAAGGAGAACGCATGAGCTCGTCGCCTCTGCCCGCCCCTCACGCCCCCCGTGTTCCCGCACGGATGAGGGCCATCGTGCTCGATCGCTTCGGCGGCGTCGATGAGCTCGTCCCTCGGACGATCGACGTTCCGATCGTGGGCGAGTCCGACGTCCTGATCAAGGTGTCCGTGGCGGGGGTGGCCTCCTGGGACGCCGTGGAGCGCCAGGGGGAATATGAGGATGCGTTCGGTATCGCCTCGACCTTCCCCTACGTACTCGGCTGGGATGCCGCCGGCATGATCGCCGCCGTGGGCAGCGCAGTCACACGCTTCGCGGTCGGTGATCGCGTCTACGCCGCGTCGATGCCCGTGCCGCGCGGAGGGTTCTACGCCGAGTACGGTGTCGTCGCCGAGGAGCACGTCGCCCACGTCCCCGAGCGCCTGTCGATGGCCGAGTCCGGCGTGATGGCGTGGGATGCCCTGACCGCCCTGAGCGGAATCGATCTGCTCGATCTCGCGCCCGGCCAGACGCTGATGGTGTTCGGTGCGAGCGGGGGCATGGGACACATGGTCGTGCAACTGGCGCAGCAGCGCGGCATCCGGGTCCTTGCCGTCTCCTCCGGCGCTGACGGCGTCGCTCTGTCCCGAAGCCACGGTGCCGCGGCCGTCGTCGACGGCCGCTTGCATGACGTCGTGGCAGCGGCGGCGGCTTTCGCGCCGAACGGGATCGATGCGGCGTTCGTCACCGTCGGCGGATCGGTGCTGGAGCAGGCGCTTCGCGCGATGCACCCCTCAGGACGCGTGGCTTGGCCCCACGGCGTTCACCCACTGCCCGCGACACCACCCGCCGTGCCGATCCTCCACTTCGACGGCGACCGGAGCCGTGCCGCCCTCGAACGACTCAACTCCCTCATCGACGCCGGCACGTTCACGCCGCACGTCGCGCAACGGTTCCCCTTCACTCGTGTGCAAGACGCCCACCGCGCGCTCCGCGAACACCATGTGGGGAAACTGGCCCTCGACGTCGCGGGCGATGATGCGGAAACGGTATGACCGCAACAGGGGGAACGATCAGCCGGCGATCACTTTGATCCCCAGCGTGGCGGTCGGCACATCCTTGGTCTCACGGGCGGTGAGGGCCGCGAGCGTCACGATGAGGCACACCACTGCGGTGAAGATCGAGATGACGACCCATCCCCCTTGCTGAACGCCTCCGAGCCCGGCGACGATCGACGGAGCGAATCCGGCGAGCAGGAAACCGATCTGAGTGCCGATCGCCAGCCCGGAGAACCGGACCCGGGCAGAGAACATCTCACCATAGAAAGAAGGCCACACCGCGTTCGCAGCCGCGTAGCCGCAAGAGAACGTGAGCACGGCCAGAGCGAAGGTGAGGACCATGTTGTCCCCGCTCATCGACAGCATGTAGAACGGCATGAAGACGGCGGAAGAGATCGCCCCGTAGATGAAGACCGGCTTTCGCCCGATGCGATCGGCGAGTGTGGCGAACAGGGGCTGCGTTCCGAGAGCGAAGACGTTCGCCACCACGACGAGCCACAGGGTGAGACTCTCGGCGAGTCCGACCTCCTTGCCGTAGGCGAGCGCCAGGTTTCCGAACACCGTGGAGACCGCGGCGATGAACGCGCACAGGATCACTCGCAGCACGTCCCGCCAGTGATATCGCATGAGGTCGAACAGCGGGATCTTCGCGATGTCCCCGTGGGCCTTCGCTTCTTCGAATGCCGGCGGCTCCTGCAGGGTGCGACGAATGTAGAACGTGACGACGACGACGACCGCGCTCAGCCAGAACGGTATCCGCCATGCCCACTCGTACTTGAACGGGTCTTCGTCGGGGATCAGCGTCACCGGGAGGAAGATGAGCGCTGCGAGGATCTGCCCGCCCTGTGTTCCCGACAGCGTCCAGGAGGTGAAGAACGAACGCCGATCGTCGGGTGCATGCTCCAGGGTCATCGACGACGCGCCCGCCTGCTCACCTGCGGCGGAAAGCCCCTGCATCAAACGACAGAGGACGAGCAGGATCGGCGCGAACCAACCGATCTGCGCGAACGTCGGGAGGCATCCGATGACGAAGGTCGAGATGCCCATCAGCACGAGCGTGAACATCAGGATCCGCTGGCGTCCCAGCCTGTCCCCCAGGTGGCCGAGGATGACCGCGCCGATCGGACGTGCGATGTAGGCGAACCCGAACGTCGCGAGCGACATGACCAGAGCCGCATTGTCTCCGTCGGGGAAGAAGATGTGCGGGAAGATCAGCGCCGCGGCGGTGCCGAAGATGAAGAAATCGTAGTATTCGACGGCGCTGCCCATGAAGCTCGCGACAGCCGCCTTGACGGGGGTCTTGTGACCCGTTTCCGCGTCGACGGACAGGTCGGGGGCATCAGAGGGTGCTGCGCTGGGTGGATGCGACACGTTGTTGACTCCTTTGTCATGGTGATGATCACTTACGGGGCGGCGATGAGTTCTTCGAAGTGCCGGTGCATGCGCGGAAGGTCCGGGGCTCGGCCGGTGACCAGGTGGAAGGTGTCGGCCGCCTGACCGACCGCCATGTGCCCGCCGTGCATCGTGCGGCAGCCGGCAGCCGCGGCGGCGCGGAGGAGCTCCGTGTGGAGCGGTCGATACACGATGTCGGCAACCCAGTGCCGCGCGTGAAGCAGTGTGAGGTCGAAGGGCGCTCCGGGATGATTGTGCATCCCGATCGGCGAGCAGTTCACGATGCCATCGACTGTCCGAAGCAGATCGGCAAGGTCATCCGGGCTCGCCGGGACCGCCGCGCGACCGTGCCTCTCGGAGACGGACTTCGCAAGGCTCCGGGCGCGATCCGAGTCCAGGTCGACGATGACCAGTTCCTCGGCACCCAACCGCATCAGCGCGTCGGCGACGGCCGCCCCCGCGCCGCCGGCAGCGAGCTGAACGACTCGCCCTCTCCGGACATCGTCCAGTTCCGCGCGAAAAGCCCGCTCGAACCCGGTGGTGTCCGTGTTGAGGCCGACCCGTCCGTCCGCGGTGAACAGCACCGTGTTCACCGCGCCGACGGCAGCGGCAACGGGGTCCAGGGAATCGAGGAGAGGAATGACCGCCTGCTTGCAGGGATAGGTGATGTTCAGCGCGCTGAATCCCAGACGTTCGGCCCAGTCGAGCACATCGGCGAGCTTCTCCGCGCCGAACCCCGACGACCCCGACGCATCGAAGTCGATTGCTCGATCGACGAGATTCAGGCCCTGGGCTCTGCCCTCCTCCATCTGCAGCAGGGGCGTCAAGGAGGGGAGCACTCCCTCACCCACCAGCCCCATGAGGACCCCGGTCGATGCGTGGACCGGCTCGGTCGCGAGGCCGAGGGATCTGATCATGGGGCATCCGTTCGTAATGGACTAACTGGTTAGTACACTTTGACGCCCACCGGCCGGCATGTCAACCGTGGGCTAATTAACCGTCTGGTACATTGAGCGCCATGCGCACTTCGATAGCGACCGTCTGCCTCTCCGGGGGCCTCGTCGACAAGCTCCACGCCTGCGCCGCCGCAGGCTTCGACGGCGTCGAGATCATGGATGCCGACCTGGTCGCGGCCGTGGAGTCGCCGGAGGAGATCCGCGCGCTGTGTGCGCGTCTGGGACTGACGATCGACCTCTTCCAGCCGTTGCGTGACTGTGAAGGCGTCGATGACGCGACGTTCGCGGACAACCTGCGGCGTGCTCGCGCGAAGTTCGAGGTGATGCGCCGGCTGGGGGCTTCGATGGTGCTCGTGTGCAGCAATGTCGGAACGGCCACGATCGCCGACCCCGAGGTCGCCGCGCGGCAGCTGGGGCAGCTGGCGGACGCGGCGGCGGAGTACGGCATCTCGATCGCATACGAGGCGTTGGCCTGGGGGCGGTTCGTCGATGACTACCGGGACGCGTGGAACATCGTCGAGCGTGCCGACCGCGCGAACCTGGGCGTCTGTCTCGACAGCTTCCACGTTCTGTCGCGGGGCCACGACCCTGCCGGGATCGAGGGCATCGATCCCGCGAAGTTGTTCTTCCTGCAGCTGGCCGATGCACCGTCACTCGACATGGACGTCTTGTCATGGAGTCGCCACCACCGTCTCTTCCCCGGCGAGGGACAGTTCGATCTGACGACCTTCCTCTCACACGTCCTGCGCGCCGGCTACACCGGTCCGCTGTCGCTCGAGGTGTTCAACGACACCTTCCGTCAGACCGACGTGACCCGAACAGCCGCGCATGCGCATCGCTCCCTGCGTTGGCTGTACAACAGCACCGTTCGTGCGAACGGACAGCTGGACGCGCAGGTCGCACCGCCACAGCCCCCGCACGCGGTCGACTTCGTCGAGATCTCCGGCTCCGATCTCTCGTCGGTCGAGCAGATCCTCGACCAGCTCGGGTTCGACTTCGGGGGCGGACACCGCACGAAGGCCGTACGCCTCTGGCGCGCAGGCGAAGCGAGCATCGTGCTGTCGGAGGAGCCTCGCGCCGGCGAACCGCACATCGAGGGGATCGGCTTCACGGTGACGGATGCGCAGGCGGCGAAGCGGCATGCCGTATCGATCGGCGCGACACCGCGGTTTCGTCGCACCCGCGCCGGTGACGCCGAGCTACCGACCGTCTCCGCTCCGGACGGCACCGGGATCTACTGGAGTTCCGCGTCCACGGCAGAGTCGTGGGTCGCCGAGTTCGAAGGCGGCCAGACCTCCGAGATCGACTCTCTCCACGGCGTCATCGATCACCTCAACGTCGCCCTCCCGTGGCATGAGTTCGATGAGGCGGTCCTGTTCAACATCGGCGTTCTCGCGCTCGACCCGGGGACGTCTGCGGATCTGGCCGGCCCCTACGGCCTCGTGCGCAGTCAAGTGATGCGCACGCGTGACGGATCGGTCCGCCTCGCCATGAATCTCGCCCCTCCCACGGCGCCGCTTCAGCCTCGCCACATCGCGATACGGGTCGATGACGTGATCGCCGCCGCCGAACGTGCGCGACGCTCGGGCTTGCCCTCGCTCCCGATTCCCGACAACTACTACGACGACCTCCACGCACGCTTCGGCCTCGACGACGAATTCCTCCACCTCCTGCGCGAACTCAACCTTCTCTATGACCGTGATGCGAATGGCTCCTTTCTGCACTTCTACACCCCGACCGTCGGCAAGGTCTTCTTCGAGATCGTCGAACGGCGCGGTGCCTACGACGGATACGGCGCGGCCAGCACCCCGGTCCGGCTTGTGGCTCAAGAAGACCGCAGGGCAGGATAGCCATGTGAGCGAACGAGTGGTGCGGCATCGCGACGCCGAGCGGACGCGGGCCGAACTCCTCGCCGAGGCGACAGCGGCCTTCGCACAAACGGGATATTCCGGAACGACAGTCGATGACATCGCGCAGCGGAGCAGCACCACCAAGCGCATGATCTACTACTACTTCGGGAGCAAGGAGCAGCTGTACCTCGCCGTCCTGGAGAACTCCTACCGCGAGATCCGCGAAGCCGAACAGCGACTGCACGTTGATGGACTCGAGCCGGTCGCCGCCCTCCGCCAGATTGCGGAGCTGACCTACGATCACCACCTGGAGCACCGGGACTTCGTCCGCCTCGTCGCCGTGGAGAACATCCACTACGGACGTTTCGTCACGCAGGTGGACTCCCTCCGCGAGCTCAACGCACCGGCCCTCGAACTGCTCGACGACATCCTCAGACGGGGGCATGAACGCGCCCTCTTCCGCCGTGACATCGATGCACTCGACGTGCATCTGCTGATCAGCTCCTACTGCGTCTTCCAGATCGCGAATCAGCACACTTTCGAGTATCTCTTCGACACCGACCTGCACTCGCCCGGCCGTCGCGACCACCTCCGCCAGATGATCGGCGACGTTGTCGTGTCGTGGGCGACCGCACCGACGGAGTAGTCGCCGGTGTCGACGACGAATCCTCTCGCTTCCCCCGACCGACGCCTGCTCCTGCTGAACGGCCCGAACCTGAACCAGCTGGGCCTCAGGGAACCAGAGCTGTATGGTACCGAGACCCTCGACGACGTCGCGCGGATCGCCGCAGCCA
This sequence comes from Microbacterium aurugineum, assembly GCF_023101205.1. Classification (NCBI taxonomy): domain Bacteria; kingdom Bacillati; phylum Actinomycetota; class Actinomycetes; order Micrococcales; family Microbacteriaceae; genus Microbacterium; species Microbacterium aurugineum. The sequence continues at coordinate 3,610,030 of NZ_CP078078.1, read as the reverse complement.
CGGCACGAGCACTCGGCTACGACATCGAGACCGTCCAGAGCAATCACGAAGGCGTCCTCATCGACGCGATCCACGCGGCGCGGAACCGAGTCGCCGGCATCGTCATCAACCCCGGCGGCCTGACCCACAGTTCCGTGTCACTTCGGGATGCGCTCTCCGCTGTGGCACTCCCGTTCGCGGAGGTGCACGTCACAGACCTGGACCATCGAGAACCCTTCCGCCGCTTCTCCTACCTCCACGACCTCGCAGCCGTCCGCGTCGTCGGGCAGGGAGTGAGAGGGTACGCCGTCGCCGTCGAGGAACTCGTCGCCCTGCTCTGAGCCCGTCGAGCCTGCACAGCGCCGGGATGTCGCCCTGCGCGCCGGGGCGTCAGTTGAAGTCGCCGCCGGGAGCCATGTCGGCGAAGCGTGAGTAGTGCCCCTGGAACGCGACGGTGATCGTGGCGGTCGGGCCGTTGCGGTGCTTGGCGACGATCAGGTCAGCTTCACCGGGTCGCACGTCTTTGTCGTAGACGGAGTCGCGGTGCAGCAGGATGACCATGTCGGCGTCCTGCTCGATGGAGCCCGACTCTCGCAGGTCGCTGATCGCGGGCTTCTTGTCGGTGCGCTGCTCGGGGCCACGGTTCAGTTGCGACAGGGCGATGACCGGAACCTGGAGTTCTTTGGCGATGAGCTTCAGGCTTCGCGAGAACTCCGAGACCTCCTGCTGTCGCGACTCGACGCGCTTGCCCGACGTCATCAGCTGCAGGTAGTCGATGATGACCATGCGCAGCCCCTCGCGCTGCTTGAGGCGACGGCACTTGGCGCGGATCTCGACGAGCGTCATGTTGGGGCTGTCGTCGATGTAGAGCGGCGCGTCGTTGATGCGTCCGCGGGTCGCGGCGACCGTGGTCCAGTCGCGGGGGTCGAGGTTTCCCTTGCGCATGTTCTGCAGTGGGATCGCACCCTCGGCGCTGAGCAGGCGCATCGCGATCTCGCTCTTGCCCATCTCGAGGGAGAAGAAGACGGAAGGAAGGTCATGGCCGATGGAGGCCGCACGCGCGAAGTCGAGCGCCAGCGTCGACTTACCCATGGCGGGTCGCGCGGCGACGACGATCATCTGACCGCCGTGCAGACCGTTCGTGAGTTCGTCGAGTTCCTTGAAGCCGGTCGGGACACCGGTCATCGAACCGTCACGACCGCTCGCTGCCTCGATCTCTTCGAGCGCGGCATCGACGGCGATCTGCAGGGGGACGTAGTCTTCCGCGGTCTCGGATCCGGTGATCGAGTAGATCTCGGCCTGCGCGTTGTTGACGAGGTCGGTCGCGTCACCCTCGCCCGCGTAGCCCAGCTGCACGATGCGGGTGCCTGCGTCGACGAGTCGGCGCAGGATCGCTCGCTCCGAGACGATGCCGGCGTAGTAGCCCGCATTCGCCGCGGTGGGGACGATCGAGGTCAGGGTGTGGAGGTAGTCGGCACCGCCGGCGCGACCGAGCTCGCCCGTCTTGATGAGCTCGTCGGTGACGGCCACGACATCGGTGGGCTCGCCGTGCGAGTACAACGAGAGGATGGCCTCGAAGATCAACTCGTGCTTCGGGATGTAGAAGTCGGCGCCCTTCAGCGTCTCGATCACATCGGCGACCGCGTCCTTCGATAGGAGCATTCCGCCCAGAGCACTCTGCTCGGCGAGAAGGTCGTGGGGAGGCGTGCGCTCCGGCCCGCGCGACGAGCCCATGCGCTCCTCTGAGATGTCGGCGATCGACACAGTCTTCCCTTCGATGCGACGTTTCCGATGCGATGCCCTGATGAGGCGTCTCGACGGCTGAGCCATCTGATCCTCGACCGTCACGCCGTCCTGCACAGCGAAACAGGTGCCTCCGACATTCGGTCGCTCGCTCACGCTACGAGCGACTCTTTCCCCATGCAACACGGCCTGTGGATAACCATGTGGAAAGCGTGCGGACAAAGTCGGAGTGTCTGTGCACAACAGGTGTGGATAACCCCGTGGAGTGCTCCGACTTCAAACTTTTTTATCGCGCTTGAGCTGGGTTTTCCTGTTTCCCCACCCTGTGGATGAGAATCAGTTTAAATCGGGCGTTGAAGGTTGGCCCCGTCGGGGATGGGATGTGTAGAACCTGGGGAAAGTCAAGCCGAGATTTCGTCGGGCGCGTCACGGGCCGACATCGGCGGAAACTCGCGGATACCCCCTAGACAGACGGTCGGGACGCGAGTATCGTCACCCGCAATCGACGCATCTGCGCCGAGGTGACGTTGCCTTCGGAGGGGGAGGTCGACGTGGACGTTCGGGCCACCCGACGCGGCGTTCCAGCCGCCGTCCTCTGGGGTGCCCTGGGAGTGCTCGCCTGGGCGACTCTCGCCGTCTTCCTCGGAGGCGGGTCCGCGCATGCGGACGACCGCGACGATGGCCCACTCGACGGACTCACCTCGCTCGTCGGCGACACCGTGTCGAGCGTGACAGCTCCCGTGAAGCCGGTCGTCACGGAGGTTGTCGCTCCGGTCGTCACAAAGGTGGTCGCGCCGGTCGTCACCAAGGCCGTCGCACCCGTCGTCACCAAGGTCGTCGCCCCCGTGCAGCAGACCGCACCGGCGGTCGTCGAGACCGTCACGGAGACGGTCGCCGCGACTCCGGTCGTCGGCACCGTGACAGCGCCCGTCGTGCAGGCGGTCACGGAGACGGCGCACGACATGGTCGCCCCCGTCACGGCGGTGCTCTCCGACGCACCGGTCTCGCAGATCACCGATCCACTCCTCGCCACCGTCGCCGGCCTTCCGCTCGTCGGAGGACTCGTCACCGATCTCGGCGTGATCACCACCGTCGACGACCTGGTCGACGTCGTCGACGACACCACAGCCGTTCTCGGCGGCGTGGTGGATTCGACCGTCCCGCCCGTGCTCGACGCCCTGGACCCGACGACACCCGATCCCGCACCGGGTACCGGAGTGGTCGTGGAGCCCTCGACGCCCGGCGCCACCACGGTCGCCCACGGAGATGGGGCCGCGCCCGGACCGGCGCCGTTCTCGGCGTCGTCCCGGGTGCTCGCCGGCGCAGCATTCGTCGCGACCGCTCCGACAGTGTCGGCCGGGTCTTCCGACGCGGTCGGATCCGGCGCCGACGCCACCGGTGGGCCCGAAAACTCTCCCCCGGGAACCCTCCCGGGCGGCCCTGTTCCCGCGTCTTCCTCCGCCGGTTCCGGCGGAGGGGCAGGCGCTGCCCACGCGCGTCTCAGCGACGTGGATCCTTCTCCGCTCCGTGCTGGCGAGCGGACCTCCGGCGCATCCGACGACGCTCTTCCGACGTCGCCGGTCGCCGATACCGACGTCTCTCCTGACTGACGGACCGTCACGTCGTTCCTTCGGGGACGACAGATGCCGTGCTGCGCGCGCACGTCGATCGCGCGCACCCATCAGACGATCCCATCATCAGTCAGGAGAACGATCATGCGCACGTACATCAAGCGGGCCCTCTGGGGCACGCTCATCGCCGGGGGCATCACGCTCCTCGGTGCGACGGCCGCCAATGCGGCCGAGACGACCGGAGAGGACGGGTTGCTCTCGGGCACCCAGGCGGAGACAGCGATCACCGCCCCGATCACGGTCGTCGGCAACGCGATCTCGGTGCTGGGCGACACTGTCGTCTCCGCACCGGCACCCGCGCCCGCACCGGCACCCGCCCCTGCACCGGCACCCGCACCCGCACCGGCACCCGTCACCAGCGGGTCGGACGGCACGGCATCCGGCACCCAGGCCGTGGTGACCGTGAACCTTCCCGTCACCGTGTCGAACAACGCGGTGAGTCTGGTCGACGACAGCGCCTCGACCAGCGCCCCGGCCGCGGCTCCCCAGACCCCGGCTCCCCAGTCCGGGACACCGGCCGAGGCGCCTCTCGTGACCACGAACGGCGTGGACGGCGTGCTCTCGGGCACGCAGGCGCTCCTCGCGGTCAACGCACCGATCACCGTCACGGGGAACGCGATCTCCCTGCTCGGCGACAGCGCCAGCACCGGTACAGGCACGCAGGGAGCCGCAGCACCGGCACCCGCCACCCCCGCCGACGCAGCCACCTCCGGCGAGGACGGCATCGGCAGCGGCACACAGGTCGTCGCCCCCGTCACGGCACCGATCACGGTGTCGGGGAACGCGATCTCCCTGCTCGGCGACAGCGCCAGCACCGGTACAGGCACGCAGGGAGCCGCAGCACCGGCACCCGCCACCCCCACCGACGCAGCCACCTCCGGCGAGGACGGCATCGGCAGCGGCACACAGGTCACCGCCCCCGTCACGGCACCGATCACGGTGTCGGGGAACGCGATCTCCCTCCTCGGCGACAGCGCCAGCACCGGCACGGGCACGCAGGGAGCCGCAGCACCGGTCACTCCGGCCACCGGCGGGAACACCACCAGTGGTTCCGACGGCATCCTCGGCGGCACCCAGATCACCGCACCCGTCACCGCCCCCGTGGGCGTGACCGGCAACGCGATCTCGCTGCTCGATGACGCGACCGTCACCGGCACCGGCGGGAACACCTCCGCACCGGCCACCCCGACCACCGGCGGCATCACCACCAGCGGTCTCGGCGGCCTCCTCGGCGGCACCCAACTGGCACTGCCGATCAGCCTGCCGATCACGCTCGGCGGCAACGCCATCTCGGTGCTCGGCGAGGCCACGGTGACGGACCCGGGCACGGACCCCGGTACCGACCCGGGAACCGACCCCGGCACCGACCCGGGAACCGACCCCGGAACGGACCCCGGAACGGACCCCGGCACTTCGACCGGTTCCGCCACCGCTTCGGGCGCGGCGTGGACCGGCCAGTCGACGGGGCTCGCGATGACGGGCGGGGGCTCACCGGCAGGACTGATCGTCCTCGCCATGATCCTGCTCGCCCTCGGAGGTGCGGTCCTTCTGCGACGTCGCGGAGCGTCGGCGTAAGGAGAGACGCCGGCGGTGCGGCTGTCCTCGGGGGAGGAGACCCCGCACCACCGGTGCGCCGACGCGTCATCACCCACCCCATTGCGACGGGTTCGTAGCCCCCAGCTCCCCGTCGCCCGACGCCGGCGCAGAATGGGCGGATGCCCCGTGGAAATCCCACCACGGGGCATCCGTCGCGCCCGCGCAAAGCATCCGAGGTCCACTTGTCGGGAGCCTGGGCAGATGCAAGGAGAAAGTAGCCTCGAACGCCGCCTCCGGACGGATTCTCCCGACAGGTGCACCGCCAACCGGCGAGGAGGCAGCGCGGGGCGACGTCAGGGGATGTCGTCGACCTCGCCGTACGGGATGATCGCCGCGCGATACCGCTCCACGAGGTCACGCCATCCGAACCCCTCGGTGTACTCGTGCTCGTAGACCGCCTCCGTGAAGTGCCAGAGCAGATACGGATGCGCGCCCAAGCCGTAGAGCGCACCGTAGTCACGGTTCACGAAGGCGACACGCTCCTCCGGGGTCAGCACCCGGTCGTCGGCGACGGCGTCCGTACCCGCTCCTCCGGCGAGCCAACGATCGACGAAGCCCTCGGTGTCAGCCACGTACGCGTTCACGTTCGCGGTGCTCATCTCGACGGCGCGGATGAACTTGTTCATCATGTATCGGCTCACGACGCGGCCCCCCAGAGGAAGAAAGGACTGGAAGCGAAGCGCGAGGTCGTGGCCTCGGCGAGCTCCGCCGGTCGACCCTGCATCGCGGCGAGCGCGGCGACGATGTTCACGTACTGGTAGGTGACGTTGCCCGCTGCCATGATCCGGTCGAAGCGGCACCCGGCGATCGCTCCTTCGAGGTCGCCGTCACGCATCCAGGCGACGGCCTCGGCATCGAACTCGGGATCGGGGGAGCCGTTGAACGTGCGCGGTCCCCCGACGTCTGTGGCCATGTGCCCCGAGGTGAGCAGCCCCACCCTCGCATCGTTGTCCCACGACTCCACCGCGGTGCGCAGGTAGTGCCCGAGAGCGGCGAAGCGCGCGGCGGTCGGCAACGGCGGCAGGATCGAGTTCGCATGGATCGGCACGATCGGCAGGTCGAGCTCGGGCCGCACGTACTGCAACGGGAGCACGAAGCTGTGGTCGAGGCGCCACTCGTGCGACACCGAGAAGTCGATCGTCTCGGGCAGCACCTCGCGGCCGGTGATCTGCGTCGCCAGCTCGGGGCTGCCGGTCAGCTCGGCGTACTCCATGCCGAAGGTGCGCACCTCGTTCTCGTAGGTCCCGTGGTACGACGCAGCCCGGCCGACGATGAACGCAGGCGAGTTGTCGGAGAAGAACTGGCGCACGTGATCGGTGCCGAGCACGATGAGCGTGTCGACTCCGGCATCGGCGATGGCCTCGCGGATGCGCCGGAAGTTCGCCTCGACCGCGACCAGATCATCGGGCATCGGCTCGCGCATCGCCCGCCACAGCAACGGGTTGTGCGGGGTCGCGGCGGCCATGACGAGTTCAGCCACGATCGGCTCCTTCCCAGGTGCTCACAGTCGGAACAGCTTCCGTGCGTTGTCGAGCAGGATCTTCCGGCGCGACTCCTCTTTCAGTCCGAGCGCGTCGAACTCGGTCATCCACCGATCCGCGGTCATCACGGGCCAGTCCGACCCGAAGAGGACACGGTCGGAGATCAGCGAGTCGGCGTAGCGGACCACTTCCGGCGGCAGATACTTCGGCGCCCAGCCGGACAGATCGAGGTACACGTTCGACTTGTGCCAGACCATCGCGAGGTTCTCGAGGTGCCACGGCCAGGCCGGGTGGGCGCTGATGATGTTCAGTTCGGGGAACTCGGCAGCCACGTCGTCGATGTACGGCACGGGGCGGGCGTTCTCGAGCCGGTAGCCGCCACCGCCCGGGGTGCCCGCGCCGGCGCCGGGGAAGCCGGAGTGGAACATCACCACGAGTCCGAGTTCGGCGCAGGTCTCCCAGATCGGGAAGAAGCGCCGATCGTTGGCGAGGAACTTCTGCCGGGACGGATTGAGCTCGCCGACGCCCTTGATGCCGTACTCGTCGTGCATCCGTCGGATCTCGGCGACCGCGGCCTCGCCCTTCCACGGGTCGATGCCGGCGAAGGCGAGGAAGACGTCGGGGTGGTCCTGCTGCGCCTTTCCGAGGAGATCGTTCGGCGCACCCTTGATCCCGCTCGTGGTCTCCGAGTCGGAGTTCACGATGACGGCCATCATCTTGCGTTCGCGATACTGATCCGCCTGCTCGGCGAAGGACACGACCGGCCGCTCGCGCCCGAAGTGGGCGGCCATCTGGGAGTGCCTCCGGCCCATCGCCGCGATGAACTCCTCGGTCTGCGGGTGGGTGTGAACGTCGATCGCGACGAGGTCGTCGATGCCGGGCATCAGGCAGCCCCTTCCTTCGCGGGTGCGGGTTCGGAGTCGGTGGCCAGGGATCCGGACCGCAGCCCGGTCAACGCTTCGGTGTCGGCCCCGAGTGCGGGTGCATAGCGCAGCTCCGGCCGACCGGAACGCTGGAAGCGGATGCTGGGGGCCGGCACGCGCAGTGCGCCGTCCGGCCCGTCGATCTCCTCGACCAGCCCCATGCTCGCGATCTGCGGGTCATCGAACAGATCACCCATCGTGTTCAGCGGCCCATGCGGGATGTCGTGCGCGGCGAGCCGGTCGAGCCAGTACTGGCGGGGACGGGCCGCCGCGATCTCCTTGAGCACCGCGTCCAGCTCGTCGTAGTTGCGCACACGCCCCTCACGGGTCGAGAAGCGCGGATCCTCGGCGAGGTCGGGCCGCTCCAGCACGTCGAGCAGCCCGGTCCAGAACTTCTCCGGCACCGACATGTGGATCACGAAGGCCTTGTCGTCTGACCCCCGGCACGCGTAGGCCTGCGCCCGACGCGGCCGCGAATCGGGCGAGGAGACCTGCCCCGTCTCGAGGAATGCCGACGCCGACTCGGTGAGGAAGTCCAGCAGTGCGCCGACCATCGTCACCTCGACATGCTCCCCGACCCCGCTCACATCGCGAGCGTGCAGTGCGGCGAGCACCGCCTGCACGGCCGACATCCCGGAGAGCAGATCGGAGAACGCCGGACCGAGCGGGCGGATCGTGGACGCGGGGACGACCTGGCTGTACATGCCGCCGGTGGCGGAGATCACGGTGTCGTAAGCGGGACGCTTCGCGGCAGGGCCGGTGGGACCGAAACCGGTGATGGAACACGAGATGATCCGCGGGTTGCGGGCGTGCAGGTCCTCCGGACCGAATCCGAGCCGTGCGGCGACACCCGGACGGAAGTTGTCGAGCACGATGTCCGCGTCATCGACCAGGGCGAACAGCGCGGCGAGGCCCTCAGCGCTCTTCAGGTCGAGCACGACCCCTCGCTTGCCCCGGTTGTACGCAGCGAACTGCGGGCTCATCGTCGCCCGCCCCTCCCATCGGCGCATGGGGTCGCCCTCGGGCGATTCGACCTTGACCACGTCGGCACCGAGGTCGGCCAACAGCTTCGCCGCGAACGGACCCGAGATGTACTGACCGAGTTCGATCACGCGGATCCCGGCCAGCGCTCCGGCGCCCGGCAGTGCAGTGCTCATCACGTCTGGTCTCCTCTTCGATACCGAGGGCGGTCATCGCACATCGACGATGACCTTCCCCTCGCCCTTGCGGGGAAAGTCGCGATACGCCGTGGCGACGTCGTCGAACGCGTAGCGGCTGCCGACGAGCGAGGGCAGCGCACCGGCAGCCGCGAGTGCGAGCGCCTCAGCCACGTCGTCGTAGCGGGCACTGGCCACGCCGGCCAGCCGCTTGCGGCGCAGGTAGAAGTCGCGAGCGTCGATGCGCAGATCGCTGTCGACGGAGGCGGCGCAGAACACGGCTCTGCCTCCCCACCGCAGGGCCGAGATCCCGGCTCTCAACGTCGGAGCGTGCCCGGACACGTCGAGGACGACGTCGAAGCCCTCTCCTCCGCTGACCGCAGAGCCCAGAGCCGCAGCATCCGGAGCCTGGATGATCTGCTCCTCGCCGAGCGCCGTGAGGGCTCGACGAGACGCGGCGACGACGTCTGCGCCGCGAGCGAGGGCGATCGCGACCGCCGCGCGGCCGAGTGTCCCACCGGCACCCGTGATGAGCACCCGCTCGCCTGCCGTGAGTGCGACGGTGCGGACGGCGTTGATCACGATGGACGCGCTGTGGACGACGGCGGTCGCCTGCGCAGCGTCGAGGCCCCGACGGTCCATCGCGTTGCGCGCGGGGGTGACGACGAACTCCGCTGCTCCCCCGTCGCGATGCACGCCGACGACGGTCTGACGCGGGCAGTCGGCCTCGTCGCCCGCCTGGCAGTGCGCACAGACGCCGCAGGCGATGTTGGGCTTGACCACGACGGCCTGGCCGACGCGCTCCGGATCGACACCCGCTCCGACTGCGACGATCTCGCCGGCAGGATCGATCCCGAGGATGCGGGGCAGCTGCGCCTGCGCGCCCGGCCCGGTGCCGGCGATGACGTTGAGGTCCAGCTGATTCACCCCGACGGTGTCGACGCGCACGAGCACTTCGCCGGTGCCGGGCGTCGGCACAGCCGTCTCCGCGACGGTCAGACCGTCCAGATCATGGCGGCTCAGCACAGCGGCTCGCATCTTCACCTCTTCATCGCGGGAATCTGTTTCGGATACTGTATCCAATTTTCATCTCGGACGTCTAGACCCTGTTCGAGCACGATATCCCCCAAACGATGGACACCGGAACCCAAATTGGATACCGTATCCCAAAATCCGCGTGAGGCGCCCCACTCCACGGAGGAGTCGCACGCACTTGCCCGAATGGAGAGTCATGCGCACGACACGAAACAGACTCGGCCTCGCCGTGGTCGGCGGCACAGCAGCACTGATGCTGCTCGCCGCCTGCGCCTCGCCGACGCCGACACCGGAAGAACCCGTCGAGCTCGGCGACGGTGAACCCGGAGCCGCCGAAGACACCGACATCACGGTGGCGATCCCCTTCCCCGACGTCACGATGTACTCGATGTACGTCCTCGCGACGGATCTCGGCTACTACGAGGAGGAGGGCCTCACCGTCGAGGTCATCACCGCCGACAACGTCACCGCCGCCGTCGCCAGCGGCAGTGCCGACATCGGCGTCGAATCCACCGGCACCGTGATCGACGCCATCCGCGGCGGCGTCGAGATCGACCTGGTCTCCGGGCACTACTGCCGGCAGAACTTCGACTTCGCGGTGCAGTCCGACATCGAGAGCGTCGAGGACCTCGACGGCACCTCCATCGTGCTGGCGGGCACCCCCGGCGATCCGGCCGAGTTCCAGCGAGCCCAGGTGCTCAAGGAGGAGGGCTGGGACGTCTCGTCCGTCAACACCGAGGTCGTCTACCCCGGCCCCGGATCGGAATCGTGGACGGAGTTCTTCGTCAACGACAAGATCTCGCTGCAGCCCTTCTACGCCGATGATCGCGCCGCCCTCGAGGAACACGGTGCGAACATCGTCGTCGAATCGCTGCGCAACTGGGCCAACGACGTGCAGATCGCCGGCACCCAGTGGGCGCAGGAGAATCCGAACACCTTGGTCCGGTTCCTGCGCGCCACGCTCAAGGGCACCGACTTCATGACGGCTCCCGCGCCCGGCGAGTTCCCCGAGAACGCGGAGGAGGCGTTGGACATCTACGAGGCCAACGACTTCGACGTCGCGGAGCTGCGTGAGTCGGACAGCGTCTGGATCCTCGACGGACACCTCGCCTGCCCGAACCTGTACTTCGACGGCGAGGCGTGGGACACCACCATCGAGACGCAGAAGCTCGAGCCCCTCGACTTCGACGACGCTCAACTGGCGTACCTGTTCAAGGCTCAGGAGCTCCTCGGCCTCGACAACGCAGGACCGGCGACACTGCCCTACCCGTGACCGACAGGCTGTTCCCGTCGCGAAAACGCACGCTACTTCGCTGTTTGGCGTGACATATCGCGACGGGAACAGCTTTCGGCACCCGTCACACGAAGAGGCCCCACCGTTGCGCATGGCGGTGGGGCCTCTTCGCATGTGCTGCGAGCCGTGTCCGGGGCTCGGGCCCGGGGCTCGCGCCGCAGGTTGCGGGACGGAAAGTGCACCTTCGAGGTGTGTCTCAGGTGCGGTTTTGATCCCGCAGCAAGAAAGGGGCGGACGACGCGACGAAAGACCCGGCCCCCGTCGCGCATGAGACGGGGACCGGGAGTCGAAGTGGCGGATCAGCCGACGATCTTGCGCTCGTCGTACCAGGGAGCGAGTCGACGGCGGAGAACCGAGATGAGCAGCAGCGTGAGGTTCGCGATGATGACCATCACCACGACCATCGCGATCGCCTCATCCATCCGGAACTGATAGGCGGCGAACTCCAGCAGGTGACCGAGGCCGCCGGTCCCGCCGAGGAACTCACCGAGCACCTCTCCCGTGAAGCCGAGCGCAGCACCGCGCTGGATCCCGGAGAGGCTGTAGGGAAGCGTGGCGGGGAAGATCACCTTCCAGCCGAGTCCGATCCCCTTGGCGCCGTACACCCGTGCCGCGTTGACGAGCGATGGGTTCACGGTGACCGCGCCCTCCATCGTGTTCAGCAGGATGGGGAACACGGCCAACAGGATGACGAGCGCGATCTTCGACTCGCTGCCCAGCCCGAGTCCGAGGATGAACAGCGGGGCCAACGCGACCTTGGGGGTCGAGTACAGCACCCACAGGAACGGCGCGACCATGAAGCGCAGCACCGGCGACCAGCCGACCGCGAGCCCCACGACCACGCCGACGACGATCGCGATGGCGAGGCCGATCAGGAGGTTCGTGACGCTGAACACGAACGCCGACCAGAACTCCGGGTCGACCATGAGCTGACCGAACGCGACGGCGATCGCACTGGGGGCCGGCAGGAACGCGGCGGGAATCCACTGGAACCAGCTGACCACCGCCTCCCAGAGGAGCAGCACCGCGGCGACGACGCCGATCAGGAGCAGCGTCCACCTGCCCTCCCCGGAGCGCACCACGCGCCGTGGCCGCACGATTCGGACCGTTCCGGTTGCCGAGACCACGCTCATCGCTTGCCCTTCCTCGTCCACGGTGCGACGCCGCGTTCGATGGCCGTGACCACCTGCGTCATCCCCACGCTCCACAGCACGACGACCGCGATCGCCGCGAACGCCTGATCGGTCTGATACGTGTTCGAGGCGCGGATGATGAGTGCGCCCATGCCGCTCGAAGAACCGGCGAGCTCCGCCACGACCATGCCGATCGTGGCGAGCACCACCGCCTGCCGGAGGCCCGCGAACAGGAACGGGATCGTCGACGGCAGGTAGACCGAGCGGTACAGCCGCATTCGTCCCGCGCCATACACACGCGCGGCGCGGATGATGGAGGGGTTCGTGGTGCGCATACCGGCGGCGACGTTGAGCAGGATCGGGAAGATCGCACTGATCGTCACGAGGAAGATCACCGGACCGATCCCGAAGCCGAACCAGGCCTTCGCGAGCGGCTGATACGCGATCGACGGCGTGGCGTAAATCGTCCAGGCGATCGGCCCGATCACCCGATCGACCGGGAGCGAGGTGCCCATGAGGAGTCCGACCGGGATGCCGACGACCACGGCCAGCGCGAAACCGGTCAGCCATGCCTGCGCCGAGACCCCGGCGTTGGCGGCGAGTGATCCGTTGGCCACGATCTCCCCGAACCCCTGCGCGATGGCCAGGGGCGGAGGGAGGAAGACCGGGCTGATCCACCCGAGCACACCCACCACCAACTGCCACAGCACGAGGAGGATCACGACCTCGACCGCGATGACGGCGGCCTTGCCCCTCGCGCTCAGCCCGGCGAGCCAGGCGGCGACACCACCCCTGCCGAGATTCGGACCGGTGGCCAGGAGCGCGGTCATTTCGACACCGCCGCCGCCGTCGCCTCCCCTTCCAGCGCCTCCCAGAGGTGGTCGCGGAGTTCGAGGAAGCGTGGGTCGTGCTGCACCGAGCGCTCCGAGCGCGGGCGCGGGATGTCGGTCGTGATGATCTCCTTGATCGCCCCGGGGTGGCTCTTGAAGACGACGATGCGGTCGCCCAGGAGGATCGCCTCCTCGATCGAGTGCGTGATGAAGAGGACGGTCTTGCCCGTCGCCTCGATGAGCTTCTCGATCTCGTCGCGCATCACCTCGCGGGTCAGCGCATCGACGGCGCCGAGCGGCTCATCCATCAGCAGGATGCGCGGCTCGGCGACGAACGCGCGGGCGAGGCCGACACGCTGCTGCATGCCACCGGAGAGCTCTCGGGGATACGAGGACTCGAACCCCTTGAGCCCGACCATGTCGATGGCCTCCTGCACCTTCGCCCGCCAGTCGGCGGTGCGCAGGCCCTTCTGCATCTCGAGTCCGAACTTCACGTTGTCGAACACGGAGCGCCAGGGCAGGAGCGCGTAGTCCTGGAAGACGACGGCCCTGTCCGGCCCTGGCCCCTCGACCTGCTGCCCATCGACGAGGACGGATCCGGTGCTCGGCGCGACGAGGCCGGCGATGACGTTCATGAACGTCGTCTTGCCGCACCCCGACGGGCCGAGCACCGTGATGAACTCGCCCTCGAACACGTCGAGGTCGACGTTCTCGATGGCGATCAGCTTCTTCCCCGTCCGCGCGACGTCATAGCTCACCGAGAGCCCGGTGACCGAGATCAGCGGATCCGCCGAGTCCCGTACGGTGTGGTTCACGTCAGTCATCGTCGACCTCTCGTCTCATCGCCGCGCGTCGGTGCGCGGCTTATCGCAGCTTAGGAAGCACCTCGGTGCCGAGGAGTTCGATCTGCTCGAAGAACCGATCGAACTTGAACCGGAAGTCGAACACGAGGTGCTCGGTGCCGACCTCCTCGAACCGCCGGATCTGCTCGACGGCCTGGTCGGGGTCACCCACGATGAGCTGGCCCTCGAGGTCTTCGACGGTTTCGAAGCTGCCGGACGGCGGCTTCACCGCGAACTTGGCCTTGTTGGCCCAGGCGAGAAGCCCCGGGATGTTCACGTGCTTCAAGGCCTCCTCGCGCGTGTCCTCGATCGAGGTCGGCGGGATGACGGCGACGGTCGGCATCGGTCGGCCGTTCTCGTCCGTCATCTCGCGCATGGTCTGGATGCGCTTCTCCATCGTGAGGAGTCCGGTGCGTCCGGGCATCCATCCGTCGGCGAACTCCGCCGCGAGACGGGCCGAACGCGGGGTGGCGCCGCAGTACCAGAACGGGATGCGTCCTCCCACGGGCTTCGGTTCGATGGTGACGTTCTCGAACGAGAAGATGCCGTCGTCGTAGGTGACGTCGTTCTCGGTGAACACCCGGCGCAGGATCTCGGCGTTCGAACGCACCATCTCGACGCGGTCCAGGTCGCCCCAGCCGATCGCCTCGAACTCGTGGTCGAAGGTTCCGGCACCGAAGCCGAGGATCAGGCGCGGGCCGAGCAGCTGCGTCATCGTCCCCGCCATGAGCGCCGTGACCAGCGGGTGACGGAACGGGATCAGCGATCCGGTGCCGAGCTCGATCTTCTCGGTGACGGCGCCGATGGCGGTGAGGGTGGTCAGCGCGTCGTAGAACGTGCGGTTCGGCTTCTCCATCTCCCCGTGCGGTTCGAAGACCAGGTGGTCGCGCACCCAGACGGAGTCGAATCCGAAGCTCTCGGCGAGCTTCGACCCCTCCAGGAGCTTCTCCTTGCTCGCTTCCTCGCCGAAGTGCGGCAGCAGCAGTCCGAATTTCATGTCAGTTCCCTTCCGCGGCGAACGCCGCCCTGTCTTCCGCCGATGCGGCGAGCTTTCCGAATGTGCGGTCGCCGGTGACCTCGTCGCCGACGTAGACGTCGACGCCGCGCACGAGGGTGCGCTGGATGCGCGCACTGATGGTGCGTCCGTCATACGGGGTCCAGCCGATCTTCGACAGCACGCCGTCGTTGGTGATGGTCCACTCCTCGGAGAGGTCGGCGATCACGATGTCGGCGTCCGCCCCGATGGCGAGAGAGCCCTTGACCCCTTCCAGGCCGAACTTGGCGGCGGGGATGTGGGCGACCATGTCGATCGCGCGCTGCAGGTCGAGCTCACCCTTGTTCACGGCGTCGAGCATGAGCTCGTAGTAGTACTGGATGCCGGGTGTGCCGGTGTGCGAACTCCACATCTTGGTCCACCCGACCTCCTTCTCCTCGCGGGTGTGCGGGGCGTGGTCGCTCGCGGCGATGTCGATCGTCCCGTCACGCATGCCCTCCCAGACGGCGGCGCGGTTGTCGTCGGGCACCCAGTAGCTGAGCGCGTACGGTCCGAGTGTCTCGACGTCATTCCACGTCGACAGGAACGGTGCCCAGTGGTTGACCTCGCAGGTGACGTCGATGCCGTTCTGCTTGGCACGGCGCACGGCCTCGATCGAGCGTCGGGTCTGGATGTGCGCGATGTGCACCGGGCAGCCGGAGGCCTCCGCGAGACGCAGCACGACGTCGATCGCGGTGTCCCAGATCACGCCCTCGCGAGCCGCGTAGGCCGAGGCGTAGCCCTCCGGGGTGTTCTCACCACGGGCGAGATAGGCGCCCTCGATGTAGTCCATGAGCGCCTGGTCGTGCGGGTGCACGATGAAGCGCTTGCCGGTCTGGGCGATGTGATCCATGATCTCGAGCAGGTGCCCGTGGTTGTGGATGCCGGTACCGGAGGGGTGCGGATAGTCGCGGCCGGTGTCGACGACCATGTAGATCTTGTACGCCCGGATCCCCATCTCGCTCATGCCGGCGATCTCGTCGAACTTCGTCGGCGCGGGGTTGTGGTTCCAGTCGACTATCGATGATTCCTCGTACCGACGGAACACGTCGGTCAGCGTCGCGACGTCGGTCGTCGGCGGCTTGAGGTTCGGCATCCCGAACATCGTGGTGACGCCGCCGGCCGCAGCCTGCAGGCTCGTCGTGTAGATGTCGTCCTTGTGCTCGTAACCGGGTTCGCGGGTGTGCACATGCACGTCGACCATTCCGGGGAGCACGAGCTTTCCCGCGGCATCGATCGTGCGCGCGGCCGGGATCTCGGTGCCTCCCGCGACGATGCCGGCGACCTTGCCGTCGGCGACGAGCAGGTCGGCCTGCACCGGCCCTGCGGGGGTGACGACGGTGCCACCGGTGATCTTCAGATCCACGCTCATCGCGCGACCTCCTCTTTGCTGACGGATTCTGTGGTGATGGATTCGCCGATCGCGGGCGACGGCGACGACCGGTGGATGAGATGCGCCGGCCGCACGTACCGGTCGAACCACTCGACGATCACCGGAGTGGTCTGCTCCCAGTAGGCGTCGTAGGCGG
Source organism: Microbacterium aurugineum (assembly GCF_023101205.1). NCBI lineage: Bacteria > Bacillati > Actinomycetota > Actinomycetes > Micrococcales > Microbacteriaceae > Microbacterium > Microbacterium aurugineum. The sequence goes on along the minus strand of NZ_CP078078.1, from coordinate 3,593,824 downwards.
CGTAGTGGGTGGTGTGCCGCTGCATGATGAGCTGCTTCGGGCCACGGGCGGCCTCGTACAGCGCTTCGGCGTGGTCGGTCGGCGTGGTCGCATCGCCTTCGACGCCGATCACGAGCAGCGGCGTGGTCAGGCGGGACGCCGCGTCGATGGGCCGGTAGGCGAGGATGCCCTCGGCGCACGCAAGCGGGACGGCGGTCGGGATGCGGTCGTCGACGTCGGCCTTGATCTTCGTGGCGCGACGCTCGGCCGTGGGGATCATGATCTCCTCGCGGGGGTGCACGATCCGCCCCTTCCCCTCGGTGACGCGCAGCCGGCGGTCTTCGGCGAGGGACTTCTGGAAGTCGAGCCATTCATACTCGCTGCGCATGCGGTGCAGCCAGTCCTCACCGTCGGCGACGGGCACCTGGCTCACAGCGGCCTTGATGCGCGGGTCGGCGTCGGCCAGGAGCACGGCGTTGCCGCCTCCCGTCCCGCCCGTTCCGAACACCCCGATCGCGTCGGCGATCACGTCCTCGCGCGTGGTGAGGTAGGTCACGGCGTTCACGAGGTCCTCGAGCTGCCAGGCCGGGGACAGGTAGCCGCGGTCGCCCTCGGAGTCGCCGAAACCGCGGTAGTCGATCACGAGCACGGCGAAGCCCGCCTGGACGAGGGCTTCGTGATAGCGGACGTAGAGCTTGGCATCCTTGAGCCCGAGCCAGCCCGGCCCCTGCACGAGCGCACGGTAGGGGCCCGCGTGATCGGGGGTGCGCCACACGGCGGAGATGCGCTGCCCCTCGCTGAAGTACGAGACGGATGTGGTCTGCATGGGTTCCTCTCGGCTGAACGCGGCGTCGCGATCGGCGATCTGCGCCGCTGCGGTGGGGCGATTCCCATCATCACTCATTTTGGATCCAGAATCCAGTATTGATTTGGATCCAAAATCCGCGCTAGCATGACCGCATCGCGTCGACCCGATTGGCCGACGCCGGTGGTCCCGACTTGGACTGCGAACGTGCTCTCGCTTGCGCCCTTCCCTTCCTCGTCTTCCGGAGAACCATGCCTGCCACCACCCGCGCCCTCGCCGCCACCCCGCTCCTCGCCCTCCTCGTCGCCGCCGGATTGAGCGGATGCAACGGCGCTCCCACAACGCCCGCCGCCGCCGCCGATCCGAAACCCCTCGTCCTCGACAACTGCGGCACCGAGGTGTCTGTGGAGGCCGCCCCGCAGCGGATCCTCACCATCAAGTCCTCGACGCTCGAACTCGCCCTGGCGCTCGGCGCCGGCGACCGCATCATCGGCTCCGCCTTCTCCGACGGACCCCTGCCGGACGATCTCGCAGCGAGCGCGGAAGGCATCGACGTCGTCTCCGACAAGGTGCCGTCGAAGGAGGCCGTGCTCGAGCTCGAGCCCGACCTGGTGTTCGCCGGGTGGGAGTCGAACTTCTCGGTCGACGGTGCCGGCGAGCGCGCCGACCTGCAGAAGCTCGGCATCACCACCTACGTCGCGCCCGCCGCCTGCAAGGCGCCGGGCTACATGCCCGACCCGCTCACCTTCGACGCCGTCTTCGACGGTTTCGCCGAGGCCGGCAAGCTGCTCGGCGAACAGGATGCCGCGTCCGCGCTGATCGCGGAGCAGCGCGCCGCCCTCGACGCGATCGCCCCGGACGAGCGCGGACTCACGGCGCTCTGGTACTCCTCGGGCACGGACCAGCCGTTCGTCGGTGCGGGCATCGGGGCACCGCAGATGATCATGTCGGCGGCCGGCCTCGACAACGTGTTCGCCGACGTGCACGACACCTGGACGTCGAGCTCCTGGGAGCTGATCGCCGAGGCCGACCCCGACGTGATCGTGCTGGTGGATGCCGCGTGGAACACCGCGGAGTCCAAGATCGCGCTGCTCACGTCGAACCCGGTCACATCCGAGCTCGACGCCGTGCAGAACCAACGGTTCGTGATCGTCGACTTCCCCGCCACCGAGGCGGGGATCCGCAACGTTGACGCCGTGGAGTCGATCGTGACCCAGCTCGGAGAACAGTGAGCGTCACTGTCCCGTTGCGGGCGGCGGTCCCGGTCGCGGCGGCATCGACCACCCACCCGAGACGGCGGCGCACGGTCTCTGCCATCGCCGTGCTGCTGCCCACCCTCGCCGTCACCGTGATCGCGGCCGTCGCGATCGGACCGGCCGACATCACCCCTGGCGAGCTCCTGGCGAGCGTGTGGTCGCACCTGACCGGGGCGACCAGCGGCCTCACCCCGATCCGCGACGCGATCATCTGGGAGGGACGTGTGCCCCGCGTGCTCACGGCGGCCGCCGTCGGTGGTGGTCTGGCCCTCTGCGGTGCCGTGATGCAGGCACTCACCCGCAACCCGCTCGCCGATCCGTATCTGCTCGGGCTGTCGTCGGGCGCGTCCACGGGCGCGGTGATCGTGATCGTCCTCGGCGCCGCGGTGGCGCTGCCGTTCGCGGCCTTCGCCGGTGCGGTGCTCGCTCTCGTGCTGACGCTCGGCCTCGCCCGCGCCGCCGGCTCCGCGGGACCGACCGCCGTGGTGCTCGCGGGGCTCGCGGTGTCGGCCGTGCTCGCCGCGCTGACCAGCCTGGTGATCTTCTGGAGTGCGACGAACGACAGCTACCGCGAGATCCTCAGCTGGCTGCTCGGCTCCCTCGGCGGCGCAAACTGGGCGGATGCGACCTTGGCCGGTGTCGCCGTGCTCGTCTGCGCCATCCCCCTGCTGGCGTCGGCCCGTCCGCTCGACAGCCTCGCGCTCGGGGACACCGCCGCCGAAGCCCTGGGCGTGCCGGTCACCCGGATGCGGGTGCTCCTCTTCCTCTGCACGGCCCTGTTGACCGGTGCGCTGGTCGCGGTCAGCGGCTCGATCGGATTCGTCGGGCTGATTCTCCCGCACGCGGTGCGTGCGGTCGTCGGCGCCCGGCATCGCGCGCTGCTGCCGGTCTCGTTCCTCGCCGGGGCGGTGTTCCTCATCTGGGCCGACACCATCGCCCGCACCGTGTTCGAACCGCGCGAGCTCCCGGTCGGGATCGTGACCGCGCTCATCGGCGGACCGGTGTTCGCGCTGCTGATGCTGCGGATGCGGAGGAACCGGACATGACCGATCACCGAGACGGGCTCGACGCCCGGCGCATCCGCTTCCGTCGCGGCGATCGGCTCATCCTCGACGGGATGCATCTCACCGCACCGGGCGGGGCGGTGACCGCTCTGCTCGGCCCGAACGGTTCGGGCAAGAGCACGCTGTTGCGACTGATCGCCGGCACGCTGCGCGGCGAGGTCGAGTCGGTCCGCCTGCACGGCGACCCGCTCCTGACGATGATGCGCCGGGAGCGCGCGCAGCGGGTGGCCCTGGTGGAGCAGGAGTGGTCGGCGGCCGAGGGAATGACGGGACGCGACATCGTCGCACTCGGGCTCCTTCCGCACCGGGGCTGGCTGTCGTTCGAGAGCGAGGCGACGGACGCCGCGGCCACGGAGACGGCACTGCGCCGTGCCGGTGCCCTCGCGTTCGCCGACCGCGATGCGGCGACCCTCTCCGGCGGCGAGCGTCAGCGCGTGAACCTCGCCAGGGCCCTGGCGCAGCGTCCGGCACTTCTGCTGTGCGACGAACCGACGAACCATCTCGACATCCGCGCCCAGCTCGACGCCCTCACGCTGCTGCGCTCACTCGCCGGGGATGGGATGACCGTCTTCGCGGCACTGCACGACCTGAACCATGCGGCGGCCTTCGCCGATCGGATCGTGGTCGTCGCGAACGGTCATGTGCAGGCGGCCGGGTCGCCACAGGAGGTCCTCACCCGCGAGCTCATCGCCCGGGTGTGGAACGTCGACGCCGTGGTCCTCTCCCGACCGGACAGCGATCGCCCCCTGATCGTGTTCGACGAGGCGCCGGTTCCCGTCCTGGGACGGTGACGATCGCCTGGACTAGACGAGCAGGGCGCGCGACGGCGCGGAGTCCGCAGCGAGGACGAACGCGCTCAGCCGCCGGGAGATCTCTTCCGCCTCTGCTTCCTGTCGGTGAAGGAGCTCGTGGGTGAGACGGTCGGCCGGCGTCGGATCCGGCGACCCCTCGAACGACATGGGCAGCGCCGCGCACTGCGTGTGCCCGCACAGCAGATGCGCCAGTTGGTGGACCACGACGTGCAGCCGGTACCACCGCGGGTCGGATTCCCGGAGGAGGATCCGCGCGCGATCACCGTTCACGAGCACGAAGGGCGCGATGCTCGCCCACTCCCCCTCGCCGAGCAGCTCGACCTCGATGTCCACCCCCTGCAGGACCGACACCCGGTCCGTGATGCACTCCACACTTGCGCCGCATTCGACTTCCAGCTCCTCGAAGAGCTGAGTCACTCCGTTTCGTCCGTTCATGAGGCCCCTCCGCCCGATGAGCTCGCACCGTGATCGGCCGAGCATTGCTCCCACTGATGAGACGGGTCGAGGGCACGTCTCATTACGCCGATATATTGGCGACTTTCGTCCAGATCTCTCGCCGAACGTCTAAGGTCCGGGGGCGGAGTCACCCGGCCAGTCGCTGGCCCACGAGGTACTGGTGCACGGCCTCACGGACCAGTTCTGCTTGTCGCGCACCCCTCTGTGCACGCAGTTGCTCGAACGCCTCCCAGTCCCGATCGGAGAGCGTGGCTCGCACTGTGCGCGCCGTCGCCGCGCGCTGGGGCTCCGCACCGATGCGGGGACGGCCCCGGCGAATCTCGCCCTCCATTGCCTCGACCGATCCGTACTCGGCGATCGCGAACTCACGGCCAGCGGCAGCGGCCGCCTCGCCGGTCAGCGCGGGACCTACGGCCGTGAACGTCGCGTCCGGGTCCGCATAGCGATCGCTCAACGCGTCGTAATCGATGTTCTTCCCACTCATTCCGGATTCTCCTCTCGGTATCGCCGGATCGCCGGCCCCAACTGCATGACGTGAAAGATGACCGCCTCTCGTCCGGAACCGTCCACAGCCACCCGCACGATCACCTCAAGCTCCCGCTCGGTCTGTGCGTGCTCGGGACCGATGAAGAGCCGGTTGACCGTGCCGTCGCCGTTGTCCTCCATGTCGCGAACATAGTTCGGATGCAGGAGCGCATACATGGCATCTCGACGATCGACGCCGTGCTTGCCCGCCGACTTCGCCCAGGATGGTGCCACGGCCTCGATCTTATCCAATCCGAGCCAATAAAGTAAGCCGATAAAATGGGCCGAGACGCACGCCCGAACCGATAGGCAGCGTTGGATGAGGTGTGGACAGGCACATCAGGACCTAGTCCCGCGTCCTCCGGACCTCGTCGACCAGGTCGAGCACGGCTCCGGCGAGCGCGGCGGCGGTGTCGCGGTCGCGCATCCAGAGCGGATGCACCGGGGCGGAGAGCCCCTCGGCCTCGAGCGCGACGGCGAGCGCGGCATCCTCTTCGGCGATCACCCACGCATCGAGCAGCCCCCCGGATGTCCGCGCACCGTAGTGGCGCCCGACCGCATCGGCGGCAGCGGGGATTCCGACCGCGGCGAGACACGCATCAGCCATTCCCCGCACCGGCGCACCGGCGATGATCGGAGAAACCCCTACCACCGCTCCGGGAGAGGAACGCACCGCCTCGGCGATCCCGGGGACGGCGAGGATCGGGCCGAGCGAGACCACGGGGTTCGAGGGCGCGAAGAGCACAGCGTCCGCCTCCGCCAGAGCCTCCCGCACCCCGGGCGCGGGCGCGGACCGCTCGATGCCCGGCCAGTCGAAGCCCTGTGCGGGGAGACCCGCCCGATGCCGCGTCCACCACTCCTGGAAGTGCATGCGCCCCTGCGAGGTCGTCACGTGCGTGTCGACCTCGGAGTCCGTCATCGGGAGCAACCGGACACCGAGCGGCCAGCGCCCGGCGAGACGACCCACGACCTCGGTGACCGTCGCACCGTCACGAAGCCACCCCGTGCGCGCGACATGCGCTCCGAGGTCGAGATCCCCCAGTGTGAACCACGGCCAGCCGGCCCCCCAGGCTCCCAGTTCCGCTGCCACTCGCTCGCTCTCTCCGGCTCGGCCCCACCCCCGCCCGGTATCGTTCACCCCGGCGAGGGCATAGATCATCGAGTCGACGTCCGGCTGCAGGCGCAGGCCACTGAGCCACAGATCGTCACCGGTGTTGATGATCACCGTGATCCGGGCGCGGGTGCCACCCTCCCCGTCGGGCCAACGTCGGCGCGCAGCCTCTCGCACGCCGACGACGAACTTCGATCCGCCGACACCGCCGGCGAGGACCACGACGCGTGGTGCCGCGGGGAGTGTCATGACGCCAGCACCAGGGGCCGATCCACGAGCGCCGCGGTCCGCGGCCCGAGACCGGCGCGGCGTGCCGCACGGAGGTGCTCGGCATGATCGAGGTCACGCCTCAGTCCGCTCAGCACCGGGAACCCGACCTCCGCGAAGCCGGCCTCGTGATGGGCGACGGCCGAGCGATCGCCGAAACACGGGCGCAGCTCGAAGCCCGCGCGGGCGGTCGCGAGCACGGTGCCCGTCCCCTCCGCATCCGGAACGAACGCCCGAGGATGCGAAGACGCGAAGGCGAGTGCCCTGGCCAGTTCGTCCGGGCGCAGCGCCGGGAGGTCACCGAGCATCACGGCCCGCGGACGAGCATCCGGTGCCGCGCTCACGCCGAGCGCGATCGCCGCGCCCAACCCCTCTCCCCGGTCCCGCACGACCCGCACGCCGGGCAGCACGCGGAGCGCGGTCGCCGTGATCTCGTCGCTCGTCACGACGATGACCTCGGCGACCCGCTCACAGGCCGCGGCGGCCTCGACGGTGTCCAGTGCGATCGCCCGAGCGAGCGGCTCGCGCTCGACCCCCGGCAGTCGCAGGCGCGACTTCCCGATCTCGGCCCGCTTGACCGGGATCACGACCACCCACTCACGCACGGGTGCCCCCGGCACCGAGGGCCCGACACCACCACCGCGGAGCATGTCGGCGTCCTCAGCCGCGCAGTCGGGGCGCGATGTCGCGCTCGAAGAGCTGCAGGAAACGGCGCTGGTCATGACCCGGCGCATGGAAGACCAGGTGGTTGAAGCCCCAGTCGATGTACTGCTGGATCTCGGCGGCCACCGCATCCGGGTCGTTCCCGACGATCCAGCGCTTCGCGATCGTCTCCAGCGGCAGCGCGTCGGCGGCCTTCTCCATCTCGACCGGATCGGTGATGTCGTGCTTCTGCTCCTTCGAGAGCGATAGCGGCGACCAGAAGCGGGTGTTCTCCAGTGCCGCGTCGCGCGTCTCCTCATAGGACAGCTTGATCTCGATCATCCGGTCATACGTGTCGCTCGAGCGCTCGGCCTGCTCGAGTCCCTCCGCCACCGCCGGGAGCAGCTGGTCCACGTAGAGCTCGCGTCCCTTGCCCGAGGTGCAGATGAAGCCGTCGCCCGCGCGCCCGGCGTAGCGTGCGACCATCGGCCCGCCCGCGGCGATGTAGATCGGGATACCGCCCTCGGGCCGGTCGTAGATCGAGGCGTCGTGCGTCGAGTAGTACTCGCCGTCGAAGTTCACCCGGTCCCCGGACCAGAGCGCCCGCATCAGGCGCACCGACTCCCGCAGTCGCGCATAGCGCTCCTTGAACTCGGGCCACTCCTGCTCCCCCGCGCCGCGGAAGCCCGTCGCGATCTCGTTCAGCGCCTCACCGGAGCCGACCCCGAGGATGATCCGGTCCTGGTACAGGCAGCCCAGGCTCGCGAACGCCTGCGCGAGCACGGCCGGGTTGTAGCGGAAGGTCGGAGTCAGCACCGAGGTGCCGATGCGGATGCTCGACGTGCGCTCGCCGACCGCCGCCATCCAGGTCAGGGAGAACGGGGCGTGCCCGCCGGTGTGCCTCCAGGGCTGGAAGTGGTCGCTGGCGAACACGGACTGCATGCCGTGCGCCTCCGCCGCCACCGAGATCTCGACGAGTTCACGGGGGTCGAACTGCTCCGCGCTGGCCTTGTATCCGAGGGTCAGTGTCATGTCGCATCCTTCTGTTCGTGTTCGTGCGGTTCGTGTGCGTGGACGGCGGCCAGGGCGGCGGCGTAGCCGTCGCGGTACCCCTGGTCGAGTGCTTCGGCGGTGCCCAGCCAGAAGAGGTCGCGCTCCGAGGGGCGCACGATGCTCGACGCACCGGGCAGGGTGAGGGGACCGACGAGATCGGGGCGTCCGCGCACCACGGCGACCGGGTTGCCGCTCGCCTTGCCCTTGACGAGGTCGGAAGCCGCAGCCAGCTCGTCGGCGAGGCACGGGGTCGTGACACTGAGCACCTTGCCCGCCTGATCGGTCGTGCCGCGGAGGTCGGCGATCATCCGCACGCCTCCGCCACCGATCGCGACGTCGGTCTGTCCCTCTCGCCAGGGACGCCCGAGGGTGTCGCTCAGGATCACCCCCACCTCCGCCCCCGTGGCCGCACGCAGGCCCGCGGCGAGCGTCCGCGCCGAACGGTCGGGGTCTTCGGGGAGCAGCAGTACCCAGCCGTCGGGAGTGTTGCTGGCATCGACACCGGCGGCCGCGGCGACCATCCCCAGGCGGTTCTCGACGATGCGCATGGTGTGGCCGTCGGCGGTGCGGGAGGCGACGAGGCGCACGGTCTCGGCGGTGATCGCCTCCTCGCGGTCGGCGGCCTGCACGTAGCGGCCCTCGGCCTTGGACACGATCTTGGAGGTGACCACGAGGATGTCGCCGTGCGCGAGCTCGACGCCGGTGTCGAGGATCAAGGCCACGAGGTCGTCACCGGGCTGCACCTCGCCCATGCCGGTGAGGGCGAAGACGGTGATCGCGGGGGCGCTCATGCGTGCACCTTCGGAAGGACGTCTCGACCGAACACCTCGAGGAACGACCTCTGGTCGGGGCCGACGTTGTGCAGGTAGATGCGCGTGAAACCGAGGTCGGCGTAGCGCTGGATCTGCGCCCGATGCACGTCGGGGTCCGCGGAGATCAGCATCGACGCGCGCAGGTCCTCCGCCGTCACCCCGCGCACCAGCTGTTCGAAGTCATACGGCGAGCGCACGTCGCCCCGGCGCATCCGGAGACCCGCGATCGGCCACTCCGACAGCGCGTTGGCGAGCGCCTGCTCCTCGGTCGGCGCCCAGGAGAGGCGGAGCTGGAGCACCTTCGGGAGACCGTCGGGATCGTGGCCCGCCTCCCGTGCACCCTCGGCGAACCGCGCGAGCAGGGGTTCGAGGCGTTCGACCTCGGCGGAAGTCGTGATCAGCCCATCGGCATTGCGGCCGGCACGACGTGCGGTGGCGGGTCCCGCGGTGGCGATGTAGACCGGCGGCGCGGTGGGCGGCATCGTCCACAGCCGAGTGGTCTCCATCCGGAAGTGCTCACCCCGGTGGCGTGCGTCGCGCCCGGCGAGGGAGGCGGTGAAGAGCTTGCGGATCAGGTCGACGGCCTCGAACATGCGGTCGATCCGCTCGGCGGGCTCGGGCCAGTAGCCGCCGACGATGTGCTCGTTCAGCGCCTCCCCCGAACCGACGCCGAGCCAGGCGCGACCGGGGTAGAGCGCGGCAAGGGTCGCTGCGGCCTGCGCGACGACCGCGGGGTGCGTGCGGAAACCGGGGGTCGTGACACCGGGACCGAGGTCGCCGGTGGTGTGGGCACCGATCGCGCCGAGCATCGTCCACACGTGCGCGGCGTTGCGATGGCGAGGCAACCAGGGCTGGAAGTGGTCGGTGGCCATGATCCCGCGGAACCCGTGCGCCTCGGCGAGGACGCAGTTCTCGATCGCGGCGGTCGGCTCGACCTGCTCGAGCATCGCGGCGTATCCGATGTGCATGTCGGCCTCCTCGCCTCTCTGTCTCCATTGAATGGATACTGGATCCAAAAGTCAAGCGTGTGAGCTTCCGGGCCGCGTCGAAGTGCGAAAACGCGCCTCCAGACCCGCCCCGAGGCGCGTTTTCGATCCCGCAACAGCGCGGGCGGGGGGCGGGGGACGGGGGTCAGGGGCGGGGGCGGGACTGGACGGCCAGGGTTGCGGTCGCGGAATCCGCGGCGGGGGCCGGAGGGGTCGCGAGGTCGGGGAGACCGGCACTGACCGCCTTGCGGCTCCGACCGATCGCGCGACGAGACAGCGCCCACTGCAGGCCGTATCCGATCGCGAAAACCATCAGCGTGAAGATCAGCGCCATCGCGGCACCCTGATCCGGCGCATAGAGCTGTGCGGAGCGCGGGTTGATCATCGCGTAGATGTACATCGACAGAGGACGGGACGACGGGGTGGCCAGGAACGCGGGAAGCGTGAACTCGTTGGTGCCGAGGATGAACATCTGGATCCAGACGGCCATCACGGTGGGCATCAGCAACGGAGCGATGATGCGGCGGAACCCCTCGAAGCGACTCGCCCCGCTGGTGAGCGCGGCCTCCTCCAGCTCGGGCCGGATCTGCAGGGTCGCGCTGTACGACGAACGGTAGGCGATCGACACCCGATACGAGTAGGCGATCACCAGTGCCAGGAGGGTTCCCGCGATCGGGATGTAGGGGTTGATCACCATGAAGGTGAGGAACATGGCGAAGCCGGCGATGGTCGCGGGGATAGCGACCGACGACGAGGCGAACAGGTCCAGGGCCTTCACCCAGCCGGTCTTCTTGCTGCGGGCGATGCCGTAGGCGAGGACCGTGGCGAACACGACCGCGATCGTGGCGCTGCCGCCCGCGATGAGGACCGTGCGTCCCAGCGACACCCAGAACTCCGGATCCGCGAGCACCACCCCGAACGCACCGAAGTCGGTGCTGCCGAGCATCGCATCGATCGAGAACGCCACCGGATAGGGCGTGATCGCCGCCCACAGCAGGGCGAGCAGCGGGAGGATGCCCGTGAGCAGCACGAACACGGCGACCAGCAGCATGACCGGGATCTTCCACGGCCCCATCCGCATGGTCGACGGCCGGAAGCCCTTGCCCGAGACCGATGCCCTGCGCTCGGCATTGCGGGTCGCGCGGAGATAGACCGCGAAGGCGATGGTGGTGATCACCAGGAACACGAGTCCCCACGCGGCGGCCAGGCCATACTGCGGCAGCTCGCCCGCGTTGGAGCTGATGAGCGTCCAGAGCTTGAGGGCGAAGATGTTGCGCCCGGACTCCTGACCGAACAGCAGCGGAACCTCGAGACTGCCGAGGCCGAGGATGAAGGTGAGCACGGTCACCCCGAGCAGGCCCGGCCAGAGCATCGGCAGGGTCACCCGTCGCAGCGTCTGCGGCCAGGAGGCCCCGGACACCCGCGCGGACTCCTCGAGCGAGCCGTCCATGTTCGTCAGGATGGGCACGATCATCAGGTAGGGGAAGGTGACGTTCGTGAGCGCCTGGATGAAGATCATCGTCGGGAAGGCGTACGGATCGATCGGCACGTCGCTCGCGAACGGGAGCAACCGCAGCAGCTGGTTGAGCACCCCGGACTCGGGCGAGAGCATCAGCAGGTAGGCCTGTGCCTTCACGATCGGCGGGATGATGTACGGCACGATCACCAGCACCGAGATGAGGCGACGCCACGGCGCATCCGTGCGCACCGTGACCCAGGCGAGGCCGAAAGCCATCAGGAGCGTGAGGAGCGTCGAGCCGCCGACGAACGCGCCGGTCGCTCCGAGCACACCCCAGAAGTCCTCGCGCAGCTGCCACAGGGTGACGAAGTTCTCGACGCCCCATTTCGCCGACGAGACGCCGAAGGGCAGGAACGGACCACGGAACGCGGTGATCACCTGGACGATCAGCGGTACCGCGAGAAGGATGAAGATGACCGCGCCCGAGACGATCATCGCGATCGTCATCGTGGTGGGACGCTTTCGCCCCGTGGTCCGTCCTGCCTGGAACATCGTTATCCGTTCAGCGCCTTGTCGGCGGCGTTGATCATGGCCTGCCAGTCGTCACGAGTGGCCTGCGTCTCGGTCTCGGCCCCGTTCTCGAGGCCGAGCAGCAGTGCGTCGGAGTTCGTCTTCATGAGCCCGGTGGCCTCGGCGAACGTCGCAGCGGGAAGCCCGGCGAACGGTACCTGGGTGCTGGCGAAGCGCTCGTCCGTCATGCGGAGGTCGATCCAGTCCGGGTCGAACGCGTTCCACAGGGTCCACAGCGCCGCGCCCGGCTTGTTCTTGGCGTCGGAGTTCACACCGGAGAACTGCGCCCAGACGCCGGCGTGCTCGAACGGCGAGACCTGGAGCGCCGGGTTCGGGTTGAAGAGGGTCTGGTTGAGGGCGATCGGCACGTCACCGCTCGACAGCGGAGCGCCCTGATCCTCGAGCAGCTTCAGGTTGCCGGACGACATGAGGTCGCCGATCAGGGCGACCATCTTGTCCTCCCCCTCGGCCATCCCGTATCCGGCGAAGACCACCGCGTTGTAGCCGGCGACCGACACCTTGTCCTTGTACTCGGGGTCGAGGAGACCGTCGAGCGTCTCGGGCACCGACTCGACCTTCTCGGTGTTGTACTGCATGAGGGTGCCGTTGATGCTGTCGGGCATGAGCTCGGGAGCACCGATGGTCAGGTATTCCGCGGGAACACCGAAGCTCTCCCAGTCGACCTTCTCCCAGAACCCCTCGTCGTACATGGCCGCCATCGAGGTGATCGAACCGGACACCACGTCGGTGTTGCGGGCTCCGGTGGCCTTGGCCGAGATGATCGCCGAGGACAGGTTGTAGGTCAGACCCCGGGTCTCGACCTTGATGTCGGGGAAGCGCTCGTTGAATTGCGCGATCACCTCGGGCGCCAGCTCGTACCAGTCCCAGATGACCAGCGTGCCGCCATCGGCCTTCTTCGCCTCTTCGTAGAGGGTGTCGAGCTGCTTGTCGATCTCCGGCCAGTAGTCGTCGTAGAAGTTCTCGCAGCGCGTGATCGCGCCGATCTCGACGGCGTCGCAGACGGCCTCGGCGGCGTCGCCCTTCAGGGCGCTGTCGCCCCCGGTTGCTTCGCTCGGCGTGCTGCATCCGCTCAGCGCGAGTGCGAAGACCGCCACGACGGCGGTCGCTCCCAGTGTTCTCTTCATGATCTGAATGTCCTCTCTGACATCAGGAATGTGATCTACGGGTGTGGTGCGGGGTTGCGTCATGCAGCCAGCACGCGGCAGGCGTGCGGGACGAGTTCGAGGAAGACCCTGCCGCCCTCGGGGGGTGTCGCCAGCGGTGCTCCGCGGCCGACGATGGTGCCGACGGACTCGCCCTCGGCGAGCACTTCGGCCTCGTACTCGACGATCTCGCCGAGGAACTCCACCCGCACGATGCGGACGGGAACGACATTGGGACGGTCGGCGTCGGTCTCATGCCAGCGCACGGTTTCGGGGCGGAAGGTCAACGTGACGTCGTCGCCCGCCGAGACCTCGTCCGGCACGGGCGTGCGCAGCCGGGTCCCGAAGGCCTCCACCACCGCGTCACCCGCGCCGTCGCGATCGATCACGAGGGCGGGGATCATGTTCGCGCGACCGACGAAGTCCGCCACGAAGCGGTCGGCCGGCTGATCGTAGAGCTCCCGAGGGGAAGCCTCCTGCACGATGCGCCCGCCGTTCATGACGGCGACGCGGTCCGACATCGACAGCGCCTCGGACTGATCGTGCGTGACGTAGAGCGCGCTGATCCCGAGGGTGCGCTGCAGACTGCGCAACTCATTGCGCATGGTGTCGCGCAGCTTCGCGTCGAGGTTGGACAGCGGCTCGTCGAGCAGCAGCAACCGCGGCCGGTGGGCCAGCGCCCGTGCGAGAGCGAGGCGCTGCTGCTGGCCGCCCGACAGTGCGGTGGCCGGACGCTGGGCGAGGTGATCGAGCTGCACGAGCTCGAGTGACTCCATCGCCCGCTTGCGCGCCTCCTGCTTGGGAAGACGGGAGCCGGCCACCTGGAGCGGGAAGATCGCATTGGCGAACACGGTCATGTGCGGCCAGATCGCGTAGTTCTGGAACACCATCCCGATGTCGCGCTTGTCGGGCGACACGTGCGCGGTGCCGGTGGAGAGCACCTCGCCGTCGAGCGAGATGACCCCGCCGTTGCTCCGCTCGAGCCCGGCGACACAGCGAAGCGTGGTCGTCTTGCCGCATCCCGACGGGCCGAGGAGGGAGTAGAACATCCCGGGCTCGATCGTGAACGTGACGTCCTTGACCACGGGAACGGCGGCACCGTCGAGCTCGTAGTCCTTCTTGAGGGCGTCGACGACGAGTCTTCCGCCTCCGGATTTCGCGGTCATCGGAACCCTCTCGTCGTTCTTCATTCTGGATTTTGGATCCACTGCGATCGCCACCATCATCGTCCCTCTCTCACGACGGATTCCACTGTCTGGGGGGCTGCCGGCGCACCCCACGGCCGCGGCTTCTCGAAGAGCACCACGACGATCGCGCACACCGCGAAAGCGACGGCCGACAACAGCAGCGACTGCGACATGGCCGTGGCCAGCCCGCTGCCGTCCTCCGCCGACAGGTCGCTGCCGGGGTGGATCGCCCCCGGCACGAAGCCCGAGATATGCAGGGCGAGCGTCGCGTTCATCAGGACGGCCAGCAACGCCGACCCGATCACGGAGCCCATCTGCCTGGTCGTGGAGTACACACCCGATCCCGCTCCGGCCTGCGTGTGCGGAAGGTTGCGGGTGGCCGTCGACGCCAGAGGTCCGAACATCCCCGAGACACCGATCCCCAACAGGGCGGACGGGAGCAGCAGGAGCCAGAACGGGGCATCGAGCGTCATCGTCGCCGCGTACCAGACCATGGCCGCAGCCGAGACGACGAAAGCCGCGAACGTCACCCAGCGCGGCCCGACCCGGTCGCTCAGCTTGCCGACGAACGGGCCGAGCACCCCCGAGACGACGGCCATCGGCGCGAGCATGAGTGCGGCGAGCGTGGGGTCGAGACCCCGGCCGACCTGGAAGTAGAAGGCGAGCGGCACCGGCATCGCCGTGATACCGACCCCCACCAGGAAGATCGTGGCGTTCGCGACCGAGAAGTTGCGGTCACGGAACAGCGCGAGCGGCATGAGCGGTTCGGCGCGATTGACGCGCTGCCAGACGACGAAGAGCACGAGCAGTACGACCCCGGAGATGATCAGGCTCCACACCGTGATCGGTCCGAGGATCACACCCCAGTCGTAGACCTCACCCTCCTGGATGCCGAACACGAGAAGGAAGAGACCGACGCCGGACAGCGTGACGCCGAGCCAGTCGAACCGATGCGGGTGTCCTTCCAGGTTCGGCACCAGACGCCAGGCGACGAGGAAGGCGACGATCCCGACGGGCACGTTCACGAAGAAGATCCACTCCCAGCCCACCGTGTCGGTGAGCACGCCGCCGAGGATCGGACCGACGAGCGTCGCGAGCCCCCCGACCGCGCCCCAGGCACCCATCGCCTGACCGCGTCCGCGCGGAGGGAAGACCCGCGCGATGATCGCCATGGTCTGCGGCGTCATCAGCGCCGCACCGAAACCCTGCACCGCCCTGGCCGCGATCAGCATGCCGATGCTGTCGGCCAGGCCGCACGCGAGCGAAGCGAGGGTGAACACCACGAGACCGATGAGGTAGACGCGCTTGGGCCCGAAGCGATCGCCGAGCCTGCCGGTGATCAGCAGCGGGACGGCGTAGGCGAGGAGGTAGGCGCTGGTCACCCAGATGACCGTGGTCAGGTCGGCGTCGAAGGCCGCGAGGATGACCGGGTTGGCGATCGCCACGATCGTCGTGTCGACGAGGATCATGAAGAAGCCGATGCACAGCGCCCACAGGGCTGGCCAGGGCCTGACTGTCTGAGTCATGGATCACTTTCGGGAGGGATCGTCGCGGAGGGTACGGGAGCGGGGATTCGGCGTCCGCCCTGCAAGCCCCTTATGTGCAGGGCGGGCGCCGAAGTTCCGGGGTGACGGGTGTCAGCCGTCGGCGGCGGGGATGCCGATGACGGGCTCGCCCAGCAGCGGGGTCGAGACCGCGTAGATGCCGTGATTGGCGAAGAGCCAGATCAGGTTCCGGTCCCACTCGACGAAGATCCCGTGCACGGGGGCGGCGAGGTCATCGTCGTCCTTCAGACCCATCGGAGGCACGAAGTAGGCGCCGACCTGCGGGTTCTCGGGATCGCGCACGTCGAAGATCTGCAGCCCCGCGGCGTAGAACGCGTAGGGGACGACGCCGCCGTGCGGGGTTCCGGTGTTCGTGAAGTACCCCGAACGCTTCGGGCCGAACGAGCCGCGGCGCTGTGCCCAGTCGGTGAACGCGGCCTCTGCCGGCGGCGTCGGTCGGGGCAGAGTGCGCACCACCCGCGGATTCGTCGGGTCCGACACGTCGATCTGGTAGATCTCCTTGGCCGGCTCGTAGCAGTCGGTGTTCATCGGGTAGCCCGAGACGTACACGTACCCGGTCTCCTCGACCTGGGTGGTGTCGACGTTGTCGCCTTCGGTCCCGGCGACGCTCGTGGGCAGCGGGCACCATCCGACGTGATGGATGTTCGTCGGATCGGAGACGTCGAGGACGAAGAAGCCCTGCCCCCCCTGCGCGGCGTAGGCGTAGCGATAGCCCGACTCCACGGAGCGGGGCATGAAGACGCCCATGCGAGAGCCGAACCAGCTCGTCTTGTTGTTCCAGCGGTCGTTGTCGGCGAGGTACTCGGAGTCGGCCTCCTCGCCGGCGCGGGATCCGGGCACCCACCAGGTCGAGAGCAGTTCGGGCTTCGCGGGGTCGGAGACGTCGTACGCTGCATGCCCCGCCGTCCACAGCGTGGTCTTGTACGGCTGGTTGGTGAACGTGTTGTCGGGCGCGGTCGCCACGAAGAGGTACTTGTCGCCGTAGTAGACCGGCAGGTCGAGGACGCCGTTGCCCTCCTGGATCTCGTCCGGCCCGTGGTTCGGATCGGTCGAGACCTCGGTCAGGAGCGTCCACTCCCGCGGGCTGGGTCCGTTCATCTCCCAGGTGCGGAAGCCGCGCAGGCCCTGCCACTCCTTCAACTGACCCTCGACGGTGTCGTCGATCCACTTGTTGGCGACCCGCCCCTTGAGGAAGTACCGCGGGGTCTCGCTCGCCTGGATGGCGATGTGCTTCCCGAGCTTCTCGTTCCACTGCACCGTCGTCGCGCCGAACTGCGGACGCGGATCATCCCACCCCCATTGCTCCTCGTCGACGATCGTGAGGTCGCGCGGGTCGGTGATGTCGTACAGCTTCCAGTGGTTGCCACCGCCGTAGTGCAGCATGAGGCGTCGGCCATCCCAGTCGTAGATGCACTGCCAGGAGTGGCTCGTGTTCACCACGATCGGGTAGAACGCCTCGGCGCTCGCATTGAACGTGTACGTCTCGGGGTCGCGATAGTCGAGCTGACCGGGCCAGTCGACGAACACGTCACGCGGGACGGACGGCGTATGCGCCGGCGGCAGAAAGGTCCCGTCCGGCTGCATACCCCAGGTCGAGGGGTCGGGATCGGCCGGTTCGCCCGCGACCCGGCGGAAATCCTCCGGGCGGTACTTCTTCGCGTCGGGCACGTAGGGAGAGCCGGCCATGTCGCCTCCATTGGCTGAATCGGGTGAGATCGTCACGACGTCGTGTCGTCCTCCTCAGATTCACCCTGGAGAAGCGATGCTGTCCAATATCCATACGGGCCAGAGCTATGACCATTCGGGCATATCAGCCGAGCGGTCGGGACTCCGTCAGGGCGTACTCGCGCTCGAACTCGGCGAGCCGCGCGCCCTCTTCGCGCAGATGACTCAGAAGCGCGGACGCCGCCGGCGACGGTGCCCGATCCTTCGGCAGCGTCACTCCGACCGATCGACGGATCGAGCTCAGGGGGGTGGGCAGGATCCGCAGCTCGCGGTCGTCGACGGCGATGAACATCGGCAGCGCCGCGATCACATCGGTCGAGATCAGCAGAGTCCGCAACGTCAGCATCGACGTGCACTCCACCCGGTCGGGCGGCAGCGGCAGCCCTTCATGGAAGAACACCGCTTCGAGCTCGGCGCGCAGCGCGGTCTGAGCGACCGGGAAGATCCAGGGGTACGCGAGCAGCTCGGCGAGCGAGTTCGCCTTGACACCGCCGAGCACGGGATGCCCCGCGCGAGCGACCAGACGTATCGGCTCCTGGTGCAGCCGCTCCTGCTCGAGACGGACCGGGACCGTCGGCGAGAGCCGTCCGACCGTGAGATCGAGGTCGCCTGCGAGGAGAAGCTGCTGCAGGGTGTCGGGCGTGCCTTCGCGCACGACCACCGTCAACCGCGGATGCTCGACCTTCAGCGCGGCGATGGCGCGCGGCAGCAGCAGGTTCGATCCGGCGAGATGCGTGCCGACCGTGACGGTGCCGAGCTGACCGGACTGCAGCAGCCGCACCTCTTCGCCCGCGGCGCGCAGCTCGGCGAGCACCGACCGGGCGCGCTCGATGAACGAGTCACCGTACGGCGTCGGCTTCACGCCCCGGGGCATCCGCTCGAACAGGGGCACGCCGAGCACCTCCTCGACCTCACGGAGCCCTCGGGTGACCACGGGCTGCGTGATGTGCAGCGACTCGGCGGCGCGCACCAGGGTGCCTTCGTCGGCGATGGCGGTGACGAGGACGAGGTGGCGGATCTTGACCCGTCCGTCGAGCAGTCGATCGGTGACCATGATCGGGACTATAGCCGTACGGGCATGGCAGTGCATCAAGAGAGTATTTGTCGGCATCCCTCGAACCTTCCTAGCCTGAGCCCATGCCTTTCGAGACGATGACGCCTCCCCTCCGTGCTGCGGAGCAGGGCCAGGCGCCCCGCGCGATCCACAACATGATCGCCGGCGAGCGCGTGGAGGGAATCGCCACCTTCACCAAGATCAGTCCGGTCGACGGTTCGGTCGTCGCCGAGGTGCACGAGGCCGGCACCGAACAGGTCGATCGTGCGGTGGCGGCCGCCCGTGCCGCGTTCGACGGCCCCTGGGGGCGGATGACCGTCGCCGAGCGCGCCCGCCTGCTGCGCGGAGTGGCCGACGCCATCGACCGCCGCGCCGACGAACTCGTCTCGGCCGAAGTGGGCGATACCGGCAAGCCCGAGACCCTGGCCCGCGACCTCGACGTGGCCCGGGCCGCCGCGAACTTCCGATCGTTCGCCGACACGGTCTCGACCGCCGGGCTCGACTCGTTCCTCACCGAGCTGCCCGACGGCCGCCGCGCCCTGAACTACGCGGTGCGCAAGCCGCTGGGCGTCGTCGCGGTGATCGTGCCCTGGAACCTGCCGCTGCTCCTGCTCACGTGGAAGCTCGCACCCGCTCTCGCCACCGGGAACACCGTCGTCATCAAGCCTTCGGAGGAGACGCCCTCCTCCGCGACCCTGCTCGCCGAGATCCTGGCGGAGGCCGGGGTCCCCGCCGGAGTGGTGAACGTGGTGCACGGCTTCGGCGCCGACTCCGCCGGCGAGGCGCTCACGACGCACCCGGGCATCGACGGCGTCACCTTCACCGGCGAATCGTCCACCGGATCCGCGATCATGCGGGCCGTGGCGCCGCGCGTGCGCCCCGTCTCGTTCGAGCTCGGCGGCAAGAACGCCGCGCTCGTGTTCGCCGATGCCGATCTCGACGCGGCCGTCGCCGGGCTCGCCCGCTCCACGTATCTCAACACCGGCCAGGTGTGCCTGTGCACCGAGCGCATCTACGTGCAGCGCGCGGTCTTCGACGACGTGGCAGCCGGACTCGCCGAGCACGCCGCCCGCCTGCGCCTGGGCCGTCCGGAGCAGCCGGCCACGACCACCGGCCCCCTCATCTCGCAAGCCCACCGCGACAAGGTCCTGTCGTACTTCGACCTCGCCGTCGCCGAGGGCGCGACCGTGCTCGCGGGCGGAGGCATCCCCACGCTCGGCGACGGACTCGACGGCGGATCGTGGATCGAGCCGACGCTGTGGACCGGCCTCGACAACAGCCACCGCACCGTACGCGAAGAGGTGTTCGGCCCGGTCGCCGCCCTCATCCCGTTCGACACCGAGGAGGAAGCGATCGCGCTGGCGAACGACACGGACTACGGACTGGCCGCCGTCACCTGGACGACCGACCTCACCCGCGGACACCGCGTCGCGCAGCAGATGCGCACCGGCATGTCGTGGGTCAACACCTGGTACCTGCGCGACCTGCGCAGCCCGTTCGGCGGGGTCGGGCTCTCCGGCATCGGCCGAGAGGGCGGCCACCACTCGCTCGAGTTCTACACCGAGCCGACGAACGTGTGCGTGCAGCTGTGAGCACCGAGCACGACGTCGACGCCGTCCGCGCCGCCGACGAGCGGTTGCGGCGGGCCGCCGAGTCCGGACGGCCGTGCGCGCCGGTACGTGACCTGCTCGGCGAGACGAATCAGGATGCCGCGTACGCGGTCCAGTCGCTCGGCATCGCCCGGCGACTCAAGGAGGGACGACGCCTCGTCGGTCGCAAGATCGGGCTGACGTCCCCCGCCGTGCAGACGCAGCTCGGCGTCGACAGCCCCGACTACGGCGTGCTGCTCGACGACATGATCTTCGCCGACCGCGAGCCGATCGACCTCGCGCGCTTCCTGCAGCCGCGCGCCGAGGCCGAGGTCGCCTTCGTGCTCGGCCGCGACCTGGACTCCCCCACGACGCACGTCGCCGACGTCATCCGGGCCACGGAGTTCGTGCTGCCCGCGATCGAGGTCGTCGACTCCCGCGTGGCCGACTGGGACATCCGCATCACCGACACCATCGCCGACAACGCGTCGAGCGGGGCGGTCGTGCTCGGTACGACGCCCCGGCGCCTCGACGGGTTCGACCTCACGACGCTCGGCATGACCCTCGACCGTGAAGGCCGCCCGGTCTCGACCGGATCCGGTGCCGCGTGCCTCGGGAGTCCGGTCATCGCGGTCGCCTGGCTCGCGCGTGAGGTCGCCCGGCGCGGACAGCCGCTGCGCGCGGGCGAAGTGATCCTCTCCGGCGCGCTCGGCCCGATGGTCGACGCGACCGCCGGAGTGTTCCGCGCGCGCCTCGAAGGACTCGGCGACGTCCGAGCAGACTTCTTCGGCACCGTATCGGAAAGGGCTGCAGCATGACCATCGGCATTGCCATCATCGGCTCGGGCAACATCGGCACCGATCTGCTCATCAAGGTGAAGCGGCTCTCGACGAGCCTCCACGTGGTCGCGATGGCGGGCATCGACGAGCGCTCGGACGGCCTGGCCCGCGCACGTCGACTCGGTGTCGCCACCACCCATGACGGGGTGGACGGGCTCATCGCGATGCCGGAGTTCGCCGACGTCGAGCTGGTGTTCGACGCGACCTCGGCGGGAGCCCATGCCCGCAACGACGCGCTCGTGCGCAACGCCGGACGCCTCATGGTCGACCTGACCCCCGCCGCCATCGGGCCGTACGTCGTACCGGTCGTGAATCTCGACGCCCACCTCGGTGCGACCAACGTGAACATGGTCACCTGCGGCGGCCAGGCCACGGTGCCGATGGTGGCCGCCGTGTCACGCGTCGCCCCGGTGGTCTACGCCGAGATCGTGGCCTCGATCGCCTCGAAGTCAGCCGGCCCCGGCACCAGGGCCAACATCGACGAGTTCACCGAGACCACTGCCCGCGCGCTCGAGGTGATCGGCGGCGCCGAGCACGGCAAGGCCATCATCGTGCTCAACCCCGCCGACCCGCCCCTCATCATGCGCGACACGGTGTTCTGCCTGGTCGAGGGCGACCCCGCCACGCTGGATCGCGATGCCGTGAGCGCCTCGGTCGATGCCATGGTCGCCGACGTGCAGGCCTATGTCGGGGGCTATCGCCTCAAGCAACAGGTGCAGTTCGACGCGGTCGACGAGGCGTACGTGCCGGCTCTCGACCGTCCGTTCCGAGGAACCCGCGTGGCCGTCCTGCTGGAGGTGGCGGGCGCCGGCCACTATCTTCCGGAGTACGCGGGCAATCTCGACATCATGACCTCGGCCGCCCTGCGCACGGCCGAGCGACTCGTCGCCGAACGGACAGGGGTTCCCGCATGACCACCACTCCCCGCGTGTACGTGCAGGACGTCACCCTCCGCGACGGCATGCACGCGATCGGCCACGGCTACACGACCGATCAGGTGCAGGGCATCGCCCGCGCTCTCGAAGCGGCGGGAGTGGATGCCATCGAGGTCGCCCACGGCGATGGTCTCGGAGGGTCGAGCGTCGCCTACGGACAGGGCGCGCACACCGACTGGCAGTGGATCGAAGCGGCGGCCGGGGTGCTCGACCGTGCCGTCCTGACCACCCTGATCCTGCCCGGCATCGGCACGATCGACGACCTCGCCCGCGCCCGTGATCTTGGTGTCGCGAGCGTGCGGGTGGCGACGCACTGCACCGAGGCCGACGTCGCCATCCAGCACATCACCTGGGCACGCGAGCACGGCATGGACGTCTCGGGATTCCTGATGATGAGCCACCTCAACGACCCGCGCGGCCTCGCCGCGCAGGCGACGATCATGGAGGCCGCGGGCGCGCACTGCGTGTACGTGACCGACTCCGGCGGGCGCCTTACGATGCGCGATGTCGCCGACCGCGTCGACGCCTACCGCGAGGTCCTCGACCCCGGCACGCAGATCGGCATCCACGCCCACGAGAACCTCTCGCTGAGCGTGGCCAACAGCGTCACGGCCGTCGAGCACGGCGTGTACCGTGTCGACGCCTCGCTCGCCGGGCAAGGGGCGGGCGCGGGGAACTGCCCGATCGAAGCGTTCATCGCGGTGGCCGACCTGCTCGGCTGGGAGCACGGCTGCGACCTGTTCGCGCTGCAGGATGCGGCGGAGGAGCTCGTGCGGCCGCTGCAGCGCCGCCCCGTCCGTGTCGACCGCGAAACCCTCACGCTCGGCTACGCGGGCGTGTACTCGAGCTTCCTGCTGCACGCCGAGCGCGCGGCCGAGAAGCACGGCCTCGACGCCCGCGACATCCTCGTGGAGTTGGGTCGCCGCCGCATGGTGGGCGGCCAGGAGGACATGATCGTGGACGTCGCCCTCGACCTCGTCGCCGCGCGGACGGGGGCGACCGCATGACCGCCGATGCCGTGTTCGCCGCCGCGCTCGACACCGCTCAGCGCACCGCGACCTCGATCGCTCAGCTCTCCTCCGAGGAGGAGGTCGGTCTCGACACCGCCTACGCCACACAGCACGCGCTGATCGCCCGCCGCCTCGCCCGCGGCGAGCGCATCACCGGCCTCAAACTGGGCTTCACGAGTCAGGCGAAGGCCCAGCAGATGGGCGTGCATGATGTGATCCTCGGCACTCTGACCGATGCCATGCGCCTCGACGACGACGCCGTCTTCGACCGTCGATCCGCGATCCACCCGCGCATCGAACCCGAGGTCGCGTATCTCCTGGCGACCGACATCGACGGCTCCGCCCCCGGGCGCCCGCTGTCCGACCTCATCGCGGCGGTCGCTCCCGCCCTGGAGATCATCGACTCGCGGTACCGGGACTTCCGCTTCAGCCTCGCCGATGTCGTGGCCGACAACACGTCCGCCGCCGCGTACGCGACCGGTCCCTGGACTCCCTTCGACCGCGCCGGCGACCTCGACAACAGAGCGGTGCTGCTCGAGGTCGACGGTCGGGTCAGCGCCACGGGTTCGACGGCCGCCATCCTGGGCGACCCGGCGCGCGCCGTCGCCGCGGCCGCACGACTCGCCGCGCGGTACGGGTTCGCACTGCGTGCCGGCATGGTGCTGCTCGCCGGAGCCGCGACCGCCGCCGTCCCCCTGCCCGACCGCGGCGTCGTCGAGGCGTCCATCGCCGGACTCGGGCGCGTCGGCGTCCGCACGCACGAGGGATCCGACGAGCCCGAGGAGGGAGCACGATGACCGATTCACGAGGGATCCTCGTCGAGGGCAAGGCGACGCCCCGAGGGCGCTTTCCGCACGCGAAGGTCTCCGGTGACCTCGTGTTCGTCTCCGGGACGTCGAGCCGGCGCCCCGACAACACGATCGCCGGTGCGGAGGTCGACGAGCTCGGCGCCACGCGTCTCGACATCGCGGTGCAGACCCGCGCCGTCATCGAGAACATCCGCGCGGTGCTCGCCGCCGCCGGGTGCGACCTCGGCGATCTGGTCCAGGCGACCACCTTCCTCGTCGACATGAACGACTTCGCCGCGTACAACGCCGTCTGGGCCGAGTACTTCGACGAGCAGGGCCCGGCCCGCACCACGGTCGCCGTGCACGCCCTGCCCCATCCGCACCTGCGCATCGAGATCCAGGCGATCGCGCGCCGGCCCGACCCCATCACCGCTGCCACTCTCGAGGAGGAGAAATGAGCACCATCCCACCCGTCATCGATTTCCCCGCATGGATCAAGGAGAACGAGCATCTCTTGAAGCCACCGGTCAACAACAAGGCCGCCTGGGCACCGATGGGCGACTTCATCGTGCAGGTCGTCGGCGGACCCAACCAGCGCACGGACTTCCACTTCGACCCCTATGAGGAGTGGTTCTACCAGTACCGCGGCAACATGCACGTCAACATCCAGACGCCGGACGGTCTGCAGCGCGTCGACATCCGCGAGGGCGAGATGTGGCTGCTGCCGGGTAACGTCTTCCACTCTCCGCAGCGCCCCGAAGAGGGCTCCATCGGCATCGTGATCGAGCGCATCCGCGAAGAGGGCACGCTCGAGAAGTTCGCCTGGTTCTGCCCGAACTGCAACGCCAAGGTGCACGAGGTCGAGCTGCAGGTGCGCGACATCGTCGAGGACCTGCCGCCGGTGTTCCGTGACTTCTACGAGAGCGAAGAGGGGCGCACCTGCCCGCAGTGCGGAACCGTCCACCCCGGCAAGGGCTGAAGCCCCTTGGGCACGATCGACGTCCACACGCACTTCGTGCCGAGCGCCTGGCCCGACCTGTCGACACAGGTCGGGCCAGGTCTCTGGCCGACCCTTCGCGTGGACTCCGAACGCGACGCGATGATCATGCTCGGCGAGACCGAGTTCCGCCGCATCGGCGACGACTGCTGGGATGCCTCGGCGCGCCTGGCCGACATGGACGCCGACGGCGTCGAGATGCAGGTCGTCTCCCCCACCCCGCTGTTCTTCTCCTACGACAAGTCGGGGGATGAAGCGGTCAAGGTCGCCCGCATCTTCAACGATCTCGCTCTCGAGATCTGCGCCCCCGCACCGGAGCGGCTAATCCCGTTCGCCCAGGTGCCGCTGCAGGATCCGGATGCCGCGTGCGCCGAGGCCGACCGTGCGCTCGCGTCCGGCCACGCGGGCGTCGAGATCGGCAACCACGTGGGTGACCGCGACCTCGACGACGAGGGCATGGTGATGTTCCTCCAGCACTGCGCCGACAACGACATCCCGGTGTTCGTGCACCCGTGGGACATGCCGGGTTCGCCGCGGCTCGACCGATGGATGGCACGCTGGCTCACCGGCATGCCCGCCGAGACACACCTGTCGATCATCGCCATGATCCTGGGCGGTGTCTTCGATCGCGTGCCGCCGACGCTCCGTCTCGCGTTCGCGCACGGAGGAGGCTCCTTCGCATTCTGGCTCGGGCGCTTCGAGAACGCGTGGCTGCAGCGCCCTGACCTCATCGGGGTCAGCGAACGGCCGCCGTCGGCGTACCTCGAACGTTTCAGCGTCGACAGCGTCGTCTTCGACCCGGTCGCGTTGCGGGCGCTGGTGGAGACGCTCGGCACGAGTCAGGTGATGGTGGGCAGCGACTACCCGTACCCGCTCGGCGAGCGTCCGGTCGGCAGCGTCGTCGACCGGGCCGACTTCCTCGACGAGGCGCAGAAGCGCGCCATCCGCCGCGACAACGCGCTGCGGTTCCTGGGGCGCTGACCCCGCATCGACTTCGAACGGACTGTTCCATGAGCATCACCCCGACCCGCACCGCCATCGACCGCGCCACGTGCCTGGCCCTCGACGACGCCGACCCGCTCGCACCGATGCGGGAACGGTTCGTGCTGCCGGACGATGTGATCTACCTCGACGGGAACTCGCTCGGTGCGCTCCCCCGCCACACCGCGGCACGCCTGGAGCAGGTCATCACCGAAGAATGGGGCACGGGGCTCATCCGCAGTTGGAACGAGGCCGGGTGGTTCGCCAAGCCGCGCACGATCGGTGACCGGATCGCACCGCTGATCGGCGCCGACGTCGGCGAGGTCGTGCTCGGCGACTCCACGTCGGCGAGCCTGTTCCAAGCGGCGGTCGCGGCGGTCCGGCTCCGCCCCGGTCGCCGCGTGATCGTCGCGGAGCGGGGGAACTTCCCCACCGACCTCTACATGCTCGAGGCGGTGCAGGAGCTCCTGGGCGGCGGGGTTCCGCTGGAGCGTCGACTGATCGCCGACGACGGACCGACCCTCGACGAGGTGCTCGACGACCGTGTCGCGGTCGTCGTGCTCACCCAGGTCGACTACCGCACGGGGCGGATGCACGACATCGCCGAGGTCACGCGCACGGTGCACGCCGCGGGCGCGCTCGTCATCTGGGACCTCTGCCACAGTGTCGGCGCCGTGCCGATCGACCTGAACGCTGCGGAGGCGGACTTCGCGGTGGGCTGCACCTACAAATACCTCAACGGCGGACCGGGCTCACCCTCGTTCATCTGGGCCGCCGCCCGACACCACGGCACCGCTCGGCCGGCTCTGACCGGCTGGCACGGCCATGCACGCCCGTTCGACTTCACGGTCGACTACGCCCCCGCCGCGGGGATCGAACGCTTCCGCGTCGGCACCCCGCAGCTGCTTTCGGTGGCCGGACTCGAAGCGAGTCTCGACATCTGGGACGACGTGGATCTGACCCTCGTGCGGGAGAAGAGCCTGCGCCTCACCGAGCTCTTCCTGTCCCTCGTCGACACGCGCCTGACCCCGCGCTGGGGCATCGAGCCGGTCACTCCTCGCGAATCGGCCCGCCGTGGCAGCCAGGTCTCCCTGCGCCATGAAGACGGCTACGCGGTGATGCAGGCGTTGATCGAGCGCGGCGTGATCGGCGACTTCCGCGCTCCCGACCTCATCCGCTTCGGCTTCACCCCCCTCTACACCTCCTACACCGACGTGTGGGATGCCGTGGAGGCCCTGGAGGACGTGCTGCACAGTGAGATCTGGCGCGAACCCCGTTTCGCGCGCCGCGGCACCGTCACCTGAGCCCCGGGCCCTGCCTCACCTGCATGACCCGGGGACACCTGTATGACCGTGCCCGGCGTTCCCGCCATGCATCCGTGCGGGAGTCATACAGGTGTGCCCGGAAGGAGGCGCGGAACTGTGCGTGTCAGGATCCGTCGGCTGCGGCCTCCGTGGCGGCGGCGTCCAGGAGCGCGATCACGCCGTCGCGCACGTGGTTCAGGTGCGACTCGAGCACGCGCAGCGCCTCCTCCGCATCGCCCGCGGCGACCACGTCGATCAACTCGCCGTGCGAGTGGTCATGGCTGCCGGGTGAGACCAGACGCCAGCCCAGCACGTAGCGGCCGAGCTTCAGACGGAGCTGCTCGATCATCTCCCACATCAGCGGACGCGACTGCGCGTCGTAGAGCGTCGCGTAGAACTCGGTGCGCGCCTCCACGAACTCCCCGCCTTCGGAGATGTCGTCGGCGGTCCGGGCGAGCTCACGCAGAGCTGCGACCCGTTCCGGAGTCATCTCGGCCATCGCCAGCCGCAGCGCCTCCTTCTCGAGCAGGGTGCGCAGGTGGTACACCTCAGTGGCTTCCTCGACCGACAACGCGCGCACCATCGCCCCGCGGCGGGCGTGGAAGATCACGAGGCCGTCCGCCTCCAACTGGATCAGCGCGGATCGGATCGGCAGGCGCGAGATGCCGATCGACTCGGCCAGCGTCTCCTGCCGCAGCTTCATCCCGGGCGGGAGCGTGCCGTCGAGGATCGCATCGCGGATGATGTCGTACGCCATCGCGCCCACCGACCGGTATCCGGCTCCGTGCCGCTGCGCGAGTCTCTGCAGCGCGTCGGCCCGATCCTTCGCCGACGCGACGTTTCCTGATTGCACCATGGAGCGACAGTATCGGATGATCGCACCGAACTCTGCATTCTGGATCCAAAATCACGTCCGTGTCCTCGTGCGGCCGTGCACTCACGCCCCGGAGACGCCGAACGCCCCCTCTCCCGAAGGAGAGGGGGCGTTCGAGAACAGCGTTACTTCGCGGCGATGACCTGCAGCGTGATGACTGCAGTGACGTCTTCGTGCAGACGCACGGTCGCCTCGTGGTCGCCGGTCGACTTGATCGGCGAGGTGATGTGCACCTTGCGCTTGTCGATCGACCCCAGGCCGGCGGCTGCGACAGCATCCGCGACGTGGTCTGTCTTGACCGAGCCGAAGAGACGACCCTCCTTGCCGGCCTTGACCGTGAGGCGCACCTTGGTGCCCTCGAGAGCGTTCTTCAGCGCGACAGCGTCGTCACGATCGTGGATCGCGCGTGCCTGACGCGCGGCCTGGATCGATGCGACCTGCTTTTCGCCACCACGGGTCCACGCCGTAGCGAAACCCTGGGGGATGAGGAAGTTCCGGGCGTACCCGTTCTTGACCTCGACCACGTCACCGGCGCTACCGAGCCCGGCGACCTCATTCGTGAGAATCAGCTTTGCCATCTCGATACCCCTTACCGGCCGGCGCCAGCGTAGGGCAGGAGCGCCATTTCGCGCGCGTTCTTGATCGCCGTGGCGATCAGACGCTGCTCCTGCACCGAGACACCGGTGATACGACGGGCGCGGATCTTGCCGCGCTCCGAGACGAACTTGCGAAGGGTGGCGACATCCTTGTAATCGATGACACCGACCCGGATGGACTTCGCGGGAGCAGCGTTCTTCGCGCCCTTCCGCGGCTTGCGGCGGTCGCCGCTCGACTTTCCAGCCATTGTTTTTCCTTAGTGATGAGCGGATGCCGGCCCTGCGGACCGGATCCAGAAGTTGTTCAGAACGGAGTGTCGTCGCCGAAGCTGCCCGGAGTGCTCCAGGCATCCGCGCTGGTCGACGAGCCGGGCGTGGACCACGGCTCCTCCGACACCTGCTGCTGCGCGGGGCGAGACTGTCCGCCGCCGCCACCACCGGCACCGCCGGTCGAGGCCGCGCGCGTGACCTGAGCGGTCGCGTACCGGAGCGAGGGGCCGATCTCGTCGACCTCCAGCTCGATCGCGGTGCGCTGGTTGCCCTCGCGGTCCTGGTAGGAGCGCTGACGCAGACGGCCCTGCGCGATGACGCGCATGCCCTTCGTCAGCGAGCCCGCCACGTGCTCGGCGAACTCGCGCCACACGGATGCACGGAGGAACAGCGCATCGCCGTCCTTCCACTCATTCGCAGCGCGGTCGAAGTTCCGAGGCGTCGAAGCGATGGTGAAGTTCGCCACCGGCAGCCCGTTCTGCGTGTAGCGCAGCTCGGGGTCGGCCGTGAGGTTTCCCACCACGGTGATGACGGTTTCGCCAGCCATGGACGTCAGGCCTTCGCAGCCTTGGCGGCCTTGCGAGCAGCCTTCTCTTCGCTGCGCTTGGCCTCGGAAGCGATCATCGCCTGAGCCTCTTCAGCGCGGAGGACCTTGGTGCGCATGATCTGCTCGTTCAGCTTCAGCTGACGGTCGAGCTCCTGCGTGGCGGCGCTGGTCGCGGTGAAGTTGACGACGGCGTAGATGCCCTCGTTCTTCTTCTGGATCTCGTATGCGAGACGGCGCTTGCCCCAAATGTCGACGTTCTCGATAGAGCCACCATCGTTGGTGATGACCTTCAGGAACTTGTCGAGCGTCGGGGCGACCTGGCGCTCGTCGATCTCGGGGGTCAGAATGACCATGAGTTCGTACTGGTGCGTCACTTACCCACCTCCTTCGGACTAGAACGGCTCTCGGGACTTTCCCGGGAGCAGGAGGGTGTGTGCACGTGTCTGCCCCAGGATTCCCGATTGGAGTCCGGAAGGCAGACAACCTGGACAGTCTAGCGGATTGCGCCCCGGGCTGCTGAACGGCGGCCGCTGTGCGAAAACGGAGCGCATCCGCGCGTGGAGCGGCGTGTCCGGGCGAGGCACGCCGCCCCGCCCGCGGTTCGTCTCCGTTTCGGCCGCCCCGTCCTCAAAGGATCAGTACGTGACCGGCGGCACTTCCGCCCACACGGTGCGGTCGTCGACCGAGGGCGCTGCGGGGATGCGGCCGGCCCCGTCCGGTTCCGGGATCGCCGCCAGCAGCGCCTGCGTGTAGGGGTGCTGCGGCGCGGCCCACAGCGGCGCCGTCGGCCCGGACTCCAGCACACGACCACCGAACATCACGTGGGTCCGGTCGGCGATGCGTCGCACCACCGCGAGGTCGTGCGAGATGAACAGCATCCCCGCTCCCGACTCCGCGACCAGGTCGCGCATGAGCCGGGCGACACTCGTCTGCGTCGAGGCGTCGAGGGCGGAGATCGGCTCGTCGGCCACGAGGAGCGACGGCCGCGCAGCCAACGCCCGCGCGATCGCGAGGCGCTGCTTCTGCCCGCCCGAGAACTGGTGGGGGAAGCGCGTGCTGACCTCGGTCGGCAGCCCCACGCGGTCGAGCCATTCATCGACCGTCGATCCGGCCTCGCCGCGGGCCCGTGCCGTCGCGATGCCGTCCGCGATCTGGTCGCCCACACGCCGTCGGGGGTTCAGCGACGTGGACGGGTCCTGGAACACCATCTGGATACCGGTCATCGCGGTCGGTCGACGACGGATGCCGAGCGGTGCGACGGGCACATCGCGGAAACGGACGGCACCGCCCGCGATCTTCTCGATGCCGACGACGGCGCGGGCGAGGCTCGACTTCCCGCTTCCGGACTCGCCGACCAGAGCCACGGTCTCCCCCGCGGCCACGCTGATCGACACGCCGTTCACGGCGACGACGGGCGGATGTCCCGGGTAGCGCACGACCACGTCCTGCGCGTCGAGGACGGCGACCTCACTCATCTGCGGACTCCTGTTCCGGTGCCTCGTCGACCCGCGAGCCCGGCAGGGCCGCGAGCAGCATGCGCGTGTAGTCGTGCTGAGGATCGAGGAAGAGCGTCTCCCGGTCGGCGAGCTCGACGATCCGCCCGTCCTTCATGACGGCCACCCTGTCGGCGATCGCGCTCATCACGCCCAGGTCATGCGTCACGAGCAGCACCGCGAGGTTCCGCTCGACCGCGAGGTCGCGCAGCAGCTTCAGGATGCCGGCCTGCACCGTGACGTCGAGGGCCGTCGTGGGCTCGTCGGCCAGCAGCACCTCGGGGTCGCACGCGAGGGCGCACGCGATCGCGATGCGCTGGCGCTGTCCGCCGGAGAACTGATGCGGATAGCGTTTCAGCGCCTCGGCGGGATTCGGCACCTGCACGGTCTCGAGCAGCTCCACCGCCCGCGCCCGTGCGGCGGCGCCCGTGAGCCCGAGGTGCACGCGCATGTGATCGGTGAGCTGACGGCCGACCGGAAGCTGCGGGTGCAGCGAGGCGGACGGATCCTGGAACACCATGGCGATCCGCTTGCCCCGCACGCGGTTGAGCGCGCGGCGACGC
The DNA here is from genome assembly GCF_023101205.1 of Microbacterium aurugineum. Lineage (NCBI taxonomy): Bacteria > Bacillati > Actinomycetota > Actinomycetes > Micrococcales > Microbacteriaceae > Microbacterium > Microbacterium aurugineum. The sequence goes on along the minus strand of NZ_CP078078.1, from coordinate 3,562,547 downwards.
AGGCCGACGAGTTCCTCGTCCCCGAGCAGGATCGATCCCCCGGTGCGCGCCTGCCGCGGCAGCAGCCCCAGCACGGCGAGCGAGGTGAGGGTCTTGCCGGATCCGGATTCCCCCGCGAGCCCCTGGACACGACCCGCCTCGAGTTCGAGCGAGACGCCCTTCACCAGCGGACGGCCGATGTCGATCGTGAGGTCGCGGATGCGCAGGACCGTGGCTCCCTGGGCGCTCATGCCGTCGCCCCCGTCGCCGATGCCGCGTGCTCGTCGGCTTTCTCGTGCGTGATCTCCGCGGTCGGGTCGAGCACGTCGCGCATCGCGTCACCGAGGAAGTTGAACGCCAGCACGACCGTGAGGATCGCGAGGCCCGGGAACACCCCGAGCCACCAGGCGTCGAAGTTCTGCATCGCTGCGGAGATCATCGACCCCCACTCCGCCGTCGGCGGCTGTGCACCGAGACCGAGGAAGGAGAGTCCGGAGAGGAGGAGGATGGCCGCGCCGATGTCGAGCGTGGCCAGGACCAGGATCGGGCCGGCGATGTTCGGCAGGATGTCGACGACCAGCGTGCGCACCGGCGAGTGTCCGAGGAGCCGGCCCGCGATCACGTAGTTCTGCCCGCGCAGCCCCAGCACGATGCTCCGTGTGACACGCGAGTACTGCGGCCAGGACACGACGATCGCGGCGATCACCGCGTTGAAGAGGGAAGGTCCGAGCGAAGCCGCGACCACCATGGCCAGGATCACGGTCGGGAACGCCATGAACAGATCGGTGATGCGCATCAGGGTCTCGTCGACCCAGCCGCCGAAGTACCCGGCGACGGCGCCGATGACCGTGCCGATGATCATGGCGGCGATCACGAGCATGAGCGCGAGCGGAAGGCTCACCGTCGCGCCCGTCATCAGCCGGGAGAAGATGTCGCGGCCGTTGCCGTCGGTGCCGAGGAGCGTGTCGATCCCCGGTGCCTGCAGACGGGGCAGCACCTGCGCGTTCGGCGGATACGGCACCCACCACTGGGCGGTGAAGGCCACGATGACCCAGGCGCCCGCGATGACGGTGCCGATGATGCCGAGCGGGGTGCGCCAGGCTCGGGGCCAGCGGAAGCGGAAGCGACCGGCCGGGGTGGCGGCGGCGATGCGGCTCATGCGATCCTCACTCTCGGGTCGAGCACGCCGTAGAGGATGTCGACGATGAAGTTGATGAGGAGGTAGATGATGCCGACCACGAGACCGACCCCCATGATGCCGGGCAGATCGAGGTTCGCTGCCGAGTTGTACGCGTAGGTACCCAGTCCGGGCCAGGCGAACACGGACTCGACGAGCACCGTGCCCGAGAGCAGGGCTCCGAACGCGACACCCACGACCGTGAGGATCGGCAGCGAGGCGCCCCGCAGGACGTAGCCGACGATCACGCGCATGGCCGGGAGCCCCTTGGCGCGGGCGGCGCGCACGTAGTCGCTGCCCAGGACCTCGAGCACCGAGGTGCGGATGAAGCGGGTCAGCAGGCCGATCGTCACGAGCGAGAGCACCATGACGGGGAGGGCGAGGTGCGCGAGGGCGTCGAAGAACCCGACCGCGTCTCCGTTCAGGAGATAGTCGACCGTGTAGAGCCCGGTCACGCGCGGCGGCGGGGTGATCGACGGCGAGATGCGCCCGGAGCCCGGAGCGATCCGCAGCTCCAGGAAGAAGACGTAGAAGCTGACCAGCGCCAGCCAGAACGTCGGCACGCTCAGGCCCACCAGCGTGACCACGCGGATGACCTGGTCGGTGACCAGTCCGCGACGGTAGGCGGCGAGGGTGCCGAGCACGATGCTCACAGCGAGACTGACGATGATCGCACCGATCGCGATCTCGATGGTCGCCGGCACCGCGGTGGCGAGGTCGCTGGTGACCGGGCGTCCGGTCACCAGCGACGTGCCGAGGTCTCCGCGGAGCAGATTCCCCATGTAGATGAAGTACTGCACGAACAGTGGCTGGTCGAGACCCTGCTCCTTGATGAACGCTTCGCGCGTCGCGGGGTTCTGCGACGCGCCCTCACCGAGCGCGGCCGAGACCGGGTCCCCCGGCACCAGGTTGGTGAGCGCGAACGTGACGATCGTCACGCCCACCAACAGGAGCAGGGAGGTGCCGGCCCGCCGCAGCAGGTATCCGACCAGAGGCGATCGACGCCGCTGCGCCTGCCTCTGCACCGCCACTGTCGTCATGAGATGTCCGCTCAGCCGGCCGGCGCGATCTCGGCGATGTCCATCTCCCACACGGAGTTGTACACGGCGCCCTTCACGCTGTCGGCGGAGGAGATGTTGCGACCGGGGACGATCATCGGGACGAACGGACCCTCGGCCTGCATGGCCTCGGCGAACTCCGTGAAGGCGGCCGTGCGCTGGTCGGCGTCGGTCGCGGCAGCGGCACCGGCGGCGATCCCGGCGATCTCCGGGTTTGCCTCTGCGGCCCAGCCGGCACGCAGGCCGACCTTCAGCCCCGGACCGAACGGCAGGAAGTTCGCGGAGTCCGCGTAGTCGGGGCCCCAGAACCAGAGGCCGAAGCCCTCGGCGCCGTTGACGTAGGCGTCGAGCTCGGTCGCGAACGGCGCGGGGGCGAGGTCGACCGTGATGCCGGCGTCCTTGAGCTGCGCCTGGATGCGCTCGGCGAGCGGCGTGAACTCCACGCCGCCGACCGGGTAGTCGTTCGGGAACTGCAGCTTCAGCGTCTGCCCGGTGTAGCCGGCTTCTTCGAGTGCGGCCGCGCTCTTGTCGAGGTCCTGCTCCACGCCGCTGTCGAGTGCGCCCTCGAATCCGGGCGGGATGACACCGGTCGCCTGCACGGATCCGGCTCCGGCCAGCTCCAGCAGCGCGTCATAGTCGAGTGCGTAGCGGATGGCCTCGGCGATCTTGACGTTCGCCAGGTCACCGGCGACGGCCTCGGACTGGTTCAGCAGCAGGAAGATCGTCTGGCCGGAGGGGACCGAGTCGACCGTGATGCCGTCGCCGAGACCGGCCACCTGGTCGCCGTTCAGGTCCATCGCGACCATGGAGTCGCCGCCCTTGAGGTTGGCGAGCTGCGTGGCGCTCTCCGACACGTTGCGCACGACCACGCGCTTGTAGTCCGATGCCTCGTCGCCGTTGTACTCGTCGTTCTTGGTCAGCACGACCTGCGAGCTGAGGTCGAGGGTGTCGAGCACGAAGGGGCCGGAGCCCGCGGAGGCACCGTCGAGGAACTTCTGCGCCGAGTCGGTGCCGTCAGTGGCACCGCCGTTCTCGAGCACGACATCGGAGTTGACGATGCCCAGGGCGGGGTTCGCGAGGATCGCGGGCAGCTGCAACAGCGGGGTCTCGGAGGTGAAGCGGATCGTCTTGTCGTCGACCTCGGTGATGGTCAGGCCGCCCAGGAGGAAGTTCGGCTTGGCGTCTTCCATGCCCTGGATGCGCTGCAACGAGAAGACGACGTCCTTGGCCTCGATCGGCGTCCCGTCGGAGAAGACGCGGTCGCCCTCGAGCGTGAACGTGAACTCGGTGGCCTCGTCGTTCTGCTCCCACGAGGCGAGCCCGGGAACGGGGGTCGAGACATCGGAGCCCTCGAAGTCGACGAGGGTCTCGTACAGTGCCTTCGCGATCATGTTGCCGGTCGGGTCGTAGGTGTGACCCGGGTCGGTGGTCTCGATCGAGAACGCGGTGTCGATGACGAGGGAGTCGGAGCCGGAGGAGTTGTCGCCGTTGTTGGCGGAGTTCCCTCCCGAGCATCCTGCGAGCGCGAGGAGCGCGACGGCTCCGAGCGCGATGACCGGCGTGATACGGCGTGACGACATGAGGGCCTCCAGAGGCGAGGAGTACATTCGGGTGAGTCGCCACCGATGTGGACGACCGTGGATCAGATTCGCATCATATGCGACGATGTGTCCAGCAAGAGTGGGTCACGTCGACACGCTCTGTCCAGAACCTCGACCGTGAGGAACAATATGTCCAGCAAGGATGCGGAACACTCGAAGCATTCTGGACGAAGTGCTGCCCCTTTGGACGAGACGGCATACAGAATCCTCGAAGTCCTCCGGGATAACGGTCGCGTCTCGATCGCGGCGCTCGCCGAGAAGATCGGAATATCGCGCGCGAACGCCTACACCCGGGTCGAGTCGCTGGTGCACGACGGCGTCATCACGGGATTCACGGCGCGTGTCGATCAGGCGAAGGCGGGGCTCTCGATCGGAGCGCTGGTGTTCGTCACCGTGATGCCCCAGGCCTGGGCGTCGTTCCGCGAGCGGGTACTTGAGATGCCCGACGTGGAGTGGTGCGCCATCACGACCGGCGAGCACGATGCCATGCTGCTGATCCGCGCGGTCGACGTCAGCGGCGTGCACGAATTCTCGACCGGGGTGATCGCGCAGCTTCCCGAGGTGCGAACGGTCGTCAGCGTCGTCGTGCTCGACGAGGTGATCCGCCGGCCCTATCTGCTGCCGGGAGACCTGCCCGAGCGCGACACCGAGATCCCGCTCGGGATGACGCGCTGGACACCGGCCTCACCCGGACGCGACACGTTGCCGCCGCGCTGAGGCCGGCTCGACGTCAGGCTGCGATCTCCTCGCACACGCTCAGCTGCGGGAGTCCGTGCATCTCGTAGTGCTCGACCAGACGGATGCCACCGTCGTCGGTGAGCTCGAGCTCGCTCTCGCCGTCTCCGGTCACGACCGTGCCGTCGGCCTTGAGCACGTGCACGAACGACACCCAGATCGTGTCACCGGTGCGGGTGCCCACGAACTTGCCGAACGTGACCGTGTCACCCTCGTACCCGCCCCAGATCGCGCCGTCGCGCTCGAAGTACTCGAAGATGCTCGGAGATTCCGGGTCGACCGCCGAGGTGGTGGACGAGATCATCCGGAAGCGGCGGCCGTCGAGGGAGGGGAGGGTTGCAGTCGCAGTCACACCCTCGATTATGGGGGATCCCGCCACGAGTCGTCCGTGCGAGCATCGGAGGCACTGCCCCCGGGTAGCGTGGTGGCATGGAGTGGATTTCCGATCCCTCGGCGGGGGCATGGCTGCGCGAGCGGCTCGACGCAGGTCACGAGACGATGCACGGGGTGGTCCCCCGCGGCTATGCCGCCTACGCCCGGGTGCTGCATCCCGCCATCGCCCGGACCCTGCCGGATCGCGCGGTGCCGACGGCCGAGGAACTGGTGCGGATGCCCGAGGCGGAGCATCAGGCCCTCGTCGCCCGGTTCGTGGATGAGCCCGTCACCTGGGCGCAGACGGCAGCCGCATTCGGCACGGTCCTGCATCCGCTCGCGCAGTGGCAACGGATCGTGCGCACGCCCGCGGGTGGCGACTGGGGCGTCAGGATCGCCCCCGACGGCCGCGAGTTCTCGGCCCCGATCGAGGGGGAGCTCGACCCGGACCTCCTGGCGGCCGTCGCCGAACATCTCGCCGACCACACGCAGACCCCCGGCGCCGGGGTCGCAGCGCTCTGGGAGGGACGAGGCGGCCTGCTCGGGTTCGTCGGCATGTCGCCTTCTCGGGCGTTCCTGACCTTCTCGGATGACCCGAACCATCAGGCGATGCTCGATCGCAGTACGAAGGACCCGTTCAACAACGTCTTCCGCAAACCCACGTGGCAGGAGGGCATCCTGTCTCGCGAGATCTCCGAGGGGCCACGCCTTCAGCTGACCGACCGCGCCCACGTGCTGTTCTCCGCCGCCCCGAGCGCCTTCGCCGACCCGGACTGGATCCTGCACGTTCCCTGGCGCGATCACGTGGCCGAGGAGCACGGGTTCCTGCCGTCGGCCCAGAGTCCGAGCATGCTGTGGCCGGAAGACCGCTCGTGGGTCCTGGTGAGCGAGGTCGACTTCGATTCGACGATCGTGGCCGGCTCGTCCGCCCTGATCGACGCGATCTGCGCGGACGAACGCCTGGAGGCCCTGCCGATCCCCGAGGGTGCCGCGCTCACGTGGGATGCCGACACGGTGAACCGGTGACCCCGCCGCAGCTGAGCTTCGACCCGCGGCCGCTCACCGAGCCGGTCGACGCAGCATCGGTGCGCGCGTTCGCCGCGGAGCTCCGTTCCCGCCGCACTGCAGGCATGTCGGCGTCCACCGTCATCGGCATCGCGGTGGCGGTGATCGCCGCGGTCGTGATGATCCCGATCTTCGTGAGCGTGGTGCTGGCGCTCGCGTCCTTCGGCGGCTCTCCCGCCACCGCGGCCATCCCGCTGGTGCTCATCCTGCTCCTGCTCGCGGCAGTGGGGGTCATGATCTGGCTGAGCGTGCGCAACGCCCAGGCGACGCGGTACCGACTCGATCGCTTCGCCCGGGCGAACGGCATGTCGTACGAGCCGAAGATCGTCGATCCGCCTCTTCCCGGCATGATCTTCAGTCTCGGCCGCGCGCGCCAGTCGACCGATCTGATCCGGGGCACCCGGCCACGTTTCGTCGAGTTCGGCAACTACCAGTACACGGTGCAGTCGGGGAAGAACTCGACGACCTACCGCTGGGGCTACGTCGCCGTGAAGCTCGACGTGCCGCTGCCGAACATCGTCCTCGACGCCAAGGGGAACAACGGTTTCGGGTCGAACCTGCCCGCGTCGTTCCAGAAGGCGCAACGCTTGTCGCTCGAGGGCGACTTCGACCAGCACTTCACCCTGTACTGCCCCGCCGGGTACGAGCGCGACGCCTTGTACCTGTTCACGCCCGACATCATGGCGCGGTTCATCGACAACGCCGCCCAGCTCGACGTCGAGATCGTCGACGACTGGCTGTTCCTCTACACGCAGCGGAAGGTATCGACCCTCGATCCCGCCACCTGGGCCTGGCTGTTCGGCGTGGTCGGCGCGCTGCTGACCAAGTTCGATCAGTGGGCGCGGTGGCGTGATGACCGGCTGATCGCGGAGAATCCGGGGGCCACGGCATCCGCCGCCCCGCCGAACCAGGCACTCCCCTTTGCACCACCCGCGGGCCTGCTCACACCGCCGCCGGGCGTCGCGCCGCAGGGGCGGCGTCTGAAGCGCGGCGGAACCTGGGTGCCGATCATCATCGTGATCGGGTTCATCGCGTTCTGGATCGTGAGCCGGATCATCTGACGCAGAACCGAGTGTGGGGGTGGGTGCCGGCTGGGGACCGAACTCCCACCCCATCCCCCCTCGGGATCGAAAGAAGATCGACTCTCCCTCCGCATGGCGGCTGAGCCGCCCCGCCCACGGTCAGCTGGGGACTGACGCTGCTGGGCGTATACCGAAATGGTATACCGCGAGAGGTTGCAACACGTTGCATCCATGCGTCGGAATGCGCTTTCTTCGAGGCGTCAGCGCAGCGAGCCGGTGAGGAAGAGATCGACGGCTCTCGCAACCGGCGGCGGATCGCGCTCGACGCCCAGAAGCGCCGCGTTCAGCGGTGCCCCCACCACCAGCCAGGTGAACTCGCTCGCGAGCGCGTCGGCATCGTCGACCCGCAGCCCGTGGGCGTCCGCCAGGTGCGCCAGCGCCTTCGCGAGGTCATGGATGTTCGTGTCCCAGCTCTGTGCCAGATAGTCCCGCGCCACCTCGGGCTGCGCGGCCGCCTCGGCGATCACCAGGCGGCGCATCGCGACCACGGGAGGACTCAGGATCCCCGCCCGCATGGTCTCCCCGAGGGACACGAGACCCTGCCTCAGATCCTGGCTCGTCGTGAGCTCCTCGAGTGCGGGCTTCATGGCATCCCTGCCGGCACGCGCCCACTGCCGAACGGCAGCGGCGTAGAGCGCGGACTTGGAGGAGTGTTCCCGGTAGAGCGAGGCCTTGGAGATGCGCGCCCGTTTCGCCACCTCATCCATCGAGGCTCCGGCGTAGCCGTACTCGAGGAAGACCTCGCGGGCGGTGTCGAGCAAGGCGTCCCCGGTGCGACCGGCTGGGCGTCCGGGTGCACGAGTCGTCGCAGTCATGAGTGAAGTTTAGTACTTGACAGTACCGTCCGGTCGACCTACATTGAGTACCATCAAGTACTAAAGGAGACGGACATGATCGTCCTCGCAATCTCCCTCGCCACGGTGGCCTCGTTCATCGCCAGTGCCGTGCTCTACGCCATGCCCCCGGTGGCCGCAGTCATCTCGAGGACGAGCACTCCTCGCCCCGGCCTCCCGATGGCCGCGCAGATGGCCTCCGTCGTCCTGCGGAGCCTCATCGTCTCGTGCCTCGTGGCAGGCCTGATGCTCGCAGCCGGGTGGCACGGCGCCGGAAGCGGAGCCCTCCTGGGCCTGTCGCTGTGCGCCCTCCCCCTGGTGCTGCTGATGGGTGGCGTCGTACACGAGAACACCGCACTGCCCGCGGCTGGAATCCACCTGCTCGACTGGATCCTCAAACTCACCATCATCGGCGCGATCGTCGGATCGTTCCTCTGATCGAGAACGGAGAGAGACATGACCACCACCCCACTCGACATCACCTTCACGGCCACGCTCGGCAAGGTGCGCGAGGGAGACACCTGGACCTGCGTCCAGCTCGACGGCTCGGCGACGATCTTCGGCACCCGCGGTCTCGTCAAGGTCGTCGGCACCGTCGACGGCGAGCCCTTTCGCGGGGCGTTCATGGCTCTCGGTGACGGGACGCACAAGCTCCCCGTCTCGGCCGCCATCCGCAAGCGCATCGGCAAGACCGACGGCGATGACGTGACCGTGCACCTCACTGAGCGTCTCAACGGCTGACACCGTCCGCGTCGGCGCGCCCCTCACCGTCGCACGTCTCGACGCGACTGCCCCCTCCCCACCGAGACTTCGGCCAGGGCGCGATCGAGCGCGCGTCCTGCATCGGCATCGCGCATGGCGGCGCCGATGCGTTCCGCGTTCGCACGGAACGCGGGCTCCGACAGGACACGCTCCACGGCACGGGAGACCTGAACCGGCGTCGCGTTGGTCGTTCGCAGGTTCACCCCGGCACCCGACCACCCGACACGCGCCGACACCTCGACCTTGTCTTCGGTCTGGCCCGCGACCACGAGCGGGATCCCGTGGGCGAGCGCCTGCTGGACGCCGCCGTAGCCACCGTTGGTGACCAGCACGTCGACCAGCGGGAGCAGGCGGTCGTAGGGCAGATACTCCGCCACGCGCACGTTGTCCGGCAGCGTGATCCCCAGGGCGTCGACCGGTCGTCCGCCGGTGGTCACCACCACGAGGACATCGGAGCCCGCGAGCGCCGTGACCGTCGGGAGGACGAGCTGCCCGAAGTCGGAGTTGGCGATCGTGCCCTGGGTGACATGCACCACGGGACGGGATCCATCGAGATCGGGCCACCACTCCGGCACGCCCGCCGTCGACGTCGCGGCCGGCAATGGTCCCGCGAAGTGCACGGTCGCGGGCAGGTCGGCGCGCGGGTACTCGAACTCGGGCACGGTGAACTGCACGTAGGCGTCGGCGCGGCCGGCCCAGTCGAGCACGAAACCGCCGAGCTCACGGCCGACCGTGCGGCGCGCCATCTCGTCGGCCTCCTTCTGCACGCCCCCGAAGATCGCTCTCTCGGCGATCACACGCAGGGCGGCGTTGCGGAGGCGACCGAACGGCCCCGGGATGGGCGCGGCCCCGAGGCCGAACGGCGCCGTGTCCCTGCTGCGCACTCCGAGCGGGAAGATGCCGAGGACGACGACCGGCGGTCGTTCGTGGACGGGCATCAGCTGCAGGAGAGCACCCCCGACGAAGAGCGGCTCCGTGAGCACGGCATCGACCGGGTGGGCGTCGAGCTCGGCCCGGACGGCAGCGAGCTGCGCCGCGCCAGGACGCACGAAGAGAGTGCTCATGTCGAACCGCAGCGCGGCGGGGCCGGTGAGTCCCGCGCGCTCCGGGAACGAGCCGTCGGCGTCGTCGAGGTCGACGTCCGCCTCGGCAGGCAGAGCGAGGAAGCGTGCGCCTGCATCGGCCACCCGCTCGGCGTAGCGGCTGCTCGTGAGGAAGCTCACCTCGTGGCCGCGGGAGAGGAGGTGGCGCGCGACCTGCAACAGCGACAGGACATGACCGTGAGCCGGTGTGCAGGTGAGGAGGTAGCTGGACATGCCGAGCCCTTTCGCTAAGATTGAATGTACCGTCGTAGTATTCATAACACTGACAGGAAAGTCAATGGTTGAGATCGCTCCCCGCGCCTATCGATCCGAGTTGCGTGCACGCCAGGCGCTGGAGACCCGCGAGCGCATCGTCTCCGCATCCGCCCGCCTGTTCGCCACGCAGGGCTACCAGGCGACCACGATCGCCGCGATCGCACGCGAGGCAGGGGTCTCGGCCGAGACCGTGAAGACGACGGCATCGAAAGCCGAGCTGCTCATCGCCGCTTTCGAGGTCACCTTCTCCGGCTCGGAAGGAGCGGAGACGCTCGCCGACACCGAAGTCGCGAACGGACTCTTGGACCTGCCGGACGACGTCTTCCTCGATACCGTGCTGACGCAGATCACGACCGCGAACGCGCGCGGACACGGCTTGTGGACGGTGCTGCTGGGGGCTGCGCTGTCGGATCCCGTCGTCGACGAAGCGCTCCGCCGGATCCTCGAGCACCGCAGCGCGGACTACCGGGGGCTGGTTTCGGAACTGCGCCGCCGCGACCTCGCCTCACCGGACATCGACGACTCCGCAGTCGCCGATGCCCTGTCGTTCCTGCTCTCCCCCGAAAGCTACCAGCAGCTGGTCACGCAGTCGGGGTGGACGAGTGAGCGCTACGCCGAGTGGCTCCGCCGCGCGGTGCACGCCGAGATCGCCGCCAGGAGCTGACCAGCCGCCGTCCATCGTGTAGAGGTTCCCTCGAGGACCCACCCCCTTCTTCGAGGAGGAAGCTCGATCGTCGTACGCTGCTATACATGTTGCGAAGAGGGTTGTCAGCGTGTCAGAAAGATCGATGAATCTGCAAGCCGACGCCCGTGGACCGATCATCCGTCCGCGTGTTTCGGGTGACATGGCCGAATGCGCCGAGGTCCTCCGCGCAGTTCACCTGCGGGATTCGTACCCGGTCAACTGGCCCGCGGATGCCGAGAGCTGGCTCGCGGAAGTTGAGTCCGCGTGGGTTGCGGAGATCGACGGTCGGGTGGTTGGGCACGTCGCCGCGACGATATCGGACGACGACGCGAGGGTGGTGACCGTCGAACGGCTCTTTGTCGCACCTTCGGTCAATGGCCGCGGGATCGGAGCGCGATTGCTTGATGTGGCCACGGCCCATGGTGATGCGGAACTGGCGCTCCTCGCAGTGGCGGATAACGGCCACCACGCCCAACGCCTCTACCGCGAACGCGGCTGGTCTCTTCGCTCGCGCACACCGATCACCTGGGGCGGCTCGGACGCATCGAGTCTGCTCTGGTATGAGCTTCGCCGGAACGTCCGCGAGGATCCTGCCTCTGGTTGATTCCTGATCCAGGGGAGCCAACCGGTCGCAGCCCTCGCTCGACCACCTCGTGAGCGGTCGCACGCAGGGTTGGTCGTCTCGTACCTCACCGCGCCGACCAGCCACCGTCCATCGTGTAGCTCGCGCCCGTCACCATGCCCGCGGTATCGCCGGCGAGCCAGAGTGCGAGTGACGCGACCTCATGCGGTTCGACGAGCCGCTTGATCGCCGACTCGGTGAGCATCACGGTCTCGAGCACCTCACTCTCCGGGATGCCGTGCACCCGGGCCTGGTCGGCGATCTGCTTCTCGACGAGCGGCGTGCGCACGTAGCCGGGATCGATGCAGTTGCTCGTCACCCCGCGGGTGCCGCCTTCCAGCGCCGTCACCTTCGACAGGCCCTCCAGGCCGTGCTTCGCCGCGACATAGGCCGACTTGTAGGCGGAAGCGCGCACGCCGTGCACGCTCGACACGTTGATCACCCGCCCGAACCCCCGCTCGTACATCCCGGGCAGAGCGGCCCGGATGAGGAGGAACGGCGCTTCGAGCATGAGGCGCAGGATGAACGAGAACCGCTCCGGCGCGAAGTCCTCGATCGGGCTCACGTGCTGGACGCCGGCGTTGTTGACGAGGATGTCGACGTCGAGGTGCGCGTCGGCCAGCGCTGCGACATCCGACAGATCGATGTGCCACGCCTCTCCCCCGATCTCCGCGGCGAGCGCCTCCGCCGCCGTGCGATCGATATCGGCCACGATGACCCGCGCGCCCGCCGTGGCGAAGGCTCGGGCGCACGCCGCGCCGATCCCGCTCGCGCCGCCGGTGACGAGAGCCCTGCGTCCGTGCAGATCGGTCATGTCGTGCTCCTCCGTGGTTCAGGCCGCGGCGGTGCGCGCCGCGTCCGCGTCGTCGATCGACTGCAGCGAGATGCCCTTGGTCTCCCGCAACGACAGCACGGCGACGGCGGTGACGACGCACGCGATGACGATGTAGATCGCGATCGGCAGCCAGGAGCCGAAGTCGCGCAGCCACTGGATCGCGAGGATCGGTGCGAGCGATCCGGCGAGGATCGCCGTGACCTGGGATCCGAGCGAGACGCCGGAATAGCGCATGCGGGTCGGGAAGAGCTCGGCCATCACCGCGGGTTGCGGCGCGTACATGAACGCGTGGAAGCAGAGCCCGACCGTCACCGCGAGCACGATCAGCACCGGGTTGAGGGTGTCGAACAGCGGGAAGGCGAAGAACGCCCAGGTCGCGCTGAGGATCGCACCGGTCAGGTATACCGGCTTGCGTCCCCAGCGATCGGCGAGACGCCCGAGCTGCGGGATGATCGCGAAATGCACCACGTGCGCGATGAGCAGAGCGAGCAGAAGCTGACTCGTGTCGTACTCGTGCACCGTCTTCAGATACACGATCGTGAAGCTGACCACGATGTAGTAGACGATGTTCTCGGCGAAGCGGAGTCCCATCGCCTGGAGGAGACCCTTCGGGTAGCGGCGCAGCACCTCGACGACGCCGTAGGACGTGGCCTTCTCCGCCTCGACCTGTGCCTTCGCTTCGAGGAAGATCGGCGCCTCCTCGACGTGACGACGGATGTAGAAGCCGACCAGGACGATCACGGCCGACAGCCAGAAGGCGATGCGCCACCCCCACTCGAGGAACGCGTCGGAGGTCATCACCCAGGAGCTCACGAGGAGGACGAGCGTGGCGAGCAGATTGCCCACCGGCACGGCGGCCTGCGGCCAGCTCGACCAGAAGGAACGGGAGCGGTCAGGGCTCTGCTCGGCGACGAGCAGCACCGCGCCACCCCACTCACCGCCGACCGCGAACCCCTGGAGGAAGCGCAGCGCGACCAGTAGCGCCGGGGCCCAGTAGCCGATGCTCTGGAACCCGGGCAGGCACCCCATCAGGAACGTCGCCGCGCCCACGATGATGATCGTCGCCTGCAGCGTGGGCTTGCGGCCGAACCGGTCACCGATCTGCCCGAAGACGATGCCACCGAGCGGGCGGGCGATGAAACCGACCGCGTAGGTGACGAAGGCGGCGATGATGCCGTCGAGCGGGGAGCCGGTGGCCGGGAAGAAGTAGGTGCCGAAGACCAGGCTCGCGGCCGTGGCGTAGAGGAAGAACTCGTACCACTCCACGACCGTGCCGGCCATGGAGGCCGCGACGACGCGCTTGAGCTTCGAGGTCGGGGCCGAGGGGGCGGCGGGGGCCGCGCTCACTGAGGATGTCATGTCTGTCTCCTTCGGGTGTCGCCGGTGACACCCGCGTCCCAGTGTCAGGCACCTGCGGCTTTGCAACAACGCCCAGTGCTGCACATCGCATGTGCATAATTGCAGAATGGATGCCGCCAAGCGCCCCCGTGCCGACGATCTGCTCGTGCTCCTCGCGGTCGCGCGCACCGGGCGTTACACCAGTGCCGCCACGCATCTGGGCCTCGACCACACGACGGTCGCCCGGCGCATCGCGGCCCTCGAGGACGTGCTCGGCGGTCGCGTGGTCGCGCAGTCCGCGACGGGATGGGAGCTGACCGACCTCGGCCGATCCGCCGCGGAGACGGGAGGCCGTATCGAAGCCGCGCTGTCTCAGCTCGACAGCGGCGCCGAGACCCCCGATCCGGTCTCGGGAGTCGTCCGCATGTCGGCCACCGATGGCTTCAGCGCCTACATCGCGGCTCCCGCGGTCGCCGCCCTCCGCATCGCGCATCCGCGGCTCACGGTCGAGATCGTCGCGGCGACCCGGCGCGCTGCCGAGCATCGCGCCGGGCTCGATCTCGAAGTGGTGGTGGGAGCTCCGCAGACGCGTCGCGCACACGCGGTGAAGCTCGGCACGTACACGCTGGGCATGTACGCATCCCGCGACTACCTCGCTCGGGCCGGAACACCGAGCACCGCCGCCGATTTGGAGCAGCACCACCTGGTCTACTTCGTCGACTCGATGCTGCAGGTCGATGCCCTCGATCTGCCCCGTCGACTCGTCCCCCGCATGCAGGACGGCCTCACCTCGACCAATGTCTTCGTGCACGTGGAGGCGACGCGCGCAGGTGCCGGCGTCGGGCTCCTCCCCTGTTTCGCGGCCGACCGCCATGCCGACCTCGTGCGACTGCTGCCCACGGTCTTCGCCGAGAAGCTTCCGTACTACCTGGTCGCCCGTCCGGAGTCGTTGCGTCTGCCCGCCGTCTCCGCCCTCGCCGCAGCGCTGCGCGCCCAGACGCGCGCGTCGAAGGCGATGCTCGACGGCGTGAGCGGCTGAGGTCGGTCACGCCGAAAGCGTCGCCCTGGCATCCTGGGCGAGGAGGAACAGCGAGCGCTGCGCTCCGGGGAACCGTTCGAAACCGAAGCGCTCGTAGAACGGCACGACCTCATCGTTGATCGCGTGCACCAGGATGGCACGCACGCCGATGGCGTCTGCGGCTTCGAGCGCACGCATGGTCGCGTGCTGCAGGAGGGAGACGCCGAGGCCGCGTCCTGCGTACTCGCGGTCGACGGCGAGGCGACCGAGCAGCACGATGGGAACGGAGACGGGCATTCCGACCGCGAGGGGCGGAGGTCCGTCGCCACGGTCCAGCGCACTCGACGAGAGGCAGTAGTACCCCGCGACCCTCCCCTCCCGCGTCACCGAGACCATCGTGCGGGAAGCACCGCTCTTCTCGTTCGAGCGGGCCCGTCCTCGCAACCAGCTGTCGAGACTCTCCTCCCCACAGCGGAAATCGGACAGCTTGTCGCCGGCCGCGAGAGGCCGGGGTGTGCGGAACTCAGTCAACGAAGACGGATTCCCGTCTCAGCAGCTCTCGCAGACCCTCGACCGTGCGAGGCGGGCGTTCCATGACCTCGATGAAGGCATCGAACCGGACAGCATCGACGCGCAATCGACGTTCGCGTTCGATGACCTCCTGCGCCCGCTCCACCAGCACCGATGCCGAGAAGTCCGTCACGGTGCGGCCCTCGATAGCGGCTGCCTCTTCGATCGTCTCCTTCTGGTCGGCCGTGACTCGGAATTCCAGGCGGGCGCTCTTCAGCGGCGTGGTGGAAGTACTCATGAGGAGAGTGTACGGCAGATACCCGTACAGGGGTCCTCGGAATGGAGAGTGCGTCCCCCAGCGTTACCCCGGGTGACGAGGCCGACCCCGCCGCCTTCTCCATGCAAGAGAATTGAAAGTGATGCCTGAACGCGAAGAACACACCCACTGGCAGGCCGAGCGCCGCGCCGCCGTCACCTCGGCGACCGGCAACCTCGCCCTGATCGAGACCCGTTGGACCGGCGAGCGCCCCGACCTCGAGGCCGAACAGCGCGCCGCGGCCGACACGGTCACGGTGACACCGATCGAGCGCACGAACATCGAGACCGGTGAGGCCGAGCATGGGCTGCGGGTCTGGGACGCGGATGCCCCCGCCATCCGCGCCTTCGACCGCATCGACACCTACGAGTACGACCCGGCCTGGGTGCTCGAAGGGCACTTCACCCCGGTCGCCGGCGACCGCCGCGTGTCGTTCGAGCACATCCGCGACAACGGTGGCACCCGCGACCTGGTCGTGCCGGGCGACATCCGCCTCGAGCTCGCGGGCCAGGAGTACACCCTGGCCGCGTTCGACGACGGCGGCACGCTGCTGCTCGTCTTCGGCGACGAGACGAACGGCGCGGAGACCTACGGATCCGGACGCTTCCTGTTCGTGCAGCTGCGGGATGACGAGGGCGCGGTGGTCCTCGACTTCAACCGCGCGTTCGTGCCGCCGTGCGGTTTCAGCGCCCAGTACAACTGCCCGCTGCCGCCGGCATCCAACCGCTTCCCCCTGCCCATCCGAGCAGGCGAGAAGAACGTCGTGTTCCGCGACGGCTTCGACATCTACGCGGCGTGACGCCGCACACTCTCACCCTGGAGCACTCATGAGAAGAACCCGCATCCTCGGCACGCTCGGCGCCGTCGCCACGCTCGCGCTCGTGGCCGGCTGCGCGTCGGGCACGAGCGACGACGCCACCGCGAGCGAAGACGCCACGATCTTCATCGGGTCGCTGTACGAGCCGACCAACCTGAGCAACACGCAGGGCGGCGGGCAAGGCGTGACCGAGGCGCTGACCGGCAACGTGTACGAAGGGCTGTACCGGCTGACGGATGACGGTGAGGTCGAACCTCTTCTCGCCGAGGACGCCCAGGTGTCCGACGACGGCCTGACCTACACGATCACGCTCCGCGACGACGTGACCTTCCACTCGGGCGACCCGCTCACCTCCGCCGACGTGAAGTCGAGCATCGAGGCCGTCACCGCCGAAGATTCCGTGTCGGCCCGCAAGTCGAGCTTCACGACGATCGCCGACATCGCCACCCCCGACGACAGCACCGTCGTGTTCACGCTGTCGCAGCGGTCGATCTCGTTCCTCTACAACCTCAGCTACGTCTGGATCGTGAACGACGAGGCCGGCGACATCACGAGCACGGAGGACGGCACCGGCCCCTACACGCTCGACGAGTGGAAGAAGGGTTCGACCCTCGCCCTCCAGCGCTGGGACGACTACTGGGGCGAGCCCGCCAAGAACGGCGAGGTCGTCTACACGTACTTCACCGACGCGACGGCCGAGAACAACGCGCTCCTCACGGGTGAGATCGACGTCATCACCAGCGTGCAGAACCCGGACTCGCTGACGCAGTTCGACTCCGACGACTATGTCGTGAGCGAGGGCACCTCCACCACGAAGGAGCTGCTCGCCTTCAACGACCGCGTCGCGCCCTTCGACGACACACGCGTGCGCAAGGCGGTCTACTCCGCGATCGACACGAAGAAGCTGCTCGAATCGATCTGGGGTGACTACGGCACGCTGATCGGCTCGATGGTGCCGCCCACCGATCCCTGGTACGAGGACCTCACGCAGGTCAACCCCTACGACGTCGACCTCTCGAAGAAGCTGCTCGCGGAGGCGGGCTACGCCGACGGCTTCACGTTCACGCTCGACACCCCGAGCTACGACCCTCACCCCGCGGTGGCGGAGTTCCTGCAGTCGCAGCTCGCCGAGGTCGGCATCACGGTCGAGATCAACACGATCAGCGCCGACGAGTGGTACACGAAGGTCTTCAAGGAGCAGGACTTCGAGGCCACGCTGCAGGAGCACGTGAACGACCGCGACGTGGTCTGGTACGGCAACCCCGACTTCTACTGGGGCTACGACGACGCCGACGTGCAGCAGTGGGTCGCCGACGCCGAGCAGGCCGCGACGACCGACGAACAGACCGCTCTTCTCAAGAAGGTCAACGAGAAGATCGCCGCCGATGCCGCGAGCGTATGGTTGTACCTGTACCCGCAGATCGTGGTCGCCTCGAGCGACCTCAGCGGGTACCCGGTCAACGGCCTGAACTCGCAGTTCTTCGCCTACGACATCGTCAAGTCCTGACGTGCGTGGGGGATGCCGCGCGTCGGCATCCCCCACGTCATCCTGAGAAGCCATGCTCGCCTACCTCCTGCGCCGCCTCGCGTTCCTCGCGGTGTCGCTCGTCGTCGCGATGGTCGCGATCTTCGTGCTGCTGCGCCTTCTCCCCGGCGACCCGGCCAACGCGCTGCTCTCGGTGAACGCCACCCCCGAGCAGATCGCCGCCGCGCGCGCCCAGGTCGGCTCGGACCAGCCCCTGCTGCAGCAGTTCACCACCTGGGCGGGTCAGCTGCTCCGCTTCGATCTCGGTGAATCGTTCCTGAGCTCCCGTCCGGTCGGACCTGACATCGCCGATCGCCTCGCCGTGACGCTCCCGCTCACGCTCATCGCCTTCACCCTCGCGCTCCTCGTCTCGCTCGTGATCGGTATCACCGCGGCCGTCAAGTCCGACCGCTGGTACGGGATCGCGCTGTCGGGGTTCGCGCAGCTCGGCGTCGCCGTCCCCGTGTTCTGGGTCGGCGTCGTGCTCGTCTGGGTGTTCGCGCTCGGTCTCGGCGTGCTGCCCTCCGGCGGGTTCCCCCGGAAGGACTGGGAGGATCCGGCGGATGCGCTCCGTTCGCTCGCGCTGCCCATTCTCACCATCGTGATCGTCATGAGCGCCTCTCTCAGCCGCTACGTCCGCTCGGCGACACTCGACGTGCTCGGAAGCGACTACCTGCGCACCGCGCGCGCCGGAGGTTCCGGCATGGGGGAAGCGCTGCTCCGGCACGGCGTGCGCAATGGGGCGGTGCCCGTGGTCGCGGTCCTCGGCATCGAGCTGTCGACGACGCTCCTCGGGGCGGTGGTCGTCGAGAGCGTCTTCACACTTCCCGGGCTCGGCAGCCTGCTGCTCTCGGCCATCGAGCAGCACGATTTCCAGGTGATCCAGGGCGTCCTCGTCGTCAGCACGCTCTTCGTGCTGCTGGTCGGGTTCGCCGCCGACATCGTGCAGCGTCTGATCGATCCGCGCCTGCGCACGAGCGTTTCGGGGAACCGATGAGCCGCGTCGCCGAACAGCTGATCACCGCCTCCGTACCCGTGCGCCGACGGCCGAAGGCGACCCTGGTGATCGGGATCGTCCTCACCGGCGTCATCGTGCTGATCGCGCTGGTCTCCCTGTTCTGGCTGCCCTATCCGCTCGCCGACACCAGTGGAGGCCGGCTCGAAGGCCCGAGCGCACAGCACCTCCTCGGCACCGATCGACTCGGCCGCGACCTGTTCTCGCAACTGATGTGGGGCGCACGGATCGCGCTCATCGTCGGCACGGGCGCGGTCGCGATCGCCGCGGTCCTCGGGACGATCATCGGGCTTCTCGCCGCGTTCGCCCGCCCCTGGGTCGACGACACCCTCTCGGCTGGTCTCGACGTGGTGATCGCGTTCCCCGTGCTGCTGCTGGCGATGCTGGTCGTCGCGGTGCAGGGAGCGTCGCTGTGGTCTGCGGTGCTCGCGATCGGCCTGGCGATGTCGGCGGTCGTGGCGCGACTCACGCGTATCCTCGCGCGCCGCGTGCTGCAGGAGCAGTACATCACCGCCGCGCGCACGAGCGGCACCGGCGTGCTCGGGATCGTGTTCCAACACGTGCTGCCGAACATCGCACCCACCCTCGCCGTGAGCCTGGCGCTGCAGTTCGGCGCCGCCGTGCTGGCCGAGGCGAGCCTGTCGTACCTCGGGCTCGGGGCACCGCCGCCCAACGCCTCGTGGGGACGGATGCTGCAGGAGGCGCAGGGCACCGTGCTCACCGCACCCGTCGGTGCCATCGCTCCCGGAGTCGCGATCATCGCGCTCGTGCTCGGTGTGAACTTCCTCGCCGATGGTCTGCGCGACCTCGCCGACCCGACCCGAAGGAGGAGCCGATGAGCCTCCTCGACGTCTCCGGACTCACGGTCCGCTCCGGCGCCGGCGCGCTCGTGCGCGATGTCTCGTTCTCCCTCGGGGCGGGGGAGCGCCTGGGGCTGATCGGCGAGTCCGGCTCGGGCAAGTCGCTGACCTCGATGGCCGTGACCGGGCTGCTGCCGGATGCCCTCCGCGCGTCGGGCTCGGTGCTGCTCGACGGCCACCAGGTGATCGACGCTCGCGACGCCGACCTCCGCCCGCTGCGCGGACCCGTCGCGCAGATCGTGTTCCAGGAACCGCTCACCGCGCTCGACCCCCTGATGCGGGTGGGACGACAGATCGCCGAACCGCTGCGGCGCCACCTCGGTCTGCGCGGGGCGGAGCTGAAGAGCGCCGTCGCCACGGCCCTCGACGAGG
This sequence comes from Microbacterium aurugineum, assembly GCF_023101205.1. Classification (NCBI taxonomy): domain Bacteria; kingdom Bacillati; phylum Actinomycetota; class Actinomycetes; order Micrococcales; family Microbacteriaceae; genus Microbacterium; species Microbacterium aurugineum. The sequence continues at coordinate 3,542,612 of NZ_CP078078.1, read as the reverse complement.
TCTCCCTCTCCGACGCCCGCATCGCGCGCGCCTACCCGCATGAGCTCTCGGGTGGTCAGCGCCAGCGTGTCGCCATCGCCATCGCCCTCGCGGCCCGCCCGCAACTGCTCATCGCCGACGAGCCGACCACCGCACTCGACGTGACCGTGCAGGACGGCGTGCTCACGTTGCTCGAACGCCTGGTCGACGAGCGGGGCATGGCGCTGCTGTTCATCAGCCATGACCTGGCCGTGGTCTCGCGCATGGTGGATCGCATCGTCGTGTTGCGCGACGGACTCGTCGTGGAAGCGGGCGCGGTGGCGCAGGTGCTGCAGGAGCCGGCCGAGCCGTACACGCGGATGCTGGTCGACAGCGCCCGCGCGCTCGATGCCTTCCTCGATGCCGGGGAGGTCGGACGATGACGCTGCTCGAAGTGCGCGGAGCCGGCTTCGCCTATGGATCGCGCCGCGTTCTCCACGACGTGTCACTGCGCATCGACGAGGGCGACTCGTTGGGCCTCGTCGGAGAATCGGGGGCGGGCAAGTCCACGATCCTGCGGCTGATGCTCGGGCTCGATGCTCCTCGCGACGGACGGGTGCTGTTCGAGGGCGCCCCGCTCGCCCTGCGCGACCGCGCACAGATGCGACGGTTCCGCGCGAGCGTGCAGCCGGTGTTCCAAGACCCGTACTCGTCGCTCGACCCTCGCCAGCGCATCGACCGGATCGTCGGCGAACCACTCCGCTCGCTCGGCCTGGCATCCGCCGCCGACGCGCAACGCCGCATCGCCGAGGCCCTGGACTCCGTCGGGCTTCCCGCTGACACCGCCCGCCGCTATCCGCACGAGTTCTCCGGCGGGCAGCGTCAGCGCATCGCGATCGCCCGCGCCGTGGTCTCCCGCCCGCGCGTGCTTCTCGCCGATGAGCCGGTCAGCGCGCTCGACGTGACGACGCGCGTGCAGGTGCTCGAGCTGCTCGATCGCTTGCGTCGCGAGAACGGCCTGTCGCTCGTGATGGTGTCGCACGACCTCACCGCGATCGCCTCGGCGTGCGACCGCACGCTCGTGCTGCAGAACGGTCGCGTCGTCGAGCAGGGTGCCACTTCGGCCGTGCTGCACGACCCGCAGGACCCGTACACGCGAGCGCTCGTCGACGCGGTTCCGCGGCTGCCGCGCTGAGGCGGGACGTCAGCTTGCCGGCGTCGCCAGTCCGAAGTACGCAAGCTCCGCGTCGTCCAGCATCCGGGAGCGGATGAGGAATCGCATACCCGTCGGCCCCTCGACGCTGAACCCGGCACCGCGGCCGGGCACCACGTCGATGGTCAGGTGCGTGTACTTCCAGTACTCGAACTGCGACTGCGACATGTAGACCTCGACGGAGTCTGCGAGTCCGACGTCGAGATTGCCGAGCAGCACGTCGCCCTCGCCGATGAGGAACATACCGACGGGGAAGCACATGGGCGCGGAGCCGTCGCAGCATCCGCCCGACTGATGGAACATGAGCGGACCGTGCTGCACGGTGAGCTCGCGCACGAGAGAGGCCGCGGCCTCCGTCACATCGACCCGCTGCTGTGTGCCGCTGATGGCCACGGTTCCCCCTTCCAGAGATGGTCCGGGCAGGCGCTGAGGGAGCAGCGCCCGCCCGGGGTCGAGCTCAGAAGAAGCCCATGGGCCCTTCCGCGTACGAGACGAGGAGGTTCTTCGTCTGCTGGTAGTGATCGAGCATCATCTTGTGGTTCTCGCGTCCCACACCCGACTGCTTGTACCCGCCGAACGCGGCGTGGGCCGGGTACTGGTGGTAGGTGTTCGTCCATACGCGTCCGGCCTCGATCGCCCGGCCCGCGCGATAGGCCGTGTCCCCACTGCGGCTCCACACACCCGCACCCAGTCCGTAGAGCGTGTCGTTCGCGATGGAGATCGCGTCGTCGAAGCCATCGAACGACGTGACCGAGAGCACCGGACCGAAGATCTCCTCCTGGAAGATGCGCATGTCGTTCGTGCCCTCGAACACGGTCGGGGCGACGTAGAACCCCTCGCTGAGATCACCGCCGAGGTCGACCCTCTCCCCTCCGGCCAGCAGTCGCGCACCGCCCTGCGTGCCGATGTCGATGTAGCTGAGGATCTTCTCCAGCTGGTCGTTCGATGCCTGCGCACCGATCATCGTGGCGGGGTCGAGCGGGTTTCCCTGCACGACCTTGCCGACGCGCTGGAGTCCGTCGGCGAGGAATCCGTCGTAGATCGACCGCTGGATGAGTGCACGCGAGGGGCAGGTGCAGACCTCGCCCTGGTTCAGCGCGAACATCGTGAAGCCCTCGAGTGCCTTGTCGTAGAACGGGTCACTGGTCGAGCGCGCGACGTCGTCGAAGAACACGTTCGGGCTCTTGCCTCCCAGCTCCAGCGTGACCGGGATCAGGTTCTGCGAGGCGTACTGCATGATCAGACGACCGGTCGTGGTCTCTCCCGTGAAGGCGACCTTGCGGATGCGCTTGTGCTGCGCGAGCGGAGCGCCCGCCTCGATGCCGAACCCGTTGACGATGTTCACGACACCCGCCGGGAGCAGGTCACCGATGATGTCGAACAGGAACAGCAGGGATGCCGGCGTCTGCTCGGCCGGCTTGATCACGACGCAGTTGCCTGCGGCGAGCGCGGGCGCGAGCTTCCACACGGCCATCAGGATCGGGAAGTTCCAGGGGATGATCTGCCCGACCACGCCGAGCGGCTCATGGAAGTGGTACGCGACGGTGTTCTCGTCGAGTTGGCTGATCCCGCCCTCCTGTGCCCGCAGCACACCGGCGAAGTAGCGGAAGTGGTCGACGGCGAGAGGGATGTCGGCGGCGAGGGTCTCGCGCACGGGCTTGCCGTTCTCCCACGTCTCCGCGACCGCGATCTCCTCGAGGTGCTGCTCGATGCGATCCGCGATGCGATTCAGGATGACCGAGCGCTCAGCCGGACTCGTCTTCCCCCATCCGGTGAACGCCTTCCAGGCCACGTCCACGGCGCGGTCGATGTCTTCGCTCGTGCCGCGGCCGACCTCCGTGAAGGGCTTGCCGTTGACGGGGCTGATGTTCTCGAAGTACTGGCCCTTCACGGGTTCGACGAACTCTCCCCCGATGTAGTGGCCGTATCGGGGACGATAGTTCGCGAGGGCGCCCGGCCGGCCCGGGGCCGCGTAGGCGAGGGACACGTCTTCTTCGACGATGCTCATGGAGTCTCCTTCGACGGGCCGCGCTTCGTGCGCGGCTGTGTTCCGAAGGTAGGTCGCGGGAGGTTGCACCCCGATGCGCAACGTTGCAGCGGGTTGCAGTCGCGGGATCGACCCCCGTGCGGGATCAGAAACGCACCGGAGAGGGGCCCGGGAGGGGCGTTTTCGATCCCGCAAACGGGGGGATCAGCTGCCGAGGCGCTCGATCCGGGTGACCAGTGCCGCGCGCTTCGGCGACCGTGCGGGGAGCATCTCCAGGGCCAGGCGCAGCACCTCGGCGTCGCCCTGCCCCTCGGGGATCTCGGCGTAGGAGAGCAGAACGTCGAGGCTGGCCTCCGAGAGCATCACCTCACGCAACGCCCCGCGCACCGTCTCGCGGAACTCCTCCACCCCGGGCGAGGCCGACTCGGGCAGCACGGGCCCGCGGTACGCCGTCAGTGCGACACGGTGAGCACCGCGGTCGAGCAGCGAGAGCACGTCATGCGCGTCGGTGTCGAGGGCGACGGGCAGCCGATAGGGACGGGACTCCGGCACGAGGTCGGGGGCCGTGCGCTCGAGCACCTTGCGCAGACGCACCATCTCCGGGCGCAGCGTGTCGGGCGAGACCCCTTCGCCGTAGACCAGCTCGCACAGGCGCTCTGCGGAGAGTCCCTGACGGTGGACCGCGAGCATCAGGAGGATGGCGGCATGTCGCGCGCTCAGGTCGATCATGGCCTCGCCGTGCGCCGACTCGGTCTCCAAGCGCGCACGGTCGCGTCCGAGAACGTGCAGCGTCGCCCGGGCGGTCGCCGGGATACGCGCCTTCGAGGGGGTCGACCGCGAACGCGGCGTCTCGCTCCTCGCCCGGAGGCGCGCGACCATCAGCTCGGACTCCACGGCCCGAGCCGTCGCATCGACCAGCAACCGTGCCTGCGGGGACACGACCTCGGGTCCGCCGGTGATGTCGATCACCCCGAGCACACGCTTCGTCTCCGGGTCGCGCACAGGTGCGGCCGTGCACGACCACGGATGCACGAGCCTGTTGTAGTGCTCGGCACCGCGGATCTGCACCGACTGTTCCAAGGCGAGGGCCGTGCCGGGCGCACTCGTCCCGACCGCATCCTCCGACCAGTTCGCACCGGCGACGAAGCCCATGTCGTCCGTGAGCGAGCGCAGCTGTTCGTCGCCTTCGATCCACAGCAACCGACCCGCCTGGTCACCGACGGCGATGATCACCCCGGTGTCCTCGCTCGAGCCCGGCAACAGCAGGGCGCGGATCATGTCCATCGCGGAGGCGAGCGGGTGGGCGAGCCGATACTCCTCCAGTTCGTCGCTGATCAACTCCAGCGGCGGTGTGTCTTCGGGGGCGACACGGCGGCGCCACGAGCGTTCCCACGACTCGCGGACGAGCGGACGCACCCCCTGCAGCCGCCGGTCGTCGAGATTGCCGGCGAGCAGTTCCTCGTGCGCGCGCTCGACGAGAAGGCGCGATGTCGCCGGAAGGGACTCGCGGGATACCTGCCACGGCGCAGACACAGCGATCTCCGATCATCGAAGAGGCTTCGTGGATTCAGTGTACGAGCGTGGGGCCACGCGCGGAATAGGCGGGCCGGAGTCAGCCGCGCGAGGCCCACCACTCGCGGAGGCGCTGCTCCGCGACGTCGGGACCGAGCACACCCTCGTCCAGGCGCAGGTCGAGCAGGAACCGGTACGCCTCGCCCACCTCACGCCCCGGTGAGATGCCGAGCACCTCCTGGATGCGGTTTCCGTCGAGTTCCGGACGGATCGAGTCGAGCTCCTCCTGCTCACGGAGGGCGACGATGCGCGATTCGATGTCGTCGTACGCAGCCGCCAAGCGACCGGCCTTGCGCTTGTTGCGCGTGGTCACATCGGCCCGGGTCAGGATGTGCAACCGCTCGAGCAGATCGCCCGCGTCGCGCACGTAGCGTCGCACCGCGGCATCCGTCCAGGTCCCCTCGGCATAGCCGAAGAAGCGCAGGTGCAGCTCGATGAGGGTGGCGACGGCGTCGGTCGTGGCGGTGTCGAAACGCAGGGCCTGCAGTCGCTTGCGGGCCATGCGCGCACCGACCACGTCGTGGTGATGGAAGGTCACCACTCCCCCGGCCTCGAGCTTGCGGGTGCGAGGCTTGCCGATGTCGTGCAGCAGGGCGGCGATGCGCAGCGGCACATCGGGAGCGGCACCGGGGTGCCGGGAGTGCTCGAGCTCGATCGCCTGACGGAGCACGGTGAGCGAGTGCTCGTAGACGTCCTTGTGATGATGGTGCTCATCGACCTCGAGGCGCAGCGCGGTGACCTCGGGGAGGAACTCGTCGATCAGGGCGGTGTCGACCAGTACGCGGATGCCGCGCACCGGATCGTCCGTCTGCATGAGGCGCACGAGCTCGGACTGGATGCGCTCGGGGCTCACGATCGTCAGGGTCTCGCGCAGCGCGGCGATCGCCTCGGTGGTGGCCTCGTCGACGCGGAAGCCGAGCTGGGCGCTGAAACGAGCCGCCCGCAGCATCCGCAACGGGTCGTCGCCGAACGAGATCTTCGGGTCGGCGGGGGTGCGCAGAACACCGGCGATGAGGTCTTCCACTCCGCCGGTCGGGTCGACGAGCTTCACAGACGGCACCTGGAGCGCCATCGAGTTGACTGTGAAGTCGCGGCGCACGAGGTCGCCGTCGATCGTGTCGCCGAACTCGACCGTGGGCTTGCGGGTCACGCCGTCGTAGCTGTCGGCGCGATACGTCGTGATCTCGACCTGCTCGCCCTGCACGCGCGCACCGATCGTGCCGAACTCGCGGCCGATGTCCCAGCGGGCGGTCGAGATCGGTGTGACGATCGCCAGGATGTCGTCGGGCGACGCGTTCGTGGTGAAGTCGAGATCGTGCGTCTCCCGACCGAGCAGCGCATCGCGCACCGGACCACCGACCACGGCCAATTCGTAGCCAGCGCTCTCGAACGCCCTCGCGAGGGTGCCGACGACCGGATTCTCGGCGAGCGCACCGAGACGAGCGAGGCCGTCAGCCATGTTGAGCATGGGTTCCAGCGTACCGGGGTGGGTGGGCGCATCCGGGTGGTTCCGGTGCGGTCGCCCCGCGCTACTGCGCCGCGAACCACCCCAGCGCCTGTCCGTAGATCGGAAGCGTCACGACCGCGACGAGCTCGATCACCGCCACCGTCCCCACCACGACCCACGCCCCGATGATGAGCGGGCGTCGCCGATCCGCGCTCTGGCGCCGCTGCCAGGTCGCGATGACCACGAGCACCAGCGCCACGGGCGGCAACGGGCTCGCGAGGATCGCCAGCGCCGCGAACACCCGCCACGGATCCGATTCCCCTCGCATTTCGACCTTCTCCAACCGCGCTATCTGAGCCAGGAGGCTCGATCGTGCGACGGCGAACAGCGGGGACGAGACTCGTCCTCGGCCGCGAGGCAACACGAGCGCCGCGACGATCACGACCGGCGGAAGCGCGATCAGCAGCCCATACGTCAGCCCGGTGAGGTACCGGCTCTGATCCTCGCCGGTGGCGAACCGCATCGCCGTGGTGGCGCCCTCGAGCACGACGACGACCGTGACCAGCGCCGGCGGCACCAGCACGATCACCGTGTCCAGGATCTTCGCCTGGAGCACGGAGGGGATCATCTGGGCGGCGGTGCCCACCGCGAACACCGACAGCGCCGTGGCGAAGAACGCATACGCGGCCGTCAACCCCGCGTGCCCGATCATCCCGTGGACGAGAGCCGACCCGGCGCCGATCACCACGACGCCGGCAACGACCCCCTGGATGACGAGGGACCGCTTCGGGGATTGGTCTGCCCGGCCCGGTATGCGCGACACCGCCGCGCGCGTCCGTTCGATCGCCTCTGCGGTCCGCGTCGAGGCGAGGCTCAGCCTCACGGCTTCGAGGTCCGCCTGCGTCGCCGCATCCGCAGCGATCAGCAGCGCCAGCACTGCGCCGGCGGGGACGCCGAACATCTCCACCACATCGAGAGAGTTCACGGTGACGTTGGCGACGGCCGCGTTCACGAAGGTCGAGAGGGCGACGAATGCGGAGGCCATCGCCACAACCGCCGCCATTCGTCCCCAGAACTGCCGATGCGCGACGGCATCCTCCGGCTCGACGTTCTCGTGGTCCCGGGGCATCCGGAGGAGAACCTGGAGGGCGATCGACGAGGGGAGCAGAAGCAGCAGTGCGGCACCTCCCTGCTGCCCGTCGAGCGTCGCCGGGGAGACCACCGAGACGGCCGTCTGCTGGGCTTCGGCAGCCGTCCTCGTCAACCGCGCCAAGAGCACCTGCACGCCCACCAGGAGGGAGCCGACGAGCGCTGCCACGCCGACAGCCCGCCGAAGGGAGCGAGCGTACTTCGTCTCCGCCGCGACCACGGCCTCGCCACGGACGGGGTCGCTCCTCACCTCCGCCGGTGCTTCGACTGTCGATGCGAAGAGACGATGCAGCACCCCTCCGAACCCGCTCCTGTCATCCCGGTCCGCCATGACACACCCCTCCCTGGTTGCCCGCTCCGCGAACCATATCGAAGGCCCGCACCGATCGATCCCAGGCGCTCGGCTCCGCGGCGCCAAGATATCGGCTTCGAATCAGCCGCCGGGGTGCGCGCAACCGCGGCCGAACGAGGGTGCGGCGCGTGTCGCGACAGCCGTTCACCTTCCGGTCTCCGCGGGGTCAGGCTCCGGCCATCCGTCTTCGGTGGAGTGGATGGGCCCCGTGCGGCTGAGCACGGAACCCCCATCCACGAAGGACTGACATGACCTCCCCCACCCCTGCGGTGCGGTGGCGACGTCACGGACTCACCTCCGTCGCGCTCCTCGCCCTGCTCGGCGGCGCCGTCGTCGCCCCCGCGGCCCTCGCCGCACCCGACCCCGAGGTTCCGACCGGCTCGCTGATCACCGGCGACACCGCCTGGCACTATCTCGACGACGGCTCCGATCCCTCGCCCGCTCCCGCGGCGCTCCGCGACTGGACGCTGCCCGCCTATGACGACAGCGCGTGGAAGACGGCCCCCGGCTCCTTCGGCGCAAAACGCGGAGAGCTCGCCCCGGTCGGCCCGCAGACGCCCCGAACACTCCTGAACCACTACCTCGACGGCACCCAGGCTCCGACCGTGCCGACGTACTTCTTCCGCACGACCTTCGAGCTCGAGGCGGGCGTGGCGGAGAAGGTCGCCGTCCTGCAGAGCACGATCACCTACGACGATGCGATCATCGTCTGGATCAACGGCGAGGAGGTCGCCCGCTACGTCGACGGCCGCATCACCGACACGACCAACGTCGAGTATGCCGGCGACAGCAACGGCGACCCGCTGACGAGCACGTTCAGCGCCGAAGGCGACCTGCTCCACGACGGCACCAACACCATCGCCGTCTCCCTCTTCCAGGATCGCGAGACCAGCTCCGACATCTACTTCGACATGTCTTCGTTGACCCTCGTGGAGGCGTCCGACCCCGGCACGCCCGTGCTCGCCCCGCCGACCCGCGTCATCCTCACGCCGACCGAGCAGCCCGAGGTCTCCCAGGCCTTCTCGTGGCTGGCCGGCGACGCCTCCCACACGGTCGGACAGGTCGAAATCGCCCCGGCCGGCGGCGGTGAGACACGCACCGTCGACGCGTACGATGCCGGCGTCGTGAACGGCAACCCGAACAAGCATTTCTCGGCGACGGTGACCGGCCTCACCGCCGCCACCGAGTACCGCTACCGCGTCGGTCTTCCCGGCAGCTGGAGCGAGTGGTTCACCTTCCGCACCGCGGATCCTTCCGCGACCGACTTCCAGTTCCTCTACTACGGCGACGCGCAGATCGGCCTCGACACCACGTGGCCGAGTGTCGTGAAGCAGGCCGAGGCCAACGCTCCCCGGTCGATCGGCTCGGTGCACGCAGGCGACCTGATCAACACCTCGAGCAACGAGAACGAGTGGGTCAACTGGTTCAAGGGCATGAAGGACTCGGCGGTCCGCACCAACGTGATGGCAGCCCCCGGCAACCACGAGTACTCCGGCGACAAGCTGCTCACCGCCTGGAAGGCAGCCTTCGAGTACCCGCACAACAACCCGTCGACCAGCTCGATCGGTGAGCTGGCAGACCTCGCGAAGGGCGACTCGGAGGTCGCGCAGCAGTACCGCGCGTTCTTCGACCACTGGAGCTCGTTCGCTGCCGAGACCGCGTACTACACCGACTACCAGGGCGTGCGCTTCATCACGCTGAACGCGACACGCGACACCACTTTCCTCACGCCGGCCGGACTCCCCTCCTGCAGCGGCGCGGAGTGCCCATCCACGCAGATCGGCGTGCTCTGGACCCGCTTCCAGGGCGCATGGCTCGACCTGCTGCTGCAGAACAGCCCGTCGAAGTGGAACGTCGTCACCTTCCACCAGCCGGTGTTCTCCGCATCGGCAGGCCGTGACGAGCCGGTGCTGCGCGCGGAGTGGCTGCCGGTCTTCCAGCGCAACGACATCGACCTGGTACTCATGGGCCACGACCACACCTACGCCCGCGGCTATGTGAACACGGACGCGACCGAGACCCCCGGCCTCACCACGGGTCCCGTCTACGTCGTGTCGAACTCGGGCGCGAAGCACTACGACCTGGAATCCGCCGAGAAGAACGTCTGGACCAACAACGGCGCCACGCAGGTGCTGCGCGGTCAGGACGTGACGACGTACCAGGTGATCGACGTCTCGAAGAACCAGCTCGTCTACCGCTCCTACCTCGCGGAGAAGCAGCCGGGAGCCACGACCGACCTCCCCGTCGGCGCCGTCTACGACACGTTCACCGTGACGAAGTCGGACGCCGGCGAGAAGTGGGTCACCGAGGAGGGCGTCACACCCCCGGTCACGCCGGAGCCCGAGGTTCCGGCCAAGATCGAGCTCGGCGCGGCCGCGGTGAAGGCCGGTGGCACCGTCACGGTCTCGGGCAGCGGCTTCGCGGAGGGCGCCGAGCTTCGCCTCGAGCTCCGCTCCGACCCGGTGCAGCTGGGCACCGCGACCGCCGGTGCGAACGGCTCGTTCCAGCGGACGGTCACGATCCCCGCGAACACTCCGGCGGGCGCACACACCCTCGCCGTCATCCTGCCCGATGGCACGGAGGTCACCGCGGCACTCACCGTCGCTGCGGTCTCCGGCGGAGGGGCAGTGACCCCGGGCGCGGGGAGCTCGACCGCGGACGACCTGGCCGCGACCGGTGCCGACAGCACGCCGTACATCGTCGCAGCCGTGGTGCTCCTGGCAGCGGGCCTCGGTCTGTTCGCGATGCGCCGTCGTCGGCAGCACACCACGGCGGAGACGACCGAAGCGGACTGATCCGCGATCGTCATCACAGGACGCCGTCCGGGCTTCGGCCTGGACGGCGTCCTCGTTCGTGGCGCTGCTCCCGCGCGCGGATGCCGAAACCGGGACCGTCTCGCGCTCCGGCGGCAGGTCGGCTCGAGACACGCCGCGACGACCGCGTCCGGTCTCCGTTTTGGTCCCGGCGGCTCGGCGCACTGGGATAACCTTCACCCGAGTCCGTCCCCGGTGAAGGAGAGCCCGTGCCCACGAACGATGTGATGGCCGACGAAACCGATCGGATCGTCGCCGCGGCCCTGCAGGTGAACGGCCGTGCGTCGTGGGGGGAGATCGGCCGCGTGGTCGATCTGCCGGAACGCACCGTCGCCCGCCGTGGACAGCGACTGCTCGACCGCGGACTGGTGCGGGTCTCTACCTATGTCGACCCCGCCAGAGTGCTCCACGCCCGCGCGGTGCTGTTCCGCATCACGACCGAACCGCACGCGCTCTGGCATGTGGCACGCACGCTGGCACGACGGTCGGACGCCTCCTCCGTCTCGGTGCTCGAAGGCAGCAGCGACATCGCCGGAATGCTGCTCCCCCGCGACGACGCCTCCATCCGTGAGCTGCTCTTCACCGACTTCCCCGAGCTCGAGGGCATCGACTCGATCAACGTGACGACGGTGCTGAAGTTCTTCCGCTCGGGGCACGATTGGCGCGCGGGAGTGCTCACCGACGAACAGGCCCGCATGCTCGACGAGTCGTCCGGCTCCGAGGTCGACCCCGCCGATTCCCTCAGCGCGGACGAGGAAGCACTGATCCGCCTGCTGCTGAAAGACGGTCGGATGCCGGTCGCGCAGCTCGCCCGGTCACTGGGACTGAACGTCACCACCACCCGGAGACGGATGGAGTCCCTGAGCCGTCGCGGCCTCATGCATCCCCGCACCGAGGTGGTGCCGAGCCTGTTCGGCCTCGGTTTGGAGGCTCTGGTGTGGCTCCGCGTCCCGATGGCGCGCCTCGAGAAGGTGGGAGCGGCTCTCGCCGCCGCACCGGAGGTGAAGTTCATCGCCGCCACCACGGGGACCTCGCAGCTGCTGGCCAATGTGCTCGTCAAGGATGCGGATGCGTTCTACGAGTTCCTCACCGGTCCCGCCGTGGCGGGGCACGACGGACTCGAGGTCGTCGAGTCGCTGGTGGTGATCACTCCGGTGCTGCGCGGGTCCCTGATCGTCGACGAGGCACCCGCCGCGCTGGCCAATGACATGCCCACGGGCGCTATTCGCCTCTAGGCCGATTCTGTTACCTGCATGTAACGAAATGGCGAGATCGGTCTCTATCGCTTGACCTAGTGGCGAAATAGGGCGAGTATCCTCTCCAGGGCCATCACCCCTGGAGAGGACGACCGTGTTCACGGCTACTGGAGACGACTGGGCGGATCGCGCGGCGACGCTGCCCCTGCACACGCGCATGTTCATCGACGGCGCGTGGGAGGAGGGCTCGGCCGAGCCCCTGTCTCCCGTGAGCCCCCGCGACGGTCGCGCACTTCCGCAGATCAGCGCCGCCTCGCCGGCCGATGTGGACCGGGCCGTCCGCTCCGCGCGCACCGCCTTCGATTCCGGGGTCTGGTCGCGGATCGCCCCTCGTGAGCGCGGACAGCGGCTGATCGCCTTCGCGCAGAAGATCCACGACAACGCCGAAGAGCTCGCCCTCACGATCTCGCTCGAGATGGGAAAGCCCGTCCGTGAGGCTCTGCAGACCGAGCTTCACGCCGTCGTCACCTGCTTCCGCTGGTACGGCGAGGCCGCCGACAAGATCCTCGACGAGGCCCCCGTCACCACGCCGAACAGTCTCGCGCTCGTCACCCGGGAGCCCGCAGGCGTCGTCGCGGCCGTGGTGCCGTGGAACTTCCCGCTGACCATGACCGCCTGGAAGCTCGCCCCGGCCCTCGCGGTCGGCAACAGCGTGGTGCTCAAGCCCGCCGAGCACACGACCTACTCGGCGCTGCGACTGGCCGAGCTCGCGCACGAGGCCGGCATCCCCTCCGGCGTGCTCAACGTCCTCCCCGGCGCCGGACACGTCGCCGGTCGCGCCCTCGGCGAGCACCCCGACGTCGACATCGTCACCTTCACGGGATCCCCGGAGGTCGGACGGCGCTTCCTGGGCTACTCGGCGGTATCCAACGGCAAGCGGGTCTGGCCCGAGCTCGGCGGGAAGACCGCGAGCCTGGTGCTGCCCGACGCCGACCTGGAGCGCGCGGTGCGTGCCACGGCCGACGGATGCTTCTACAACCAGGGACAGATGTGCACGGCGTCGTCCCGCCTGCTCGTGCCCCGCGCGCAGCATGATCGTGCGCTGGAGATCGCCGCCGAAGTCGCGCGGACGAGTCTGCCCGCCGACCCGTTCGATGTCACCACCTCGATGGGAGCGATCGTCAGCGAGAAGCAGCTCGCCGGCATCGCCGGTTTCGTGGAGCGCGCCCAGGCGGAAGGCGGAGAGCTCGCGGCCGGAACCCCGGAGCGTTTCGAGGCCGTCGACGGCGGCAGTTACTTCGCCCCCGTGGTGCTCGGAGTCACACCGCAGCACGAAGTCGCCCAGCGCGAGGTCTTCGGCCCCGTCCTCTCGGTCATCGCCTATGACGACGTGGAGGACGCCCTCGAGATCGCCAACGGCACCGAGTACGGACTCGCGGCCGCGCTGTGGAGCACCGACCTCAACGCGGTGCACACCCTGTCGCGACGTCTGCGTGCCGGCGTCGTCTGGGTGAACTGCTTCGAGGAGGGCGACATGACGATCCCCTTCGGCGGGGTCAAGGGGTCGGGCTTCGGCCGCGACAAGAGCCTGCATGCGATCGACAAGTTCACCGATCTCAAGACCACCTGGATCGAGCTGTCATGACCCGTCCGCTCATCGGCATCACGACCTGGCGTCGCTTCATCGACACCGATCTCGGGGCGGGCCGCCCCGCACACACCCTGGGTGCCGAGTACGCCGCACCCGTCGAAGCCGCCGGTGGCGCCGTCGTCCTGCTGCCCCCGACGGCGGGCGTCGACGACGTTCTCGACCGCCTCGACGGACTGCTCCTCTCGGGTGGAGAAGACGTGCACCCGTCCCGCTACGGCGCGGAACCGCAGGAGGGCAAGTCCTACGATCCGTCGCGCGACGGGTTCGAGATCGCCCTCGCGCGGGGCGCCCGCCGACGTGGCATCCCGGTCCTCGCCGTCTGTCGCGGGCTGCAGGTGTCCAACGTCGCCTTCGGCGGCACCCTCCTCGTCGACATCCCGCACACCGAGGATCACCAGCCCGTGCGCGGAGCAGACCAGCAGCTCGCGGCCCGGCATCCGATCAGACTCGCCGACGGCAGCCGTCTCGCCGACCTGTACGGCACGCGGCACCGGATCGTGAACACCATCCACCACCAGTCCATCGCCGTCCCCGCCCCCGACCTGCACCCGGTCGCGTGGGCCTCGGACGGGATCGTCGAAGCCGTCGAAGCAGACGGCGACTGGCCCTTCTGGGCGGTGCAGTGGCACCCCGAGAAGATGATCGACCCCGATGAGGCCGCGGAGGAGATGCCGCTGTTCGCGGCGTTCGTCTCGGCCGCCCGCGAACGAGCAGCGGAACAACCCGCTGCGGAGAAAGGAACACGATGACCAAGCAGGTCTTCCTCGAGTACGAGAACGGCGTCCGCGCCGTCGCCACCCTGTTCGAGGACCTCGCCCCTCGCACCTGCGAGGCCATGTGGGGTGCACTGGAGAAGCCGGTCACCATGCAGGCGATGCACGCGATGTACGCCGGCCCCGAGGTCATGGTCGGCCTCCCCGAAGAGGCGCAGAACTTCGACCCGGAGAAGGTGCCGTTCGAGAACCAGCAGGTCGTACCCGCACCGGGTGACCTGCAGTGGTACTGGCAGCGTCCCATGCAGATGGGCGGCCTGCCGTTCGAGTGGTACGAGATCGGCGTCTTCTACGATCGTGGTGCCCGTACTCTCGGCCCGCTCGGATGGACACCCGTCAACATCTGGGGCGGCATCACCGAAGGACTCGCGGAGTTCGCCAAGGAAAGCGCGGCGATCCGCATCGACGGAGCGAAGCAGCTCACCATCGGACGCCTGGTCTAAGGCGTCTACTCAGTGCTGGACCCATCCCGAAGGAGCAGTGCATGAATACCCGAAGAATCCTCACCACCGGAGCGCTCGTCGCCACCGGCGCCCTCGTCCTCGCCGGCTGTGCGGCCGGCGATGACACCGCATCGTCCGGCGACAAGGAGTTCGCCGGCGAGACCCTCGTCGTCACGTCGTTCGGCGGCGACTGGGAGAAGGCCTTCATCGAGGCCGTCGTCGATCCCTTCGAGGAGGAGACCGGCGCCAAGGTCGAACTGATCACGCTGTACAGCGCCGATGCCCTCGCGCAGGTCACCGCCCAGAAGGCCAGCCCGCAGATCGATGTCGTGCACTTCTCCGGCGGGCAGGAGCTCACCGCCGCCGCGGACGGTCTCATCGCACCGATCGCCGCCGACGAGCTGTCCGAATCCGGTGACCTGATCGACCTCGCCACGGCCGGCCTCGAGCGCGGGGAGGGCCCTGTGATCCAGCTCGCACCGATCGGACTCGTCTACAACACCGAGGCCGATGCTCCGGCACCGACCTCGTGGCTCGACCTGTTCGACGAGGCCTACGCCGGCCACATCGCCCTCACGGACTTCTCGAACACGTACGGCGTGCTCTCGATGCTCCGTGTCTCCGATGCGCTCGGCGGCGGTATCGAGGACCCCTCGCAGGCGATCACCGACCTCGGGGAGCTGGCTTCGTCGGGCGACGCGATCGTCGTACCCACCTCGCCCGACCTGCAGACCGCCTTCGCACAGCGCGACACCTGGCTCGCCCCGTACGCGATGGACTACGCCGGCACGCTGCAGGACGCGGGCCTTCCGGTAGAGTTCATCGTCCCGAAGGAGGGCGTCACCGCCTCCCTCATCACGGCGAACGTGGTCGAGGGCCGGGACAACCCCGACCTCGCGAAGCTCTTCATCGATTTCGAACTGCGCCCCGAAGCGCAGGCCGTCTTCGCGGAGAACATGCGGTACTCGCCGGTCAACACCCAGACCGAACTCTCCGGCGACGCCGCGGAAGCCGTGCTCACCGGCGACGAGCTGGAGACGGTCGTCGTCTACGCTCCGGGCGATGTCGCAGCTTCGCGGCAGTCCTGGACCGATGAGTGGAATGCGCTGATCACCAAATGAGTGTCCGAACCCGTAGGGAGCCCTGGCTCCTGCTCCTGCCGGCGATCGTGCTGCTCGCGCTCGCCTTCATCACCCCGGTGGCTGGCATGCTCCTCATGAGCGTGCAATCGTCGGCAGGCGGGTTCACCCTCGACAACTTCACCCGGTTGTTCACGAGTGAATATCACCTCCAGGCGGCGCTGCGTTCGCTCCGCCTGGGGGTGATCCAGACGATCATCACGCTCGTCATCGCGATCCCGCTGTCGTACGTGATGGCTCGCGCCGGCTCCCTGGTGCGCTCCTTCCTGCTCATCGTGGTGATCCTCCCCCTCATGACGAGCGTCGTGGTCCGCACCTTCGGCTGGGTCGTCCTGATGGGACCGGCCGGGCTGATGATGCAGATTCCCGGCGTGGAGTTCCTCGTCGGCGGCACGCAGGGCTTCCTCGGCACCGAGACCGGGGTCGTGATCGCGATGGTGCAGGTGCTCCTGCCGTTCGCGGTGCTCAGCATCCTGGGTGTGATCTCCGGCATCAAGCCTCAGCTCGAAGAGGCGTCGCGCACGCTCGGCGCCGGATTCTGGCGCACGCTGTGGCACGTCGTCCTCCCGCTCGCGATCCCCGGCATCGTCGCCGGTGCCTCGCTCGTCTTCGTCCTCTCGGTGAGCTCGTTCATCACGCCGCGCTTCATCGGCGGGGCGCAGATCCCTGTGTTCGCGCAGACCATCTACGTCGATGCGACCACCAACCTCGACTGGTCGTTCGCGGCCGCGCAGGCGGTGCTGCTCTTCGCCGGGGTCATGCTCGTGCTCGCAGCGACGTCCCGACTCGGGAAGCAGAAGGTGTGACCATGGTCCGTTCCGTTCCGATCCTCGGCAGGGTCCTCGCCATCGTCCTCGGCGTCATCGTGACGCTCTACATGCTCGTCCCGCTCCTGGTCGTCGCCGGTGCGTCCGTCGGCGAGAACCGCTTCCTCACGTTCCCCGGTCAGGGGTTCACCCTCGACTGGTACGTCGAGGCGCTCACCTCGGACACCTACCTCGAACCGTTCCGTCTGAGCCTCGTGGTCGGCGTCACCGTGGCCGTCGTGGCCGCGTCGATCGGCACCGCTGCCGCCCTCGCGCTGACCCGCTTCACCATCCCCGGCGGCGCCGCCATCCAAGCCCTGCTGATGTCGCCGCTGACGATCCCGACGATCATCCTGGCGATCGGTGCCCTGTCGATCTCGTCGCTCACGATCGGCGCACCGAACGTCGGTGTCCTGATCGCCGTGCACGTCGTGATCGCGATCCCGTACGTGATGCGCACCGTCACCGGCGTGATGGCGCGGGCAGACCACTTCACGGAAGAAGCCGCGCGCACCCTCGGCGCGAGCGCCTGGAACCGCTACCGCCTCGTCGTGCTGCCCATCGCCCGCCCCGGCATCGCGGCGGGTGCGTTCTTCGCCTTCAACATCTCCTTCGACGATGCGGTGATCGCCCTCTTCCTGCGCACACCGCAGCTCGAGACGCTCCCCATCGCCATCTACGGCCAGCTGGAGTTCAGCACCTCGCCCACCGTGGCGGCGGTATCGACTCTCATGGTCCTGCTCACCGTCGTCCTCATGATCGTGCTCGAACGCATCATCGGCCTGGGAAGGTTGTTCGTCTGATGACAACACTCACCATCACTGCTCTCACCAAGGACTTCAAGGGGACATCGGTGCTCAAGGGCATCGATCTCTCGATGCGGTCCGGGGAGTTCGTCTCCCTGCTCGGCCCGTCGGGGTGCGGCAAGACGACGCTCCTGCGCTGCATCGCGGGGCTCGAGTCGCCGAGCAGCGGCACCATCGAGATCGCCGGCCAGGATGTGACGAAGCTCCCGCCCGAGAAGCGTCACCTCGGCATGATGTTCCAGAGCTATGCCCTCTTCCCGCACATGAGCGTGGTCGAGAACGTGCGCTTCGGGCTGCGGATGTCGGGCGAGAAGTCCAAGACCGAGCAGAAGGAACTCGCCGTGCGGGCTCTGGAACGCGTGCAGATGGGTCACCTCGCCGACCGGATGCCGGCGCAGCTGTCGGGCGGCCAGCAGCAGCGTGTCGCCCTGGCCCGCGCGATCGCGTTCGAGCCGCGTGTGCTCCTGCTGGACGAGCCGCTGTCGAACCTCGATGCCCGGCTGCGGGAGGACATGCAGGTCGAACTCAAGGAGTTGCACCGCACCCTCGGGCTCACCACCGTGTTCGTCACGCACGACCAGGAGGAGGCGATGAGCCTCTCCGACCGCATCGTCCTGATGAATGCGGGAGTGATCGAACAGGAAGGTGCGCCGGCCGAACTCTACGGCGCACCGCGCACCCCGTTCGCGGCAGACTTCATCGGCGCGGCCAACCTGCTCCCGGCCACACGTTCCGGAGCGGTCGCGACGCTCGACGGCACCGCGATCCAGGTGCCGCTGACGGGGGCGGGCCCCGATGGCACCGGTGAGGTCGTGCTCCGCCAGGAGGACCTGCGGCTCTCGCCGACGGTCGGCGCGGACACTCCGGTGAACGTCGACGTCGTCGCCCACGTCTACCGCGGGGCCGACATCGTGTACATCGTCGAGCTCGCGGGGAAGCGGATGCGCGTCGTGCGCCCGCGGCACGAAGCGCCCATCCCGGAAGGCGCAGCCGGCCTCGGCTGGCGCGACGGCGCGGTGCTCTGGATCGCCGCCGCCTGACCTCCCCCTCCCTCGCCCCTCCCTCGCCCCGGGGCTGAAACCCAGACGACCCCTCGCACGCCCGGCGTGTCCCACCCCGACACGCCGGGTCGCGCGCATTCCGTCTCTGTTTTCGCCCCTGCGCTCGACACGGGCACGGTCATAGGATCGGGGCGTGACAGACGACTCCTCCGCCCGTGCCACCTCGCGCCGCGGTTTCTTCAAGATCGGGGGCGCCGCGCTCGCGGGCGCGGCGGTCGGGGGTGCGGGCGGCGCGGCGATCGGCGCGTCGATGGCCGGCAACCCTCGCGACGGCTTCGCAGACGACCCGGATCCGTTCGCGGCCCTCACTCCGCGCAGTGAGCCGGGGTTCGATCACCTCGTCGTCGTGATGGGTGAGAACCGCTCCTTCGACAACCTGCTCGGATACCTGTACTCCCGGGAGAATCTGCCGGCAGGCGAGACGTTCGAGGGCCTGGACTTCGGCTCGTACAGCAACACCTCCTCCGACGGCACGGTCGTCGACGCGCACGTGTACGAGGGCGACACCGACCGGATCATGAGCCTTCCCGACCCGGACCCCGGCGAGGAGTACCCGCACGTCAACACGCAGATCTTCGGCACCGTGGATCCCGCGAGCAACGCGAGACTCTTCGTCGACGAGATGACCGCGCCCTTCAACGCCCCGACGCACGGCGAGAAGCCCACGATGTCAGGGTTCCTGGAGGACTACATCATCAACTTCCGGCGATTGCGCAAGGGGGTCGACCCGAAGCCCGACGAGGCCAGGCACATCATGGGTTCCTTCTCTCCGGAGATGCTCCCGGTGCTGTCGACGCTCGCCTCCGAGTTCGCCGTGTTCGACCACTGGTACGCCGGGGTCCCGTCGCAGACCTTCTGCAACCGTTCCTTCTTCCACGCCTCGACGTCACACGGCTTCGTGACCAACCAGGCCGGCGGCGGATACAAGAAGTGGCTCGATGCTCCGGCAGCCCCGACGGTGTTCAATCGGCTCGAAGACGAGAAGGTGAGCTGGAAGATCTACATCGACAAGCTCCAGCTCGTGTCGTTCACCGGGATGCTGCATGCCCAGGTGCTCGAGAAGTACTGGCGCACCGAGCACTTCGGCACCATGGAGGACTTCTACGCCGAGGCGAAGGACGGGAAGCTCCCCGCCTACGCGTTCATCGAGCCCCGCATGGTCTACGACCACAATGACTTCCATCCGCCGTTCGGCCGCCCCCGCGAGGGCGAGGTCGAGGGTGAAGCCGTCTTCGACAGCGCGATCTCGGACGTGCGCGCCGGAGACCGACTCATCCATGACATCTACGAGGCCGTGCGCACGAGTGCGTCCGCGACGGGTTCGAACGCGGTCAACACCCTGCTGCTCATCACCTTCGACGAGCACGGCGGCTGCTACGACCACGTGCCCCCGCCCGCCGCCACCACGCCGACGCCCGACACCGAGGCCGGCGAGATGGGCTTCACGTTCGACCGGCTCGGATGCCGCGTCCCGGCGATCGCGGTCTCGGCGTACACGAAGCGCGGCTCGATCATCCACGACGAGATGCACCACGGCTCGGTCATCGCCACGCTCTCCCGTCTGCACGGTTTGAAGCCGCTCAACGATCGCGACCAGTTCGCCAACACCCTGATGAACGTCGTCAACCTCGACAAGCCCCGCCACCCCGCCGACTGGCCGGTGACGACCCCCGCGTACACGCCTCCGAACCCCGAGGAGTCGGCGCCGCGGCCCGGTGGGAAGGATCAGCTGAGGCCGTTGACCCCGCCCGCCCGCGGGCTTCTCGGGCTGCTGATCGCGCGCTACGGCCAGCCGGGAGAGCCCGAGCCGGAGACGTTCGCGGATGCGTACAGGCTGCTCCACGAGCACGGTGAGGAGTTGTTCGGTCCACCCCGGGGCGGCTGACGGAGGCTGCGCCCGGTTCGAGGCGGTACGGATGAATGAAGAGTCAGCTGAGAGTCGGTTCGCGGGACGCGCGACGCGCGCACCGGGCTCTGGCGAAGTCGCCGAGAGGTCCCAGAGCGAAGATCGGCCCCACGCCGGAAGCTCCACCGTGGGGCCGATCTTCGAACGCGACAGGTACTAGACGCGGGTCTTGCTCAGGTCGACCCGCTTGCCGGTGACCTGCATCCCGATCTGGATGAGCGCCTTCGTTCCGTTGCGCTCAGGCATGCAGAACTTGGTAGTCGAGTTCCACGGGATCCAGCACAGCTTGGCGTAGTAGTCGCCTGTATAGAAGTCGCGCACAGTGTCCCATGTCCCGTTGGTAACGCCCAAGGTGAATTGGTAGTGCACGTTCCCGGGCGGGTTGTCGTGCCAGCACGGCTTGCCGGATGCGCACCCGGTAGACCAGGAACGTGCGGAGGGTCCAGAAGGGCTCAGTGCCTCGAGCGTCGCTTCGAGCTCTGCCTCGGTTATGACCTCGACGTCTGTGACGTCGCCCGAGTACGGGTCGACGGTGACGATCTTGGGGGAGCCGGAGCGCAGCGCTTCGATCTCATCCTGCGTCAGTTGGTCCAGATCCCCGACCACCGTTGACGTGAGGGAGTCGGGTGCGGGGGATATCTCCGCGGCCACGGCGGGTGCTCCTGTCAACATGAGGCACGTCACGAAGCAGAAGCGCGCTGATCACTCCGAGCATGCCGGTCCGCGCGCTCACAGGGCACCCACCGCGAAGCTGGCACCGAACACAACGGCGGTGGCTACGAGCGCCCCCGTGATCACCAGGACGGCCTTCCCAGCCTTGGGACGTGTCCTCACGCCCCAGATGATCAGCGCAGCGAGCACGAGCACCCCTGCGATCGCGGTGAGGGCCGTGGACGTGTTGTAGGTGGCCGTCTCCTGCACCGTGGCAGGCCAGGGGATATCACCGTCCACGGTGCCGCCGAGGTAGCCGGCGGCAATGCCGACGATCGCTGCCAGCGCGGCGATTGCCCAAACAGTGCGGTTTCGCTTCGACGTCGGGAGGTTGCGTGGTTCATTCATCGTGAGCTCCATCACGGATTGCACTTCGTGATCGGGTTTCCCTGTACGGACCAGAGGACGTCCTTTCGCCAGGATTCCATGTTGTAGGTGGCGCCGCCTCCGAGCCAGCCGTACGCAACGTGGCAATAGAACTGGTTGATGATCGTGGATGTGACCTTCGACTTGTTGGTTCCCAGATCTGCCTTGAGATCAGCGAGATGCGACTCAAGCGTCGCGATGCCACGGTAGAACTCGCCCCAAGAGGTGGGCACCGCGTTGATCACGTACTTCGAACCGCCCTGGCTGGTCACCCACGCTGCCGCCACAAGGTCATGGCCAGCCCACGGGTCCGCGACGACGGGGTAAGCGTCCACCGGGACACTGGTCAGGTCGACATGCTGGATGAGCGTGTCACCATCGAGCTCGAACGAGGTGGGAACATCCGATCCGTTCACATCGCGCGCCCACGGTCGCGCGATGCCCGCGATGAACTCGCCCTCGGGGTTCATAATCAGGACCGATCCGTCGTCCTCCAGCGTCGCGGCCGCGGCGTCCGGCAGCTCAAGGGGCATCCGGAACGCCGTGTCAGCGACCGGCTCGTTGATGACGATCGCGACAAGCGCGCTGCCGTCTTCCATGAGAATCGGTTCAGAAAGCACAGAGTCCGTCGACGCGGTCACGCCGAGGGACACGGTGCCTTCAGGGGTCGAAACGTGAGCACTCTCGCTGTCAACGCGTGCTGTCGCGTTGTCGCTTACGGTGACCTCGGAATCCATAACTACGGCCGATGCGATCTCATTCGGCGCCTGCGCCTGGAACACCGCTACAACCTCACTCACGTCATCATCAGCGTCGGCCGCCGTTCTCGACCAGGCATGTTCACCGTAGAGGTCCCGCGAGCCACCTGTCTGTCCCCCAAATGGCCGTCGCTCGCGTGAGCCCGTGTGCGTGGTAGGTGAAATTGGGCGGATGATCTCCGCGATCCGGCGCTCGGCGAGGAGATCTGTGTCAACGGGTCTTCCTCGGGGGCTACCCCGTGAAGAACCGGCTCTGCGTGTTCCTCGTCGGTCCGGACGCCGACCTTGCGACGATCCCGTGGCGGGTGGCGGTGTTGTCACGCCGCGGAGGAGGGACGCCCCAGCAGGCCGCGCAGGAGCATCCCCGGAACCGCGGCCTGATCCCGAGCACGTCGCGACGCCTCCGCGGCTGTCGCGTCGAGAGCCCACTCGTCCAAGCCGCGGAGCATGCCGAACGTCGCCGCGGCGAGCGCCTCCACGGGCACGTCATCGCGCACGGCTCCGGTGCGCACACCCACCTGCAGCACCTCGGCGACCCACGCGTGCACGGCATCGAGCAGAGTGCTCCTCGCGTCGACGCCTCCCGCTGCCGGCAGGTAGAAGATGCGCCCGAGCAGACCGAGAGCGGGATCGACCGCGGCCAGTCGGCCGAGATCCGTGAGCACTCCGTCGAGGCGCGGCCAGAAGTCATCACCGGCGAACTGTGCGGGTTCCGGGGCGACCCAGTGCGCGCGCACGTCGGCGATCAGGGTCTCGACCACCGCGTCCAGCAGCTCCGACTTGGAACCGACCGCGTGATAGAAGGAGCTCTTGCTGATGCCGGCCGCCTGGATGATGCGGTTCAACGACGCGCGCTCATATCCGACCGAGGCGAACTCCGCCACCGTCGCCTCGATGAGTCGGTCGCGGTGATTCCCCGTGAGCGCTGCCATGCGTCCACCCTACTGGACCAGTCGGTCCAGTAGGCGTAGTGTGGGCATTGTACTAGGTGGTCCAGAGGAGGAACATGCTCACCGACACACCACTCGACTCCCAGATCGCCGCACAACACGACGATCGCCTGAGAGTGCTCATCGTCGGTGCCGGCATCGCCGGCATCACTCTCACGCAACTGCTGCGTCGCGACGGACTGCACCCGGTTCTCGTCGATCGGATGCCCGAGATGGACCACCCGGGCTACATGCTCGCGCTCATGCCGACCGTCGACCAAGCTCTGGTCGATCTCGGCGTGCACGAGGACTACCTCGCCGCGGGCACACCCATGCAGCGCTATGCGTTCCGATCCCACCGCGGCAAGATGCTGCGCTCCGAGTCGATGAGCGATCTGCTGCGCGTCTACGGCGACTACAACGGCATCTCGCGTGGCGCTCTGATCGAGGTGCTCACCGAGAGCGGGTGCCCGGTGACGTTCGGCACCACCGTGCAACAGGTGACCGATCGCACCGCGCTGTTCGTCGACCGTGACGGGACGCCCGCCGGCGAAGGTCGGTTCGATCTGATCGTCGGTGCCCACGGCATGAACTCACGCATGCGCTCCGTGCTGGGTTCGGCCGCACCGCAGGTCATCGAGACGGGGTGGTCGGGCTGGGTGGGGTGGGCGGATGATCTCAGCGATCCGACGCTCGGCGAGGAGATCTGGGGCAATGGGTTCTTCCTCGGGGCCTACCCCGTGAAGAACCGGCTGGGTGTGTTCCTCGGCGGTCCGGACGCCGACCTTGCGGACGGTCCCGTCGCGTTCGCCGCATCCGTCCGCGAGCGGGTCGATTCCCTCGGCCCTCGCCTGGAGGCATCGCTGCGCGCGATCGAGACCGCACCGGATCCGTACCTGTGGCGACTCGACGACGCCCGTGCTCCGCGATGGGTGCTACCCGCCGGCGTTCTGCTCGGGGACGCCGCCGCGGGCTTCCTGCCGACCGCAGGGATCGGGGCGGGAATGGCGATCGAGTCGGCCTGGATGCTGGGCCGCATGCTCGCGCACGCCGACCGGCAAACACTGCCGGTGTTGCTTGAGGCATGGGAGCGGGTCGAGCGCCCTCGCGTCGAGGCAGCGCAGTCGAACTCACAGATGCTCGCGCGGCTCATGTTCCGCCGCGGGCGTGTGCTCGCGTGGCTGCGTGAGACCACGCTCCGGCGCCTGAGCGTGCGAGCCGTGCTGGGCCCGATCGTCAAGCTCGTCGCCGGACGCCCCGACCCCGATGCCGTCGCCCGCCAGGCGCTGGCATGAAGTGTGAAGCGCACTACATCGTCGGCATCGGCGGGCCGGCCGGCGTATGGTGGCCGTGGATTCACAAGTGTTAGGAGAGCAATGATCTATGCAATCGTGGGAATTGCCCTGCTTGCATTGGGCGGTATCGCTGGGAAGCTCAGCGCTAAAGCAGGTACTGTCCTCGCCGCGGTCCTTGTGCTGTCATGGCTTCTTGCCCTGGCATGGTTCTCCGTGTCGGGCGACCTCGATTCCATGGTGCAACCCCTCGCCGCTTGCCTCGTGGTCGGCCTCCTGGCCTTCCTGATCGGAGCGAATACCACTCGCCGCTGGCCGGCTCCACGAGACAACAAGTAGTCGACCATCAGGGGGCGAGATGATCACGACACTAGCGCGCGGGGAGCCGTAGCGCCTTCTCGGTGAAGTACCTCACCTCGCCCTCGGCGGTCTCGACCCCGAACACCCACTTGCCGGAGGGAGTTGCCCGGACGTCGATGACGGTGCCCCGTTCGCGGCCGAAGGTCACATCGGTTCCCGCTGAGAAAATGGATTCGCTCATGGATGAGAGCTTGCCCCCGCAAGCTCTCATCCGCATCCCTCGCACGACGGACATCCGCCGCGAAGCCGACTGTCAGACCGGGTCGCCCTGCACCGGCCCGTCGGTGTTCGGCCTCCAGCCGAGTGCCGGCGCCACGTGCGTCGCGAAGGCTTCCAGCACATGCAGGTTGTACTCCGGGCCGAGCTGGTTGGGGATCGTGAGCAGCAGGGTGTCGGCGGCCATCACGGCCTCGTCCTGCTTCAGCTGGGCGATCAGCACGTCCGGCTCGGCGGCATACGTCTTCCCGAAGGTCGAGCGGAATCCGTCGATCACACCGATCTGGTCAGCGTTCTCCTCGCTGCGCAGCCCGAAGTAGGCCCGATCCATGTCGGACACGAGCGGGAACACGCTGCGGCTCACGGAGACCCGCGGTCGCCCGGTGTGACCGGCTTCCTTGTAGGCCGAACGGAACAGCTCGATCTGTTCGCGCTGCAGTTCGTGGAAGGGTTGGCCCGTCGCTTCGGTCACGAGGGTCGAACTCATCATGTTGAGCCCCTTGCGACCCGTCTCCACGGCGGTCGAACGAGAGCCCGATCCCCACCAGATGTGGTCACGGAGCGTCGGCGACTGCGGTTCGATCTGCAGATACCGACCCGCTCCCACCATCCTCGGGTCACCGGGGGCGAGACCCTCGCCGTCGATCGCCCGCAGGAAGAGGTCGAACTTCTCCCGCGCCAGCACGCTGCCGCGCTCCGTGTCCTCCTCGTCGACGTAGCCGAACGTCTCGTAGCCGCGAAGCGCGGTCTCGGGTGAACCTCGGCTCACTCCGAGCGCGATCCGTCCATCGGCGATCAGGTCGAGCGCTGCCGCTTCCTCGGCGAACTGGAACGGGTTCTCGTAGCGCATGTCGATCACACCGGTGCCGACCTCGATGCGCTTCGTGCGCGCCGCCATCGCGGAGAGCAGCGGCATGGGGGATGCGGCCTGGCGCGCCCAGTGGTGCACGCGCACCGAGGCGCCGTTCACCCCGATCTCGTCGGCGCCTTCGGCGATCTCGATCGTCTGCTTGAGCATGTCGCCCGCTGTGCGGGTCGCCGATCCGGGGACATCGGCGTAGTGACCGAAAGAGAGGAATCCGAAAGCCTTCATGATCTATTCCAACGCATGTATTCGGGGTCTATTCCCCCGGCAGCAGGATGCCGTCGAGGATCAGGGCACGGATGCGGGGTTCGAGGTCCGCCCACAGCTCGGCCAACGGGACGTCGAACAGGTCCGCCAGCGCCGCCACGATCTGTCCCACGGTGAGTTCACCGTCACAGGCTCCGACGAGTCCGGCGAGCGCGGGGTCGACCGCGATGGTGCGGCTGAATCCTCCGCCCTGACGCAGCTCGATCACGCTCGGGTCGTCGTTGCCAGGCAGCAGGTGCCGCGCCTCGGTGACGTCGGCGGCGACCGTCAGAGTCGCCGGCATCCCCTGGGTGAGCACGTCGTAGGCGGCGAGCCCCGTGGCCAGTGCCGCTCCGACGTTCGAGACATGCTGGCCGATCTTCTCGGTCCGTCGCAGCGGATCGCCCGATGACCCCCGGCGCATCAGGACGTAGCCGAAACCGATGGAGGTCACCCCGCGGGCGGCGAAGTCATCGAGCCAGGCGGTGAGCAGCGGGGTGAACCCGGAATCGCGCGGGGTGGTGCCACCGTCACGGATCCACAGCTCGGCGTACCCGAGGGGCGAGAGCTCTTCGCGTTCGATCACCCACAGGTCGAGCTCGGCCGGTACCCATGCCTCCAGGCGGGCGAGGCCCCCGACTCCCGCCTTGGACTCCCAGTTCCCCAGCAGCTGGACGATGCCGTTCTCCGTGAGGAATGTCGGGGCCGTGCGCACGAACTGCTCGACCAGCGCGTCTCCGACCAGTCCGCCGTCGCGGTATTCGTACGCGGGAACCCCGTCGACGCGCGGGGTGATCACGAACGGCGGATTCGAGACGATCAGGTCGAACGCCTCCCCCGCGACCGGCTCGAACATGCTCCCCTGGCGGAACTCGATGTTGGCGACTCCGTTGAGGTGCGCGTTGAGCTCGGCGAAGGCGAGAGCACGCGCGGAGATGTCGGTCGCGATGACCCTCCCCGCCCGACGCGCGACCAGGAGCGCCTGAATACCGCACCCGGTCCCGAGGTCGAGCGCGCGATCCACCTCGATCGGGACGATGGTCTCGGCGAGGGTGCGCGACGCGCCGCCGACACCGAGGACGTGATCGTCGGGCAGCGCTCCGTCGAGCGCCACCTCGTCGAGGTCGCTCGCGATCCACCACTCCCCCACACCATCCGCATCGACGAACGACTGCGGTCGCAGCAGTGCCGTGGGCGTCACGGTGTCGGCATCGACGGTCGCGAGGCGGAGGGCGACGAGCCCATCCACCCCGAGGCGCGGGAGCGCGGCGGCCACAGGCTCCCGCGGCTGGGTCATCCCGAGCACGAAGAGGCGTCCGAGAGTGGCGAGCGCACCGGTGTCGTCGGCGATCGCGCGCAGGATCGGCTCCCGCATCCCTCGCGCCAGGGCATCGTCCGCCTCTTCTCCCCAGAGTCGCCGAAGCGGCTCGGAACGGAGGTCCGCAGCATCGAGATCCGCTGCGAGAGCGGCGCTGTGGAGCGGGTCGGGAACGGGCGCGAGGGTGTCGGACACGGCCGTCACTCTACGCGTCTTCAGGCTTCTCCTTCATATGGCCTCCTAGAATCAGGAGGTCAGTACTCACGGGCAGCTCTCTCCGGCGCCCGAGGAAGACCTCCATGACCGCGATCACCCCCGAAACCGGCCTCCGTGCGCGCCTGCATCGGCTCGCAGGCAGGGCCGCGGTTTTCGCGATCGCAGCGGGCACCTGTGCCCTGGGTGCGCCGGGCGCCGCTTTCGCCGCGGACCAGGCCCCGAAGGACGACGATCAGACCGTCGAGCTGCACGTCTCCGCCGGCATGCGCGGACTCATCGCTCCGGGGTCGTCGACCTCGGCGACGCTCACTCTCGACAACGGGACGGACACGAGGCTCAGCAGTGGACAGGTCGAGGTCGAGCTCAACCGCACTCCCCTGCCTGACGATGCGGCGGTGACGAGCTGGCTCGACGACGGTGAGGCTCCCGGCGAGTTCGCTGCGATCGGGGCCGACGACACCGAGCCGATCGATGCGGGCGCCTCCGCGACGACCACGATCTTCGTGCCCGAAGACACCCTCGGCGACCTCGCCCCCGGCGTGTACCCGCTGCGCGCGGAGCTCACCGGAGCGAAGACCGGCGACGACGCGGCGGCCGAAGCGGACACGTCCGCGACGACCGTCCTGATCGTGGCGGACTCGCAGACCACGCAGATCGGCGTGATCGTTCCCCTCACGGCGACGCCGGAAGGCGGTGCGCTGCTTACCGCCGAAGAGCTCGCAGAGCTCACCGCCGCCGACGGCGCGCTGACCGCCCAGCTCGACGGGATCGCGGGGACGACGGCCGTGATCGCGATCGACCCGTCGATCCTCACGGCGATCCGGGTGCTCGGCACGGCCGCTCCTGACAGCGCACGGGAGTGGCTCACGCGGCTCGACGGGCTTCCGAACGCACGGTTCGCCGTGCAGTTCGGGGATGCGGATGCCACGGCGCAGGCACAGGCGGGGTTGCCCGAACTGCTCCAGCCGACGACGTTCGCCCCCTTCTTGAACGCCGCGGACTTCCCGCAGACGCCGGAGACGGTCGCCCCCACGGACAGCACGGGCGCAACACCCGGCCCGACTCCCCGTCCCACGGACTCCACCGCGCTCCCGACGGATGAGGAGCTCACCGCGGTCGAGGGTGCGCTGCCGCGAATCCTCTGGCCGCACGATGCGCTGACCGAGACCGACCTGGCCGCGTTCACCGGGTACCTCGGAGAGGGGACGACCACGATCGTTCCCTCGTCGGCGGTCGGTGGACAGAGCGCTGCCCACGCGACCGCGTCGGGCCATGATCTCCTCGTCACCGATGCCACCACCTCCGAGGTGCTGTCAGAAGTGGCCGCCGAGGGTGACAGTGTCGACCGCCAGCGTCTGCTCGCCGAAGCGACGGCGCGGCTCCAGTTCGCTCAAGCCCGTTCCGCCGGCGCTCCCCTGCTCATCGGCTTGGACCGCGATGAGAATCGCCGCGCGGACGCTCTCCGCGACGCGATCTCCGCGGCGGACTCGATCGGATTCGAGTTCTCCGCGCTCCGGGCGACGACACCCGTCGCGGCGACTCTGACCGCAGAACCCGACACCGCTCGCTCGGCCGCCGTGACGACGCTCCTGGCCGACGAGGGCAAGCTCACCGCCTTCTCGTCCATCCTCGAGGACCCGCAGGTGCTGCTGAGTCCCGAGCGCATCAGGATCCTCCGCACACTCGCCGTCGGGACCTCGGCGAACGCGTTCACGGAGGACCTCGCCGATCATCAGGCACAGACACGGGCGACGCTGAACGCCGTGAACATCCCGCCGTCCAGCACCATCCAGCTGCTCGCGGCCAACGCCGACCTCCCGATCGCGGTCCGTAACGACCTGCCGTGGCCGGTGACCGTGCAGCTCTTCGTCTCGCCCACTGACCCCCGTCTCGACGTCAAACCCATGACCGAGACGGTCGTGCAGCCCAACTCGTCGACGCGGGTGAAGGTTCCGGTGTCGGCACGGGTGGGCAGCGGCGAGGTCGATCTGCGCCTCAGTCTCTACAGCCCCACGGGTGTGCAGATCCAAGGGGATCAGACCGTCCGGGTCGCGGTCCGTGCCGAGTGGGAGACGATCGGCCTCGTGATCTTCGGAGGTCTCGCGGTCCTCCTGATCGCCCTCGGCGTGATCCGCACCATCCGCCGCAAGCGCCGTGAGACAGCGGAGGAAGACGAGGAAGCCGTGGCCACGGAGCCCGAGGAGAAGCGTGACTAGTCTCGGACGCGCGAGCGCCATCATCGGAGCCGGCACCATGGTCTCCCGCGTCACGGGGCTGCTGCGCAGCATCGTGCTGGTCGGCGTGATCGGCTCGGTCAACTCCGAAGCGGCTGACGCCTTCGCGGTCGCCAATCAGCTTCCCAACAGTGTCTTCTCACTGATCTCCGTGGGGATCCTCACCGCCGTGATCGTGCCGCAGATCGTCAAGGCTTCGGCTGACGCCGACGGCGGAAACGCGTACATCTCGAAGCTGTTCACCCTCGGGACGGTCGTCCTCGTGGTGATCGCGGGTGCGGCGACCGTCGCCTCACCCTGGCTCGTCTGGCTCTCTGCGGACGGAGATCCCGCACAGCTGGCCCTGGCGACCGCGTTCGCCTACTGGTGCATGCCCCAGATCCTCTTCTACGGTCTCTACGCTTTGCTCGGTGAGGCGCTGAACGCCCGCCGCATCTTCGGGCCGTTCACGTGGGCACCCGTGGTCAACAACGTGATCTCCATCATCGGATTCCTCCTGATCGCCGCTTTCTTCGGGGGGCCGCTGACGGACGTTCCTGACTGGACGCCGGAGATGATCGCCGCCCTGGGCGGGACGGCGACACTGGGGATCGTGGTTCAGGCCGGAGTCCTTCTCCTGTTCTGGCGGCGGACGGGACTCTCCTTGAAGCCCGACTTCCGCTGGCGCGGTGTAGGTCTCGGCGCCACCGGCCGCCTCGCGGGTTGGACTCTCCTCATGGCAATCGCGAGCCTCACCGCGGGAACCATCCAGGGACGCATCGCCTTCGCCGCTGCCGGCGACGGGGCGTCGGTGGCCACGATGCAGTATGCCTGGCTCATCTTCATGCTGCCGTACTCCATCATCGTGCTCTCGATCGGTACGCCGTATTTCACACAGATCAGCGAGCACGCCGCAGCGGGTCGAGATGATGAAGTCCGCGCGGACATCACGCGCAGCATCCGGACGCTCTTCCTCTTCATCGCTGTCGCCATGGCCGCGCTCATCGCGGCCATCATTCCCGCTTCTCGCGTCTTCACCGAGAACGCCGCCGATGCCGAAGCCGCCGCGCTCGTCCTCCTCTGCTATCTGGTGAGTCTGCTTCCGCTCACCGTCCTCTTCATCGTGCAACGAACCTTCTACGCATACGGCGACACACGCACGCCGTTCTGGTTCACCCTGTTTCAGAGCGTTCTCATCGTCATCACGGCTCTCGTCGCCCAAGGGCTCTACGTCGCCGACATCATCCCGGTCACGGCGTTGGCGGCCGCCATCGCGCTCGGTCAGTCTCTCGCGAGCACGATCCAGACAATCGTCGCCAGCTGGCTCCTGCACCGGAAGATCGGTGGACTGCGAATCGGAACCTGGGTGACAGCCATCCTGCGGTTCGCGGTCGCGGCCATCCCCGCCGGGTTCGCGGGCTGGGGGGTGTTCCTCCTTCTCGGCGGCCCGAGCGGCTGGACCACGGACAACAAGATCTTCGGAGCCGTCGGCACCGCGATCATCGGCCTCGCCGTGGTCGTGGTCTACGTCGCCATCCTCGCCGCGATGCGGGCCCCGGAGCTCAAGGCGGCCGGTGGTCTGGTGCGCAGGTTCCTCCCCGGACGCTGAACCTCCCGCACTGGCGGGGGAATGCCTCGCGGTTACCATGGGTTGAAGCACTCGAAGGTCATTCGACTGCAGTTTCTAAGACGGAGAGCACATGCGTCAGGTCATCATCATCGGCTCCGGCCCCGCCGGATTCACGGCTGCCATCTACGCGGCCCGAGCGAACCTCAAGCCGCTGCTCATCGCGAGCTCGGTCGAAGTCGGCGGCGAGCTGATGAACACCACCGAAGTCGAGAACTATCCCGGGTTCCCCGAGGGCATCCAGGGCCCGGAGCTGATGGCGAAGTTCCAGGAGCAGGCGGAGAAGTTCGGCACCGAGGTCGTCTACGACGACGTCACCGAACTGCAGCTCGACGGACCCGTCAAGAAGGTCATCCTCGGCAGCGGTGTCGAGCACGAGGCTCAGTCCGTGATCTATGCGACGGGCTCGGCGTACCGCAAGCTCGGCATCGAGGGCGAAGAGCGCCTGTCCGGTTACGGCGTCTCCTGGTGCGCCACGTGCGACGGGTTCTTCTTCCGCGAGAAGACGATCGCGGTCGTCGGCGGCGGCGACTCGGCGATGGAGGAGGCGACCTTCCTCACGCGTTTCGCGGAGAAGGTCTACGTCATCCACCGCAAGGACACGCTGCGTGCCTCGAAGATCATGCAGGAGCGCGCGTTCGCGAACGAGAAGATCGAGTTCGTGTGGAACAGCGAGGTCGCCGAAATCCTCGGTGGCGACTCCGTCAGCGGCGTGCAGCTGCGCTCGACGGTCGACGGCACCCTGCGCGACCTGCCGATCGATGGTCTGTTCATCGCGATCGGTAACGACCCGCGCACCCACCTCGTGCACGACAAGCTCGAGTTGACGCCCGAGGGCACGATCTGGGTCGACGGCCGCTCGTCGAAGACCTCCGTGCCCGGTGTGTTCGCCGCGGGTGACGTCATCGACCCCACGTACCGTCAGGCCATCACCGCTGCCGGCACGGGCACGGTCGCGGCCCTCGACGCGGAGCACTTCCTCGCGGACCTCGAGGACGCATCCGTCGAGGTCCCGGCTGCGGAGGCCGCCGAGATCCTCACCGCCTCGGCATAGTCCGGGAACACTTTCCCCTCGTCGGCTGTTGTAGCAGACGAACCTCGAATCAAGGAGATCTCTGATGAGTGCAAAGGCTACGAGCCAGGCGACCTGGGAGCAGGACGTTCTGCAGGCCGACGGTCCCGTGCTGGTGGACTTCTGGGCCGAGTGGTGCGGACCGTGTCGTATGGTCGCGCCGGTCCTGGACGCGATCCAGGCGGACAACCCCGACAAGATCACCATCCTCAAGCTCAACGTCGACGAGAACCCCCAGCTGGCCATGAAGTACCAGATCACGTCGATCCCGGCGATGAAGGTCTTCCAGGGCGGAGAGGTCAAGACGACCATCATCGGCGCCAAGCCGAAGCCCGCGCTCGAGAAGGACCTCGCCGCGTTCATCGGCTGACGTTCTGAGCCGAAAGGGCCGCACCTCCCGGGGAGGTGCGGCCCTTTCTCGTTTTCTGCGGGCTCAGGCCGT
Organism: Microbacterium aurugineum; assembly: GCF_023101205.1. Classification (NCBI taxonomy): domain Bacteria; kingdom Bacillati; phylum Actinomycetota; class Actinomycetes; order Micrococcales; family Microbacteriaceae; genus Microbacterium; species Microbacterium aurugineum. Next base: position 3,509,709 of record NZ_CP078078.1, on the reverse strand, counting down.
GTCAGTCGATGGAGGGAACCGACAATCTCTTCCCGAATGTGACCGCGCCCTCGGGCTCGTGAAGTCGATCAAAACCCATTCGGGTGTAGAAGGCGATCGCCCCAGCGTTGCGTGCGCCAGTCGTCAGTTGCACTCCAGGGACACCGTGATCACGAAGATGCGTCACGAGCACGTTGATCAGCTTTCTTCCGGCGCCCTTCCCCTGCGCCGCTGGCAGAAGATCGATGTGCAGATGCGCCGGGTACTCCTCCAGGAAAGAGCCGGGCCGTTTACCGACAGCGTCGGCGTAGCGCAGCAACGCTGCATCCTTCCGGCTCTCCGCCGCGGAGGCTCGATGCCGCTTGGACCTGCCCGGCCACCACTCATCCCGGAACCAGTGGTCGAACGCCACCGTATTCGGCGCGCACACGACATAACCGACAACGCGTTCGGGGCCTTCGATCACGAAGGCGCTCTCGGGATGTCGCGCGACGTACGGCAGCACGAAGATGTCGGCCAGCAATCCAGACGAACGGTAGAGACTGGTCGCGTCGGCACCGCTGTCTCCTGTGCGCAGGCAGATATCGGCGAGCTCGTCCTCATCGCCGTGCCGGAAGGGCCGGAGGAGCGGTCGCTCCTTCGGGCCCTCACCCGATCCCGTCGATGTCGAGGTCACGGTCCCGCGAGCTTGGCACCCTTATCGGCGCGGACGAAGCCGCACGCACGGGTTGTGTTCGCCAGGCAGCCCTTCGCCAGCATGTTCGCGCTGTAGTAGTCGATGTAGCGGAAGCCGTACGTCTCTCCGCGAGCAAAGGCCTGCCCCTGGATCGCCGCGCGCCATGTTTCGTAGGCGGCGTCCGGGATCTCGACGTACATGTCCGGAGTGAAGCCCTCGGCATCCTCCCAGTTGTCGGCGTGGAGGAACTGCGATATGCCGTGCCGGCCGAACGGACTTCCGACCGGGAGCGAGGCGAGGAATCGAGCGCGTTCTGCCAGCAGGGCTGCCCGCTCGTGATCCCGATGAATGCTCTTGGTCCAGTGGGTGATGAGGATTTCAGGCTTCTCCTGGCGGATGATGTCGGCGATCTGCTCTGCGGCCGAATCGTCGTCGGGAAGGAAGCCGTCCGAGTAGTCGAGAACGCGGAACTCCGCGCCGATCGCCGCGGCGAAGGCCTCGCCCTCCGCGACCTTCTGCTCGCGGTACTCCTCCGGACTGATGGTGGGGTGACCGCGCTCGCCGTACGTGCAGGCGAGGATGATCGCGCGATCGCCCTCCTGCACCATCTTCGCGAGGGTCGGACCCGCGGTGAGGTCCATGTCGCCGATATGACCGCCGATGGCGAGGACTGTCCTGCCCATGTGTGCTGACTCCTTGAGTGGGGCTGTGGGTGGGGGTTTACTTCATCCCGCTGAGCATGACGCCGCGGACGTAGTACTTCTGCAGGAAGAGGAAGATGATGAGGACCGGCAGAGTGCTGATCACGATTCCGGCCATGACGATCGGCATCGTGCGGTTCGGATCGATGAAGCTCTGCAGCATCTGGATACCGACGGGAAGCGTCATCAGATCGGGGTTCGCCGAGGCGATGAGCGAGGACCAGATGTACTCGTTCCACTGCCCGACGAAGGTGATGACACCGAGTGTGATGGCGACGGGAGTGGCCTGCGGCAGCACGATGTTGAAGAACAGGCGCCATTCGCCCGCTCCGTCGATGCGCGCCGCCTCGAGCATCTCGTCTGGCACACCCACCATGAACTGGCGCATCAGGAAGATGCCGAATCCGCTCACGAGGAACGGCAGCATGAGCGACACGATGTTGTTGGTCATGCCGCCGAACCCACCCTGACCGAGGATGTTGTTACCCCCGACGAGAGGCCAGTTCAACATGATGAGGAAGTCCGGGATCAGCAGGAGGAACGGGGGGAGCATCATCGTGGCGAGCACGAAGCGGAAGATGACGTCACGTCCACGGAACCGCAGCTTCGCCAGCGCGTAGCCCGCCATCGCCGAAGTGATCAGGACGGACGCCGTCACGACCAGTGTCACCACGACACTGTTGAAGAAGAGCCTGTCGAGCTGAAGTTGCTCGAACGCCGCCGTGTAGTTGTCCCAGGTCCACGTCTCGGGGAAGAAGCGGTAGGGGAAGATCCCATACTCGCCCGGGCCCTTGAGCGAACTGAACACCGTGTCGAAGAACGGCACGATCATCATGACCCCGCCGATCGCGACGACGAGATATGAGATCCATGGGAACGGGTGACGCTTGCGCTGACGAACGCCCATCAGTCGTCTCCTCCGGTGCGACGGCTGATCCAGAGCTGGAGCAGCGTGATGATGAAGATGATGAGGAACAACACCATCGCCATGGCGCTCGCGGTGCCCCAAGCGCCGAACTTGAACGCCTGCTGGTACATCTCGAAGGCCGCGACGTTCGTGGCGTTTGCGGGACCGCCGTCCTTGGTCATCACGATGATGAGAGCGAAGGATTGGAGTCCCGCGATGCACTGCGTGATGAAGACGAACACGAGGGAGGGACGCAGCAGCGGAAGGGTGATACTCCAGAAGGTGCGCCACGGACCGGCGCCGTCGATCTCTGCGGCCTCGTACATCGTCTTGTCGATGCCCTTGATTCCCGCGGTCAAGATGAGCACGGCGGCACCGATCGATGCCCACGCCTGCACCACCGCGACAGACGGCAGAGCGAGGCTGGGGTCTGAGAGGAATCCGATCGAGTTGACGCCCACCGCGTTGAGCACCGCGTTGATGAGCCCAGCAGGCTGGTAGAGCATCTTCCAGACGTTGCCGATGGCGACCACCGTCGCCACAACGGGAAGGAAGTACAGGAACCGCCAGAACCCCTGGAATTTCAGCCGCTCGATCAGCTGGGCGACGACGACGGATCCCCCGACAGCCAGGATCACCGCGATGATTGCGAAGAGGAAGGTGTTCACGAGGATCGGCTGGACGAATTTACTGTCCAGCTGCAGGATCTCCGCGTAGTTCTGGAACCCGGTGAACTCGATCTTCGTGAGGTCGAATCCTCCCCACGTCGACAGCGACAGGAAGATCGCAAAGAACGTCGGAAGAATGAGAAAGACCGTGAAGAAGAGCAGGGAGGGCGCGAGGAAGAGGTAGCCGGCCCGGGCTTCGCGGCGGAAGCGCCGTGCTCGCGGCTTGGTCTTCGTCGTTCCGACCGTGACCGCGATCGTGTCCTCGGCGGCTTCCTGCGCCGCCGTCATGAGTGTGGGATTGGCCATCGGCCCTCCGTGGGTGGTCTCGGACAGGAGGCGGGGATGCTCCATCCCCGCCTCCTGATGGGGCTACTGTGCGTCGATCTCCTTGACCAACTTCGAGAAGGTCTTCTTCACGTCTGCCCCGTTGACGATGATGTCGTTGAGAGCGGTGTTGGTGGATGTCTTCGCCTCGTAGGCGTTGGACGCATTCGACTCGGCCATCGCGTACTCAGCGGCGGCGTAGATCGGCTCGAGGTTCGGCTCCTGTGCGAGATACTTCGGGCCGAGGATCTCGGCATCCGCGGTCCTCGGCGGAATCAGGCCCTGCTCAGCGAGGAACTCACCGAGCGCAGTCACGCCGTCCTCGTTCTCGTGGGAGTTGAGCCAACTGAGGAACTTCCACGCCTCCTCCTGGTGCTGGCTGCCCGAGTTCACACCCGTGAAGAACGTGTAGGCGAGCGAGCCCACGTCTCCGTCCTTGGGCCCTGGGACGGGTGCGACACCGACGTTCGCGTAGTCATCCCCCATAGAGGCCTTGAGACTGCCGATCCACCATCCGGCCTGCACGGCCATGGCGACGCCCCCGGTGGGGAAAGCCTTGGTCGGCATGATCGAGGTCGAAGTGGCACCCGTCTCGGCGAGATCGGCCTCGAGCTGCATGACGTCTTCGGCAGTGTCGTCCATCGCGGACTTGCCATCGGGGGCGAGGAACTCGCCACCAGCTGAGTCGAGTAGCGACAGGAACGGGTGCACCGTGTGGTTGTCACCGTCCTGAATGAGAGAGATGCCCTGGACGATCGTGTTACCTGAGCCGTCCTTCTCCGTGGTCGCATTGGCGATCTCGGTCAGCTCGTCCCAACTCTTCGGCGGTCCGTCGTAGCCGGCTTCGGCGAGGAGCTGCTTGTTGTAGAACAGCGCGTAGGTGTTGAACTCGGTCGGGTAGCCCAGCAGGTCTCCGTCACCTGTGGTCACCGAATCGAGCGCGGCCTGGCTGTAGTTCGCCGTGATGTCCTCTGCGACGTCCGCGGGCGGTGCGGAGAGCACGCCGTTCGCCTGAAGCTGCCCGCCCCAGAGTGAGTACGAGCTGACGATGTCGGCACCACGGCCGCCGGTCTGACGGACGTTGAGGGTCGTGAGCAGCTCGTCGAAGTTGACAGCCTGGGATGTGACCTGGATGTCGGGGTTCTCTTCGTTCCACTGGTCGATGAGAGCGCCGATCCCCGACTTGAAGGGGTCGCTTCCGTAGTGGCTGAGGAACGTGAGCTCGACGACTCCGTCATCTCCTCCGCCCTCGGCTCCTGTCGTGCACGCGGACAGGGCGAGTGCGGCAGCACTGCCGAGCGCGATCGCGGTCACCACTCGTCGGCTATGACGCTGGTTTGCAGTCTTCATGTGATTCCTCTCGGGTGGGTCCGCGCTAGGCGGCTGTGGGGGCGTGCATGATCGTGAAGGTCCGTGTGATCTCGAACCCGGTGTTCAGGTACAGATGGCCGGCGGCCGAGGTCTCCTCGGTCCACAGGAACCATGCGCTGTGAGCGCCGAGCGCGCGCATGCGCTCGAGGGTGAGGTGCAGGAGGATCTTGCCGAGTCCAGTTCCGCGACTCTCGGGCAGGACACCGAACGGACCGAAGCGCTCCAGCACGTTCTCGTAGGTGCCGTGCATCGCCCAACCCAGCATCACGCCGTCGGGGTTGCGGCACGCCATGATCCGCTCCAACGACTGTCCGCCGAGGACTCCCTCACGGATGCCACGGGACCAGTCTGGGTTGAAGGTCTTCGCGATCTCGATGAGATCGACGAGATCGTCACCGCTCGGGGAGAAGAAGGTCCATCCCTCAGCACGCAGTTGCTCGATGCGGGCACGGATGTCGTCAGGCATCCGGTAGTCGTTCAGTGTGCGGTCCATCGCCACCGAGGTGTACTGCGTCTCGAAGCCCATCGAGCGCAGGAACATGTCGGCTTCGGGGTACCGCTCCGCGTCCAGGCCGGGCAGGAAGTAGTTCGGGGTATAGGACGAGAAGTACATCTTCTCCACGCCGTGACCGCGAAGCCAGCTTCTCGCTTCCGTCATGAGCGCGGTGGCGATGCCGGCGCGGCGTGCCGAAGGAACCACGAAGAAGAACGGGATCCAGCCCGAGGTGGGTTCCAGATCGTCGGCGTCGACGGCGATCTGGCGCCGCACGGCATACACGGCTCCGACGATCCTGCCCTGATCCTCAGCGAGGAAGAGCCCCTCAGCATCGAAGTTACGATCCAGGAGGATCAGGTCGCGGAACCGCTCATAGCTGATGCCGTCGCCGGGGGCCGACTCCGTCCACGCTCGCGCGATCTCTGGCCCGTCTCCGGTCTGGAACGTCCTGATGCTGCTCTGCATGAGTCTCTCCTGTGGTGGTGTGGTGAGCGTCCGGCGCGATGGATCGAAGCTACATTCACGAGCGCCGGACTGTCAATAAGTTTTAAACGCGTTTAACAAAATGGAAATAGTTTTCAGCGCGGATAGAGGAGGACATCGTCCCCATAGGTGTCCACCACGCGTCCCGAGGCCCGGTGCAGTGCGGAGAACCCGCCCTCACCGTTGATCGCTTCACGAAGAGATGTCGACCCCCACAACCGGTCCAGGGCGTACCCGGTATCCCCAGGATCCAGTCGTTCGCCGGCGTTCAGACTGCGAACCTCTCCCGGAGACGCCGCTCGCGCTTCCTCCAGGATCGCCAATGCCGTCCCCACCGGGTCGAAGTCTCGATGGTCGGTGATGTGCAGCTGAATGCCGTGAGCGGTCGCGCCGCCGTACTTGTGAAACGTCGGTACGAACGCGATTCCTCGGATCAGGACACCAGGAAGATCTCTAGAGCGAAGCGCTGCTGCGAACTCGGCGGGGAGGAAGGGCGCCCCGATCGTCTCGAAGGGGCGCGTCGTTCCGCGTCCTTCGCTCAGGGTCGTCCCCTCCACCAGTCCCGTGCCGGCGAAGGCATAGACGGAATCGAGCGTGGGGATGTTCGGCGACGGCGGTACCCAGGCCAAACCCGTCTCCGTCCAGTCGGCGGCGGGGTTCCAGTTCTCCAGAGTGATCACGCGCAGGTCGATGCTCAACCCCTCCTCCGCGAGGTCTCGGAGCGCGAACAGACGTGCAAGCTCGCCTGCTGTCAGGCCGTGTCGCTGGTGGATGTCGCTGCGTCCGACGAAGCTCGTGAAGCGGGATTCGCTCACACCGGGGCCGCTGAGCACCGCACCGCCGAGGGGATTGGGGCGGTCGAGGACGGTGAAGGGGAGCCCGAGGCGCGCCGCACTGCGCATGGCGTCGTACATGGTCCAGATGTAGGTGTAGAAGCGCACCCCGATGTCCTGCATGTCGAAGACGAGCGCATCGACGCCGGACTCGAGGATCATCTCGTCGAGACGGTCTCCCTCGGCCAGATAGGTGTCGCTGAAGGGAAGCCCTGAGCGTGCGTCTCGCTCGATGGATGTGCTCTCCCCCGCTTGGACGGAGCCGTCCAAGCCGTGTTCAGGACCGAACAGATGATGCAATCGGGCGCCGGCGGCCACGAGTGCATCGATGTTCCTGGACAGGTCGGGCATCGTGCCGGTGAAGTTCGTGAGCAGACCGACGCGTGCACCGATGAGAAGTTGCGGATCTGCAGCCGCGCGTTCCGCGCCGGTGCGTGTGCGTGACGCCATGACGAACTCCCTTGTCTCATGAACGCGGAAGAACCTGGGTCGGATTGTGGGTCAGCCGCATTGCTGTCACCTTTTTACCAGTGTTCCATGATTTATGAAAATCATGTTCACAAAACGGGTGCGCGAAACCCGCTTACCAGGTTGCCGTGCTCAGGAAGCGTCGGCGACGGTGGGGTCCCAGCGACGGTGGCGCTGGGTCTCGTCCAGTAGGCCCCACACTGCAGAGGTCAGTTCGGGGTACTCCAGGGCGATCTGTCGCAGCACCCGATAGTGCCGGGCGGCATTGGGTCGCACGCCGTCGTTCGCGTTGATGTTGTCGGCCCGGAGGAGGTACACGACGAGCTCGTCGATGCTCGGCAGGTCTTCCATGAACTCCCAGGGGTCTTCGCCACCGAGAAGACGTTCCTGGATGAGCACCGCGAGTTCGTCAGCCGCTTCGGCGCGCAGCACTTCCAGGCTGGCGCGGCGCTGTACGGACTCGGACATGCGTCAAGCCTACGTCTCCCGTACGACCTTCCGGCGCCGTACGGCCAGTTCATCGCTCATCTCCTCGAGCTCCTTGCCCTTCGTCTCCGGCACCTTGAAGAACACGAAGAAGAACGAGAGGAGAGCGAAGAACGCATAGAACCCGTAGGCGAACGTGAGGCCGATCTCCGCAAACGCGGGGAACGTCGTCGAGATGAAGAAGTTGGCCACCCACTGGGCCGCGGCGGCGACGGCGAGAGCTCCCGCGCGGATCGAATTGGGGAAGATCTCGCCGAGGAGGACCCACACCAACGGCCCCCAGCTCGCGCCGAAGAAGACCACGAAGCCGTTCGCGCAGATCAAGGCGATGGTCGCCCAGGGGTCAGGAAGGGTCGCCGTCCCCTGCGCATCGAGTGTGCCGAACGAGAACGCGAGCGCCATGAGTCCCAGCGTCACCGTCATACCGACCGAGCCGACGAGCAGCATGATGCGCCGGCCGACCCTGTCGACGAGCAGGATGGCGACGATGGTCACCACGATGTTCGTCACCGACGTGATCACCGACGTGAGCAATGCGCTGGATTCGTCGAACCCGACCGACTGCCACAGGGTGGTCGAGTAGTAGAAGATCACGTTGATGCCTACGAACTGCTGGAACACCGAGAGCAGGATCCCCACCCAGACGATCGGCTTGAGGCCGAGTCGGCTTCCGCGCAGGTCGCGCAGCGACTCCGAGCGTTCGGTGTCGATCGTGCCGGTGATCTCCGTGATCTTCGCATCGACGTCGATCGTCCCCGTGACGGTCTCCAGCACCTCTGCGGCACGCTTCAACTCGCCCTTGCGCACCAGGTAGCGCGGCGATTCCGGCAGACGCAGCGACATGATGCCGTAGACCAGCGCGGGGATAGCCTCGACGATGAACATCCAGCGCCACGCGGTGAGTCCCCACAGCGGCTGATCGGCGGCACCGGCGAGGCCCGCGAGCAGAGCATCGGAGAGCAGCGCGGCGAAGATACCGGTCACGATCGCGAGTTGCTGCAGTGAACCCAGACGACCACGTATCGCGGCCGGCGATACCTCGGCGATGTAGGCCGGGGCGATGACGGACGCCGCACCCACCCCGAGTCCGCCGATCACACGCCAGACGATCAGGTCGACGACACTGAACGCGAGCCCGGAACCGATCGCGGAGACGAAGAACAGCGTCGCAGCGCCCACCATCACCGGGATGCGTCCGTACTTGTTGGACACCGGTCCGGCGAACCATGCACCGACCGCACAGCCGATCAACGCCGACGACACCGCGAAGCCCTTGAGAGCCGTTCCGAGATCGAATCCCGAGACGTCGCCCGCGAGCGCGTCGACGGCGCCGTTGATCACCGCGGTATCGAAACCGAACAGGAATCCGCCCAACGCCGCGGCGATACTGACCGCGATCACGCGGCGTTGGACGGTTGCGGGACCCTCTGCTACGGACATGACATTCCCCCCTCGTCGTCGAGATGACGCGAGTCTAAGGGACCGAAACGGCCCCGGGGATGTCATCGCGCCGAGCCGTAGCCGCTTTCGCCGAGCTCCTCGAGGATCCGATTGAGGTCCTGGATGGAAGCGAAATCAATTGTGACCTGGCCTTTACGAGCGCCGAGGGCGATCTTGACCCGTGTGTTCAGTCGGTCGCCGAGTTTGCCGGCCACCTCGTCGAGATACGCGCGGCGCGCCCCCGGGGTCGCCTTCGCCGACTTGCCGGCGGCCGGCTGCGCCTTCGCCGCCTCCTCCGTCGCGCGCACCGAAAGATCTTCGTTCACGACCTTATCGGCGAGGCGCTGCATCGACTCCGGAGTCTCGAGGCTGAGGATCGCGCGGGCGTGTCCAGCCGTGAGCACTCCGGCTGCGACCCGCTGCTGCACGGGGACCGGCAGCTTGAGCAGACGGATGGTGTTGCTGATCTGCGGACGCGAGCGACCGATCCGTGTGGCGAGCTCTTCCTGGGTGATGCCGAAGTCATCGAGCAGTTGCTGGTATGCCGACGCTTCTTCCAGCGGATTCAGCTCGGAGCGGTGCAGGTTCTCCAGGAGGGCGTCGCGCAGAAGGTCTTCATCGGCGGTATCGCGGACGATCGCGGGGATGACGTCGAGACCGGCCTCACGTGCGGCACGGGTACGCCGCTCCCCCATGATGAGCTCGTAATCGCCTGTCGCGTTCTTGCGGACGACCACGGGCTGCAGCACACCGAACTCGCGGACGCTGTGCACGAGTTCCGCGAGGTCATCCGCATCGAAATGCGTACGCGGCTGTCGGGGGTTCGCGACGATCGAGTTCGGATCCACCTGGATCAGGTGAATCCCGGGCACCTCTTCGAGCTCGGGAGTCTCGGAATCCGGACCGATCGTCGCCTCCGTCTCCGCCGGTCGCAGACTGGATCCGGGGAAGAAGACGTCGACGGGACGCTCCGCCTGATCTGCGGTGGGGATCAGCGCCCCGATTCCCCGACCGAGCCCTGTGCGCTTCGCCATCATTTCTCCTTGCTCTGCGTCGCGATGCGCGACGCGATCTCGACGGCAGCTTCGCGGTACGCGATCGCGCCGGCGGACTGCCCATCGTAGGCGATCACCGTCTGGCCGAAACTCGGGGCCTCCGACACTCGGACGGACCGAGGGATCACCGTCTCCAGCACCTGATCCGGGAAGTGTGTACGCACTTCTTCCGCGACCTGCTGCGCGAGGCGCGTGCGTCCGTCGAACATGGTCAGCAGGATCGTCGAGAGGTGAAGAGCCGGGTTCAGGTGCTTCTGGATCATCTGGATGCTCCCGAGAAGCTGGCTCAGACCCTCCAGCGCGTAGTACTCGCATTGGATCGGGATGAAGACCTCGGATGCGGCCGTGAACGCATTGATGGTGAGCAGTCCGAGCGAAGGAGGGCAGTCGATGATGACGAAATCCATCGCGTTGTCGACGAGGTAGTCCTGCAGTGCTCGACGGAGGCGGTGCTCCCTCGCCACCTGGGCGACCAACTCGATCTCTGCGCCCGCCAGGTGGATGGTGCTGGGGGCGCAGAAGAGGTTGGGGTCTTCCGGGCTCGGCTGCACGATCTCCGCGAGAGGGAACTCGTCGATCAGGACGTCATAGACACTAGGGGTGTCCGCGCTATGGGGAACTCCCAGGGCAGTGGAGGCGTTTCCCTGTGGGTCGAGGTCGATGACCAGCACCTTCGCCCCCAGGCCAGCAAGCGCCGAGGCGATGTTGACAGCCGATGTGGTCTTGCCGACGCCGCCCTTCTGGTTGGAGACGGTCAGGACTCGGGTGTCCCCCGTGAACTTCACCTTCGCTGCCTCAAGCGCGCGCCTCCGGGCAGAGAGGTCGGCGAGTTCCCGCGCGAGCGGTGTGTCCATCCCGAACGATTCGTTCGCCGATGTCTTCTCGGACTGTTTCACGTGAAACATCCACTCCTTTCGGGGCCGCGTTCCACTCTAATCGCACGGGGCGACGTTGGATGACGACCAGGCTCTCCCGCGCTCGTCACGGTTCTTCGGAGAAGGTCCCGACGGTCGTTTCACGTGAATCATCGCGCGTCGACACATCTATACGAGCGGCCCTCCCCAAGGGCAATCTCCTCGATGACCCTCAGCTTCACCCGGTTTACGCGCACTGACCGTCACCCGCCCCGTTCCCGTCTATGTCCGATAGAACTCCGTCTTCTCGCCCCCTCTCGCCCGAGCGCGCCGGCAGCATCAGCATTCGGACAATCGCAATCAGTGGGTGTTTCACGTGAAACGTTGTTCTGAACCGGAGATAGAGGGCCACCTACGGGCGAGCACCCCGACGCCTGCGAGGAGTGAGAGGTCAGCGTGCACGCGACCACGAGCGCACCGATGCGCCCCAGGGATGGCACACGACGAACACAGATGCCCCGGACGGCCTTCCCAAGCTGCACGGAAGCGCAGTCCCAACGATGGAGCGGGCGGGATACGCCTACATCCGACCAGCGGCAAACTCGTCAGGCGCAGTTTCACGTGAAACATCCTTCCGCCCAGCCGGGGATACCGCACATGGGGACGACGGAAGCCCACAAGAAGGCGAGGGGGCGTCATGCAGCAGAGAGCAATACGTGAAGCCCCGCATGAACTTCCCGAGGAACCACGCAAACCGGATCAGGCGTCCCCGACCACAGGGAGGGACGTATCGAAACGGTGCGTGCCGCCACGATCTCCTACTGTGCGGCGATACCGAGAATGTGCGGCCGCTCTGCCAGGCACCGTTTCACGTGAAACATCAACGGCCAGCACCGCTCTGTGAGCTGAACATTGACGACTCCTCGCAAGAATCACCGCAGTCTTCAGTTGCCTGGTCTAGACGACGCTCGTGGGCTTACGTCACGTTCCGTTCTCATCCCCTCCCCCAGACGGGCGCCGGCACCACAGCACCTCGGTCCGAGGCACGGGCGTCTCCGTTTCACGTGAAACATCATTGGAAAGCAAGCACTCCGTCGGTGTTGCCTCAGCGGCTCGAAACGCAACGACACCGGAGCATCCACGACGATGCACTGCGTGAAGCGGCTCGCGTGGTCCGCACCGACAGCCGAACGCGATACCCACATCGTCCTCCGCGACGCCACGTCGACGCAGATCCCTCAAGCGCCGATCGGTGCTCTATCCGAGAGACCCTCCACCGGCACCAGAAGGCCCAAGGCCTCGTGACGGCGAACTCCACCGCAGACAAAGGCGGGGTGTTTCACGTGAAACACCCCGCCTTGATGTCAGGAGGAACTACCGAACGCGGGCGCGAACCACGCGGGTCGTCTCGGTGAGAACACCCTCCCCCAGCACTTCCACTCGCACGTCCGACAGACGGAACTTCTTGATCGGCTTCTGGGCAGCGTCGATCTCGTTCGCGGCGTTCATTCCCTTGAGCAACGCAAGCTCCCCACCGTCGCGCACGAGTGGGGCAGTGAGAGGGATGAGCGTACGCAAGGCACTGACGGCCCTCGCCGTGACGACATCGAAACCCTCGGCAGGATGAACATCCTCGGCACGCGCACGCTGCACCACGACATTGGTCAGTCCCAGCGCCTCCACCTGCTCGGTGAGCCACGTGACCCGACGCTCCATCGGTTCGATGAGAGTCCACTTCACATCAGGACGCGCGATCGCGAGCACAATGCCCGGGAGGCCCGCCCCGGATCCGATGTCAGCGACCGAACCGTGGAAGAGCGGAGCAGCGATCACACTGTTGAGGATGTGCCGCGTCCACAGACGCGGAAGCTCGAGCGGTCCGATCAGACCCCGCTCCTCACCCTCACGTGCGAGCGAAGCCGTGAACGCTCGAGCGAGATCGATGCGGTCCCCGAAGAGTTCCGCGGCGACCGCAGGCTCGCCTTCGATCTCAGTCATCTGCAGTTCCCGGACGATGTTTCACGTGAAACATCAACGCCGACGAAGAACCGTGTGGCGGTCAGCGCCCTCACCGTACGACTCCGACACCAGGCCACGCTCGGCCGCGATATCGTGCACCAGTTTGCGCTCATAGCTCGACATCGACGGCAGCGAAGCCTGCGAGGAGCCTTCATCGAGCTTCGCGGACGCTGCATCGACCAGTGTCTCGAGCTGCCGACGGCGCGTGTCACGCGAGCCGGCGATGTCGAGGATCAAGCGGGAGAATGACCCCGTCTTGCTCTGCACCGCGAGGCGGGTGAGCTCCTGAAGCGCCTGCACCGTGTCCGGGGCGGAGAGAAGAGCGAGGCCATCGCCCTCCGCCTCCACCGATACATACGCGCGCCCCTGACGCACGTCGAGGTTCAGGTCACCGTCGATATCCGCGATGTCGAGGAGTTCCTCGAGGTAGTCCGCGGCGACGTCGCCTTCGTTCTCGAGCTGAGCCACGGTGGGCTCGGAGCTCTCGGTCATGGTTTCACTCATGAACCGTTCCCCTTCTTCTTCGCACGCTTCTTGCCCACGGGCTGCTGACGCTTGGGCGCCTGAGCCTTCGCCTTCTCCGCCTCCTCGAGCAGACGCTGCTGCTCGGCCTCGTACGCAGCCATCGGGACGACCTTGCCGGAGGAATCGATCGCCTTGCCCTTGCGAGCGAGTCGCTCCTCACGGGCCTTGGCGGCTTCCGAGCCGGGAGTCGGCATCTCTCGGATGACGAGGAACTGCTGTCCCATGGTCCAGAGGTTGGAGATGAACCAGTACACGACCACGCCGAGCGGGAAGAACACACCGGAGAAGATGAATCCCAGCGGCAGCACGTAGAGCATGATCTTCTGCATCTGGTACGCCTGGCCGGTCTTGGCCTCCGGCGACAGGTTCTTCGAGATGATCTGCAGCTGCGTGAAGAACTGCGAGGCGATCATGAGCACGACGAGCGTGACCAGGATGATGATCGCCGTGGTGTTGTTGGCGTCGACCGCGTCGCCGAGGGTCTCGTGCAGGGACGCGACCCCGAAGAGCTTGGCGTCGTAGAACTCCTTGGTGAGCTCGGGGTTGAGCAATCCCACACCGCCGAGGCTTTGCTCCGCATGCTTCTTGACATCGCTCAGCACGCTGTACAGCGAGAAGAAGATCGGCATCTGCACGAGAAGGGGCAGACAGCTCGACATCGGCGTCGTGCCGTGCTTCTTGTAGAGCGCCATCGTCTCGCGGCTCATGGCCTCACGAGAGAGCTGGTCCTTCTTGCCCTTGTACTTCTCCTGAACTTTCCGCAGTTCAGGAGCGATTTCCATCATCTTTCGCTGGCTCTTGATCTGCTTCACGAAGAGCGGGATCAGCGCAGCACGGACGACGACGACGAGGCCGACGATGGACAGTACCCAGGTCAGACCCGATGCGGACGGAAGACCGACGGTGGTCAGAAGCCAATGCCAGGCGACGAGGATCAGCTCGACGACCCACTTCAGCGGCCAGAGGATGGTGCCGAGCAGGTCGAATCCCCCCGCCGCAGGTTCGGGGCTGGGAGTCGCGCTGGCGAGCAGAAGGTCAAGACCCACCGATCAGTCCTTTCGGGAAGGGACGACGAAACCGTGTGTGGTCAAGTCGTAACGGAAGTGGTCGTGCGGCCGGACGTCATCGACGCCGCCGCTGGTCCAGGGATTGCAGCGGAGGATGCGCCACGCCGAGAGCGCCGCTCCCTTCACTGCACCATGCTGCTGCACCGCACCTACAGCGTAAGCCGAACAGCTGGGGTAGTACGCACAGACATCTCCATACATCGGGGAGATCACCTTGCGGTACGCCGTGAGGAACCCCAGCACGAGGTTCCGGGGGATCACCGGGATGGTTCGCACCAGGTCACGCGCATGCCATCGCGCCGTTCCCACAGAAGACGCCGGTAGCGCGGTCATGCCGACACCGTGGCGGGCGCGAGTCTGCTCAGGCAGCGATCGACGTCGGCGCGAAGATCCGCGAAAGTCGCGCTGGAGGACGCAGGAAGGGCACGGATGACGACATCCGTGCCCTCAGGGACGCGCGGGAGCGCCTCCGCGCACACGGCTTTGAGTCGCCGACGCACGGTGTTGCGCACCACAGCGGTGCCCACCTGCTTGCTGATGATGAATCCGAACCTCGCGGCCCTGTTCTCGCCCGTCGCCAGCACCGAGGTGATGACGCGCGCCCCACCACAACGGGATCCACGTCGAACGACCAGACGGTAGTCGCTCCCGCGGGTCAGTCGATACGGGCGGGCGAGCACAGCGGACTACGCAGAGAGCTCGGTGCGGCCCTTCGCGCGGCGTGCAGCGAGGATGCCGCGGCCGGCACGCGTACGCATGCGGGCACGGAAGCCGTGCTTCTTGGCGCGACGACGGTTGTTGGGCTGGAAAGTGCGCTTGCTCATGGAATCACTCCGGGAATGCTGCCACCGGATTCACTTCGACCGGAGACATGGGGAACTGCCAAAAATGGCATAAGTCAACCGACTTAGGGTACGTCCTACCGGCGCGCAGAGCAAATCTGCGCGCTTCCGCGAGGGCGGCCCGGCGGGCACCGCACAGCCATTATCCACAACCGTGGCGCGCCCGGCAGGCACAACACGCGCGCGTGTTTTCAAGGGCAGGTTGCCGTTCACAGCCGGGATGACTACCGTGGCATCCTAAGTTATCCACAGGGGGCACGGCACGTCGACCCCGCCTCGATTCCTCGTCCGGAGCGTCATGACATCACCTGCCCAGCCCGACGTCCCGATCTGGACCACGGTGCAGGAGCTGCTGGCCGACGACGATCGCGTCACCCCCCAGCTGCAGGGCTTCCTCAGCCTCGCCGTCCCGGCCGGCGTCATGTCCGCGACGCTGTACCTCGAAGTCCCCAACGATCTGACCGCAGCGCAGATCAACAAGCGTCTCCGACTCCCGATCATGGAGGCCCTTTCGCACATCGGCGAAGAGGTCACGTCCTACCGCGTCGTCGTGAACCACGAACTGGCGGAGCAGCAGACGGCCCCCATCGCCGTCGGAGACTTCGGACGCACGGAGCAGAGCCGCGTCGAGTCTCCGATGGAGCAGCCCACACAGCTGCGTCACGAATCCCGGCTGAACCCGAAGTACACCTTCGACAACTTCGTCATCGGCCAGTCCAACCGATTCGCACACGCTGCGGCGGTCGCCGTGGCCGAGGCGCCGGCCAAGGCGTACAACCCGTTGTTCATCTACGGCGACTCCGGACTCGGCAAGACGCACCTCCTCCACGCGATCGGTGACTACGCGCAGTCGCTCTACGCCGGAGTCAAGGTCCGCTATGTCTCGAGCGAGGAGTTCACGAACGACTTCATCAACTCGATCGCGAACAACCGCGGTGCCGCGTTCCAGGCCAGGTACCGCGACGTCGACATCCTCCTCATCGACGACATCCAGTTCCTGCAGGGTCGCGCCGAGACCCAGGAAGCGTTCTTCCACACGTTCAACACGCTGCACGATCACAACAAGCAGGTCGTCATCACCAGTGATGTCGCGCCGAAGCACTTGACGGGCTTCGAGGATCGGATGCGGAGCCGCTTCGAGTGGGGCCTCATCACCGATGTGCAGGCACCGGACCTCGAAACCCGCATCGCGATCCTCCGTAAGAAGGCGCAGAGCGAGGCCCTCCACATCCCCGACGAGGTGCTCGAGTACATCGCGACCGTCGTCTCCTCGAACATCCGCGAGCTCGAGGGTGCACTCATCCGCGTCTCCGCGTTCGCGAGCCTGAACCGCTCTGCCCTCGACATCTCCCTCGCGCAGACCGTGCTCCGCGACATCATCGACACGGCGGAGGACAACATCATCTCGCCGACCGACATCATCACGGCCACGGCGCAGTACTTCAAGCTCACCGTGGACGATCTCTACGGTTCGAGCCGATCGCAGCAGATCGCCACGTCACGACAGATCGCCATGTATCTGTGCAGGGAGCGCACGAGCCTGTCCCTTCCGAAGATCGGTCAGCTGTTCGGCAACCGCGACCACACCACGGTCATGTACGCCTACAAGAAGATCAGTGAGCTCATGAAGGAGCGTCGCTCCATCTACAACCAGGTCACCGAGATCACGACGCAGCTCGGCCGGCGCTGACACGCCGCACCTCCGAAAAAGTGGAGGACCGCACCCGAATGGATGCGGTCCTCCACTTTTTTGTGTGCCCGACAGGGATTCTGATCTCTCGATAGATGCCTCTATGCACATGTGGATAACTTGTGGATGATCGTGGATTCCATCGGGACGAATGTGAGCTGAACACCCAAACCTGTGGATAACTCGGACAACACCTCCGTTGTCCCCAGGACCGGGATCCCGCGGATTCCTCAGGGTTTCCACAACTGACAAGCGTGTAGTTCCCTACTCGCTCCTGATATCCACCGACTTATCCACAGTATCCACAGCTGTTAACACCGTTAAGGAGTTAAGTCATTCAGGGCGCGATCCGATCACCAGACGGTGGGGAGAACCGACGAACGGATGACAGGAAACCTCGGCGTAGGGATACGCAGGACTGTGGGGCTAGCATGGGAAGCCCTGCACCGGCAGGGCCGACGACGACGCGTCACAGTTCGACGACAAGGGAGCACCCGTGAGGTTTCAGGTCAACCGCGATGTCTTCAGCGAGGCTGTCTCGTTCGTCGTCAAGCTTCTGCCGCAGCGCAATCCACAGCCCATCCTCGCCGGAGTGTTGATCGAAGCAGACGGATCCAGCCTCACGCTCTCCGCCTTCGACTACGAGGCCTCCGCTCGGACGACCATCGAAGCCACGGTCGAGACCCCCGGCACGATCCTCGTCCACGGCCGTCTTCTCTCCGACATCGCCAGCCGCCTCCCGAACGCTCCGATCGAGATCGCCGTCGAGGAAGACGGTGGGATCGCCGTCACCTGCGGTTCGGCCCGATTCACACTCGCCGCCATGCCGGTCGAGGAATATCCGTCCATCCCCGAGGTGAACGGATCCTCCGGTGTCGTTCCGGCTGAGGAATTCGGCACGGCGATCGCACAGGTCGGCTTCGCCGCATCACGCGACGACGTCACTCCCGTCCTCACCGGTGTGCAGCTCGAAGTCTCCGGACACACTCTGAGCCTGGTCGCCACGGACCGCTATCGGGTATCGCTCCGCGATGTGCCGTGGGACGGCGAGTCCGTCGAGGCGACAGCGCTGGTGCCGGCACGCACCCTGCTCGAGGTCGGGAAGACCTTCGGTCACGCCGGCAACATCCAGGTGGCCTTCTCCGGCGCGGGCGATCGCGAGATCATCGCCTTCACCGCCGGCAACAAGACCGTGACCTCGCTGCTCATCAAGGGCAACTTCCCCCCGGTCCGACGCCTTTTCCCCGAGCAGACCGACCACTACGCGGTCGTCAACACGGCCGACCTCGTCGAAGCCGTCCGCCGTGTCTCGCTCGTCCTCGATCGTGCGGCGCCGCTGCGATTCACGTTCTCGAGCGACAGCGTGACCATGGATGCCTCCGGTGGAGACCACGCGCGCGCATCCGAGTCGGTCGACGCGATCCTTTCCGGCGGCGACGAGGTCACGCTCGGCCTCAACCCCCAGTACCTGATCGAGGCTCTCGGAGCGGTCAAGAGCGAGTTCGTCCGCGTGACGTTCACCTCGAGCGACAACGCCAACAAGCTCAGCCCCGTGCTGATCACGAGCCAGACGTCGGTCGACCAGGCGGGCCTCGACTCCTTCAAGTACCTGCTGCAGCCGAACCTCCTCCTTCGCTGATCCCGCGCCTCGTCCCGCGTCCGTTGTCAGACCTCGAAGGTAGGCTGACTCCGTGATTGTGGAGCACCTGAGCCTGGTCGATTTCCGCAACTACGCGACCGCGGAACTCACTCTCCACCGGGGCCCGAACGTGCTCGTCGGACGCAACGGGCAGGGAAAGACGAACCTGGCGGAAGCGGTCGTGTTCCTGGCCACTCTCGGCTCGCATCGCGTGTCGTCCGATGCCCCCATGGTGCGCGACGGGCAGGAGTTCGCGGTCATCCGGGCACGGCTCTCGCACGGCGAGCGTCGAGTGCTCGTCGAAGTGCAGGTGAACAGGCAGGGGTCGAACAAGGCACGCATCAACGGCTCTCCGTCCAAGCCGAACGAGCTGCCCCGCTACGCGCACGTCGTCCTCTTCGCGCCGGAGGACCTGCAGATCGTCCGGGGCGACCCGTCCGCCCGCCGCCGGTTCAGCGACCAGCTCCTCATCCAGCGCACTCCACGGATGGCGGGCGTGCTCGCCGACTACGACCGTGTGCTCAAGCAGCGCAATGCCCTGCTGAAGTCGGCGCGTGCCCGCGGCATCCGGGGCGAAGGTCTGAGCACCCTCGATGTGTGGGACGACAAGCTGGTCTCCCTGGGGTCCGAGATCATCACGGCTCGACAGCGGTTGGCCGTCGATCTCCAACAACCCGTCGCCGATGCATATGAAGCGATCGCCGGTGCAGATCATCGTCCGCAGTTGGAGTGGGCGCTCTCGGTCGGTGGCGGCGACCCCGAAGAGGATGAGGGCGGACCCGAAGAGGTCTCCCCCGCCGACAGGCTCAGCGATCCGAACCGCATCGCGGACCTCTTCCGTGCCTCTCTCGCGGCGAAGCGTTCCAACGAACTCGACCGCGGCCTCACACTCACCGGACCGCATCGGGACGATCTCGTGCTCCGTGTCCGCGACCTTCCGGTGAAGGGGTACGCCTCGCACGGGGAGTCCTGGTCGGTCGCGCTCGCGCTCCGGCTGGCGTCGGCGGAGCTGTTGCGCAGTGAATCCCCCGCCGGCGATCCGGTCCTGATCCTCGACGACGTGTTCGCCGAGCTCGATGCGGACCGGCGTCGTCGACTCGCAGCCCTCACCGCAGGGTACGAACAGGTCGTGGTGACCGCGGCGGTGGAGGAAGATATCCCTGAGGTGCTGCACGCGCATGTGGTGCGCATCAGCGCCGGGACGATCAGTGATGAACGGGAGGCAGCCGATGACTGACGCCGCACCGACTCCCGCTGCCGATGTTCCCGAGACGGTCGGCACCTACCTGCGTCTGCGCGGTCTGCAGCCGAGCTCGAAGAGCTGGAAGCGCAAGCGTCGCATCACGACCGATGACGACAACGCGCCGTTCACGCCCGGGCGGGACCCCGGGACCCTCGGCGCGGTCCTGGACAAGCTGAGCCGCGACTCGGGGTGGCAGATCACTCTGGCCAGGGAAGACCTCGTCCGTCAGTGGGCGGATCTCGCGGGCGCCGACACGGCGAAGCACTCCGAACCCGTCTCCCTGGAGCGAGGATTGCTCACCGTGAAGTGCGACTCGACGGCGTGGGCGAAGAACCTGCAGTTCATGCGCGCGACGATTCTCACCGAGATCGGTCGCCGCTATCCGGAGGCCGGCGTGGAGAACCTGCGCTTCATCGGACCGGACGTCCCCTCGTGGAAATGGGGTCCCAGAGCCGTTCCAGGGCGGGGCCCGCGCGATACCTACGGGTAGGACACCACGCAAGGGGTCAGAAACGCTCAGAGGGCCACACACGGCCGTAGAGCGGTGTTTCCCCACGAAACTCCGCTAGAATGGCAGTTCGTGATATCGATGTGGAGAATGCCCTCTGATGACGCCTGAATCCCCCGCTGACGAGACGGAATCGAACATCGGGGGAACCCCCGAGGACCAGGGCACCATTGCACCCAAGGCGAAGCAGCCCGGGGAGTACGGCGCCGACTCGATCCAGATCCTCGAAGGCCTCGAAGCCGTCCGCAAGCGTCCCGGTATGTATATCGGTTCCACGGGACCGCGCGGTCTGCACCACCTCGTCTACGAGATCGTCGACAACTCGGTCGATGAGGCCCTCGCCGGATACGCCGACACGATCTTCGTGACGATGCTCGCCGACGGTGGCGTGCGTGTGGTCGACAACGGTCGAGGCATCCCGGTGGACCCGCACTCTTCCGACCCGAACAAGTCGACGGTCGAGGTCGTGCTCACGATCCTGCACGCCGGCGGAAAGTTCGGAGGGGGCGCCTACGCCGTCTCCGGTGGTCTGCACGGTGTCGGATCTTCGGTCGTGAACGCGCTCTCGACGCGGTTCGACGTCGAGGTCAAGCAGAAGGGCTTCGTCTGGCGGCACAGCTTCGCCGACGGCGGCATCCCGCAGCAGAAGCTCGAGAAGGGCGAGGCGACCGAGGAGACCGGAACCAGCATCACGTTCTGGCCGGACGCCTCGATCTTCACCGAGACGATCGAGTTCGACTACGACACGCTGCGCACACGATTCCAGCAGATGGCGTTCCTCAACAAGGGACTGCGCATCGAGCTGCGTGACGAGCGGGAGTCGTCTGCGTACGAGGTCGAGGAAGACGGCGCGACCGTCACCAAGCAGCCCGGCGACGTGTTCTACTACGAGCGCGGACTGGTCGACTACGTCGAGTACCTCAACAAGGTGCGTCACGCCGAAGTCGTGAACGACGAGATCATCGCGTTCGAGTCGGAGGACACCGAGCGCAAGATCTCGCTCGAAGTCGCGATGCAGTGGACGACGTCCTACACCGAGAACGTCTTCACCTATGCGAACACGATCAACACCCACGAAGGTGGGACGCACGAGGAGGGCTTCCGGGCAGCTCTGACCACGCTGGTCAACAAGTACGCCCGGGCGAACAACCTCCTCAAGGAGAAGGACGACAACCTCTCCGGTGACGACGTGCGTGAGGGACTGACCGCGGTCATCTCGATCAAGCTCGGCGAGCCGCAGTTCGAAGGTCAGACCAAGACCAAGCTCGGCAACACCGAGGCGAAGGCATTCGTGCAGAAGGTCGTCGGCGATCAGCTCGGCGACTGGCTCGAGCGCAACCCGAACCAGGCGAAGAACGTCGTCCGCAAGGCGATCGATGCCGCGACCGCTCGTCTCGCCGCTCGCAAGGCCCGCGAGACCGCTCGCCGCAAGAGCGTGTTCGAGTCTGCGGCCATGCCGGACAAGCTCAAGGACTGCACCAGCAAGGATCCCTCCATCAGCGAGATCTTCCTCGTCGAGGGTGACTCGGCCGGTGGTTCCGCGGTGCAGGGTCGCGACCCGCACACGCAGGCGATCCTGGCGCTCCGGGGGAAGATCCTCAACGTCGAGCGTGCACGTCTCGACAAGGCGCTGGGCAACAAGGAAGTCCAGGCGATGATCCAGGCCTTCGGCACGGGGATCGGCGAAGAGTTCGACATCGAGAAGGCTCGCTATCACAAGATCGTCCTGATGGCGGATGCCGATGTCGACGGCCAGCACATCACGACTCTGCTGCTCACCCTGCTGTTCCGCTACATGCGCGGACTCATCGAGGCCGGCTTCGTGTACCTCGCGATGCCGCCGCTGTACCGCCTGAAGTGGTCGAACTCCGCACACGAGTATGTGTTCAGCGACGCCGAGCGCGACGCCCTGCTCGCGCACGGCCTCGAGAACGGCAAGCGGATCCCGAAGGATGCCGGCATCCAGCGCTACAAGGGTCTCGGTGAGATGAACCCGAAGGAGCTGTGGGAGACGACGATGGACCACACCACGCGCACCCTGCAGCAGATCACCATCGAGGACGCGGCCGCGGCCGACGAGATCTTCAGTGTGCTGATGGGCGAAGACGTCGAGTCCCGACGCAGCTTCATCCAGCGCAACGCCAAGGACGTCCGCTTCCTCGACATCTGATGCCCGCGGGCTCAGACCAGATGTGTGACAGAGAGATTGATTCATGACTGACGAAGAACGCACCGAACCGGAACACGATCACGGCAAGATCGACCAGGTCGACCTGCAGTCGGAGATGCAGCGCAGCTACCTCGACTACGCCATGGCCGTCATCGTGGGGCGCGCCCTCCCCGATGTGCGCGACGGACTCAAGCCGGTGCACCGCCGTGTGATCTACGGCATGTACGACGGAGGGTTCCGCCCGGACAAGTCGTTCTCCAAGTGCGCACGTGTGGTCGGCGAGGTCATGGGCCAGTACCACCCGCATGGCGACTCGGCGATCTACGACGCCCTCGTGCGACTGGTTCAGCCGTGGTCCCTCCGCTACCCGCTCGCTCTCGGGCAAGGCAACTTCGGTTCCCCCGGGAACATGGGCGCCGCGGCTCCGCGATACACCGAGACGAAGATGGCTCCGCTCGCGCTCGAGATGGTGCGCGACATCGAAGAGGAGACCGTCGACTTCACCGACAACTACGACGGTCAGACGCAGGAGCCGACGGTTCTCCCCGCCCGGTTCCCGAACCTGCTCGTCAACGGTTCCGTCGGTATCGCGGTCGGCATGGCCACGAACATCCCGCCGCACAACCTGCGCGAGGTGGCGGATGCGGCGCTGTGGGCGCTGGACAACCCCGGCATCCCCCGCGAGGAGCTGCTCGACGGTCTGATCCAGCGCGTTCCCGGCCCCGACTTCCCGACCGGCGCGCAGATCCTCGGGACGAAGGGCATCCACGAGGCGTATCGGACCGGTCGCGGCTCGATCACGATGCGCGCGGTCGTCAACGTCGAGGAGATCCAGGGTCGTACCTGCCTCGTCATCACCGAGCTGCCTTATCAGGTCAACCCCGACAACGTCGCGGTCAAGATCGGCGACCTGGCCCGTGACGGCAAGATCACCGGCATCGCCGACATCCGTGACGAGTCCTCGGACCGCACGGGTCAGCGTCTGGTCGTCGTGCTCAAGCGCGACGCCGTCGCGAAGGTCGTGCTCAACAACCTGTACAAGCACACGCAGTTGCAGGAGAACTTCGGCGCGAACATGCTCGCGATCGTGGACGGTGTCCCGCGCACGCTCGCGATCGACGGGTTCATCACGCACTGGATCTCCCACCAGATCGATGTGATCGTGCGACGCACCGAGTTCCGGCTGCGCGAGGCCGAGAAGCGGATGCACATCCTGCGCGGATATCTGAAGGCGCTCGACGCGCTCGACGAGGTCATCGCGCTCATCCGACGGTCGCAGACCACGGCGGATGCGAACGAGGGTCTCCAGAAGCTCCTCGACATCGATGAGATCCAGGCCGATGCGATCCTGCAGATGCAGCTGCGTCGCCTCGCAGCTCTCGAGCGTCAGCGGATCATCGATCAGGCGAACGAGCTCGAGGCCCAGATCGCGGACTACAAGGCGATCCTCGCCGACGAGGGTCGTCAGCGTGTGATCATCCGCGAAGAGCTGACCGGCATCGTCGACCGCTTCGGTGACGAGCGTCGCACGCACATCCTGCACGGCTTCGACGGCGATGTGTCGATGGAAGACCTCATCGCCGAAGAAGAGATGGTGGTGACCGTCACGCGCGAGGGCTACATCAAGCGCACGCGCAGTGACAACTACCGCTCCCAGCACCGTGGCGGCAAGGGCGTCAAGGGCGCTCAGTTGCGGGCGAACGACATCGTCGAGCACTTCTTCGTGACGACCACGCACCACTGGCTGCTGTTCTTCACCGACAAGGGCCGGGTCTACCGCGCGAAGACCTACGAGGTGCCGGAGGCCGGACGTGACGCCAAGGGCATGCACGTCGCGAACCTCCTCGCACTGCAGCCCGATGAGAGCATCGCCCAGGTGCTCGACATCCGTGACTACGGGGTGGCGGACTACCTCGTGCTCGCCACACGGGAGGGCCTCGTCAAGAAGACCCGGCTCGACACGTACGACACCAACCGCCAGGGCGGCGTCATCGCGATCCGTCTGAACGAGGAGGACGAGCTGGTCAGCGCGCTCCTCGTGAACGCGGAAGACGACATCCTCCTCATCAGCCGGCACGGGATGTCGGTGCGCTTCGAGGCCACCGATGAGGCGCTGCGTCCGATGGGTCGCGCGACGGCCGGTGTTCGCGGCATGAAGTTCAAGATCGACGACGACTCCCTGCTCTCGGCCTCCGTCGCCGCCCCGGGGAAGTTCGTCTTCGTCGTCACCGACGGCGGCTACGCGAAGCGCACCGCGATCGAGGAATACCGGGTCCAGGGACGCGGCGGGACAGGCATCAAGGTCGCCAAGTTGAACGACGATCGGGGCACTCTCGCGGGCGGTCTGATCGTCGCAGAGGACGACGAGGTCTTGGTGGTTCTGTCCAGCGGCAAGGTGGTACGCTCTGCCGTGGCCGAGGTCCCCGCCAAGGGTCGCGACACCATGGGAGTGGTGTTCGCCCGGACGACGGAGGCCGATCGCATCCTCGCCATCGCCCGTAACGGTGAGCGTGGCCTCGCCGAAGAAGAGGCCGAAGCGGAGGATGCCGAGATCCAGGCACCTGAGACGACAGAAACCCCCGAGGATACAGACGCATGAGTACAGTGGCCGACAAGCTGGCGAAGAAGTCGACACGCAAGACAGGCGGCAAGCAGGTCCGGCTTCGTCTGGTCTACGTCGACTTCTGGTCGGCGGTGAAGCTGTCGTTCCTCGGAGCCGTGGCCCTCGCGGTCGTCACGATGGTGTCGTTCTTCCTCATCTTCCTGGTGCTCCAGGCGACGAACGTCATGACGACGGCCGAGAGCTTCCTGGTCGGCATCACCGACAACGCTTTCGTGCTGTCCGAGGTCGTCGGACTGCCGCAGGTCATGGCCTTTGCAGCGGTCGTCGCCATCCTTAACCTCATCGTCTTCACGGTGCTCGGCGCCGTGGTCGCCGGCATCTACAACCTCGCCGTGAAGGTGACGGGCGGATTGCTCGTCGGGTTCATGTCGAACTGATCCCTCACACGGACACACGAAGGGCGGATGCTGCGGCATCCGCCCTTCGTCGTCCCCGCGAGCGGTTGCTACACGACGCCGGTGGTGCCGAGTAGTGTGCCGATGAGCCATGTGGCGGCGAGGGCGAGTGCTCCGCCGAGCACCAGCCGGATCGATGCGCGCACCGGCGCGGATCCTCCGATCCTGGCTGAGACGGTTCCAGTCACGGCCAGAGCAAGGAGGACCGCGATGAAGGTCACCGGCACCCGCCATTCCGGGGGCGGGAGGAGGATGGCCAGCAAGGGCAGGAGTGCACCGAGAGTGAAGGCGATCGCCGAGGACATCGCCGCATGCCACGGATTCACGAGGTCGTCCTGGTCGATGCCGAGCTCGACCTCCAAGTGAGCGGCGAGGGCGTCGTGCGCGGTGAGCTCTACCGCCACCTGACGTGCCGTCTCGTCGGAGAGCCCGCGGTCGCGGTAGAGCTGGGTGAGTTCGTCGAGCTCCACCGCAGGCATCGTGCGCAGCTCTTCGCTCTCCTTCGCGATCAGCGCGCGCTCACTGTCGCGCTGGCTGCTCACCGACACGTACTCCCCGAGGGCCATGGAGATCGCTCCGCCGACGAGGCCGGCGATGCCCGCGGTGAGGAGCGCGGCGTTGTCGGTCGTGGCGCCGGCCACTCCGACGACCAGGGAGGCGACGGAGACGATGCCGTCGTTGGCGCCCAGCACCCCCGCGCGCAGCCAGTTCAGTCGCTGGCCGAGACCGGCGCCGTGCGGTTCTGCTTCGTGCATCGTCATGCCTCCAGTGAAGCAGGAAGGAGGCTCGGGACACAGGAGATCCGGAGCACGCGTTACGGAAAACCCGAAACAGAGTGTCCGGGTGACTCGGTGCCGCGCGCAACGGCCCCGCCGTACCGTGGAAGCATGACCACTCAGACTGCGACCCCGACTCCCGCAACCGCGGTGAAGCCGCCGTTGCGCATCTTCCTCACGATCCTGCATCTGGCAGGCGTCGGCGTCCTCGGCGGCGTCATCTTCGGCATGCTCGGCGGCCTTCTCGGCACCGGCATCGGCCTCCTCTTCGCGGCCGGCATCGGCGTCGTCCTCCTGGTCGGACTCGTCTACGCCCTTTACGGACTCGGCTGGTTCGAAGTCGCTCGTGTCGGCGCGCTCTACCGCACGCCGATCGCGCCGCTGCGCGTACAGCCGCGTGATCGTCCCGGATTCGGCGGGTGGTTGCGGTCCCTCGGACGGCAGGCCATCGACGGCCGGATGTGGCGGGCAGTGGCGAACTTCGCCATCTCCGCCGTGCTCGGTTTCGTCGTCCTCCGACTGTTCTGGGGACTGGTGTGGTCGATCATCATCTCGTTCGCCCCGCTCACGGCCGCGGACTCCGTGATCGGACCGTTCGGTGGCGGGGGGATCCCCGTGGCCTGGGCTCCGCTGATCGGCGTCCTCGGCCTCGCCGCCTGCGTCGTCGGGATGATCGGGCTGGCACTGCTGCACCGAACCCTCTCCCTCGCGATCGTGATCCGCAGCAAGGAGACCGAGCTCACCGAGCGTGTCCGCACGTCGACCGCCCAGCGTGAGGGTGCGGTGCGCGCCGCCGATGTGGAGCGCACCCGGATCGAGCGCGATCTGCACGACGGGGTACAGCCGCGGCTGGTCTCGGTCGGGATGACGCTCGGACTCGCGCAGCAGAAGATCGACAACGATCCGGAGGCCGCCAAGGAGCTGATCAACGAGGCTCACACCTCGACCAAGGCAGCGATCACCGAACTCCGCCAACTCGCTCGCGGCATTCACGCCTCGGTGCTCGATGACCGTGGTCTCGACGCCGCCCTTTCCGCTCTGGCCGGGAGATCGCACATTCCCGTGCACCTCGATGTCCGGATGGGCGGCCGGTGCAGCCGCGAGGCCGAGGCCGCCGTGTACTTCTCGATCGCGGAGTCCCTGACCAACGCTGCCAAGCACTCGCGGGCCAGTGAAGCCCGGGTGACCGTGCGCGTGCGTGAGGGCAACACCCTCTGGGCCCGCGTGGAGGACAACGGCATCGGAGGCGCTCAGGTGCAGCCCGGTGGGGGTCTGGACGGCATCGCCAACCGCATCCTCGCCGCGGGAGGGACCTTCCGCCTCGACAGTCCGCAGGGCGGACCGACCAGCCTGGAGGTGAACGTACCGTGCGCATCCTGATCTGCGAGGATTCGGTCCTGCTGAGAGAAGGCCTCGTTCGCCTGTTGGAGGACGCAGGGCACGAGGTGGTCGCCGCTCTCGCCGACACGGTGGAGCTCGAGCAGACGGTGGCCGATAGTGCACCGGATCTCTGCATCCTCGACGTGCGGTTGCCTCCGACCTTCACCGACGAGGGCATCCGCGCCGCGCTCGGTCTGCGGGCCTCGCGTCCGTCCCTCGCAATCCTCGTCCTCTCGCAGTACGTCGAGGAGCGATACGCCTCGGATCTGATCGCGGCGCAGGGCGGTCCGCTCGGATACCTGCTCAAGGACAGGGTCGCCGATGTCGAGGAGTTCCTCGGTTCGGTGCAGCGCATCTCGGAGGGCGCGACCGTTCTCGACCCCGAGGTCGTCGCTCAGCTCCTCACGCGCCGCAATCGCGACGACAAGATGATGCGACTCACCGAGCGGGAACGCACCGTGCTCGCGCTGATCGCCGAGGGGAAGTCGAACCAGGCGATCGCCGGTCTGCTGTTCCTCTCGGAGGCCAGCGTCGAGAAGCACATCACCTCCATCTTCCAGAAACTGGGCTTCGACCCGGACGAGTCCGGCAATCGCCGCGTGCTCGCCGCGCTTGCCCACATCGAGAACACGGGCGGCCCGACGCCGCCGACCGGCCAGACAGGAGTGGCACGATGACCACCGACAACAACGGCTTCCCGGGCGAGCACACCCCGCTCACCCCGCCGCCCGCTTCCCCGCCCGCCTCTCCGGCGCCGCCATCGGCGGCGCCGGGTGCACCGACACCTCCGCCGCCCAGCCCGACGGGAGGGCGTTCGTCCGGAGCCACGGCCGTCCTGGTCGTGACAGCGGTGGTGGGCGGGATCGCCCTTCTCGGAACCGGCGGCACAGCGGTTGCCGCTGCGGCGGGTTCCGTCATCTCGGCGAGCCGGCCGGATTCCGTGCAGACCGCGAACGCACAAGGCATCGAGGGCATCGACCTGGATGCGGATGCCAGCAGCATGCGCGTCGAGTTCGGCGACGTGGATCAGGCGGAGCTGGCGATCACCAACGGGCGAGGACCCGCGTGGACGTTCGAACGTGACGGCGACGAACTGATCGTCCGGAGTCCGGACAACGTGTTCGGGTGGTGGTTCGGCAGTTGGTTCGGGGACGAGCAGATCGCCGTGCTCACGCTGCCGGAGAGCTTGCGGGACGCGGAGCTCGATGCCGACCTCACACTGGATGCCGGCAGCCTCGACGTGGACGGCGACTTCGGGGTGCTCGACGCCACCGTGAGCGCCGGCGCGCTCGACGTCACCGGGTCCGCCACAGAACTCGACGTGCAGATGAGCGCCGGTCGCGCCGACATCCTCCTCGATGGCGTGACCGTGGCCGATCTGGGTGTGTCCGCGGGTGACCTCACGGTCGAGCTGACCGGTACACCGCCGTCGCAGACCACGATCGATGTCAGTGCCGGATCGCTCGATCTGACCCTGCCCGATGTCGAGTACGCCGTGAGCCAGGACATCAGTGCCGGCACCCTCAACTCGAAGGTGCAGGAGGCGTCGAGTGCGCGGCGGACCATCGAGGTATCGCTCTCCGCGGGCACGGCGACGATCCGCCCGGGTCGCTGAACCGGGTCGAGGGCGAGGACACTCCCGGGTCGTCGCCCTCGATTCGGAAATTCCGTCTTTCTCCGGTAAAGTCTTGGAGGTTGACGGGGCTATAGCTCAGGCGGTTAGAGCGCTTCACTGATAATGAAGAGGTCCCAGGTTCAAGTCCTGGTAGCCCCACTCCTCAACTCAAGAAATCCCTCACGGGGCCTTAGCTCAGTTGGTAGAGCGCCTGCTTTGCAAGCAGGATGTCAGGAGTTCGAATCTCCTAGGCTCCACCGGAAGATGAAGCCCTCGGTGCGTACCGGGGGCTTCTCTCTTTTCGCGGTCACTCGCGATCGGTGTGCATCCCGACGTTGATGACGCGACCATCGGAGTCGCGGTAGAAGAAACGCGTGACACCCCAGGGCTCGTCGGTGAGTGGATGCACGATCTCCAGGCCCGCCGCTTCCGCGCGGGCGAAGGCCGCCGTGACGTCGTCGACGAAGACGGAGACATCGGGATTCACCGGTGCCGAGGCGTCGCGGGTGATCAGGCTGAGCTGGTGCCCCTCCTCGTCGCCGAGCGTCACGATCCAGCCGTGGTCCATCAGCACCCGCAGCCCGAGCACCGCCGAATGCTCGGCGACCGCGGAACGGAGATCGGTCACGGTGAGATCAGGGACCACTCTTTCGACGCGCATGCCCCCATCATCCCCGCGTCAGGCGAGATCGATCTGGTAATGGATCATCCCCGACCGGGAGGCGACACGATCGTAGAGGCCACGTGCGGTGGTGTTCGACTCGGCGGTGAGCCAGTAGACCTTCGCGGATCCGTGCTGCTCAGCCCACGCTCGCACGTGCGCGATCAGTGCCCGCCCGACACCGCCACCGCGGACGCCGGGTGCCACGAACAGGTCTTCGAGGTAGCAGTAGTCCGTGGTCGTCCACGTCGCGGCATGCGTCAACCAGTGCACGATGCCCACGGCCGTACCCGTCTCGTCGCGGGCGATGGCCCCCTGGATACCGCCATCAGGGTCGACCAGTCGCTCGAAGGTGGAAGCGGTGATCGTCTCGTCGAGGTCGGTCTCATAGAAAGCGAGGTACCCCCGCCAGAGGGCGAGCCACTCGGGCTGGTCCGCGGCGGTGAGGGGCGCGATCGTCGTCATGAATCGAGACTAGTGACTAGGGGAGGGCGGTGCCGTCCGGGGAGGGCCGCAAGGCGCGCAGGATGGTGGCATGACGGACGAGGAACGTCCGCTCATCGAGCTTCTTCCGTCGCAGCCACCCGGTCACCTCGTCATTGTGCTTGCTGGCATTGCAGGACGCGCACGCCGGGACCACGTTCTCGAGGGTGTAGCGACCGCCGCGCGACACGGGCTGGATGCAGTCGCGCTGTAGAGCTGCGCCGTCACCGCCGCAGTAGGCGCATCCGTCCCAGGCTTCCATGAGGTCGTACCACTGCTCGTCGGTGAGGTCGTTGTCCACGCGGGCGAGTCGATTCTGGCGTCGTTTCGCGTACCGTGCTCGGGTCGCCGGTGATGCAGTGGCGGAAGAGACCTTGCGGCGGCGACGCATGCGCTGATCGTATCGCGGGAAGTGCTCGCGCTCGGTCAGCGCGCGGGGTCAGCGAAGGCCGACCGCGGTGAGGCCGTGCGGCGCGACGTTGAGCCGCTCCCCACCGTCCGCCGTGACGACGACGATGTCCTCGATGCGGGCACCCCACTCGCCGGCGAAGTAGATGCCGGGCTCGATACTGAACGCCATGCCTTCGCGGAGGACCAGGTCGTTGCCCGGAGCGATGTACGGCTCCTCGTGCACCGAGACGCCGATGCCGTGGCCGGTGCGATGCAGGAACGCCTCCCCCAGACCCGCGTCGGTGAGCACGCTCCGGGCGGCGGCATCCACCTCGGCCGCGGTGGCACCGGGACGCACGGCTTCGACCGCTGCCTGCTGCGCCCGCACGAGCACCGCGATCCGTTCGGCGGCTGCGGGGGCGGGAGTCCCCACCACGTAGGTCCGCGTGCTGTCCGAGTTGTATCCGCTCGGGACCGCACCGCCGATGTCGACCACGACGACGTCGCCCTCCTCGATCACCCGATCCGACACCTCGTGGTGCGGGTCGGCGCCGTTCGGACCCGACCCGACGATCACGAACTCGACCGTGCGATGGCCCTCCGTGACGATGGCCTCGGCGATGTCGGCTGCCACTTCGCGCTCGGTGCGTCCTGCCCGAAGCCACTCGTGCACCCGTCGATGCACAGCGTCGATGGCTTCTCCGGCCCGGCGCAGTTCGGCGATCTCCTCGGCGTCCTTGATCATCCGCCCTTCGCGCAGCACCGGAGTCGCGAGCTCGAGGCGCACCCCGAGACGATCCCCGATCGGGATGACGTGCAGCGCGGGGAGGGCATCGGAGACACCCACACGGGCGGCATCGCCCACCGCCGAGGTCACCAGCGCATACGGGTCTTCTCCATCGACCCAGTCGGCGACCGCGAGACCCAGCTCGCCGACAGCCGTGCTGCGCACCTTTGCGAGTTCCATGCGCGGCACCACGACCGTCGGGGTCGCGCCGGGGCCGATCACGAGGGCCGTCAGTCGTTCGATCGTGTCGCCCTCCACTCCCACCAGATACTGCAGATCCGGCCCGGGACCGACCACGATGGCGTCGAGTCCCGCGTCGGCGGCGAGGGAAGCGGCGCGGCTGAGCCGGGCGGAGTAGACGGAGGCGGGGAACGGGAGTGTGCTCACGACATCCACGCTACTGCGCGGTCGCCGCCGGGTCGACGGTCAGCTGATCGCGACGCGGATGCGTTCCGCGAGGAACTCCAGATCGGCGTCGGTGAGTGCGGTCACGGCGTACGCGGTCGGCCAGACCGTGCCGTCGTCGAGGTTCGAGATCGGTTCGAAGCCGAAGGTGCCGTAGCGCACCTTGAACTTGCTCGCGGGCTGGAAGAAGCAGAGCACCTTCCCGTCACGACCCCACGCCGGCATCCCGTAGTACGTGCGCGGCACCAGCTCCGGGGCGACCTCCGACACGAGGGCATGCAGCTTCTTCGCCAGAGCCTGGTCCTCGGCGGTGAGCTTCTCGATGGCCTCCGTGATGTCGGCCTCCCCTGCTGCCCGCAGCTCTTCCGGTGACTTCTTCGCGCGGGAACGCCGGGTGCGGGCCTCCTTCGCGGCGGCCTGCATCGCCTCGCGTTCTTCGGCGCTGAAGTTCTTCTCTTTCTCGGCCATCTTCGGTCCTCTCGGTGTGCTGCCGGTATGGACCTCACACTACGGAGGAGAGACGCGGGCGTGCTTCTCGATTCCTGATCGATCCCCGCCGTGGCGCCGACGCCTGACAGACTGACGCCATGACGACAGTCTTCACCGGCCGCATACGTCCTTTCGCGCCGAGCACCGACATCCAGGTCGAAGCCATGGCCGTCGACGACGCCACCATCGTGGCCATCGGCTCGGCGGAAGAGATTCGCCGCGACCACCCCGACGCCGACGTGGTCGCGCTGGACGGTTGGGTCATGCCCGGGCTGATCGAGCCGCACGGGCATCCCGGATTCGCGGCGATCCTGCTGTCCGACCTGGTCGTCGACCTCCGGCCCGTGGTCGTTCCCCAGGCCGAGGGCGTGCTGGCAGCTCTGCGCACGGCGGTCGCGGAGGCCGGTGGGGAAGCCGTCTTCGCGAACGGCTGGGACTCGCTGCTGCAGCGCGGACTCCCCGATCCCGACATCCACTTCCTCGACGAGCTGGCCGGCGGCGTTCCTCTCGTCGTGATCCACAACTCCGGCCACTCCGTCTACTTCAACACCGCTGCCGCGCTCGCCGCAGGCCTCGACCGGACCACCCCAGACCCCGCCGGTGCCTCGTTCGGACGGGACGCCGACGGGGAGCTCACCGGTGTCGCACTCGAGGCTGCCGCGGTCGAGATGGTCGTCGCTCCGATTCTCGCGAAGGCACAGGAGCATCTCCCCCGCATCCTTCCTGCACACCTGCGCGACC
The DNA here is from genome assembly GCF_023101205.1 of Microbacterium aurugineum. Lineage (NCBI taxonomy): Bacteria > Bacillati > Actinomycetota > Actinomycetes > Micrococcales > Microbacteriaceae > Microbacterium > Microbacterium aurugineum. The sequence continues at coordinate 3,476,520 of NZ_CP078078.1, read as the reverse complement.
TGGCTTCGCGGGGCATCACCACCGTGGCCGACCTGTCGTGGAACCCCGGACTCGGTCCGCTCATCGACGCCCTGCGTGCGAAGGGTGAGATGCCGGTGCGCCTGCGATGGTATGAGATGTCCCGTCCGGGCGGGATCCCCTCCGCACGAGGCGGCGACGACCCGTTCTTCCGGCAGACGGGAGTGAAGACGTGGTCGGACGGCTCTCCCTGGGTCGGCAACATCGCCACTTCCTTCCCGTACCTCGACACCCCGGCGACCCGCGCGCTCGGACTCGAGCCGCACCACATCGGCCGGGCGAACTACACCTCGGACGAGCTGTCGGCCATCGCCGAGCCCTATGCCGGTGCGGGGTGGCAGCTGGCGTGTCATGCGCACGGCGACCTGGCGATCGACGCGACCCTCGATGTCTTCGCGCAGATCATCGCGCGGCACGGGCTCACCGATCACCGATTCCGGCTGGAGCACTGCGGCGCGATGACGCCGGTGCAGTTCGAGCGCGCCGCATCGCTGGGGGTCACGGTGAGTCTGTTCGTCGACCACATCACGTACTGGGGCGAAGTGCTCGTCGATGATCTCTTCGGTCCGGAGCACGGGGGTGCCTGGGCGGATGCCGGCGCCGCGTTCGCAGCCGGACATCGCGTGACGTTCCACAACGACGGGTGGGTCACCCCGAACGAGCCTTTCCGCAACATGGCGGTCGCCGAGACCCGCACCACCCGCAACGGGTATCGGATGCCCGGCGGCACACCGGTCACCAGGGATCAGGCGCTCCTCGCGCACACGGCGAACGCCGCCTGGCAGCTCTTCAGCGAGCGGGAGGTGGGCGTCCTCGCCCCCGGACTCTTCGCGGACTTCATCGTCGTGGATCGCGACCCGGTCACGGTTTCCGCTGAAGACCTCGCCGAGACGCAGGTGACGTCCACCTACTTGGCGGGTGTGCGCGTCGTCTGACACGCGGTCATCGACCGCCCTCGTCGGCGGATAGTGTGTGACGCATGGACCTGCGTGTCGCGGCGTATGCGGTCGTCACCGATGACGACGGCCGCCTGCTCCTGGCGCGCTGGACCGAAGGACGGCGGGTGGCGTGGACCATGCCCGGTGGCGGGCTCGAGCCCGGGGAGTCGCCGGAAGACGCGGTGCGGCGCGAACTCCGTGAGGAGACGGGCTACAGCATCAAAGTCGGCGAACTCCTGGGGATCCACTCCCGTGTGATCCCGGCCGGCCGGCGTGTGCACAAGGCCGCCGAGCCGCTGCACACCCTGCGCATCGTCTATCGCGGCGCGGTCACCGGCGGCAAGCTCCGCTTCGAGACCGATGGTTCGACCGACATGGCGGAGTGGTTCCCGCTGACCTCCGTCGCCGAGCTGCAGCGCGTCAAGCTGGTCGACATCGCGATGCGCATGGCCGGCCTCCTCTGAGCCGAGGCCGAGCGTCAGCGTGCGGCGTCAGCGCTCTTCGGGTACGGAGATGTCGGCGACGGTCGCCCCGTATGCGGCGATGAGGTCGTCGGCTTCGACGAACAGGCTGAATCCGTGCGTTCCCGCACCCATCGCGATGCGCTGTCCGACGATGGACTCGTCGGCGTAGACGGGCCAGTCGGTGGTGCTGCCGATCGGCACGATGGTGCCTCGTTCGTAGCCGGTCGCCGCGAGGGCGAGTTCTGGTTCCGGGAGCCGCAGCTTGTTGACTCCGACCAGCGCACGCAGCTTCGGCCACGAGATCGAACGTCCGCCCGGCACGAGGGCGAACAGGAAGGTGTCGTCCGAGCGCTTCACCACGAGCGTCTTCACGATGCCGGACGCGGGGATGCCGAGCAGCTCCGCCGCCTCGAAGAGGCTGCCGGCGGCCGGACGCTCGCGGATCTCGATGTCGAGACCGCGGGCCTGCGCGGCCTCACGCACCCGCGCATGCGGACCGCCTCCGCCACCGGAGGCGACGGAGGCGGGAGCCGAAGTGTTCACGCGTCGGGGGCTGCGAGCGGGTCGTCCGCGACCCAGAGCTCGTCATCGGCACGCAGCGTCTGCCAGGCGGCGTAGAGGACACCGATGGCGGCAGCGGCACCGAGGACGATCGCGATGACCGATCCGAGGCCGGGGCCCGACTTCTGCTTCTTGCCGAAGGCGCCGCGCGGAGCGGGAGGCGTGACGCCGTAGCGCTTGGCGTTCGCGACGTCCCAGGCGGTCAGCGCGGATCCGACGACTCCACCCACGATCGGGACGACCTTGTCGTCGACGACGTGCCGACCCATCTTGACGCCACGGTCGACGACCGGTGCGACACGACGGTTGTACGTGTCCTGGATGACAGGCACGACCTGCTCGCGATTGATGCTGCCGAGCTGACGGCCGGCTTCGCGTGCGACCTCGGCGGCGTGGCCGACGAGCACCTGCTGGTTCTCCCAGAGCTGGTTCGCGTCTTTCTGAAGACGACGCAGTTCCTTCTTCCGCTTGCGGCTGAGGCTCACGATGCTCTCCTGTCCATTGGAGTACGGGTTCCCCATCTTGCCACGAGAGCCTGGATGCCGGGCGGGAATCACCGGACCCTTGCGCCATCATCGGATCCGCGGTACACCGGGCGAACTCACCGGAAGCTCTGCGAGAATGAGGACATGGCTCACGCTTCCCACGTCGCAACCCTGCACACCAACCACGGTGACATCGTCATCAACCTCTTCGGCGACCACGCCCCCAAGACGGTCAAGAACTTCGTCGGCCTCGCCGACGGCACTCAGGAGTGGACCGATCCCGCCACCGGCAAGCCCGGCGAGGGTCCTCTCTACAAGGACGTCATCTTCCACCGCATCATCCCGAACTTCATGATCCAGGGCGGCGACCCGCTCGGACAGGGCGTCGGAGGCCCCGGCTACAACTTCGACGACGAGATCAACATGGAGCTCAACTTCAACGAGCCCTACATCCTCGCGATGGCCAATGCCGGCCTCCGCCGCAACGCCATCACCGGCAAGCCCGAGGGCACCAACGGCTCGCAGTTCTTCATCACCACCGACCCGACGCCGTGGCTGCAGGGCAAGCACACGATCTTCGGCGAGGTCGCCGATGACGCCTCCAAGGCTGTCGTCGACGCGATCGGCGCCGTGCAGACGGGCCCCGGCGACCGCCCGGTCGAGCCGGTCGTGCTGCAGTCGATCGACATCGTCGCGGCCTGACGACAGCTGCGGCCGATCCGGATGACCACGCCTGAGTTCACGAGCAATCGCGACAACTTCTGCTATCGCCATCCGGATCGGCAGAGCTTCGTGCTCTGCCAGCGGTGCATGCGCACCATCTGTCCCGAGTGCCAGACCCAGGCACCCGTCGGCGTCATCTGCCCGGAGTGCATGAATGCCGAGCGGAAGAACAGGACGCCCGCGCAGAAGAAGGCCGAACGTCGTTGGCGCGGTGGTCGGGGCGGTGCCCTGGCCGTGACCCGCGGCGGGCGACCCGTCGTCACCTACGCGCTGCTCGCCATCACGTCTTTCATCGGGCTGGTGCAGCTGATCCCCGGGTTCAAAGACCCGCTCATCCAGGCTCTGGGGTTCTTCGCCCCCTTCCTGTACCCGAATCTCTTCGCCGTGCCCTTCGAGCCCTGGCGTCTTCTCACCGTGCTGCTCGTGCACGGGAGCTTCATCCACCTGGCACTCAACATGCTCGCGCTGTGGATGCTGGGGCAGAGCCTCGAGCCCATGCTCGGCCGCACCCGCTACCTTGCCCTGTATCTGATCAGCGGCCTCGGGGGATCGGTGATGGTCGCCATCCTCGCGCCCGGTTCGTGGACGGTCGGAGCATCCGGGGCGATCTTCGGGCTCCTGGCGTCGCTGCTGATCATCGGTCGCCACATAGGCGCCAACGTGACGGGAATCCTCGTCATCCTCGGAATCAACTTCGCGTTCGGTCTCTTCGTCGGGGGAATCTCCTGGCAGGCGCACCTCGGCGGTGCCGTCGTCGGAGCGCTGGTCGCTCTGATCTACGTCAAGACGAAGCGTCGAGAGCAGCGGACCCTGCAGATCATCCTGCTGTCCGCGCTGGTCGTGCTGTTGATCGTGGTCGTGGCTTTCGTGCCGCCGCTGATCCTTTTGTCCTGATCCGAAGTTGTTAACAGGGTTGTTAACCCCTGTGAATAACACCGGTGTAATTCTCCCCAGGCTGTGGAGGGGGCTGTGGATAACTTTCGCTCTCGGTGACTCTTGTGGGGTCGGGGCGGGGTTGTTCCCTTCGCTCGCAGAGCGGGTGCCCTCCCGCTTCGCGGGCCCCTCCCGATGCTCGCTCCGGGAACAACTCCGCCCCTCGCGGCACAGCTCGCCCTTCGCTCGCAGAGCGGGTGCCCTCCCGCTTCGCGGGTCCCTCCCGATGCTTGCTCCGGGAACAACTCCGCCCCTCGCGGCACAGGTCGCCTTTCGCTCCGGACATGACGAAGGCCCCCTCGCGATGCGAGGGGGCCTTCGTCGAAAGTCGGGGGCGTCAGCGCCAGCGCGTGGTCATCAGGAAGCCGATCAGCGCGATGCCGAGACCGATCGCCAGGTTCCAGTTGTCCAGTCCCGGGATCGGGAACTGCATACCCGAGATGTAGAAGACCAGGATCCAGGCGAGACCGAGCAGCATGAAGCCGATCATCACCGGCTTGAACCAGACGGCGTTGGGAGCGGCTTCGCCTTCGGCGCGCTCGACGGCGGGTTCTTCGGTCTTGCGGTCACGTGCCATGCCGTCATTGTACCCGGCACACCCATGAGCTGCCGAGCCCACATCGCTCGATCACCGGCATGCGTTCAGCGATCCCGGATATGATCGCGCCATGACTGCTTCCGTCGTGCCTGGGGGGCGACGCCCGCGTCGCGCGAGATCACGTTCTCGCGCGACGTTCGCGAGTGTGCTCGGCGAGCTGCTGCTGACCGCCGGAGTCATCGTCCTGTTGTTCGTGGCCTGGCAGATGTGGATCGGCGACATCATCATCAGTGCGCAGAAGAACGAAGAGGGCGCGGAGATCTCGAGAGAGCTCGCGCAGGCCGAAGCCCCCGCGCTGCCTCCAGTCGTCGAGGCGGAGGACGGCACCACGACCTACGTTCCGCCGGTGCCGACCGCGCCCGCCGACGCGGAGTGGTTCGGGCAGATGCACATCCCGCGATTCGGCGCCGACTACAACTTCGGAATCTACGGGGGCACGTCCCGTGCACGCACCCTCGACCAGAAGGGGATCGGCGTCTACACCGACTCCAAGATGCCGGGCGAGGTCGGCAACTTCTCGATGGCCGGGCACCGCACGACATGGGGCAAGCCCTTCAATCAGCTCGACAAGCTGCAGCTGAACGATGCGATCGTCGTCGAGACGCCCGACGGCTGGTACACCTACCGCTTCCGCACCCTGGAGTACGTCAAGCCGACGCAGACCGACGTGCTCGCCGACGTGCCGCAGATGCCCGAGCAGCAGACCGGAGAGCAGTACATCACGCTCACCGCCTGTTCCCCGCTGTACTCGCTCGCCGAGCGCATCGTCGCCTACGGGGTGTTCGAGAGCTTCCAGCCTCGTGCCGAGGGGCCTCCCCAGGCTCTGACCGACCCGCCGCCTCCGCCGGCCGCACCGTCGGTGTGATCATGGACATCCACGAGGGAGAAGACTGATGTACGCCGCACTCTGGCGCCTGCTGCCCGGCCCGTGGTGGCTGCGCGTGCTCATCCTGCTCGTCGTCATCGCCGCCGTCCTGTACGGCCTGTTCTGGTACGTCTTCCCGTGGGTGAGCCCGATCGTCGCCCCCGGCGAGGTCGACGTCGAATGACCCGAGTGCTCGTGGTCGACAACCACGACAGCTTCGTGCACACCCTCGTCGGCTATCTGCACGAACTGGGGGCGGAGACCCTGATGGTCGAGTCCGATTCCCTGGACGCCGAGGCTCTCGAGTCGATGCTCCTCGCGCACGACGCCCTGCTGCTCTCGCCCGGACCCGGAGCGCCGGCCGATGCCGGGGCATCGATCGCCGCGGTCCGCATCGCCGCTCGGCTCGGAGTACCGACGCTCGGCGTGTGTCTGGGGCACCAGACGATCGGCGAAGCCCTCGGCACGACGGTCAGCGAGGCGCCGGAGCTCATGCACGGGATGGTCTCGGCCGTCAGGCACGACGGATCCGCCTTGTTCGCCGGCATCCCCTCACCGTTCTCCGCCGGCCGCTATCACTCGTTGACGCTCGCGGAGGCCGACCTTCCTCCGGACGTCACGGTCACCGCATGGACCGAGGACGGCACCGTGATGGGGCTCGCTCACCGCGAGCTGCCGCTGTACGGCGTGCAGTTCCACCCCGAGAGCGTGCTGACCGAAGGCGGCTACCGGCTTCTGGCGAACTGGCTGGAGCTGTGCGGTGCGACGAGCGCCGTCGCCCGATCGGAGCGCCTGCACCCGCTCTCACGCTGAGGCCGGCGCGCCGACGCCTCGGAACCCGATCAGCTGCCGCTGCAGTACCGCAGTTCGACGGTGGAGCCGACCGGGACATCGCCCGGAGCCGCCGACATCGAGTTCACGGTCGTCGGGTCGGTGGCGGGACACTCCGCGTCTTCCACCGCCACCGGGTTGAGACCGAGGTCGGTGAGGTTCGTCGTGGCGGCGTCGACGGTCCAGCCGACGACATCGGTCAGCGTGACCTTCCCGCTCGCCACGACCAGGTTCACCACTGTTCCCGGAGAGACTTCGGTCTCGGCCTTCTCACTGGCGGAGATGACGGTGCCCTCGGCCAAGGCCTTGTCGTTGCGCTGGACCACGGTACCGAGTTCGAGGCCCGCCGCCGTCAACGCCTTCGTGGCGTCGTCCAATCCCATGCCCTCGATCTTCGGGACGGTGACCGTCTCGACGCCGGAGGACACGTGGAGGGTCACGGTGGTGCCCTCCTCGACCGAGACGCCGGCTTCAGGATCGGTGCGGATGACGTTGCCTTCGCTGATCTCGGGACTCGACTCGATCACGATCTTCGAGGTCAGATCGAGTTTCGCCAGCTCATCCTGTGCGCGCTCCGCGGAGACGTTCTCGAGGTTCGGGATGATGCGCGAAGTGCTGGGCACCTCGGGCGGTCGCATGCTGATCGTGACGACCCAGAACAGCACGGACGCCAGCAGCACCGCGAGGAGGGCGACCCCCGCCCAGATCCACGCCACCGGCGGGCCGGACTGGGTACGGGTCATCGTGGTGTCGGAGCTGAGCTGGCGCAGGGATCGAGCCGTCTCCTGTGCCTGTCGCGGGCTCGGGCCGTAGAGCTCGCTGGTGAGCGCGCCGAGCTGCTTGCGCGTCGGTGCGTCTCCGGCGACGGCGGCGTCCAGGGCGGCGCGGAAGTGCGCGGCATCCGGGTAGCGCTGGTAAGGATCCTTCGCGAGGGCACGGAGGACGATCGGGTCGAGGGCGCCGGGGGCGTCTTCGTTCACCTCGGTCGGCGGGACCGGTGTCTCGCTGACGTGCTGGTAGGCGACCGCCACCGGCGACTCTCCGCGGAACGGCTGGCGTCCCGTGAGCAACTCGTACAGGACGACGCCGGTCGAGTAGAGGTCGGCACGCGCGTCGACGGGCTCGCCCTTGGCCTGCTCCGGCGAGAAGTAGGCGGCGGTCCCGATGATCTGGGTGGTCTCGGCCACGGTGGACGACGAGTCGGAGACGGCTCGGGCGATACCGAAGTCCATCACCTTGACCTGACCCTTGTCGGTCACCATCACGTTGCCCGGCTTGATGTCGCGGTGGACGACTCCTGCTCGGTGCGAATAGTCCAGAGCTTCGAGGATGCCGTCGACGTAGCGGACCGCGTCCTCCACCGGCACGGGGCCTGCGGAGATGATGTCCTTGAGGAGGGTGCCCTTGACGAGTTCCATCACGATGTACGGCGGCTCGTCGGAGGAGGAGTCTGTCGCGGACGGATCCCCGGCGTCGTACACGCGCACGATGGAGGGGTGGGACATCCGCGATGCCGCCTGCGCTTCCAGGCGGAACCGTGTGCGGAACGTGGTGTCGCGGGCCAGCTCGGCGTCGAGGATCTTGATCGCGACCTCGCGCCCGAGGGTGAGGTCATAGCCGCGGTAGACCTTGGCCATACCGCCATGCCCGATGAGCTCGTCGACGCGGTAACGTCCCGCGATGACTCGTGGCTCTGTGGACACGTACTACCCCCCTGGAAACGACTGCTACTGCGCTGAACTACAGGTTACTCGGCGGAATCGCCGCCCTCATCACCGTCGCCCGGATCGGGTGCCGCGACGATCGGGACCGAGAGCGGGGGCGATGCGGCCGACGTGCGCTGGTCGCCGCCGGAGCACAACCCCTGGTACGTGACGATGAGCTGCTGGCCCACGGCGTCCGCGACCTTCACCTGGGTGTTGCGCTGCGTGGGCTGGAAGTTCGGCCCGCCCGACACGAAGGTGCCGTTCTGCAGGGAGACCACGTAGCCCGAGAGCGTCGTGCCGCTGGGGCAGGTGAACCCGGTGCCCCAGGCGATCGTCACGGTGCTGCCGGCGATCGGGTCACCGGTGATGGTGGGAGCGTCGGTCGGGGTCGGCAGGGCGGCGCGACCGGCGTAGATCGTGAGCGTGATCGGCTGCGTGGTCTCGACGTTCCCCCGGGGGGAGACGTCGTAGACCTTGCCGACCTCGGCGTCGGTGGGAGCCGCGTCGCCTTCCGGGCAGGTGATCTCGCTGTCGAAACCGGCGTCGGTGAGCGTGGACGTCGCGGTCGCGCAGTCCATGCCGACGAGGTTCAGTGCGGTCACGTTGACGCGCGTCACCTCAGGCGTCGGAGACTCCGACGGCGTGTTCGGCGGGGTGGAGCTCTGCGACGGCGATCCGGTGGGATCCGCCTCGCCCTGCTGATTCGCCAGCATCGCCCACACCGTGCCGCCGAGGACGATCACCAGCAACGCGATCAGCGCGATCAGCGGCCATGTCCAGGGGCTGCGCTTCTTCTTCTTCTCCTCCTCCGCGGCTTCCTCGGTGGGGAGCTGAGCGGTGGTGGGAAGGATGCGGGTGGTGCCGTCGTCGCCGGAAGCCGTCAGCATCCGGGTCGCGTCATCGTCACCGGCGATGCCACCGGTCGCGATGGCCGGGACGGCGATCGCGGCGGAGTTCAGGTCACCGCGACGCAGCGCCTGGGCGGCACGCGCCACCGTCGCGGAAGAGGACGGACGGTCGCTGGGCTTCTTGGCGATCATCGCCATGACCAGGTTCTGCACCGGGATCGGAACGGTCGGCGGCAGCGGCGGAGGCTGCTCGTTGATCTGCGCCATGGCGATCGCCACCTGCGACTCACCCGTGAACGGACGCTTGCCCGCCAGGCACTCGTAGGCGACGATGCCCAGTGAATAGGTGTCGGTCGCCGGAGAGGCCGGGTGACCCGACGCCTGCTCGGGCGACAGGTACTGCACGGTGCCCATGACCTGGCCCGTCGCGGTGAGCGGGACCTGGTCGGCGATGCGCGCGATGCCGAAGTCGGTGATCTTGACGCGGCCGTCGGGCGTGATGAGCAGGTTTCCCGGCTTGATGTCACGGTGCACGAGGCCGGCCGCGTGGGCCGCCTGCAGAGCGGATGCCGTCTGGGCGACGATGTCGAGCGTCTTGTCGGCGCTCAGCGCGCCGTCGCGTTCGAGCACGGTCGAGAGCGCCTCGCCGGGCACGAGCTCCATGACGAGGTAGGCGCTGCCGTTCTCCTCGCCGTAGTCGAAGACGCTCGCGATGCCCTCGTGGTTGACGAGGGCGGCATGCCGGGCCTCAGCGCGGAAGCGCTCGAGGAACCCGGGGTCCCCCATGTACTCGTCCTTGAGGATCTTGATGGCGACGGTACGTCCGATGACGTGATCCGTCGCTTCCCACACCTCGCCCATGCCACCGATCGCGATACGCGACTGCAGCTCGTAACGACCACCGAACGACACACCCTGCGTCGGCCTCATCTGCCCAGCACCGCCTCTATGACCTTCTTCGCAATCGGAGCGGCGATGGTGTCGCCACTTCCTGATTGTCCCTGTCCGCCGCCGTCTTCGACGACGACCGCTACTGCGACCGCGGGGTCGTTCGCCGGTGCGAAACCGGTGAACCACAACGTGTGCGGCCTGTTTCCGTTCTCTGCGGTGCCCGTCTTACCGGCCACGTCGATCCCGTCTATTCTTGCACCCTGGGCCGCGCCCGTAGCGACGCTCGCGACCATCGCTGCGGTGACGTCGTTCGCCACGTCGGCATCCATCGCCTGGCCGAACTCGCTGTTCTCGAAAGCCTTGATGACCGACAGGTCGTTGCCGATGACGGCATCCACCATCCGCGGGTTCATCACGACACCATCGTTGGCGAGGCCGGCCGAGACCATCGCCATCTGGAGCGGCGTCGCGGTGACCTGGCCCTGGCCGAATCCGGTCAGTGCGGTCTGCGCGTCGTCGAGCGCCCGCGGGTAGCTCGACGGCGTCGACTCGAGCGGTGTCTCGAAGGACTTGTTGAACCCGAGCTTCTCCGCCATCTCGCGGATCGTGTCGTCGCCGAGCTCGACCGCGAGTTCCGCCATCGGGATGTTGCAGCTGAGTCGGATCGCCTCTGCGATCGTGACCGTCGTCCCCGGACCGCACTTTCCGCCCCACGCGTTGGACACCCGGTTCGAGGATCCGGGGAGCGTGTAGGACACGGGGTTGGGGAGGGTCGAGGTCGGGGTCCAGTCCCCGCTGGCGTAGGCCGCCGCGGCGACGACGACCTTGAACGTCGAGCCGGGAGGGTTGAGGTCGCCCGCGATGGCCCGGTTCGACAACGGCTTCGACGGGTCCGCCTTGAGCTGCTCGTACGTGGCGTTCGCCGCGTCCGCATCATGGGTCGCCATCAGGTTGGTGTCGAACCCCGGGCTCGAGACCATCGCGAGGATCCGGCCGGTCTTCGGCTCGATCGCGACGACGGCACCCTGGAGATCGCCCAGTGCGTCGAAAGCGGCCTTCTGCGCCGCCGTGTTCAGCGACAGTTCCACGCTGTAGCCGCGCTGCGGCTGGCCCGAGAGGATGCGCTCGACCTCACCGAGGAATGCGTTCGCCCCGGTGCCGGAGAGGTCGGCGTTCATCGCCTGCTCGATGCCCGTGCGTGAATCGAGTGCCGCATTGAAGTAGCCGGTCACCGGCTCCCACATCGGCGCATCCGTGTAGACCCGCTGGAATTGGTACTGGTCGTCGCTGGGCACAGAGTTGGCGATGGTGGCGCCGTCGACGATGATCGCGCCCCGCTGGATCTCGTAGCTGTCGAGCCGGGTGCGCTTGTTGTGGCTGTTCTGGGCGAGGCTGTCGGCCTCGACGACCTGGATCCAACTCGTCGCGGCGAACAGCGCGACGAACATGAACAGCATCAGGATGCTGAGTCGGCGCAATTCCTTGGTCATCCGATCACCACCCTCGGCTGGCGGCGGACGCCGTCGGAGATGCGCAGCAACAGCGCGACGATGAGCCAGTTGGCCACGAGCGAGGATCCGCCCGCGGCGAGGAACGGCGTGGTGAGGCCGGTCAGCGGGATGAGCCGCGTGACGCCGCCGACCATGATGAACACCTGCAGCGCGATCGTGAACGACAACCCGGTGGCGAGCAGCTTGCCGAAGTCGTCCTGGCCGGCGAGGCCGATGCGCATGCCCCGACTGACGAACACCATGTACAGGCAGAGGATCGCGAACAGCCCGATCAGGCCGAGCTCTTCACCCAGGCTGGTGATGATGTAGTCGCTGTGGGCGAGCGGGGTGACCTCGGGGCGTCCCTGCCCCCATCCGGTGCCGATGAGTCCACCGCGCGCGAGCCCGAACAGGCCCTGCATCGGCTGGTAGCCGGCGCCGTCCGGGTCGACGCGGCCGGCATCGAAGAGGTACAGCCAGTTGGTGAAGCGGCCCTGGACGTAGCTGAGGATCTGCGTCGCGAGTGCGACGCCCGCGACCACCAGGCCGAGGCCGATGAGCACCCAGCTCGTCTTGCCGGTCGCGACGTAGAGCATCGCGACGAACATCCCGAAGATCAGGGTTCCGGTGCCGAGGTCACGCTGGAAGACGATGATGCCGAGTGAGATGAGCCAGACCACCAGGACCGGCCCGAGCTCGCGCATGCGGGGCCAGGTGATGCCGAGGACCCGCTTGCCGACCGAGGTCAGACTCTCGCGAGTGCGCACCAGGTACCCGGCGAAGAAGATCGCCAGGCAGATCTTGGCGAGCTCTCCGGGTTGGAAGGCGAAGATGCCGCCGAGCGAGACCCACACGGCCGCGTTGGCATCGGCGATCCGCAGCCCCGGGACGAACGGCAGCAGCAGGAGGAGGATTCCGGCCAGACCGAAGATGTACGTGTACCGGAACAGGATCCGGTAGTTGCGCAGCAGGATCACGACCGCGATCGCGCCGGCGAGTGAGATCGCCGTCCACGCGAGCTGTTTGGTGGAGTAGGCGTCCCAGCCGGTGTTCTTGAACGCGATGTCGATCCGGTAGATCATCGCGATGCCGAGGCCGGTGAGGAGCGTGGCGATCGGGACCACGAACGGGTCGGCGTCCGAGGCCACGAAGCGCAGCACGATGTGGAGCGCGAAGGCGAGGGCGGCGAGGCCACCGCCGATCGCGAGGATCATCGGGTCGATCACACCCAGGGCGCCCAGTTGCACGAGCGTCAGGGCGCCGCCGCTGATCGCGCAGGCGAAGAGCAGCAGCCAGAACTCGCGATTGCGTTGCGTCTGGGGCATGCGGAGGCGCTTGAGGGCCTTGATGACGGTGGTGTCCGCCTGGACGTCGGTGCTCATCCCTCACCTCCGGCGGGCGTCTCGCTCGGTGTGGGCATCGGTGTGGGCAGAGGGGTCTGCGGGATGACGTTCGCTTCGGCGCCCGTGCGGAGGCGGTCGACGATCGCCATGGCGTCGGACAGGGAGCGGGCGGTGATGGTGCGCTCGACCGAGGCGCGCTGGTAGGGCGGGAGGTCGGCGAGGAGGATGTCCGTGTCTTCGATCGGTGTCGACAGGGTGATCGGGCCGATGTTCTGCTGCACGCCCTGGAAGATCACGACGCTGTCTTCGTCGGCGCCGATGAAGTAGCGCGTCTGCGTCCAGCTGTAGGCCGCGAACGCAGCGAAGGCGAGCATCGCGACGACCAGCAGCGCGGCCGCGATCCATCCGACACGTCGACGTTTCGCGCGCCGACGGTCTTCTTCGATGAGTTCCTCGAGGTATTCCGGGGCCGGTTCGAAGTGGCTGGGCTCGTTCGCGGCCTGGCGCACCGGGTGCAGCCAGTTGCTGCGCGGAGGGCGAACCGGGGGCACATAGACGCCGTCGGGGTTCGACGCCGAGCCGACGATCGTGGGCGTGCCCGAGTGGATCGGATGCTGTCCGCCCACGTCGACCAGCACGATCGTGACGTTGTCGGGCGCGCCTCCGTCGAGGGCCTGCTTGAGGAGGTTGTCTGCGGTGCGACCGGGCGCGAGGCCGAGCTGCATCGCCTTGAGGATGTGGGGTTCGTCGACCACGCCGGAGAGTCCGTCGGAGCAGAGCAGCCAGCGGTCACCGGGCTGCGTGTGCATGACGAACATGTCGAGCTCGGGATCGGAGTCCATGTCGCTGAGCACCCGCATGAGGACCGAGCGACGCGGGTGGTAGCGCGCCTCCTCCGGGGTGATACGGCCCGAGTCGACGAGGCGCTGCACGAACGTGTGGTCTGCGGTGATCTGCGTGAGTGCGTCGTCGCGGTACAGATAGATGCGGGAGTCGCCGATGTGGCCGATGACCGCGTACTCGTCGACCATGATGATCGCGCTGAGGGTGGTGCCGAGGCCGGCCAGTTCCGGGCGATCCTTCGTGGCGCGGATCAGGTCGCCCGCCGCGGTGGTCGCAGCGGCCTGCAGCGAGGCCTGGGCGTCCTCGGTCGACGCGTACGGCTGGTCGAGGGGCTCCAGGCGTTGGATCGCGATGCTCGAGGCGACGTCTCCGCCCGCGTGGCCGCCCATGCCGTCGGCGACGACGAACAGGTTCGCCCCGGAGTATCCGGAGTCCTGGTTGTTGGAGCGGACCTTCCCGGTGTGGGAGATCGCGACGCTCGAGCCTTCGAAGACCATGCCGGCGTCAGGCTCGCAGCTCGAAGGTCGTGGCGCCCACCTTGATGGGTGTGCCGAGCGAGAGGGCGACGGGCGATCCGCTCACGCGCTGGCCCGCGACGTAGGTGCCGTTGGTGGAGTCGAGGTCCTGGATCGCCCAGGCGTCGCCGCGGAGCATGAGCCGGGCGTGGTGGCTGGACGTGTAGTCGTCGCGGATCACCAGGGCGGACTCGCTGGAACGACCGATCGTGAGGGAGTCGGCGCTCAGCGGAAGCTCGAGCCCCGCCTTCGGGCCAGACGTGATCACGAGGCGCTTGGCCGTCGCGACCGTGGCCGGACCGGTCGAGGGCCGCGACGATGCCGGCTTCGACGTGGGCGCCGGTGTCGGTGCGGGGGCGGATGCTCCCGTGGTCGCCTCGGCCGGGAGCTTGCGCACGCGCACCCCGAACAGGTCGGCCCGGAGCGAGTACACGACCCCGAACACGAAGAACCACATCAGGACCAGGAACCCGATGCGGAGGAGAAGGAGGATCAGTTCACTCAACCGAGGGCTCCGAACGCTCGGGTGGCGTCGTCACCGCGAGGCGCAGGGCGCGACGGGGCGGCCACGGGGACGATGCGGAACACCAGGTCGGTGCGTCCGATCGTGATGGTGGTGTCGGTGGGGAGGGCGGCCTCGCGCAGCTTCTGGCCGTTGACCTTCGTGCCGTTGGTGGACCCGAGGTCGCGCATCATGGCGCGCTCGCCGTCCCAAAGGATCTCGACGTGCTTACGGCTCGACCCGGCATCCGCGATGGTGATGTCGGCATCCGAGCCGCGACCGATGACCGTCCGGGCGCGGGTGATCGCGTGGCGGCGACCATCGACGTCGATCACGGCCTGCCAGCTGACGCGTCCCTCGACCGAACCCGAGTTCACGCGCACGGTGCCGGTGGCGACCTTCTCGTCGGCTTCGAGGTTGATCGCGAGCGGCCCGGCGAAGCTGTATCCCTGCGAGGTGGCGTGCTTGGTCAGCAGCGCGAGCAGCTCATCGGTCAGGGCGCCGCCGAGCCCGCGCATCCGCTCCGCATCGTCCGCGCTCAGGCGCACGACGTAGCTGTTGGGCGCGATGATGCGATCGCGGCTCACGACAGCCGCCTTCGTATCGGCTTCGCGCCGCAGCGCAGAAGCGATCTCCACGGGCTGAATGCCGCTGCGGAAGGTCTTCGCGAACGCGCTGTTCACTGCGCGCTCGAGACCCTTCTCAAAGCTGTCAAGTAGTCCCACTGGGCTCCTCTGGCATGCCGACCGGTAGGGACATCGTAGCCAGGTGTCCTGGGGGAACGCCGCCGATCCGCCTTCCGGGGTGTGCAACAGGGGGTGAAATCGCGTGATATCCTCGGGAAGTTGAGTTCTTCGGAACGAGACACTCGCGCGAGTGGCGGAATGGTAGACGCGCTGGCTTCAGGTGCCAGTGTCCGTAAGGACGTGGGGGTTCAAGTCCCCCCTCGCGCACAGTGGGTGTGTTTAGGAAACTAGACGGATCCGATTGCGAAACCGGCCCGGTTCCATTTAGGGAACAGGGCCGGTTTTGTTTTGTGCCGGTTGAGCGGGCGTTTCGGCTCCTCTGGCGAGCTCGTTGCCGTCCTCGGCACAGTTAGTTGGATGAAGTCTCCCCCCACGCCCACCTCAAACGCCGCGGCGGTCGGACGAGCCAGACTCACCGCGCTCGGCCGTGGCTGCCCGCCAATAGCTTGAGCCATCAACGCTGCGATCCAGAACACCGTGCACGACGAGGTATCGCCGCAATGTCGGGATGTCGTCGGTGAGCGAGGCAAGCCGGTCGTTCAGCTCGGATTCCGAGATTCGCTCGTGAGCTCGGACCGCCTGTACTCCGATTTCCTCGAGGAACTCTGCTCGCTCGGCGGGGCGACGAGGAAACCGCTTGATGCGCCCGTTCTCATCGAGCCACGGCGAGGCGCCGTCTGACGTTGCGCTTCGTAGCGCTGCTAGTGCCGCCCGGATCTCGACGACGTTCAGTCGGCCTGCAGCGGAATCATCAGTAGTGATGAGACCGCTCTGTACGAGCGATTTCATGGCCTTCTCCTTGCGAGCGGGAGAGAGGCTTTGCTCTGGTCCATTGGCGAGCACGAGCGAGGCGAACAAGCGGGCAACTTCCTCGTTAGCCAGGCAGGCCAGCATTGCGCGAACGTCACTCATGATGCCCCAACCCTCTCAGACGCTTTCGTGTGAACTCGCATGGGGCCGACGTACGCGAGCGCGACGACGATCCCATAGAGGACGCAAGACGTGGCGATGTCCCACTCGATCCCCCACACGTCCCCGAGCACAATCGTTGCTGGCGCAGTGGCCCGGTGGCCACACGCTATGGCGCAGTAGTGCCGTCCACGGATGAATCTCGACCCGTTGAGTGCCTGCGGGAGGAGCATTGGGTACCTGGAACGATGGCTCTGAGTGGCAGGAGAACTTGCCCGTGCATCACCAACTGGGAATGGTTGCGCCGAAAGTTGAGAAAGCAGCGGAAGGGTGTTGGGGAAGTCCCACCAGTTCACTGTGGCGCTACCGCCGGTAGGCTTCTCGGATGCGCTGAGACGATTGGCGGACCCGTGACAGAGAGGACGCCGATGATGGACTCCTCACCTGAACACCTCCGCGGAAGCGGGACCATGGTCTCGGAGGCCGCCCCCACCGCGGCGCTCCTCGGGTGCATCCTTGTCTCCGTGCACCTCGTGCTCGGCGGAACAGCTCCTCTTGCGCTTTCCGGGATCAACCCGTTGGCGGCGTGGCCATACATTGTCGGGTTCGCGCTCGCGGCGGCAGGTACCTTGCTCAGCGCGTCGCAGCCTCGCACGTCGAAAAGCCATGCCGTTATCACCGTTAGCGCGGGTGCGCTGGGCGTGTTGACGTTGCCCATCGCATGGTTGTACTTCGGTTTCGCAGGAATCGGGGTGGAGACGGACGCACAAGTGGCAGGGCTCCTGGCAGCGTTCATCGCCGCTGTGGTTCCGCTCGTGATGGTTTTCGTCGTCGGCCTCGTCTCGTGGCGGAACGCAGAATGGACGCGTCGGACCGTACTACGGCTGACGATGGTGCTCGTTCTCGTCGCGGTCGCGGTCAGTATCGGGTGCATCGTCTTGGCGCGAGTCTTGGTCTCTGGCTCCGGAGCAAGTTGATGGTGGCAGAGGGGAATGAGGGCCGTGTTTGATGAGCGTGAGTGAACCCCGGCCACATCCACAGCTCTCGAATGCGGAGCATGTTCTCACCGCGGGGGCGACCGTCGCCGTCTTTGCGGGCGTGATCAGCCTCGTCAGCTGGGCGGCGGCCGGGGCCCCGTTGACCGCCTACTCGTCGGCAGCGACTGCGGCTATGTCCGCGTTCGCTGCCGGAGCAGGCATACGAGCATTGGGTGGGCTGATCACGCGATTTTCGCGTCGCGTCGGGGTCATTCTGCTCGGTGACGTGGGGGCGATCCTCATCGGCGCAGCGGTCGTGCTGGCGGTGGGGGCCATCCACGATTCGTCGGGATCCGGGCTGCTCACGGTCGTCACGACACTCGGGTTCCTCCTGCCGGCCGTCGTCGTTCTGTCGCCGCTCGCGACGCTTCTGGCCCGGAACGCAGCTGCTCGCCGTGTTCTGTTCACGCTGGCGGCATTGCTCTTCCTCGTCGCCTTGACGGGGTACGGTGCTTCGTTCTGGCGCTAGAGGTCACCGCGGTCTGGCGTACGCGTTCCAGATCCCCGCAGCCCACGGAACGTCAGCAGGTTGCAGAGGTCCCGGAATCGACATCACGCTCAGGCGAGCGGGCCCTCGAGCACGGTCAGCACATCCGCCTCCTCGAAGCCGAAGGAGCGATTGAGCGTGAGCATCGGTGTGTTCGTCGGCTCGGGGTAGGTCTGCAGGATCCGTGATCCGGCGCTTTCCGGAAGGCCCATGAGCAGACGGGCGTTGGCGACTTTCAGCGCGCGTCCGACGCCGCGACCGCGCACCCGCTCTTCGACGAAGGTGTCGTCCTGATGCACGATCTCGGTATCAGAGCGGGAGAGCAGGATCTCCGTGTACGCGACGGATTCCTCGCCCGCACGCGCCAGACTCCGCACCAGGATGTATCCCTGTTCGGACATACGTTGCTCGTTGCGGCGGACGGCTTGGACATCAGGGCGCATCGTCGCGCGGGTGAGAGTGCCCATCGGCACCTCGTCCGACACGCGTGATCGAAGTCGCGCCCACCCTTCGAGCAACTCATCGGGACAGGGCCCGGACCACGAGTGGATGTCGATGTCGTCAGGATGTTCGTCCTGGTCGGCAAGTGTTCCCTCGGATATCGGAAGGCCGACGATCTGCCGGCTCTCGCGGCTGCCGACCCTCAGTCCAGCGGACAAGGCGAACGAGACTCCGTCATCGGAATACGTCTCGGCGCGGATCACCGTGGCCGAGGGTCGCAGTGCTTCCCTCACGGCGCGGAGCAGTGCCCCGCCGATCCCGCGCCGCCGGTGATCATCGCGGACAGCGATCTCGACCTCGGCGGGATCGCCGGGGTGCACGTGCGCTTCGGCCGCGCCGACCGCGACCCCGTCGATGTCTGCGAGCAACAGCACCGATCGGCGGGTCGGATGCGGGTTCTGGAACTGCAGTCGCGTCGCATCGTCGCTGCGGGACCACACGTGCCGACGGCCGCTCGCGTAGCTTTCGCGCAGGACAGCGTTCCATCGGAGGAGTCGAGCGTCGTCCTGCGGATCGACCACTTCGATCTTCACTTCACCCACAGTCACCTCGTGTCGCTGACCCAGGATCGACGAGGACGCGGTCGGCGGTGATGAATCCGGTGTCGACGAGTTCGCGGGTCATGGTCATCCTCCTGGTCGGGGTCGCCCCGTTCGAGCCTCTCATCCTCACGTCGATCGGGAAGTCCCGAAGTCGATATTGCACTCGAGGGGCCTCGAGCTATACTGAACATTCGATCATCTGTCCGCACCATTGTTCGGAGCTCAGTGTGCAGAGCCGCACTCGCATCATCCTCGGCGTCGATGCTGGAACGACATCCGTGAAGACCGTCGCGTTCGATCTCGACGGCCGTATAGCGAGCGTCTCGCGTTCGAGCGTTCACGTCCACCGTGCCGACGACGGAAGTGCGGAAGCAGACATGGCCGCGATCTGGAATGCGGCCACCAGCACCATCGCCGCGGTCGTCGATGAGATCGGCGACGCGGAGATCGTCGCGCTCGGCGTCACCGGACAGGGAGACGGCGCCTGGCTCGTCGAGGCTGATGGGCGTCCAGCTGCTCCCGCCGCGCTCTGGCTCGACGGACGCGCCCACGCCCGACTCGACGACTGGCTGGACGACGGTCGCGCGGCGGCCGTGCACGCCGCGACCGGATCTCCCCTCTTCGCCGGAGCGCTGCCGATACTCTTGGACGAACTCCTGTCCGCCGATCCGGCCCTTCGCGACCGGATCGCCACCCAGCTGAACTGCAAAGATTGGCTGCGCTTCAAGCTCACCGGGCGTCGTGCGACTGATCCCAGCGAGGCATCGCGCACCTACCTCGACACCGCTACGGGAGCGTACTCCGACGAGCTCTTCGTCGCCCTGGGGCACGAGTGCATTCGCGACCACCTGCCGGAGGTGCTCGACCCTCAGAGCATCGCCGGCACGGTCGAACCACGCGTCGCCGCTGCGCTTGGATTGCCCGAAGGTCTTCCGGTCGTGGTCGGAATGGTCGACACGGCCGCCGCCGGCGTGGGGCTGGGCGTGCTCGATGACGGCCGTGGCTACGCCATCCTCGGCACGACAGGTCTCGTGGGGATCAATCACGCCTCGCGCGCGGAGGTGCGCAGCGATTCGAGCATCGTGCTCGCCACCGGTCGCGGAGCCCAGGTGCTGGAGTCGATGGCGCCGATGACCGGCACGCCCAATCTCGACTGGGTGCGCGCGACACTCGGCCTCGGCGACGAGGACTGGGTCGTCGTGGAGAAGCAGGCTGTCGCGGTCCCGCCGGGCAGCGGTGGCGTGCTCTACCTCCCATACGGCGCTCCGAGCGGGGAACGCGCTCCATTCTTCGCCCCCGACGCCTCCGCGTCGTGGCTCGGGATGAGCGTGACCACGACGGCTGCGCAGCTGCTTCGCAGTGTGTATGAAGGGCTCGCCTTCAGCCTGCGCGAGTCCACGGAAGCCCTGGGTATCGAAGGACCTCTGCTCGTCTGCGGCGGAGGCTCCGAATCCGATCTGCTCTGCGCCATCCTCGCGGATGTGACCGCTCGCGACATCGTGCGCCAGGACGAGCCCGAGGTCGGAGCGCGTGGGGTCGCCATGATCGCGATGGCCGCGGTCGCCCTCGCCGATGACCTTCGCGATGCGGCGCAGCATCTGCGGCCATCGACCACGACCTTCCGGCCCGATCCCTTGCGAGTGGCGCTCTACGAAGAGGCCTACACGCTGTTCATCACGACTCGAGACGCTCTGCGTCCGCACTGGCCGGGCCTGCGTCAACTGCGCGAACATGCCGGGTCGGCAGCCTCGTCGGGATCCCCGATCCACTGATCACCCCCTGAAAGAAGACACATGACTGAACAGCCCCGCCCGAAGGTGCTCATCACCGCTCCGTTCGACGCCGCCGTCGCCGAATCCCTCGCTGTCGCCTTCGACGTCACGTTGATCGACCCCACGATGGACGGTGGATCGCTCGCCGCCCGCGGCGTCGATGACGCACTCGCCGAGGCGGATGTCGTGATCGCCGAGCTCGATGTCGTCGACGAGGCCGCCCTCGTGAAGGCTCCCGAGCTCAAGGCCGTGGTCTCGTGCCGCGCCAAACCGGCGAACGTCGACCTCGACGCGTGCACCGCCCGCGGCATCCCCGTCTTCACCACCCCCGGGCGCAACGCCGGCGTCACAGCGGATCTGAGTTTCGCGCTGCTGCTCGCCACCGTCCGCAAGGTGAGCGAGTCGGAGCGCTGGTTGCGTGCCGGAAACTGGACCGAGGCCGACGTCTTCGAACCTTACGAGATCTTCCGCTCGATCGGACTCGATGGGCGCACTCTGGGCGTGCTCGGCGGTGGGGCCGTCGGTCGCCGCATGGTCGCCCGCGCTCGCGGCTTCGGCATGACGGTCAAGGTCTACGATCCCTTCCTCGCGCCGGACGCGTTCGGGGACGAAGCCAGTGTGGTGCCTCTGGATGAAGTGCTCTCGACGTCGGACATCGTGACGGTGCACGTGCCGCTGATGCCCGAGACTGAGGGTTTGCTCGGCGAGCGCGAGCTCGCCCTCCTCCGACCTGACGCCTACCTGATCAACGCCGGTCGCGCCGCGATCATCGACGAGCAGGCGCTGATGACCGTCCTCCGTGAGGGTCGCATCGCGGGTGCCGGCTTCGACGTCTTCTACCAGGAGCCGCTCCCGCGCGACCATGAGCTGTTCACCTTGAGCAACGTCACGATGACGCCGCACATCGCGGGTGCCTCGGACGACGTCATCGTCGAGCATTCGCGCATCGCTGCGGCAGCTCTGCGGGGTTGGCTCAACGGCCAGCGCGTGCCCGGTACGGCGAACGAGAAAGCGCTCGCCGCCGTCGGCTGAGGCGCCCGGGCGGTAGGGCGGATAGCGCGATGCACGGTCCGCCCCTCGGCGCTCAGCCCAGGAGCGCCGTGACAGTGTTCGAGTCGGTCACCAGCATGTTCACCATGCCGCTGGCGAGGGCGGTCCGGACGGCATCCAGCTTCGCCGCGCCCGACGCGATCGCGAGTCGGTGCGGGATTGCACGAAGGTGATCGAGGTCGAGTCCGACGACGCGCGAGTCGAGCTCGCCGCGGACGGCTGCTCCGGTGGCATCGAAGAAGCGTCCGCCGATGTCGCCGATTGCGCCGGCGACGTGAAGTTCGGCGCGCTCTTCATCGCTCAATGAGCCGTAGAGCAGGCCGCGGCTGTCCTGCGTGCTCCCGATGCCCACGATCAGAGTGCTCGCTTTAGCCGCTCGAGCGAGCACGTCACGCACTCCGGGGTCGGCATAGGCGCTCTCCGCGGCCTGCGGTGTCGCGGCGACGAGTGGGGCCGGGAGGTGGAAGGCGGAGCCGTCGGTTCGACGTGCCAGCTCCAAAGTGAGCTCGTGGGGGTTGGCGCCGTTCGCGAGGCCGCTGCTGGAACCGGTGAGTGGCACGAAGCGCGCTCCGAGCGGGCGGGCGGGGAAGGCATCGACGACCGCGGCGACCGCCGTGGAGAGTCCCATGGCAACCGTGGTGTCCTTCTCGATGACGCTCGCGAGGGCCTCGGCGCCGACCGTCGCCATTGCGCGAGAGGCCTTCGCGGGATCATCCACACTCGGGGCGATCCAGGCCTGCCGCAGCCCGAAGCGGTTTAGCAGAGCCTGCTCCTCGGCGGCGAAGAGGGACTCCTCGACGTGGACGATGATCTCGACCATGCCCGACTCGCGGGCTTCGGCGAGCAGCCTCGTCACTCGGACGCGCGATAGCCCGAGGGCGTCGGCGATCTCCTGGTGCGTGAGCCCCAGTTCGTAGTACATCCGCGCCACGCGACCCATCAGCATGCTGAACATCCTCCCATGGCGCTCGGGACGGCGGCCGTCCGACTCTGCTTGACAATCTTGCGACTCATGCCCAAGATGTCCATGGGCAATCGTTCATGACTATGAACAAATGTACACCCATGACCCGAAATCTCTACGCGCTCAACGAGGAGACACCCATGACCACCTCCACCTCGCCCGCTGAAGGACGCTTCGCGCGCCTCCTCAGCTCTCAGGGCATCTCGCGGCCGATCGCCTGGGGCTTCGTCGCGCTGACGATCTTCATGATCGGCGACGGCATCGAGGCGGGCTTCCTCTCGCCGTACCTCGACGAGCGCGGCTTCGACGGCAGTCAGATCGCTCTGCTGTGGTCTGTCTACGGAATCGTCGTGGCGGTGGCGGCCTGGCTCAGCGGTGCTCTCGCCGAAGCATGGGGGCCCAAGCGCGTCATGATGCTCGGTTTCGGCATCTGGGTCGTCTTCGAGGTGCTCTTCCTCGTCTTCGGCGTGATGGGCGGCAACTTCGAGATCATGCTGCTGGCCTTCGGAATCCGCGGCCTCGGCTATCCGATGTTCGCCTACGGGTTCCTGGTCTGGGTCACGATCGACACCGATGAGCACGTGATGGGCCGAGCGGTCGGCTGGTACTGGTTCTTCTCCACGCTCGGGCTCGGCGTACTGAGCTCGTACTTCGCCGGAGCTGTCATCCCGCTCATCGGCGAACTCGCGACGCTGTGGATGGCACTCGCGTTCGTTGCGGTCGGCGGCCTGATGGTGCTCGTGCTGCTGCGCAACCCCGTCACCAAGAAGGTCACCGTCGCGAACAGTGTGAAGGGCGTCGTCAGTTCTCTGACGATCGTCGCCACGAACCCCAAGGTGGGTGTCGGCGGAGTGGTCCGCATCATCAATACGCTCTCGTTCTACGCATTCGTCGTGTTCCTCACGACCTACATGGTCCGCGATGTCGGGTTCGACCTCGCCCAGTGGCAGATGATCTGGGGCACCATGCTCGCCGCGAACGTCGCCGCGAACCTGCTTTCCGGATACCTCGCCGACTGGATCGGCCGCGTCAACGTCGTGGCGTGGGCCGGCGGCATCGGGTGTTTCGTCACGGTGCTCGCGCTGTTCTACGTGCCCACCCTGATCGGACCCAACTTCTGGGTCACGATCGCGATCGCCATCGTCTACGGCCTTGCGCTCGGCATGTTCGTGCCGCTGTCGGCGATCGTTCCGCTGCTCGCACCGAAGAACAAGGCAGCTGCCGTCGCGATCCTGAACCTGGGCGCTGGCCTCAGCCAGTTCATCGGCCCGGTCATCGCCGGCCTCGCCGCTCCGATCGGCATCGAGGGCACGGTGTGGATCATCGCGGCGCTCTACCTGGTCGGCTTCGGTCTGACGTTCCTGCTGAAGGCGCCCAAGGAAGCGGATGACGTCGTCGCGGCGAACCCCGCCCCGAGCGCCGTCACCGCCTGAATCCCCCACCCTGACAAGGAGTCACCCATGACCACGCGTGTGGAATCACTCATCGAAGAACTCTCGGCCGTCGGCGTCGACATCGTCGCTCGGGGGCTCGCCCTCGCCTCGGGGGGCAACATCTCGGCGCGTATCGATGAGGACACGTTCGTGGTCACCGGCTCCGGCACCTGGCTCGACAGGCTCACGCCCGAGGACTTCTCGGTCATGAGCCTGTCGGGTCGTGTGATCAGCGGCTCCGCGAGCCCGTCGAGCGAATGGAAGCTGCACCAGCGCAGCTACGCAGCGCGAGCCGACGTCAACGCCGTCGTGCATGTGCACCCGCAGCACGCCGTGCTCCTGGATGCTCTCGGGCACGATGTGCGCCTCATCACCCTCGACCACGCGTACTACGTGCGCTCGGTGGGAACCACGCCGTACTACCCGAACGGTTCGGATGAGCTCGCCGACTCGGCGGCGGAGCAGGCCGCCCATCATGACTGCATCATCATGGGCCATCACGGGTGCTCCGCTCTCGGCGACTCGGTGAGCATGGCCTTCCGCCGCGCGCTCAACCTCGAGGAGGCAGCCACCGCGACCTACCGAGCCCTCCTCCTCGGCGATACCAAGACCGCCTTCCCCGCCGAGGCGCTCGCCGCCCTGCACCACGCCTGAACAGGAACCGCGATGACGACCGTCCCCACGCACATCAGCATCGACCCCGACATCAGCGAGGCGACCAAGCGCTTCTTGGCGCAGCCGCCACGACTGCTCATCGACGGAGAACTCGTCGAGGCGCATTCCGGTCGTACGATCGACATCGTCGACCCGGGCACCGGCGCGATCATCGCCCGTTCGGCCGCGGCGGATGCGGTGGATGCCGACCGCGCGGTCCGCGCCGCTCGCCGCGCGTTCGCTCCCGATGCTCCCTGGCGGAGCATGAGCGCGCTCGACCGCGGGCGGATCATCCTCCGTCTCGCCCGGTTGCTGGAGGAACACGCTGACGAGTTCGTCGAGCTCGAGGTGCTCGACGGCGGAAAGCTCAAAAGCGCCGCTGCATCCGTCGACCTGCCGCTCGCGATCAACCACTTCGAGTACTTCGGCGGATGGCCCTCGAAGATCGAGGGCAACACGATCCCGGTGTCCGTACCGGATTCGATGGTGCGCACCGAGCGCGTCCCGGTCGGGGTGGTCGCGCAGATCGTGCCATGGAACTACCCGTTGCTGATGGGGGTCTGGAAGATCGCGCCCGCGCTCGCCGCAGGATGCACCATCGTCATGAAGCCCGCGGAGAACACGCCGCTGTCTCTTCTCCGGCTCGGCCAGCTCGCCCTCGAAGCAGGCATGCCGAAGGGCGTGCTGAACATCCTCACCGGATACGGCGCCGAGGCCGGCGAGGCGCTCGTGGACCACCCCGATGTCGACAAGGTGGCCTTCACCGGCTCCACCGCGGTCGGCACCCGCATCGCACAGCGTGCGGCGCCGATGGTGAAGCGGGTCACCCTCGAGCTCGGAGGCAAGAGTCCGAACATCGTCTTCGACGACAGCCCCGTCGACGAGGCGGCAGCGGCCGCGGCCAGCGCCATCTTCTTCAATGCCGGGCAGGCCTGTGCCGCGGGTTCCCGCCTCTACGTGCAGAAGCGCTCCTATGACGAGGTGGTGGGACGGCTCGCCGACATCGCCTCCTCGATGAACGTCGGACACGGGTTCGACTCGTCCGCGCAGATCGGGCCGGTCATCTCCACTCGTCAGCACGAACGGGTGCTCGGGTTCATCGACGGCGCTCTGGAGCAGGGTGCGACTGTCGCGGCGGGAGGGTCGGCTTTCCCGGAGGCGGCGATCCCCGGCGGGTACTACATCCGCCCGACGGTGCTGACCGATGTGAACGACTCCTTCACCGCCGTGCGCGAAGAGATCTTCGGTCCCGTCGTCGTGGCACAGCCCTTCGATGACATCGACGAGATCGCGCGTCGTGCGAACGACTCCCCCTACGGTCTAGCGGCGGGTATCTGGACGCGCGACATCACCAAGGCGAACAGGCTCGCCGGTCTCCTTCAGGCGGGCACGGTGTACATCAACATGTACGGCGCCACCGATGCTGCCGCGCCCTTCGGAGGATTCAAGATGTCCGGCTACGGCCGCGACATGGGTCACGCCAATCTCGAGTCCTACCTGGAGACCCGCACCGTCTGGACTCACCTCGGGCGCTGACCGTCCCGGGCTCGCCGGCCTCGGCCCGCCGCATCACCCGCGCGGGGCGTCGTTCCAGGACCAGATGTCGTCTCCACGCAGGACGGCATCAGCCCCGCCGTCGCAGTAGATCGTCTGTCCGGCCATGTGCGTGTTGACCGGGCTCGTCAGCCACACCAGGAGCTCGGCGATCGACGACGCCGGCTGGTGGTAGTTGAGCGGCATCGGCACCGCGGCGTCGACCTGGGCGAGACCCTCGGGGCTCGCGAGCAGGCCTGAGGTCATGGGCGTCGTGACCGTGCCGGGCGCGACGGCGTTGAGCGGGATGCCGGCTCCGGCCCAGGCCGCCGAGACGGATTCGCGGCGCACCCAGCGTGAGAGGGCGCGCTTGCTCGAGGAGTAGTTGAGGTAGCCGGTCTCGGGGGTGGCTGCGAGTCGGTCGCCGATCGTCAGCGTCAGGGACTCGTCGCCGGCCAGAGCCGCATCGACGAGTTCGGCCGACACCGGGTGCAGCGATGCCATCGATGACACCACCGCGGCGCGCGGCTGATCCGCGAGGCTCAGCTTCGGCAGGAGTGCGGTGAGGAACTCGGTGACGCCGAAGTAGTTGATCGCCACCGTCTTCGCGATCGGTGCGGAGATGCCGGCGCAGGCGATGACCGCGTCGATGCTGCCGCCTGCAAGAGAGATCACATGCTCCGCCGCGGTGGCGCGACCCTCGGCGGTCGACAGGTCGCCGGACACCTCGACGCCCGCGAGATCGACGCCGATCACGGTGTGTCCCTGTGCGCGGAGCAACTCTGCGGTCGCGGCGCCGATGCCGGATGCCGCGCCGGTGATGACGTATGTGCGGGTCATGGGTCCTCCTGGAGTGCGGAACGTCACGTGTGAGGCCACTATCCCAGAGGTCGTGGTCGTCCTCACCCCGCGCGGGTGAGAGAGCGTCCACAACCCCTGGTAGAGAACCATCTCGGCTCCTAAACTCCAGACGACACGCACGCCTTCGTTGCCCTGCGGCTTCCCCACGAAACGAGCACCATGTCCACGACGTCTCGACCCGTTGAACACCGACTGCGCCGCCTCCTGCTCGCTCTCGTCGCGATCTTCGGACTCGTCGGGGCCGGGTTCGCCGTTCCCCTCGCCGCGCAGGCCGTGGAGTCGTCGCTGCGGATCGACAAGCGCGTCGACGATCTGGAAACGCAGGACAGTCTCCAACCCGGCGACGAGTTCACCTACACGGTCGACCTGGTCTGTGACGACGTGGACTGCCTCAACGTCGTTCTCACGGACACGCTGCCCGCCGAGTTCGCGGGCTTCCAGTTCGTCGGCTCCTCGTACACGCCCTCCACGCTCCCGTTGACCGCGACGACGACCGGGTGCGTCGAAGAAGGCGGCGTGCCGGTCGAGGTCAGCGACGACTGCACGGTCCAGGTCGTCTTCCAGCAGCCGGTGGACGGCGGGATCGGACTCGAAGCAGGCGGGACGTTGAAGCTGAGCGTCGTGCTGCGCGCGCCCCTGGATCTTCCGGCCGACTGGGCGTACAACGGCGACACCGTCACCAATACCGCGACCGCGGACTGGGACAACGGTCCCGGAGACGTTCCGGCGACCATCCAGGACAGTGCGGACGCCGTCGTCACGGTCGAGACGGTCATCGGCGTCGAAGCCAGCAAGAGCTGGTTGCCCGAATCCCAGCAGTTCGACCCGGGCGTGACCTCGACCATCACGATGGGTGCGCAGAACCAGTCGAACGTCGGGGCCGATTCGCTCGTGATCCAGGAGCCCACGAGCGCGGTGGACGGGGCGACGACGCTCGGCGCGGACAACCCCTTCCGCATCGTCGACTTCCAGGGATTCGGCGCGACGAGTCTGCCTCCTGCGGCCACCACGGTGCAGGTCGACGTCTACACGTACGACGAGGTCGCGGGGACCTGGAGCTGGCAGCCGGGCACGCCCGCCGCCACCCCGGCTCTTCCGGCAGGGACGGATCCGGCGGATGTCGGTGGTATCCGGCTGACGTACGCCGGGGGAACGGTCGAGTCCGACGCCGCCGCCTCGACGGCCTTCGTCGTGGAACAGCGCGAGACGGATCGCAACGACGACAGTTCGCTGGCGGGCGGCGACACGGTCACCAACAGCATCACCTCCACCGTGAACGCTCCCGGCGGCGCGACGGAGAGCGATGTCGCAACGGCTCCCTACGAGATCGGACCGCTGACCGTCGATGTTCTCGCGGGCAAGACGATCACCCCCGCCGAACTCGCTGCGGGCGGAGAGGCCTCGGCCGAGCTGACGGCGACGAACACGTCGAACGGCCCCGTGCAGAGCCTGACGATCTCCGACGTGGGCTTCTTCGACGCCGACATGGTCTTCGGTGGATTCCCGTCCGGGATCGATTACCCGGCAGGCGCCACCGGAGGCACGATCACCTGGTACATCGACGGAGTTCCGCAGTCGCCGGTCGCCTTCGCGGACGGCTCCTCCCCGGTACCGCCCGCGGGCACGGTCACCGGCTTCGTGATCGAGTTCACGGGGCAGATCCCGGCGACCACCGTCGCGACCGTCGATGTCGCCATCGAGCCCGGGCTGTCACTCGTCAGTGAGGCGGCACCGACGCATCAGCGCACGAACACGATCGACGTCACGGCGACGAACGACGTGGGAACCGCCGACAGCGAGGCGTCCGATGACATCGGGGTCTACTACCCGCAGATCGGCGTCGCGCTCGACAAGCAGATCACACCGGGAGGCGCGGTCGAGCCGGGCAACAGCGTCGTCGCCAGCTTGACCGCGACCACCCAGACCGGCGTCGCACAGGTCGATTCGACCCAGATCGTCGTCGAGGACTCCTGGCGCGACGACCAGACCGACGACTTCTGGAACGCCTTCGACATCGTGGCGATCGCGCCGACCCAGGTTCCGCCGAACACCACGGCCACCGTCGAGTACCAGCGTCCGGACGGTTCCTGGGTCACTCTCGCCACGGTCAGCACGGGCGCGACTGCGGAGACGTTCCAGATGAGCCGCGCGGAGTTCGCCGCCGCACTCACCCCACCCGACGTGCCCTCGGATGTCACGGGCATCCGCTTCACGTTCGACAACCCCGACGGGTTCGCGCAGGGGTTCAGCGTCGTGCCGAACCTGGTGTTCGATGCGCGGACCGATCTGCGCGACGGATCCGGCCCCACCGACCCCCGGGACGACCCGGAGGACGAACAGTCGGCACAGGTGCCCACCGTCTACGAGAACGAGGCCAGCGCGCAGAGCCACGGTGAGGTCGACGGTCTTCCGGACGGGATCGACAGCGATGTCGTCACCGATCAGGACACGATCGGCGTCCAGACCCCCGCCACGGACGAGGGCGTGGGCATCGACGCGAACAAGCGGTGGGTCCAGACGAGCGACAAGACCACGGATGTCGACTTCCTCGATGCGCAGTCCGGCGCGATCGTCTCGACGCGCAACGAGTGGCGGACCGGGACCAGGGGCATCGACACCCTCGTGCTCACCGATCCCGCCACCACCCCGGACTCGGATCCGCCCGGGCCGGCGAGCACCGTCTTCCAGGCCTTCGATCTGCTGAGCGTCGATCCGGTCACCCTCGAGGACGACCCGCTGCTCGCGTGGGATGACATCACCGAGGTCTGGCTGTTCGTGGACGGTGCATGGACCCCGATCGCCGCCCCCGGGGGCTCCTGGATGGGGGCGGACGGTTTCGTCGGCTACACCCTCACGCCGGAACAGACCGCCGGCACCACGGGTGTCCTGATGATCTATGAGCCGGACGATGCCGCACGGACCGCGAGCACGGATCCGACGAGACCCGAACCCGGCTCCGGACTGGCGACGTCGGCGGTCGGGCAGTACCGGCCGACCTTCCTCACCTGGGAGCTGCGCAACGTCGTCCGCGACGAGACCGCGACAGCGGACCGGTGGGTCAGCGCCGATGAGACGTTCAACGACCCCGACCCCGGCATCGTCTGGAACAGCCTGCGCGGCGACTGGACGTCGGCGGCGGGGAACGGGAGCGACATCGAGCAGGACAACATCACCCTCATCGACCAGCCTCCCCTCGTCTCGGTGGACAAGACGGTCACCCCCGCGACGGTGACGATTCCGGAGTCCGCCGACGTGGATCCCGCGAACTATCCGAACGTGACCTTCGACATCGAGGCGAGGAACGACAGCACGGCGCGCGCCTCCTACGTGCGGGTGACCGACCCGATCCCCTGTGTCGCCGGTGCGGCGGACCAGTGTGTGAGCGCACCGGATGCCTGGGCGGACGATCCGTTCGACGGTGCGGACTACGACCCGGACACCAACCCGTACGAGCGGGTCGACGTGCAGTCGCTCTCCTTCACCTACCCGGCGGACCAGGTCGACCCGGACGCCTCGACCGTCACCCTGTGGGACCGCGCGGCGGACGGGACGCTCAGCACCCGCACGCTCTCCCTCACCGACGCGGGAGCGCTCGCCACGGATGCGCTCGCGACGGTGGTCGGGGTCAGCGTCGTCTTCCACGGCATCGATCCGGCGACCGAGGGCGGCAGCATCCGTGCCGGCGAGGATCTGGGTATCGAGATCGTCACCAAGGTGCGACAGTTCGAGCGCTCGGATGCGGATCAGCTCGTCGAGCCCGGCACCGTCGCCAACGACGTCATCGCCCAGTCCTACGACCCCGTGCTGACGCCTTCCGGCAACGCCTCGACTCCGAGCGACACAGCGAACGACACGGTGGTCCTCGTCAGCGCTCTGCTCGACGCGACCCTCGCGAAGAGCATCGATCCGGATGCGATCCTCGAGACCGAGCTCGACGACCCCGTCACCGTGACGCTGGAGGCGACGGATGGCGCGTCGACCGCGGCCACCCAGCAGGTGACCATCACGGACGCCGACGCGGACTTCTGGAACGGCGTGCAGCTCGCGCCCGACCCGGCGCTGAGCACCGTGCTGCCCGCCGGCGCCGATCAGGTGCGGGTCGATGCACTCGTGGGCGCCACCTGGGTGGAAGGGGCGTTCGCGGCGACCGCGGCACTCCCCGCGGGCACGGACCCGGCGCAGATCCTCGGTCTCCGGGCGGTGTTCCGCAACGCCGCCGGCGAGGTCTTCTCACGAACGGCCCCTCCGGAGGACTGGACCGCGCAGCTCGCCTTCGACGTCGTCGTGCTGGCGACCCAGCGCGACGGATCCGCGCTCGTTCTTCCGTCCGCATTGCCGAACGCGGCGACGGTCGTGAGCGAGAGGCTCGATGGGCTGTTCGCCGACGCAGATGCCGACGCCGACGCCGAACTGGCGATCGACCCCGGGACGCACCAGATCGACGTCGTCAAGTCGCAGCCCGGATCGAGTCACGTCGTCTCCATCGGCGCGAGCCTCCCGTGGACGCTGCAGTTCACGAACACCGGGACCGGGTTCCTCACGATCGACCAGCTCGAGGACACGCTCCCCGAGTACCTCGATTGGGACTTCTCCCCTCCGATCTACCAGACCTCGGCAGGTGGAACGCTGTCGACCGACGTGTCCGCGTTGATCGACGACACCGGGAAGAACGTGACGTTCACCTGGCCGGACGGCGGGAACCGGATGTCGCCCGGTGAGGTCTTCACGATAACCGTGAACCTCGTGCTCGCTCCGGGACTCGCTCTCGACGGTTTCACGACCAACACGTTCGTCGTCACCACCGAGGAAGAGCTCACCGCGTGCACCAACACGTCCGGGAACGGCGAGGGCACGGTGCCCGACCTGGACCCCGATCAGTGCGGCACGACCAACTACGTGCAGCCGTCGCCGGGCGGATCCCTCGCCGCGTACAAGTACGTCAAGGGTGAGATCTACGGTGATCTGGTCGACGGTCAGGTCAACCTGAACAACCCCGACGCGGCCTGCCCGCTGGACCCCGACGGATACACCCGCACGCCGTGCGCTGCCTACACGGCGGTCGGCGCGACCGACGACTGGCGGCTGTCCGTCGTAAACAGCGGGACCGTCGGCTTCGAGACCGTGTCGATCGTGGATCCCCTGCCGCGCATCGGCGACCGGTTGCTCGCGACGGGTGGCGCACGCAACAGCACGTTCGACCCGGTGCTCCTTCCGGAGTCGCTCGCCGCGAACGTCCTCCCCAGCGGAGCGACCCTGACGCTGGATGTCACGACGTCCGCGTCGCCGTGCGTGGGGACCGGCTCGAACTCTGCGTGGTTCGGTGATCTGCTCTGTGAGACCACCGCCACCTGGGTGCCGGTGCTCTCGTACACGGGAGCGTGGGAGGAAGTCACCGGTATCCGGGTCACGATCGACTTCACGGGCACCGCCCAGGGGGCGTTCGCGCCGGGTCAGGTGCTCGCGCTGCACTACGAGACGCAGAACGTCCCGGAGTCGACCGCGTACCCGGACCTCGCTCCGATCACCGTTCCCGACGCCGGCGGCTTCGCGTGGAACCAGATGGGCGCCGTGGGGACGGATGCGGGCGGGCGGGAGTACTCCGTGGCCCCTGTGCAGGCCGGGGTGACGCTGTTGGACGGCGACCTCGCGGTGCAGAAGGTCGTGGCCGGTGACGCCGACCGCGCGCCGGATGTCTTCGAGTTCCTGGTCGAGTGCACGGTCGCCGGGGTCCCGCTGGTGCTGCCGGACGACGGCATCCTCAGCGTCTCGAGCGCGAGCGACCTGCGCACGCGTCTGGACGGACTTCCTCTCGGGTCGGTGTGTCAGGTCTCCGAGACCGGAGCTGTCGGCGCGTTCGGAGAGGATTCCCGGATCAACGACGGACAGACCGTGACGATCACCACGCCCGCCACGGAGGGAGCGGAACCGCCGTTCTCGCAGATCGCCGCGATCACGAACGTGTATCCGGTCCTGCCTCCGGATCCGGATCCGGATCAGGGAGGTGGCGGTGGCTTGCCGTCGACGGGTCTCGATGGGCCTTCCGCGTCTCTGTTCGCCGGGATCGGGCTGTTGCTCCTCCTCGCGGGCGGACTTCTGATCGGTCGGCGGCGCTTCGGTACCGCTCAGCCCGCGGACGCGATGAGCGGTCGTCGCGGGATCCAACAGGAGACCCGGTCGCGGTAGGTGCGGAACGCCGATCCGAAACGTTCCTCGAGGTCGGCCTCCTCGAGCGGGCGGACCAGCGCGTTCCACACGAGGGAGCCGCTGAGCGCATAGACGATCACCAGCCAGGAGCCGACCATCAGACCGATGGCCACGCCCTGTGCGATCCCGCCGATCGCCATCGGATTGCGGACGAAGCGGTAGGGGCCCGTGATCACGAGCCGGCGCGGCGTCGACGACGGCAACGGCGTGCCGGCCCCTTGCACGGCCATCGCAGTGGAGGACCAGGTCGAGAGCGCGAACGCCGCGACGAACAGGACGGCTCCGCCGACGCGGGCGGCAGGGGGGAAGGCGAGATGCAGTCCCCAGCGCCACTCCAAACCGGCGATGATCGCGGGCAGAGCCACGAGGAACGTCCCCGAGAAGACCAGGGTCTGGAGCGTGGTCTTCGACACGAGCGTCCTGGCACTGGCCTCCGCCGCCGGACGGAACCGGAACGGCCCGATGAGCAGCCATTCCGAGGGCACGCGCCCCAGGAGGAGGATGACCGCGGCCGCTGACGATCCCGCCGCGGCCGCCACCATCAGGAGGGCACCCCAGCCCGCGGTCGCCGTCACCGTGGCATACACGACCATTCCGATCGCGACCAGCACGGTCCACGGTGCCGCGATCCAGACGGCCTTCCGCACACCGCACGCGACCAGGGCCGACGCGATCACGAAGAACGGGATGTCCAGTGCGGCGACGATCCGGAAGTCGAGCGCGCCCAGCGTCGCGGTGCGGACGGCCGGAAGGGCGAACACCGCGACCCACCAGGCGGTGCCGGCGGCGGCTTGGACGGCGAAGTAGAGGCGTCCCCACGTCACGGCGTCGTTCGTGGCAGACGCCGATGGTCGTTGGGTCGCCCTCACAGCGGCCAGTCTAGGTGGACGTTCCGTTCGATCGGTGGTCGACGCCTCAGCTGAACAGCACGACGAGGTAGACGGCGAACGTCACCACGTGTGCGGCACCGTGCATCGCGGTCACGCGCCGGGCAGCGAAGGTCGTCACCGAGAGCAGCAGCGTGACGGCGAGCATCAGCAGGTTCGCCGGCGACTCAGCGAGGACCACGGTCTGGCCGGTGAACATGCCGATGATCAGCACCGCGGGGATGGTGAGTCCCACCGTGGACACCAGGGCGCCGTGGCAGAGGTTGTTCACCCGCTGGGCTTCGCCGCCGAGGGCCGCTCGCACGGCGGTGATGGACTCGGGGAGGAAGACGATGCCCGCGATGAGCACTCCGGCGAGGGCGACCGGGGCGCCCAGGCGACCCAGACCGTCATCGAGGAGTGCCGCCATGTCGTGCGACAGCAGCACGATCGGGATGACGGTGACCACCAGCAGCGCGAGGCGGACGAGGACCTCGGTGCGGTGCTCGGCCACGACCTGACGGATGCCTCTGCCGGCTTCGGACTCTTCCTGGTGCTGCGGGCTCTGCAGCAGGCGTGGGTCGACCTCGGTGAAGTCGCTCGCCTGCGCACCCATCTGCCGGTACAGGAAGAACGCGTACAGCAGGACGGTGAGGATGATGATCGGGATCTCCTGCGCGGTCGTGAACGACCCGTCCGTGCCGATGAGGGCCGGGAGGCCGAAGGCCAGCGCGAGGAGGACGATGAGCATCGACAGGTACGCCGACGTGCCGGTGCGGTTGTGCGCCATGCCGCGGTGGCGGAGACCGCCGAGCAGGAGGGCGAGCCCGATCACGAGGTTCAGGATGATCATCGCGACGGCCATGACGGAGTCGCGCGCGATGGTGGCGTGCTCTCCCGGGCCGAGCATGACCGCCGAGATCAGGATGACTTCGATGAGGACGATCGACAGCGTCAGGACGAGCGAGCCGTAGGGGTCGCCGAGTCGATGGGCGAGGGCCTCGGCCTGCTTCACCACACCGAACGCGCACACGAGGATCACGGCGATGATCGCGCCGAGGGCGATCACGAGGACCGGGGCGGCCACGGGGGCGGCCAACACCGGGTGCAGCAGGAGGAGAGCCGCGAAGGCACCCCATCCGAGGACGATGCGGACGATGTCCGTGCCGCTGATCAACTGTCTGAGCGCTGTGCGTGACATCGCTGGACTCCTTCGAGGTGGGGTCGTCCCCGACTGGTGACCGCGGCCGGGGTCGTCCCCGTCGCAGCGCTGTGTCCACGTCGTGCTCAGCGGTGTCCAGTGTAGCAAAAACAACCCGGTCAGAAAGTAATTTGACTTCCGCAGGCAACGGGCTATGGTCAGAGGTTACGCCAGCCACAGAAGGGGAAGCGAGCAACCATGTCAGGCAAGTCCATCCAGGGTCGAGGAAGCAAGAAGGCGCCGCAGCTCACGCTCAAGGAGAAGCGTGCGGCCAAGCGCGAGAAGAATGCACCAGACGAGTTCCTGAAGCCCCGCAAAGGCGCGAAGGGCTGAGTGAACTCCCGTTCGGCGGGGGTGACGGGGCCGAGTCGCGTCGCCTCCGCCGGGCACTCACGGCGTGGACGAGTTCCCGAGGGCGAGATCGACCGCGGCGTCGACGTGCAGCGCCGTCGTCGGGAACACCGGAACAGGGGCGTCCGCGGCCGAGATGAGGAGTTCGATCTCGGTGCAACCCAGGATGATGCCCTCGGCTCCCCGCGACACCAGACGCTCGATCACCTCGACGTAGCGTCGGCGTGATTCTTCGCGGATCACGCCGTGCACGAGCTCGTCATAGATGACGGAGTGCACGGCCGCCCGGTCGTCCTCCTCCGGCACGATGGTGCGGATGCCGTGGGTCGCGAGGCGCTCGGCGTAGAACGGACGCTCCATCGTGAACGCTGTACCGAGCAGCCCGACCGTCTGCATCCCGGAGGCGGCGATCGCCTCGGCGGTGACATCGGCGATGTGGAGGAAGGGGATGGTCACCGCGTTCTGAATCCGATCCGCGACGAGGTGCATCGTGTTCGTGCACAGCACCAGCACTTCGGCGCCGGCGCCCTCGAGCGCTCGTGCACGATCGGCGAGCAGAGCACCCGCCGCGTCCCAGTCGTCCCGCGCCTGCATCTCCTCGATCACGGCGAAGTCGAGCGAGTCCAGCAGGATGCGCGCCGAGTGGTGACCGCCGAGCCGCCCGTGCACGCGCTCGTTCGCGAGCCGATACCACTCGAGCGACGACTCCCAGCTCATTCCTCCGAGCACTCCGATGGTCTTCATCTCACCCTCACTCCCCCGAGCTCTGCCGGAACCGCCGTTCCCAGTCGCGCAACTCCGAGCGGCCGATGAGGGAATCCAACGACACTTGGAAGCGCAGACCCGTGCGGGCGTTGACCTGCTTGATGTTGTCGACGATCTGCGTCGTCACGCCTGTCAATGCCTCGCGCACTTCGCCGATGCGCTCGTCCGGGGCGTCCCACAGGTCGGGTCGCGTCAGCAGATCGAGCAGGTAGTCGGGCTCCAGCGCCGCGACGAGGCGTGCGAGCTTGTCGGAGTACTCGGCTTCCGCGAGCACGATCTGGTCGGCCTCCGCCTTGGCGTCGAGGCGGACGAAGAGTTGCTCGACGTGCGAGGCGAGGGTATCGATGCCGTGTGCCGTCTCCGCAGAGGTCGGGGAGTTCGGCAGATTCGCGTAGTCGCTGCGGAGTTCGCGCAGACGATTCACCCGAAGTCGGATGCCGGGAGGCACGGGATCCGCCGTCGCAGGGGATTCGGGCTTGCGACGTCGCCGGGCGAGCACGCCGATCGCCGTCCCCGCGGCGGCCACCAGCACGGCGCCGCCGATGATCACGGGGAGCAGCCAGTCCGCTCCTCCCCCACCGGCACCCGCTCCCGGCGCGGACGGCGTCTCGTCGACGATCTGCTGCACGGTCTCGACCAGCGCGGTCTGCGTGTCGCCGTCTGCGGCCGTCTCGTTCGTGTTCGCGATGAACAGGGCCTGCTCGCTCTCGATCGCCGTCGAGGCGGCCTGGAGGTCGTCTCCGATGGCGAGCACCACGGTCGGCTGATCGGTCGCACCGACGAGCTTCTCGAGGATGTAGGTGCTGTACGGGCTGTCGATGCCGGCGTCTTTCGGCAGCACCACGACCGCGACCGATCCGTCGGAGGGCACGACTCCCGTCAGCGCTTCGGTCAGCCCGGAGCTGTCGGAGACATCGGGCGACACGTACACGTCACCCGCGCCGAGACCAGCGATCGCGTCATCGATCCAGCCGGAACCGGATGTCGTGGTGCTGATCATGCCCACCTCAGAAGTTGTTGATCACGGAAGCGAAGACGAGGTCGATGCGTTCGGCGTCGGAGGCGTCGAACATCTGCCCTCCGGTGGCGTCGGCGATACGCTGCAGGGCCGAGGTGTCGGCACCGGAGCCGTAGGCGATCGGGAAGATGCGCACCGGTGCGTCGGTGCCGCCCTCCTTCGTGCTCTTGCCGATCTTCGCGATCAGCGAGTCGAGTGACGTGGAGGAGTCGGTGTCCTCGCCGTCGGACAGGACGACGATCGCATTGATGCGTCCGGGCTCTGCCCGCTCGCTCATGGCCTCGTAGGCCGTGAGGACCGCGTCGTACAGGGGCGTGCCGTTGCGCTGCGCGTACCGGAGATCATCGAGCGAGGAGTCGAGCTTCTCGCCGTCGGCGCCCAGCGGCGTGACACGGCGCAGCACCTGGATGCCCTCGCCCTCTGGGGAGTCGACATCCGTCGTGAAGGCCCAGACCCCGACCTCATCGGTCGAGCGGAAGTGGTCGAGGGTCGTCTGCGCGCCCTGGATCGCACCGTCGAGGCGCGAGCGTCCGTCGCCGATCGGCTCGTCCATCGAGCCCGAGATGTCGATGAGCTCCAGCACCGACGAAGGCTTTCGCACCTGTGTCCACTGGTCGATCGCGGTCGAGATCACGTCGACCTCGGGCTTGGGCAGCGTCACGCGGGGCTGTGCCGGGTCGACCCCGAAGTTGGCGGTGAACAGGTCGCCCAGCGGGACCGACTCGTCGAGCGGGCGGAAGCCGTACTCGGGCAGGATCTCCTGAGCCGCCGTGGTCTGCAGGAAGGCTGCGAAGGCCTCACCCGCGGTGCGCTGCTCCGCTGTCACCCAGTCGGCACCGAGCACGGTGACGGGATTGTCGGACCACATCGAGCCCCCGGACGGGTAGACGGCGACGAGCTTCGTCTTCGGCGGAGTCAGCGTCTCGCCCGGCTGGACGGTGTGGGAGTCGGGGTTGCCCTTGTTGTAGTTGAGCAGGGACGTCTCCTCCAGCGCCACGGCCGACACGTACGCGGAGCCGTTGGCGCCGTTCTGCGTTTCGTCGTACAGGGTCGAGAGCACGTTTCCCGTGGTGTCGCCGTAGTGGATCACGCACTCCTCGAAGACGCGCGAGAAGTCGGCAGCGGCGTCGACGTCTGCGGACGTGAGTCCCTCCGCCTTGCCCGATGCCTCATAGGACTGCATCAGGATGGTCGAGAGTCCGGTGGTCGAGGTGTTCGGGTTCGTCTTCGAGATCTTGAACGCGCCCCAGATGTCCTTTCCGACGCTCCCCCACCCGTCGGGGTCCTGGCACAGGCCTTCGAGGTCGGTGATGCTGATCGGCTCGTCCGGCCAGCCGAGGGCCTTGGCCATCGGCTCGGGCATCCCGAACACGACCGGCGTGCGCGTGAACGATGCCGGCGAGCCGACGAGGTTCGCCGAGGCGGCTGCGCTCACGCGATCGGTCCAGACGGTCGACGCCGGCGACCACAGCGTCGGCCACAGGGCGCGGTCGTCGCTCGGCCAGTCCTCGCCCGAGGTGAGGTAGCGCGCGGCGTTTCCGGACGACACGTTCGTCGGGCGCACCGTGGCGCACGTGTCGAGCGCCTCGTGCTCCGGTGAGTCCTTGAAGGCGGTCGCGAGCTCGTCGAGCATGTTGACCTTCTCCGACGACGTCGCGATGGCGATGTGCGTGCACCCGTCATCGGGGAATCCTTGACTCCCGTCGGGCGTCGGCGTCGCTTCCCCGCCCGTGCAGGCTGCCAGCGTCA
This sequence comes from Microbacterium aurugineum, assembly GCF_023101205.1. Taxonomy (NCBI): domain Bacteria; kingdom Bacillati; phylum Actinomycetota; class Actinomycetes; order Micrococcales; family Microbacteriaceae; genus Microbacterium; species Microbacterium aurugineum. The sequence goes on along the minus strand of NZ_CP078078.1, from coordinate 3,437,323 downwards.
GGGTGATGACCGCTGCCGTGGCCAGGGCGGCGGTCGTCCGTCGGGGGATGTCTCTTCGTACGGTGCGAGGCGCGCTCATGCGCCTAGGCTACCCAGGTATCGTCGCGGCGATCACGGCGTCCCCGCGCGCATGAACTCCTCCGCGGCCTGCACCTGCGCCGCGGTCGGGCGGATGCCGGTGTACAGGACGAACTGCTCGAGCGCCTGCAGGGTAGCCACTTCCGCACCCGTGATCACCGTCGCTCCCGCTGCTCGTCCCGCCCTGATCAGGGGCGTCTCCGCCGGGAGTGCGACGACGTCGAACACGACGGAAGCCGTCGAGACGGCAGTGTCGGAGAACGCCGGCGCGTGCTCGTCCGGTCCGCCGGTCATCCCGATCGGCGTGACGTTGACCAGGATGTCGGCGGTCGCGTCCGCGACGTCCGCACGCCAGTCGAAGCCGTACGACGCCGCGAGTCCGCGTCCGTTCGTCTCGTTCCTGGCGACGATTGTGACCTCGCCGAACCCGGCGTCGCGGAAAGCCGCCGCGGTCGCTTTGGCCATGCCTCCCGAACCGCGGAGCAGGACCGACGCGGCGGGATCGAGCTCGTTGCGGGCGATCAACTGCGCGATCGCCGTGTAGTCGGTGTTGTGCGCCGTGAGCACGCCCTCGTCGTTGACGATGGTGTTGACGGAGTCGATCGCCGTGGCGGAGGGGTCCATCCGGTCGACCAGCGCGATGACGTCCTCTTTATAGGGCATCGAGATCGCGCAGCCGCGGATGCCGAGTCCCCGCACCCCGGCGATGGCCTGCGCGAGGTCGGTCGGCGCGAAGGCCTTATAGATCCAGTTCAGCCCGAGCGCTTCATAGAGGTGGTTGTGGAACCGTGTCCCGTTGTTGCTCGGCCGCGCCGACAGCGAGATGCACAGTGTCATGTCCTTGTTGAGCAGCGTCACCGCTTCAGGCTACTCGCGTGCTGTTCGCTCCATCTCCGCCCGGAACCCAGGATCCGCGCGGGATCCGCACTCCGGCCGTGTTCGAGCTCACCGGGGTGGCGTCCGTGGCGGGATCGGGCCTCCTCCCCTATGGTGAAGGTGCATGCACACGGGGATTGATCGTCCCCGTCTCTCCCCAGGAGACGGAAGAGCCACCCCAGGGCCAAGACGATCCGTGCATGCGATTGGGCCCTCTCGAGTAGTTCAGTCCCCAATGGGCTACTCGAGGGGGCCGCTATCGTCGTCCTCACCGATTTTCGGATTTGTCCCCCAAAAGGGGGACAAGGCCTCCGAAAAGGAGCTAGGCTGTTTCTGACGCACCCTCCGGTCGTCTTCGGCCCTCATCGCTCCCCCCGCGGTGAGGGCCACACCATTTTCCGGGCGGCGTCCATGCCCCCTCCCACGCGCCCGCCTGCCGGATCACGGCCGTGTGCCGCTCATGCAACATTTGGATTACCTTCTTGCCGCGGCTATTCCTCTCCGGGCCTCCTCCACTAGCGTTAGCGGTGTCGGGGCATCCCTGCGTCGGCTTTTTACCCAGCAGAACAGGCAGTACATGAGCACCCAGGGCACGGTCAAGTGGTTCAACTCGGAGAAGGGCTTCGGCTTCATCTCCCCCGACGACGGAGGCGCTGACGTCTTCGCGCACTACTCCGCCATCCAGTCATCCGGCTACCGGTCTCTCGAAGAGAACCAGCGAGTCGAGTTCGATGTGGCGCAGGGCCCCAAGGGCCTGCAGGCAGAGAACATTCGCCCCGTCTGAGACGGGCGAGACACAGAACTCCCCGAACGGAGCGCGTCACGAGCGCACTCCGTCGGGAGTTCTGTGCTTCTGCCGGGCGATGAGGTCGCACGGGCACGATGAGCGACGTGCCCGCTGACCGCCGGCTCGCGGTCAGCTGCCGATCAGCAGCGTGCGCAGTTCGGGGACGGAGCCGACGCGGAATGCGGCGTCGTCTCCTTCATGGGGGTCGCTGAAGCCCCACTCGACGAAGATCACCGGCACGCCGTTGGCAGCGCCTCCCTCGACGTCGTGGTGCCGGTCGCCGACGAGCACCGGATTCGAGGTGTCCGCGCCCAGGTCGCGCAGGCGACGCAGGGCCTCGGCGACGATGTCGGTCTTCGATGCGAGGGTCGCCTCATCCGGCGTCGCGCCGACGGTGGTGAGGAATGCCGGGCGGAGGCCGAAATGGTCGACGAGTGCGTCCACCTGGTTCTCGGGTTTGGAGCTCGCCGTCGCCTGGGGGACACCCGCGGCATGGAGCTCGTTGATGAGCTCGGTCACTCCCGGGTAGGTCGCGACGTCGGTCGTGTACCCGTCTGCCTTGCCGAGTGTGCGGTAGAAGGCGACTGCTTCGGCGGACTGCTCCGGGGTCATCCCGGCCTGGTCCTGGAACGACTGGAACATCGGAGGCCCGATCCAGTGCACCAGCTCCTCGCGTGTCGGCGCGGGGTGGCCGAAGTGCGTGAGCGCGGTGTTCAGCCGACGGAGGATGCCGACGGAGGCATCGACGATGGTGCCGTCGACGTCCCACAGTACGCAGGAGTAGGGGGAGTGGGACATGTTCCCAGCCTAGGGTGCCGCGAGAGGATGACCGTGCTTCCTGCACAGGTGTGCACCTAAGGACCTTATGCACACCTCATGTGAACACGAAATGTCTCCATATAAGGTCGTGACAACGGCGGTTTCACGGGTGAGAATGGGGGGGCATGTACGTGTCGATGGAAATCATCACGATCTTGGCGACCGGGGCGACGACTTTGGTGGCCACCGTCAGCGGATTCGGCTGGATGATCAGTCGCATGGACGCGCGGTTCGCGGCAGTGGACGCGAGGTTCGACGCGCAAGAGGCGAAGTTCGACGCGCGGTTCACACGCATCGAGCAGGAGGTCTTCGAGGTGAAGATCGCCATCGCGCGGCTGGAAGGACCGACGCCGCGGCTCATCGCCGCGCGCTGAAAGGGAACGACTCAGAACAGGCGGGGGATGCCCGACTCGATGCCCTTCATGTCGTCGTAGTCGAGCACCAGGCAGCGGATGCCCCGGTCTTCGGCGAGAACACGGGCTTGGGGTTTGATCTCCTGCGCGGCGAAGACACCCTGGACGGGGGAGAGGTGGGGGTCGCGGCCCAGCAGCTCGAGGTAACGGGTCAGCTGCTCCACGCCGTCGATGTCGCCGCGTCGCTTGATCTCGACGGCGATCGCAGCCCCGTCGGCATCCCGCACCAGAAGGTCGACCGGTCCGATCGCTGTGGGGTACTCGCGGCGCACCAGCGTCGCGCCCTCCGAGATGCGTTCGACCTGTTCGGCGAGGAGCCGCTGCAGGTCGGCCTCGACGCCGTCCTTCTGCAGTCCGGGGTCGACGCCCAGCTCGTGGGACGTGTCGTGGATGATCTCGTAGATCTGCACGCGCAGTGCGTCACCGGTCTTCTTGTGCGTCACGCGCCACACCTCGACGACGCCGGCGCTCGCTTCTTCCTCGCCGGGAACCTCGCTCGACAGCGAGCACGGCGGGCTCATCCAGTTCAGCGGCTTGTAGCTTCCACCGTCGGAGTGCACGAGCAGACTCCCGTCTCCCTTGTGCACGAGCAGACGCGTGGCGAGCGGGAGATGGGCATTGAGCCGACCGGTGTAGTCGACCGAGCAGCGGGCGATGACGAGACGCACCCGTCGAGCCTACTTCGTCGGGAAGGTGCCTCGACGCACCGTCTACGGCGGCGGCCGGGAACGAGCCGATGGCTAGAAGAGCCCGAGCTCGCTGGCGGCGGAACGCGCGATCAGGAATCCGATGATGCCGATGATCCAGGCGGTGTTCTCGGCGCCGGTGCGCTGCATCCACGCGGCGAAGCGCTCGAGCGGTCGTTGCACCAGAGGCGCGGCGACGAGGCGGAGGAGGAGCAGGATGATCGCGGGCAGGATCATCAGCGCGCAGTATCCGACGAGCGACATCACACGCAGCGGGGTGTCGATCCCGGCATCCGCGAGCATCGTCATCGCGACGATGTAGGGGAGCATCGTGGCGATCTCCACGACACCCGCGGCGATCGCCACCGCCATCACCGCGGTCCCCCGGGTGCGCGGATCGAGCAGACGCTCCCGCCACCGCGTGATGCGTCCGGGGCGGGTGCCGGCCGTCGTCGTCGCGGTGGGTGGGTCGGGTGTCATCGGCGACCGGCCGCCGGTCTCCTCCTGTGCGGCGGGCGTGCTCGGCCGAGCGATCGTCTCGGTGGACCCGCTCTTCGCCGTCTTGTCGCCCGTCGGCATCACGAATGCCGTGATCAGGAGCCCGCCTCCCACGAGGAGACGGATGATGAGCCCGGCCGGAGACGCGAGGAAGGCGGAAGCCACGTCGACGAGGTTCACCAATCCCCAGAGGAACAGGAGACCGACGAGCAGATAGAACGTGGCGATCGTGGCGAGGTAGAGGAGGATGCGACCGGCACGGATCCGTCCCGGATGCAGGAGGAGGAAGACCGGGATGAGGAGAGTGCCGACACTCAGTCCGTCGATCAGCGCCAGGAGCGCGAGAGAAAGGGGGAGCGGCAGCCCGCCGAAGAGTTCCATGGCTTCACGCTCGCCGATGTGCAGCCGTGACGGATCGGGCGAAAGTACCGTTCTCGCCGCCCTCCTCATCCCTTCGTCGGATGCGCCGGCACGCGCACCGTGATTGCATGAGGGCATGCATGAGCAGGTCGACGGCGGATTCGGCGCCTGGTATCGCCGTCACCGCTGGTGGACCGATCCTGTTGGCATGGCCCTTCTCGCGATCGTGATGGCCGCGCTCGGCTTCCGCGGTATCTGGGGGCCGTTCTCGATTCTCCCCGAGCCGTTCTCACCCTGGTGGTCTTTGGTGCTCGCGCTGCCGGCATGCGCGCTCGCGCTGGCCAAGAGGCGGATGCCGACGACGGTGCTCGTCCTGGTGACGCTGCTCTTCGTCATCGATCTGCTCACCGTCGGCGGCCTCGGCACCCTCGTCGTGCTGCTGGACGTGCTGTGGACGGCGGCGTTCCTCGCCGGACCGCACGGGCGCCGCGTACTGCTCGGGCTGCTGGGGGCGTCGACGATCCTCCTCTTCCTGGCTGCCTGGCTCTTCACCGACGTGCGATTCCCCGTCGCCTTCCTCATCGGCGTGCAGTTCGGCGCGATCTTCGGCACGGACTACTGGTGGGCCGTCGCCGTGTCCCAAGCCCATGAGCTCGCGGAGCTGCACCGCCAGCGCGCGGAAGAAGCCGCCGCCGTCGCGGAGAGGGACCGCGTCGAGGCCGTGCAGCGCGAACGGGAGACCATGGCACGGGAGCTGCACGACGTGGTGGCCGGCCACGTCATGGCGATGGCGATCCGTGCCGAGGCCGCGCTGTCGATGGAGCCCGACCGCACGACGGACCGGGATGCGCTGCGGGCTGTCCGCGATGCAGGTCTCGACGCCCACGGCGCCCTGCGGTCCATGATCTCGGTCCTGCGTCGCGGAAACGGGAGTCTCACCCCGACACCGCGCTGGTCCGACCTGGCGGGCATCGTGCAGGAGGCGGAGCGGACGGGTCTCCGCATCCGCTTCACCGCCGGCGAGCTTCCCGACCTCGGTGCCGGCCCCGAGCAGGCCGTTGTCCGCATCGTGCGCGAAGCCCTCACGAACTGCATCCGGCACGCGAGTGGTGCCGAGGTCGACATCACGATCGAGGGGGACGGAGCCGGGGTCCGCGTCGGGGTGCACTCGCGAGGAGGGGTCGCCAGTGCGGCAGCCGCGCACGGCGACGAGGGATGGGGACTGCAACTGCTGCGGGAACGTGTCGGTGCACTGGGCGGTGAATTCTCGGCCGGCCGGGTCGCGGACGGATGGTCCGTCGAAGGCCGCATCCCGGTCGAGGTGCGAGCGTGACGGCCCCCACGGTGCTGCTGGCCGACGACCACGGGGCGATCAGAGCCGGTCTGCGCATCATGCTCGAGGCGCAAGGCATCACCGTGGTCGGGGAAGCGGCGGACGGTGACGTGGCCGTCCGGAACGCGGCTGCACTGCGACCCGACGTGGTGCTCATGGATCTGCGGATGCCGGGTCGCGACGGGATCTCCGCGACCAGGGAGATCGTCGAGCGCGGTTTCGGGGACGTCCTGGTGCTGACGAGCTTCGATGAGGACGAGCTCGTGTTCGGGGCGATCCGTGCCGGCGCCGTGGGCTTCCTCCTCAAGACGGTCGATGCGCCGACCCTCGTCCAGGCAGTGCGCTCGGTGGCTGCGGGGGAGGGGGCGCTGGATCCGCGGGTGACCAGACGAGCGCTCGCCGCGGTCGTCCGGAGCACCGATCATCCGGCACCGGGAACGCAGGCGCCGGGCAGGCGGGCGCAGGACGACCTCACCGTGCGCGAGCAAGAGGTGCTCGACGGCATCCTCCAGGGGTGGTCGAACGCTCAGCTCGCGGCGCGACTGCGCATCTCGGTGCCCACCGTCAAGACGCATGTGTCCAACGTGCTCACGAAACTCGGCGCGCGCAGCCGTTCCCACGCGGCCGCTCTGGTGCGTGGGCGCGAGGGCTGAGCCTCAGCCCTGCTCCGTGCGCGCCACCGGTGTCTTCTCGTCTTCGCGGAGTGGACGGGCGGCTCCGGAGAACAGCCCCGACAGCACGACCAGCCCGACCAGGATGAACAGCGTGTTGAGCAGACCGATGTGCTCGCTGATGACCCCGAGGACGGGCGGGCCGCCGAGGAAGGCGACGTAGCCGATCGTGGCGGCGGCGCTCACCCGCGCCGCGGCCTTGGCCGGATCGTCTGCGGCCGCGGACATGCCCAGGGGGAAGCCGAGCGATGCACCGACCCCCCACAGCGCCGCACCGACGAGCACGAGAGGGAAGGTCGGCGCGAGGATGAACAGCAGGATGCCGGACGCCGCGGCGACGGCGAGGATGCGCAGCACCAGGACGCGACCGAAGCGGTCGACCAGCGGCCCGCCGAACAGTCGCACCGTCGTCATCCCGATCGAGAACACCGCGAGGGATACCGCCCCCGTGCCCTCCGCGAAGCCGTGCCCCTGTTCGGTGCCCAGCGCGATCCAGTCGTTCGCGCCTCCCTCGGCGAACGACATCCCGAGCATCACCATGCCGAGCAGGTAAGTCCGAGGCTCGCGCCATGCCTCCAACGCGGTGTGCATGCGTGCGCGGAACGGCGGCTTCTCGTGATCCGTCGGGTCGAGAGCTGCCTCTCGTGACGGCACCTGGAAGAAGCAGACCACCGCGATCACGGCGATCAGTACGCCGATGACGGTGGCGTGCGTGGCGACGTCGATCCTGAGCTGGGCCGCCAGCGCGCCGATCGCCGCGCCGATGACCGTGCCGAAACTGAAGAAGGCGTGGAACACGGGAAGGATCGTGCGCTTCATCTGCTGCTCGATCGCCGTCGCCTCGACGTTCATCATCACGTCGACCGAGCCGTTGCCGAAGCCGAACAGCGCCATGCCGATCAGGACCACCGTGACGGAGCCGAATACGTTCGCGCCCAACCCGACGAGCACGATGCCGGTGGCGAACGTCAGCATCGTCAGGAGCATCCCCCGTCGCGCTCCGGTGCGTGCCATCACAGCAGGGCCGGTCGAGATGCCGACGATCGACGCGATGCCCATGCCGAGCAGGATCAGGCCGACCTGCGCGTTGTCGAGATCAAGTGCCTGCTTGATCCCGGGCACGCGCGACGCCCAGGTCGCGATCGAGAGGCCGCTCGCCAGGAAGATGGCGAAGATCGCCGCACGCCAGCGGACGAACTGCGATCGGGTGAGGGCTGAATCCATGCCGCACAGCCTATCGAATCGATTCGACAATTCGGAAACGAAGGGAGCTATCCTCGAAGTATGAGCAGTCAGGAGACGCCACGTCGGCCCACGATCGCTGACGTCGCGCGCGAGGCGGGTGTGGCGACCTCCACCGCCTCGGTCGTCTTCAGCGGCAAGGCGAAGGTGGCCCCCGCGACTCGGGAGCGGGTCCTCGCCGCCGCGGCCGACCTCGGATACGCCGGCCCCGACCCGCGAGCGGCATCCCTGCGGCGAGGACGCAGCGGCATCGTCGCGGTCGTGCTCGAAGGTCATCTCCGCGCGGCCTTCCTCGACCCGGTCACGACCGCCTTGATGGACGGACTCACCGACGGGCTGGCCGAACTCAGTGCGGGGATCCTGCTGATGCGCGACGAGCCGGGGGAAGAGGGTGCGGGTATCGCCGATGCGCCGGTGGATGCGGTCGTGCTGATCGGCTGTTCGGCGCGCACGAGATCCTCACTCGAGATCGTCGTCGGACGCGGCCTCCCCGTCGTCGTGATCGAGGGAGACGCGGGGGAGTCGATCCCGCGCATCACTCTGGACAACGCGGCAGCCTCCGCCGACATCGCGCGCCATGTGCGGGACCTCGGCCACCGCGACGTCGCCCTGGTCACGCTTCCCCTCGACACCGAACGCGAACGGACGGCGATCACTCCCGAGCGGCTCGCGAACGCCACCGTCGATGTCACGATCCATCGGCTCGCCGGGACGCGAGAGATCTTCCCCGACGCCCTCGCGATATCCGCCGCCGGAAGCCTCATCGACGAAGGGGTGCTGGTGGGAAGGATGCTCCTCGCCGATCCCGCCACCCGGCCGACAGCCGTGCTCGCGCAGAGCGATCTGCTCGCGGTGGGGGTGATCCGCGCCGCGGAGGAGGCGGGACTCCGCGTGCCGGAGGACCTCTCCGTCGCCGGATTCGATGGCATCGCGCTCGACGGTCTCGGAGACCTCAGCCTCACGACCAGCGTGCAGCCGGCTGTCGAGAAGGGGCGGGCAGCGGGGGAGCAGATCGCACGCATGCTCCGGGGCGAACCCGGCATCACGCAGCATCTCACCTGCCGTTTCCACGCCGGCACCACGACGGGCCCCGCCCCGCGCTGACCGGGCACGGTCCGGGTCAACTGCGCTGCGGTCCGAGCGGGAGAGCGGTCTCGCCGAAATCGAGGATGCGATAGCGGCCGCAGTCGACCACTTCCTCGGGCACGGCCGGGAGCGGCAGGATCCACGGGAGGGTCTGCGCGTCCTCCAGCAGGAACGTCACCTCGCCGACGTCGAAGTCGTGCCGGTTCACGAGCCAGGCGTAGCCCCGCAGTTCGTGATCCACCTGGACGAGTCGGGCGGGATCCTGCAGATGCAGCTTCGGCAGGCGGACGGTCCAGAACTGACCGGCGCCGGTGCGGCCGGACGCGTCGATCCACTCGGTCACGCAGGCCAGGTCGGGGTCTGTGACCTGAGCGGCGGCGGCGAGCCGAGGGACGCTTGCTGCGCCGCCCGCCACCAGCAGCGCGACGGACGCGGCCGCGAGGATCGGACGGACCCGTACCGGCATCCGCACGATGCGAGGCGATGCGACGAGCGCGAGCACGGGTGCGAAGGCGAGGGGTTGCAGGTAGCGGGACGCGTGAGTGCCGACCGCGATCGCCCCGACCGCGACGAGGACCGGCATGAGCCAGGCGATCGTGGCGACGAAGCGGGTGCCGTCGTCTGAGGCCCGTGCCGTGCGGAAGCCGGCGAGCACGAAGAGCGCGAGGACGAGCAGTCCGGCGATGATCCCGCCGGGGGTCGACAGTCGGCCGATCAGCAGCGCGCCGTAGTACTGCAGAGACTCGGACCACCGTTCGGGCTGCACGTAGCCGGCACCGGTGTTGGCGATCCATGCCGCCAATGGAATACGTCCGAGGAGTCCGAGCATCGTCCCGGCGAGAAGGGCGGCGAGCACCGCGCCGATCCGGGCCCTCTGCGTCGTTCGGATCAGGAGCAGGGCGAGCAGCAGGGCGATCGGCGTCGTCGCCCACACCGCGTAGAGAGGATTCGACAGGGTCGACACGAGGGCTGTGGCGCCGAGCGCGATCAGCGGGACGGCGCCGCCCGACCCCCGGTCCAACACCCGCCGGACCAGTCCGACCGAGAGCACGACGGCGACGACGGTCGCGGCATAGTAGGTCGTCGTCAACGTCAAGGACGCGAGCTCGAGCGCATCCCGAGACGCCGATACTGCGGTCATGGCGAGCACGGTGAAGGCGGCGACGCTCAGCAACGACCACGTGACGGGCGCCGATCGCTCGGACCGACGGCCGGCGACGACGCGAACGGCTCCGTACAGGGCGAGCAGGTTCACCACGGCGCTCACGGCCAACAGACCGTCCACCTCGAACGGCAGGATCGTGTCGAGGCCGGCGAACACCGCGGTCTCGGGGAGGAACAGCACGCTCGACATCGCCCAGTCCATCGGCTGCCCGGAGAGGACGGACCGTGCGAACATCGCCACGACCAGGGAATCCGCGTCACGGAACAGCAACTCGGATCGCGCGGACGCAGCGACCTGCGCGGCGGTGATCAGTGCCAGCCCGAGGGCTCCGACCCCACCGGCCAGCTCCCGCACCCACGCCCGCATGCGACCACTCTTGCACGTTCGTGCAGAGGGAGAACCGCGCGGTGCGCCTCCCGCCGGTAAACTGGACGCGAGACCCCCGCGAGAGCTGTGGGGCCGACGACCCCCGAGGGAGCCGCGTATATGCTGACGCTCCTCGCCGTGTTCCTCCTCGGGTCGCTGTTGATGCCCGTTCTGGTGCGCTGGCTCGGAGCTCAGGCGTTCGCGATCGCGGCTCTCGTCCCGGCTGCCGCTTTCGTGCATGCGCTGGTGATGACGCCACAGGTCCTCGATGGTCCAGTTCCGTTCGAGTCGGTCGCCTGGATCCCGCAACTCGGCCTCAACCTGTCCATGAACATGGACGTGCTCGGCTGGGTGCTCACGCTCATCGTCACGGGGGTCGGCGCCCTCGTGCTGCTCTACTGCCGGTGGTACTTCCACGATGACACCGCGGGCATCGGTCAGTTCGCCGGGGTGCTGCTGGGTTTCGCCGGCGCGATGTATGGTCTCGTCCTGACCGACGACCTCGTGATGCTGGTCATGTTCTGGGAACTGACGAGCATCCTCTCCTACCTCCTCATCGGTCACTACCGGCGCCGTGCCGCCAGCCGACGCGCGGCGCTCCAAGCACTCCTCGTGACCACGCTCGGCGGACTCGTGATGTTCGTCGGAGTCGTGCTGCTGGTCGTCGACACCGGCACTTCGAGCATCCGCGAGATCCTCGAGATCGCGCCGTCCGGACCGATCGTGGATGCCGCGATCGTCATGCTGCTGGTCGGAGCGATCAGCAAGTCGGCGCTGTTCCCGTTCCACTTCTGGCTTCCCGGCGCGATGGCCGCGCCCACTCCCGTCAGCGCCTATCTGCACGCGGCGGCGATGGTGAAGGCAGGTATCTATCTGATCGCCCGGTTCGCCCCGATCTTCGCGTTCAGCGCGCCGTGGCGCCCCATCGTCATCACCCTCGGCATCCTGACGATGCTGATCGGCGGCATCCAGGCGCTGCGTGAGACCGACCTCAAGCGCATCCTCGCGTTCGGCACGGTCAGCCAGCTCGGCTTCTTCGCGGTGGTCGTCGGCTACGGCACCCAGGCCGCGGCACTCGCGGGCCTCGCCCTGGTCATCGGTCACGCGCTGTTCAAGTCGGCCCTGTTCCTGATCGTCGGCGTCATCGACCGTCAGCTCTCCACGCGAGACATCACCGAGCTCTCCGGTGTCGGACGCCAGGCTCCCGTCATGGCGACGGCGGCATTCATCTCCATCGCCTCGATGGTCGGCATCGCTCCGACCATCGGTTTCGTCGCGAAGGAATCGACCCTCACCGCTCTTCTCGACGATGCGCTGGGAGGATCCCCGTGGGGTCTGGTCGCGCTCATCGGGGTGGTCCTCGGTTCCATGCTGACTGCGGCATATGGGGCCCGCTTCCTCTGGGGGGCCTTCTGGAAGAAGCGTGATGAGCAGGGACAGCAGCTCCCGGACACCGCCTGGCCCGACCCTCCGGTGGGATTCCTGTCGGCGCCGATCATCCTCGCCGGTGTCACCCTCGCGGCGGGAATCGGCGCCCCTGCGCTCGACGTCGCCCTGCAGGGGTACGCGCTCACCGCGAGCCCCGGGCTCGACCACGCCGGAGAAGCCGTCGAGGGTCCGGGGCATCTCGCCCTCTGGCACGGCTTCGAACCTGCACTGGGCATCTCGATCCTCTCGATCCTGCTCGGCATCGGGCTCTTCCTGCTCAGCCGCAAGACCGGGTGGGATCGCAAGGCCCGCCTGCTGCGCTTCACGGCGGCGGACGTGTACTACCTCGTCATGCGCGGCGTCGACCGCCTGTCGGTCCTGAGCACCACGCTCACCCAGCGAGGATCCCTGCCGGTGTACGTCGGCACCATCTTCGTGGTGTTCGTCTCCGCAGAGGTGACAGCGCTCATCGCGAGTGACATCGATCGCTACAACCTGTCGGCATGGCACACCCCCGCCCAGATCGTCGTGGCACCGATCATGGCGATCGCCGGAGTCTTCGCGGTCCGTGCGCAGAAGCGCTACACGGGAGTGGTCCTGGTGTCGGTCACCGGCCTGGGGATGGTGGTCCTCTTCGCCACGAGCGGTGCCCCGGATCTCGCTCTCACGCAGATCCTCATCGAGACCGTCACGATGGTCACGTTCGCGCTCGTGCTCCGTCGCCTCCCCGCACGGATGGGCGAGCACAACGCCTCCGTCGGCCGGGTTCCGCGTGCGCTCCTCGCGATCGGCGTCGGCGTCACGATGGCCTTCATCGCCGTCGTGGCGACCCAGTCCCGGATCGCCGACCCGATCTCGGAGATCTTCCCCGAGATCGCCTACGAGATCGGCCACGGCAAGAACGTGGTCAATGTGGCGCTGGTCGACCTGCGCGGCTGGGACACGATGGGCGAGCTCTCGGTGCTCGTGCTGGCCGCGACGGGTGTGGCTTCCCTGGTGTTCGTCACGCACCGGGCCGACCTTCTGGCGGGCACGAAGAATCTGCCGCGGGCCACCCGCAAGGCCGCCCGCAGCCGCCCGCTCGTCGAGACCACCGAGGGCATCCGCTTCCAGACATCCGAGAACGAGAGCAGCCCGCGTGCCTGGCTCGTCGGCGGACAGAGGATGAAGCCCGAGAACCGCTCGATCCTGCTCGAGGTGATCGTCCGAATCCTGTTCCACACGATCATCGTGGTCTCGATCTTCCTGCTGTTCTCCGGGCACAACCTTCCGGGCGGAGGCTTCGCCGGAGGACTCGTCGCCGGTATGGCTTTGGTCATGCGATATATCGCCGGTGGCCGGTGGGAGCTCGGCGCCGCGGCGCCCACCGACGCCGGGCGACTCCTGGGTACCGGGTTGATCCTCGCCGTCGGCACCGCGGTCGTGCCGCTCTTCTTCGGCCTCGCACCGCTGACCAGCACCTTCTGGGAATGGGAGATCCCCGGCATCGGGCACATGGAGTTCGTCACCTCGACCATCTTCGACGTGGGCGTGTACCTGGTCGTGATCGGTCTGGTCCTCGACGTCCTGCGCAGCCTCGGCGCCGAGGTCGATCGGCAGGCTGCCCTCCGGTCCACACCGGGCCCCGAAGGCTTCCTCTCCCGTGAGGGGAGGAGCCGCTGATGGACGTCTCCCTCACCCTGATCATCATCATGGCCGTGCTCTTCGCCTGCGGCGTGTACGCGATGCTGGAGCGCAGCCTGACCCGCGTGCTGATCGGCTTCCTGCTGCTCGGCAACGCGACCAACCTGCTGCTCCTGATCGTGATGGGAGTGCCGGGCAACGCTCCGTTCTTCGGTACCGAAGGCGAGATGAGCGACCCGCTCCCGCAGGCGCTCACCCTCACCGCCATCGTGATCACGTTCGCGGTCTCGGCCTTCCTCCTCGCCCTCATCTACCGCTCCTGGCAGCTCGGCCAAGCCGACACCGTCGAGGACGACGAGGCCGACATCGCGCTCCGCGAGCGCACCGACGCCGACGAAGACCTCATGGACGACGAGTCCGAGACCGACGACGACGAGGCGACCACGGACTTCGTCGGGGTGCAGACGTCGCCGATCACGGTGCTGCACATGCGTGATCACTCCGCCATCCACGACGACGCACCCTTCGATGCGCCCACCGATTGGGGTGGCGACGCAGACCACGACGAACGTCACGACCACGGACAGAACGAGGAGGGCAAGCCATGACCGCCCTCGTCCCGCTCCTCGTCGCCCTGCCGCTCCTGGGAGCCGCGGTCACGCTCGTCTTCGGCCGGAACCCACGGCTCCAGGTCGTCGTCACCGTCGCGACGCTCGCCGCGGTCTCGGTGATCGCCGCCATCCTCCTCGTGGTGGTCGACGGAGGTGAGCCGCTCGCGGTGTCCGTCGGCGGCTGGCCCGTCCCGTTCGGCATCGTGCTCTACGTCGACCGGCTCGCCGCGCTTCTGGTGCTGATCTCGAGCATCGTGCTGGTCGCGGTCCTGCTCTTCTCGGTCGGCCAGGGTGCGGCCGACGGCACCGACGAGACGCCGATCTCGATCTTCAACCCGTCCTACCTGATCCTGGCCGCCGGTATCTTCAACGCCTTCATCGCGGGCGACCTCTTCAACCTCTACGTCGGCTTCGAGATCCTGCTCGTCGCCTCGTACGTCCTGATCACCCTCGGCAGCACCGAGTCCCGGATCCGCACCGGCGCGGTCTACATCGTCGTCTCGCTGGTGTCGTCGATCCTGTTCCTGGCGTCGATCGCGATGATCTACGGTGCGCTCGGCACGGTCAACATGGCGCAGATCGCCGAGCGGATGTCGGAGCTCCCGCAGGAGACGCAGCTGGTGCTGCACCTGATGCTGGTCGTGGCATTCGGCATCAAGGCGGCCATCTTCCCGGTGTCCTTCTGGCTGCCGGACTCGTACCCGACCGCGCCCGCCCCGGTCACCGCCGTGTTCGCAGGCCTGTTGACCAAGGTCGGCGTGTACGCGCTGATCCGCACCGAGACGCAGCTCTTCGCCTCGAACAGCATCGACACCCTGCTGCTCATCATCGCGCTCGCCACCATGATCGTCGGGGTGCTGGGTGCGGTCGCGCAGGCGGAGCTCAAACGAATCCTGTCTTTCACCCTGGTCAGCCATGTCGGCTACATGATCTTCGGTCTCGCGATCGCGACGCCGGCCGCGATCGGTGCGACGGTGTACTACATCGTCCACCACATCGTCGTGCAGACGACCCTGTTCCTCGCGGTCGGCCTCGTGGAACGTCGAGCGGGCAGCACATCGATCCTGCGGGTCAAGGGACTCCTCAAGGTCGCCCCCGTGATCGCCGTGCTGTACTTCGTGCCCGCGATCAACCTCGGTGGCCTGCCACCGTTCTCGGGGTTCATCGGCAAGTTCGCACTGTTCGAGGCGGCGGCCTCCGTCGGCACCCCGCTCATGCTCGTGCTGATCTTCGGTGGCATCATCACCTCGCTCCTCACGCTGTACGCCCTCATGCGCGCCTGGAACCTCGCGTTCTGGCGTGAGGAGGAGGACTCCACCGAGACCGAGGGTCGCATCTCCTACCTCGGCAACGCCCCGGCCGCCGACGAGCAGCAGGAGCGGCGTCGCATCCCGAAGATCATGACGGTCGCGACCGGGGGGATGGTCGCGGTCACCCTCGCCCTCACCGTCTTCGCCGGTCCCCTCTACGCCCTGTGCGACCGTATCGGTGCCGCCCTGCTGCAGCCGGTGAGCCTGGTGCAGCTGGAAGAGGAGGTGGGCTGATGGTGCGCGAGACCCGACGTCATCTCTGGCGCGACATCCGGGTGCAGCTGCCCTTCCTGGCGTGGCTCGTCGTGCTCTGGATGCTGTTGTGGGCGCAGTTCACCGTGCTGTCCTTCCTCACCGGACTGATCGTCGCGATCTTCGTCACCCGCGTCTTCCGGCTGCCCACCGTCGCCCTCTCCGGTCGAGTCAACCTCTGGTACGCGGCGCTCTTCGTCGTGCAGTTCCTCTTCGCCGTGCTCAACGGCGCGCTCTCGGTCACGGTGCAGGTGTTCGACTTCCGCCGCCAGCCGGGCACAGCCATCGTCGCGGTGCCCCTGCGCTACGCCGACGACCTGGTGATGACGCACGTCGCCGTGGTGTCCTCACTGATCCCCGGTTCGCTGGTCGTCGAGACTGATCGAGACCGACGCATCCTGTACCTGCACGTCATCGGCGTCCGGACGACCGACGACGTGGAGAAGCAGCGCGCCGGGGTGCTCCGGTGGGAGCGCAGGATCGTGCGTGCGCTCGGCGACCCCGCGCAGTACCGTGCACTCAAGGCCGACGAGCGGGCCGGACTCGGAGCGAAGGGCGGTGTCCGATGAACATCCTGCTCCTGCTGATCATGGTCGTCTTCGGCATCGCCGCGATCCTCGCCCTGATCCGTATCGTGCGCGGACCGTCGATCCTCGACCGCGCCGTCGCCTCCGACGTGCTCCTCACCGAGGTGATGTGCGTGATCGGTGCGGAGATGGCGATCAACGGTCACACCCGGAACATCCCCGTCCTCCTCATCATCGCGGCCATCGGAGTGTTCGGGTCGATCGCGGTGGCCCGGTTCGTCGCGAGAAGGGACAACACGACACCATGAACGTGTTCGGTCTCATGATCCCGGATGCCGTCGTCGACGTGGCGGTCCTGGTGCTCATCCTGCTCGGCGCCGTGCTGTGCCTGTCGGCGGCGGTCGGACTGCTGCACTTCCGGGATGTGCCCTCCCGTCTGCACGCGGCCACCAAGCCACAGGTCCTCGGACTCCTGCTCATCTGCATCGCCATCGCCCTGTCTCAGCGGTCGATCGGCGGCATCCTGGTCGGTCTCGTGCTCATCGCGCCGATCGTGCTGATGCAGTTCGCGACCGCTCCGCTCTCGGCGCACATGGTCGGGCGGCAGGCCTATCGCAACGGAACCATCGAGCAGCGGGGCCTCGTCGTGGACGAGCTCGCCGAGTCGAAGCAGACCCCGCCCGCCGCCGGCTGACCCCCCGGGTGTCGCGCCGGCCGGGCCGGTGTCGCGCCGGCCGGGCAGAGCCGTCGAGTGTTCACAACTCCCTAGATCCGAGCTCGGAGGGGTCGGATTCGCAGCACTTCCTGCCGAATCTGCATGTTCTTGAGGAGTTGTGAACGGCGGGGTGGGTGTCATCGGCGCCTGACTGTTCCTCCCCAGGGACCGCATCGGGGAAAACCATCCCCATTCCGCGCAGTCTGCCCCGCTCGCCGCGCCGGTCCGTCAAGCTTCCCGGATGCGACCTATGACCGTCCGTCAACGCACTGCTCGGTTCTACGCCGTGACCGTCTTCTCGCGCGCCGACCTGGTGGCATCGGGAATGACGTCGCGCGACATCGTTCGCGCTGTCGAGGGTGGTCGACTTCGGCGCCTCCGCAGAGACCGGTACGCGATCGAACCGGTGTCTGCCGAGGTGGCTGAGGCCGTGCGGATCGGCGGTCGTCTGTCGTGTGTCTCCCTTCTCGTCGAGATCGGAGTCTTCGTCCATCTGCGAGGGGTGCTGCACGTGCATGTGCGACCGGGATCCTCTCGAGTGAGGCCCCCTCGGTCGAAGCACACACTGCTCCACTGGAACACATGGTCCGGCGATCCCGAACCGTTGCATGCGGCATCTCTCGGCGATGCACTGATGCAAGCGGTCCGCTGTCAGCACCCACGGGCTGCCGTCGCCACACTCGACAGCATCCTGCACCACGGTCTGATGACGGGGGAGGAGGTCGCGCGTGTCTTCGAACGGTTGCCGGTGCGCTTCAGGATCCTGCTCACTCTCGTCGACTCGTCAGCGGAGTCGGGGCCGGAGACGTTCATGAGGCTCATCCTGCGGACGCTGGGAATCGCCTACGAGACCCAGGTGGCGATCGACGGAGTGGGGCGAGTGGATTTCCTCGTCGAGGGGTGGCGCATCATCGAGTGCGACAGCAGGGAGTTCCACGAGGGCTGGGAGAAACAGGTCGACGATCGTCGGCGCGATCTGGCTGCCGCGACGAAGGGGTACATCACCATCCGTCCCCTCGCCTCAGACATCTTGCGCAGAGATTCCGCTCTGCGCGAGGCGGTTGATGCGGTCGTGCAGAGTCTGGGCCCGCACTTCCGGAACGCTGCGCGTTCACAACTCCTCAAGAAGTGAGGTGAATCCTCCCTGCGCAGGGTTTGGACGCGGCCGGCACGCCGATCTTGAGGAGTTGTGAACGCCGACGGTCGGTGAGGGGTCAGAGGCGGGCGGCGAACTCGTGGATCAGCCGGGCTGCGGGCTCGGAGTCGCTGATCAGGGTGCCGTGACCGTGGTCGGGGATGACTTCGAGGGCGGCGCCGGGGATGGCGTCGAGGATTTCGCGGCACCAGCTCAGCGGCGCCAACGGGTCGCTCTCACCGCGGAGCACGAGCACGGGGCACTCGATGCGGACGAACGCGTCTTCGGGCTCGTGCACGATGGTCGCGCGCATCTTCCGGATCAGGTGCGGGCCGCCGCGCAGGTACTCCCTCGCCCCGCGCCAGAGCACCAACGGGCGTTCGCCGATCAGGTCGAGCAGCAGGTACCGCGCCTGGGCGCCGACGTTGCGCGCCGCCTTGTTCACCGTGGGGCCGGCCAGCACCACGCCTTCGACGAGGGAGGGATGCCGCGCCGCGAGCTCGGCCGCGATCTGACTTCCCATCGAGTGGCCGATCACGATGACCGGACTCGCCCCCACGTGCGTCAGATAGGCCGCGACCAGGTCGGCGTGCCGCTCCATGGTGAGGGTGCGCGTCGGTTCGGGCGCCTCACCGAATCCGGGGAGGTCGAGTGCGATCACGCGCCCCTCGAGCCGCTGCACGATGTCGAGGTAGACGCTGCGTCCCATGCCGATGCCGTGCAGGAGCAGATAGGTGTGGGGGCCTTCCCCGAACGTCTCTGCGATGAGCGTCGCACCCCCGTGCTCGAACTCCAGGAGCGTGGCGGGAGTGCCCTTCGGGGCGAGGTAACTGGATGGCACCCACCCACGCTAGCCGAGCACCCTGTGGCGCCGCTTCCGGCGCCGCCGCTCGCGACCGTTCAGCCGGCCGGGGTCAGCACCAGGGTGTCGACGGTCGCCCCTGTGACGGCCTTCTCGGTGAAGGCCCACGGCGTCTGCACGCCGGCGGCCCAGTCCTCGGTCTGGTCGGTGTAGTTCGCGTGGAAGGCGTGGCCGGACGCCCCGGTGAGGTGGTTCCAGGTCGACGCATCGAAGTCCGAGAGGTCGACGACCATGCGCATCGAGGGCACCGTCGTCGTCGCGTACGAGACGCCGAGCGCCCATCCGGTCGCGTTCACCACGGACGCTCCGCCGCCCACGGGGAACGGGCCCCGGTTGAACAGCGCTTCGATCGGTGCGATGCCGGAGGAGCCGAGGGTGTCGCTCGTGAGGGTGATCGCGTGGAGGTCGCCCCAGTTCCACCGCAGGACGTCTTCACCCTGCAGCGCGGAGAGCTCCTCGTAGGCCTGTTCCGCCGAGAGCTTCAGCATGGAGTCCATCCCGTCGACGCCGAGCGCTGTGTTGGTCCACAGCGGGTCGGACGGGTCCTCGAACAAGTCGGCCACCACCGTGAAGAGCCTGCCCTGTCCGTCGATGGGGAGCGGCTGTTCACGTTCGGCGAAGATGTTCTGCACGAGGTTCGACCAGAGCACGTTGGCATAGGCGGCCGCGGCGGAGGATGCCGAGTTCTGGGCGTCCCATGTCGTCAGCAGTTCCACGGCGTCCTTCGGTCCGGCTCCGCTCACCTCGACGTCGCCCATCACGGTCACGAGGTGCTTGCCGATCCACATCTCGTTGTCCATCTGGATGTCGCGCATGTCCTGGGCGGTCAGCGGAGCGGCCGCCGCGCGTCGTTCGATCAGGTGCGCGATGCGCGCCGCCCGGTACCCGTAGTCCCAGTCGCGGGAGAGGAAGTAGGAGTAGTCATCCGCCACGATCGCGTTGTTCGCGGTCACGATGTACCCCGAGCTGGGGTTGTACGACACCGGCAGTTCCTCGAACGGGATGTACCCGGTCCAGTCGTAGCTGCTGTCCCATCCTGGCTGCGGCATCCACCCGTCGCCGGCGCCCCGGATCGGGAGTCGGCCGGGCGTCTGGTAGCCGATGTTGCCCTCCGTGTCGGCGTAGATCAGGTTCTGGGCCGGCACGTCGAAGAGGGACGCGGCGTAGCGGAAGTCCTCGAAGTCCTGCGCAGTGCCCAGGGCGAAGATCGCGGTCGCTGTCGTGCCCGGGTCGAGGGCGGTCCAGCGCAGGCTGACCGCGTACTCGGCGTCGTCCTCTGCGCCGGGCGCGGGAGTGGTGGCACCACCGGCGTCGAGGGCGGGTGCGGGGTCGTCGGCGATCGCTGTGAAGTCGTCGGTGAGCCCCGAGATGATCGGCCCGTGCACGGTCGAGCGGATGGTCAACTCGATGTCGTCGGAGCCGGCGACCTTGATCGTCTCGGTGCGCTGCTCGAGCGGTACCAGCTTCCCGTCGCGCCAGTACTCGTCGCCGACGACGCGCTCGACGTAGAGGTCGGTGACATCTGTCGTGAGGTTGGTGAAGCCCCAGGCGACCTGGCTGTTGTGCCCGATCACGATGCCGGGCAATCCCGAGAACGAGAAGCCGCTGACGTCGAACGGGCAGTCGTCGTCCACGGTCGAGCAGGTGAGCTGCACCTGGTACCAGACCGAAGGGAGGGAGGCGCCGAGGTGCGGATCATTCGCCAGCAACGGTGCACCGCTCTCGGTGAGGTCGCCGGAGACCACCCAGGAGTTCGAGCCGATCCCCTCGCCCACATCGCCGACGAGTTCGCTCGCCGCCTCGATGACGCTCGACGTCTCGGTCCACTCGATCGTCGTGGTCGCCTGCTGGATCTGGCCCTCGGTCTCGGGGAGCGTGTAGGCGGCGGGCTCCGCGCCGGTGTCGAGAGTCGGCACCGTGGAGATCTTGGGGACGATCACCGGATTCTCGTCGAACGGATAGTCGGGGTAGAGCTGCGCGAGCAGGTCGCCGGTCTCGGTGGTCGTCTCGTCGGCCTCGCTCGACTCGGCGGCGAGGAGCGAGCGCTCGGTCTCGTTCTCGATGTTGCCCCGGAGGTCCCAGGCCATCGCCTTGAGCCAGGCGACCGAGTCGGCGGGTTCCCACGGCTCGGGTGCGTAGTCCGGGTTCTGTATGCCGAGAACTGCATATTCAAGCGACAGCTCCGCTCCGGAGCGGGAAGCGAGGTAGGCGTTGACCCCGTCGGCGTAGGCCTCGTAGTAACCGCGCGTGGTGTCGTCCATCGCCTCGACCTCGGCCTCGGCGACGTCGCGCCAGCCGAGGGTGCGCAGGAACGCATCGGTCGCGGCCTGCGACTCCCCGAACATCTCCGCGACTCGGCCCGCGGTCACGTGGCGGCGGAAGTCCATCTCGAAGAACCGGTCCTGGGCGTGCACGAAGCCCTGGGCATAGAAGAGGTCGTCGGTGGAGTCCGCCGTGATCGTCGGGATGCCGCGGGCGTCTCGCTGCACCGTGACCTCGGCCTGGAGCCCATCGAGCTCCAGTGTGCCGGCTGTCTGCGGGAAGGAGCGTTGGATCGTCCAGGTCACGAAGAACGCCGCGGCCACGGCGACCACGACGACAGCGGCCACCACCAGGAACGCGATGCGTCCGATCCGGACTCCCAGGGAGGGGCGTGCGGGTGCGGCGGATGCCTGTGAATCGGTCGTCATCGTCGAGAACTCTTTCGGGTAGACATGTGGAACTCAGTCCCATAGAGCCCCAGTGCGCGTATCAGGGTCGCGCCTTCGCATCATATCCGGCCGGGCGCTCGTCACGGCGTGTCCCGCGACGAACGCCCGGGATCGTCAGCCGATCAAGCTCGGTTGCAGGTCGCGCAGGGTTCGCCGGTGGGTCATGCGCGTCACCCCGATCATCGCCAGCAGCAGCGCACCGGCGAGCCAGGCTCCGAGGACCACCAGATCCCACCCGGCGCGTGCGTAGTCTCCGCCGTACATGAGCTGCCTCATCGCGTCGACCACGTAGCCCAGGGGGAGGACGTGATGGAGGGCGGCGAGGGGGCCGGGCAGCGTCTGCCAGGGGAACGTCCCTCCCGCGGTGACCAGCTGCAGCACCATCAGCACCAGGCCGAGGAACTGCCCGACCGACCCGAGCCAGACATTGAGGGCGAGGATGATCGCCGCGAAGGTGGCCGAGGCGAACATCATCACGCCGAGGGTGCCGAGCGGGTGGTCGAAGGTGAAGCCGAGGGTGATCGCCAGGATGCCCATGAGCCCGACCATCTGCACGGCGCCCAGCATCGCGGGGGTCAGCCACCCGGCCAGCGTGATGCGGATGGGCGAGTGCAGGGCGGTGATCGCGCGCCGAGAGATCGGCTTCACGATCAGGAACAGTGCGTAGATGCCGATCCACGCGGAGAGCGCGGCGAAGAACGGTGCGAGGCCGGCGCCGTAGTCCTCCGCGGAGGCGACCTTGTCGCTCGACACCTTCACGGGGTCCGCGATCGTGTCGGCCTGCAGTGTCCGCAGCTCCGGTGTCGAGGACGGGATCGCGTCGACACCGGCGGACAGCCCGTCGCGCAGCTCCGTCGTTCCGGATGCGAGCGTCGCGAGCCCGTCCCGCAGTTGGACCGCGCCGGTGTTCGCGGCCGAAGCTCCGGTCGCGACCGTGCCGGCCCCCGATGCGAGATCGGCGGCACCGGACGCCAGGGATGCGGCGCCGTCGGCGAGCTGGTCGACTTTGCCGACCGCGCTCTGCACCTGCGCGTTGCCCTCCTCCAGGCGGGAGCCCAGCGGGTCGAGCGTGGCCAGGACCTGGTCGATCTCCTCCGGGGTGAGACCCCGCTCCGTCAGGGCGTTCGCGATGTCGGTGCGCACCTGCGGGAGGGCGTTGGTCGCCTGCTGGACTGCCGCGCCGGCGCGGTCGGCGACGTCCGCCAACTGGCGGTTGCCCGCACTGACCTGCTGTGCGCCGCTCGCGAGTGTCTGCGCTCCCGCCGCGAGCTGAGCGGTGCCGTCAGCGAGTTTGGCGGTGCCGTCTGCCAGCGTGGAGCTCCCCGTCGCGGCCGTCCCCGCGCCGTCCGCGAGCTGCGTGGCCCCCTCCGTCGCGGTGACGAGGTTGTCACGCACGTCGCTGAGCCCGGTGAGCAGTCGCTCGGCCGCCTGGCTCCCGACCATCTCAGCCACCGAGCTGCGGATCTTCTCGACGGCCTGGGTGCCCATCGATGAGGCGAGATAGTTGTTCGCGTCGTTGGTCTCGAGGACGATCCGTGCTTGGTGGGGGTCCGTGCCGGCGGCGGAGGTCAGCGCGGTGGAGAAGTCCGCCGGAATGGTCACGGTGAAGTCGACGGCACCCGTCCGCAGTGCCTCGGAGGCATCGTCCGCCGTCATCCGCTGCCAGTCGAAGGCGTTGCCCTCGAGGAGGTTCTCGGCCACATCCTCGCCGTAGTTCACGTCTTCGCCGGTCGACGGCTCGGTGCCGCTGGTGGGGGCGGGCGCACCGTCGTCGTCGACGACCAGAGCGACGGGAACCTCGGGGAACTTGGCGTACGGGTCCTGGTTCGCCCAGAGGTAGAGGCCGCCGTAGAGGATCGGCACGCAGATCAGCGCGACCAGGGCGAGGATCCCCATCCTGCTCGCAGTCAGTCGCCGCAGCTCGGCGGCGATCATGGCGGGAACCTTCATCGCCCACCTCCGTTCTCTGTGGGGTCCTCGTGCAGGGGAAGCGGGGTGTCCGCGTCATGGTTCGTGGCGTCCGCCGACACGCCAAATGCAGGACCTTCTGCCCCGTCCGGTCCGACCTCTGGCGTGTCGGCCACCAGTTCTGGTTCTGGTTCTGGTTCGGGTTCGGGTTCGGGTTCGGGTTCGGGTTCGGGGTCGGGTTCGGGGTCTGGCGCGGGGTCGGGTGTGGGTGTGGGAAGTGGCTGGACGGGGCCGGAGGCGTTGATCGCCTCGAACTCGTGCATCCGCTCCAGAGCGACCGCTGCCGAGCCGCCGACGATCACGAGCATCGCGTAGCCACGGTCGGCGAACTCCCCGGCGATGCGCCACCAGCCGTCCGGACGTCCGCCGTGCCGGTCGGGGGAGACGAGGACCAGGCCCTCGACGCCTTCGCGCAACACGGCGAGTTCGCACAGGATGCGTACGCGGGCGGCAGGATCGATGTTCCCGATCGGGACCGAGGCGAGCTCACTGAATCCCAATTGGGCGAGCCAGCGCCGTGCGTGCAGTGGTGTGGCGCCGACGCCGGCGAACATGAGCTCTTCGCCCACGACGCCGGCGAGCGTGATGTCGGGATGTGGATCGCTGACATCCGGGGCATCGACCAGCGCGAGGTGCCGGCGCAGCGCCTTCGGGTCGGCTGTACCGTCGATGCTCACCCGTCCGGTGTCAGGGCGCATGCGGCCGCTCGCGATCAGTCCGAGCACGGTCGGGCGCTGTTCGGTCTCGGCGAGGGCGAAGCGCACGGCACCGGTGTGGAATTCCAACGACGTCGCCGGAAGCGCCTCGCCGCCGCGTCCTTTGCTCACCTCCTGCAGGGCGATCTTCATGCGCGGGCCGTCCGATCTGCGGGAGCGGTGGCGTCGATGTCGGGGTGAGCGGTGAGGAGGTCATCGATCTCACGCCAGGAGAGCCCGGCGATGCTCAGCACGGTGCGCACGGCGACGTCGGCCGCGTCGGAGCTGGTGGCATCCGTGCGCGAGACGACGGTGCGGGCCATCTCCTCGATCAAGCGTGCGAGCGTCGGCGCGGCGAGGTCGGTGCGGAAGCTCCCGTCCTCCTGGCCGCGGCGCACGAGGTCGGCGACGGTGCGACGCAGGGGTGCGAGTGCCGCCGCGGTGTGTTCCACATGCGTCTCATCGAGCGCGAGTGCCGCAGCGAGGTGCACGTGCGCCGCCTCGTGCCAGAGCCGCGCGGCGAGGCGGGCGAGGGTGATCCGGGCATCCTCGTCATAGATCGAGGCGGCGATCGAGTTGAATCGTTGTGCTCCGGTCGAGATGAGCTCGCGGATCAGGGCGTCGCGATCGTCGAAGTGCCCGTAGAGCGTGCGACGGGAGAGGCCCGCGGTGCGTGCGATGACATCGATCGAGGCATACGGGTCGACCGCCAGGGTCGACCGTGCGGCGGCGAGGATGACGGCGCGATTCTCGACGGCGTCGCGACGGGGTGCACGAGTTGTCATCGGTCCAGGATACGATCATGCACAGTAGTGTGCAAGATAGGGGGTGGATTCGAAGTCGGCTCTCAGGATCCCCGCCCCGCGGGCATAGCTCGGCCCCGCGGGGATGGCTCGGACCGGCAGGTATGGCTCGGTCCGGCAGCTATGGCTCGTCCCACATGCATGACTGTTCCCCGGATGCATGAGCGATCCGGATGGACCGGTCATGCATCCGTCGCCGGATCATGCAGGTGCGGCGCAGACCCGTGTGCGTGCTGGGCTCCGCGTCAGGTGGAGTCCGGGTCAGGCGCCCGAGTCAGGAGTCCGGGTCAGGCGCCCGAGGCAGGAGTCCGGGTCAGGCGTCCGGGATCAGTCGGTGCCGGAGTCGAAGGCCGCACCCTCGGAGGCGGAGTCGACGGCATCCGCCAGGGTCTCATCGGCTTCGGAGATCGACCCGTGGACCGACTCGGTGATCTCGCTCGACTCGCCGGCCGTCACGCGACCCACGAGCTCGCCGGTCGCGCCCCCCACGAGGCCGAGTCCCGCGTACTGCTCCAGACGTGCGCGCGAATCGGCGATGTCGAGGTTGCGCATGGTGAGCTGGCCGATGCGGTCGACCGGTCCGAATGCGGCATCGCCGACCCGCTCCATCGACAGCTTCTCCGGACCGTAGGAGAGGTTCGGGGAGACGGTGTCGAGGATGGTCCAGTCGTCTCCGCGGCGCAGACGGATCGTCACGGTGCCCGAGATGGTGAGGCCGACCCAGCGCTGGATCGACTCGCGCAGCATGAGCGACTGCGGCTCCAACCAGCGGCCCTCGTACATGAGGCGACCGAGGCGGCGGCCCTGCTCGTGGTAGGTGGCGAGCGTGTCCTCGTTCAGGATGCCGTTGACCAGGCGCTCGTAGGCGATGAACAGCAGCGACATGCCCGGGGCCTCGTAGATACCGCGGGACTTGGCCTCGATGATGCGGTTCTCGATCTGGTCGCTCATGCCCAGGCCGTGGCGTCCGCCGATGGTGTTCGCCTCCATGACGAGGGCGACCGGGTCGCTGTACTCGACGCCGTTGATCGCGACCGGACGACCGGACTCGAAGGTGACGGTGACGTCTTCGGTCTCGATCGCGACGGAGGGGTCCCAGAACTTCACGCCCATGATCGGGTCGACGGTCTCGAGCGAGACGTCCAGGTGCTCGAGCGTCTTCGCCTCGTGCGTCGCGCCCCAGATGTTGGCGTCGGTCGAGTAGGCCTTCTCGGCGGAGTCGCGGTACGGGAAGTCGCGCGCGACCAGCCAGTCGCTCATCTCCTTGCGGCCGCCCAGCTCGGTGACGAAGTCGGCGTCGAGCCACGGCTTGTAGATGCGCAGACGCGGGTTGGCGAGCAGGCCGTAGCGGTAGAACCGCTCGATGTCGTTGCCCTTGTAAGTGGAGCCATCGCCCCAGATGTCGACGCCGTCCTCCTTCATGGCGCGCACCAGCATGGTGCCGGTGACGGCGCGACCGAGGGGCGTCGTGTTGAAGTAGGTCTTGCCGCCGGAGCGGATGTGGAACGCGCCGCAGGAGAGGGCGACGAAGCCCTCTTCGACCAGGGCGGTCTTGCAGTCGATCAGGCGCGAGGCCTCCGCGCCGTACTCCAGCGCGCGGCCGGGGATCGATTCGATGTCGTCTTCGTCGTACTGGCCGAGGTCGCCCGTGTACGTGAAGGGCACGGCGCCCTTCTCGCGCATCCACGCGACGGCGACGGAGGTGTCGAGTCCTCCGGAGAAGGCGATGCCGACGCGCTCGCCGACGGGCAGGGACTGGAGGACCTTGGACATGGCTCCCAGTCTATCCGCGGGCGGCGTGTCGCCCTGTCCCGCATGACGGTGGGGATGCCACCCTCAGGCGAGGAGGACCTCCACCCGGAGCGCGGCATACGTGCCCAGGGCGCGACGGTCGCACGTGAGGAGCGGGACGGCGGCATCCCGTGCGGCCAGGCCCACGAGTCCGTCGTACACCGAGCCCCCTGCGATGCCCGCCTCGGCGAAGGTGGTGACCGCAGCCGCCGCCGTCGTCGGCGAAAGCGGTGCGGAGGCGGGGAACGACCGGTCGATGATCTCCTGCGCGCGACCGGGGCTGACGCGGGCGGCGCCCGGCAGGCGCGTCAGCACCGAGTACGTCTCGGCGGCCGCGTGCCCGGCGAGCCCGATGACGCGACCGTGGGTGAGTTCGAGCATCCGTTCGTGTGCCGGGTGCCGGTCATGGACCAGCGCGATCGCGGCACTGGTGTCGAGGAGGAGATCAGCGCTGATCGGCAAGTCGGAGCTCCCGGATCTCGTCCACGGTGAGTGTCGGGCCGCCTGTGATGACGAGACGACCATCCTTCTCGATGAGGTTGTCCGGAGCGTCGATCTCGATCCGGATGGCGTTGCCGTCGAGGAGGAGATCGACCGGGCCGGGGATCAATCCGACGCGCTCACGGAGCGCGGCCGGGATCACGATCCGCCCTGCCTTGTCCATGGTTGCTCTCATGCCATGACCGTACCATTCGAATGGTGGCAAACGAGTGCTTCATATCGGCGGCGGACGCGCAGGCAGCGTCGATACAGTGCTCGCATGCAGAGAGCGCGGTTCCGTGGACTGTGGTGGTTCGTCGCAGGAGGCGTGATCCTCGCAGTGCTTCTCGTCGTGGCGTTTCAGAGCTTCCGCGGATCGACGCTCGCGCGGCAGGACATGGGCGCGCATCTGACTTTCCCGGCGACGTATCACGGCTTCGAAGAGGGCCCCGGAACACACCGGGTTCACTCTCCATGAAGACGGCGTCGCTGAGGTGTCGGCGCTGATGCTGGGGTCGGACGAGCGGACGCTCGATGACGGGCGCGTGTGTCTCGACGGAGACGTGATCCCGGTCGCGGGGAAGGCGAGGTGGCGGACGGACGATGCAGGCGGGGTCATCATCGGGGCGGGCGAACGGCACACGCGCTTCCAGCAGGACGATCCGTTGCTCCTGGGCGGGGGCTGGGGGAAGGTGTACGTCCTGACTCCGTGCACCGAGGAATACACCGCGACGTTCGTCACCCCGAACGCGAACTACTCCGACTGAGTGACGTCCTCGGCCTCCGGAGGCGAAAACGGAGGAGTGGCGGGCGCGGGGCGGCGTGTCGAGGCGCGACTCGCCGACGGACGCACGACACGTCTCCGTTTTGGCCGAAGTCGGAGCGGCGGGGAGGCCCCAGAGGTGCAAGAGTGGGCCGACGGAGGTCGGACATGGCGGACATGGGTGGAGCAATCCTGTGGGGTGCGGTCGCGGCGGCACCGCTGTTCATCGGTGCGGTGCTCGCGCTGCTCCGGAAGTGGCCGCCGCGGTGGCTCGGTATCGTCCTGGGCTTCGGCGCGGGCGCGCTGATGGCGTCGATCGCGTTCGAGCTCTGGGAGGAGGGGCTGGATCTCGCCGGCCCCATCCCCCTGGTGATCGGTGTCGCGGCCGGAGCGATCAGCTACTACATCGCCGATCGCATCCTCGACGCCCGTGCCGCGAAGACCAAGGCCGAGGCGGGCGGCGGCCAGCTCGCGGTCGGAGCGCTGCTCGACGGCATCCCGGAGCAGCTCGTGCTCGGGATCGGCCTCGCCTCGGGGGAGCCGGTCAGCATCGCGCTCGTGGTCGCCATCCTGGTGTCGAACCTTCCCGAATCGATCGGCTCGGCCGCTGACCTGCTCGAAGGCGGGATGGCGAAGTCTCGGGTGCTCCTGCTGTGGGCGGGCGTCGCCGTGATCTGCGCGCTCGCGACGGTTGCCGGATTCGGGCTGGCGAGCGTGACCGGGGATGACTTCCGCTCGGCGGCGAGCGGCTTCGCGGCCGGTGCGCTGTTGGTGATGCTCGTGGACTCGATGATCCCCGAGGCGCAGTCGAAGGCGAAGGAGTCCACGGGCCTCGCGACCGTGCTGGGGTTCGCGCTCGCCGCAGGGCTGGCCCTGGCGAGCTGACGACGCGCGGCGAACACCCCGCCGCCGGCGATCAGGTCTCTCCGTGCTCCTGGTCTCGACGGACGATGCGCCCCGTGATGTGCTCGATGTGGAACGCCAGGGGGAGGTCCCGTTCGCTCCCGGCCCACGGGGTCACGCGAGCTCCGGCGCCGGCCGCCTTCTCCTCGGGCACCCGGGACAGCGGCCCGTGCATCAGGACGCTCCAGGCGGTGCTGCCGAGGGGGTCGTGATAGTCCACCTCGAACGAGACGTCCGCCGGCTCGTGCGTCAGCTCGGCCAGCAGTCCCTCGGGCGCGGTGCGGAGAAGCAGGTCGTGGCCGGAGACGACGTAGTTCACGGGCAGGATCTGCACGCGGCCGTCGTGCACGAAACCGATGCGGCCGATCGTGGTGGTGCGCAGCAACTCGGCGGACTGCTGTTCATCGAGAACTCGGATCATCCGCGCCTTCCTTTCCCTGTGGCGCCAGGCTATCCACGGGGGGAAGCGTGTTCAAGGGACACCTCCACCGGGGAGGGGAGGCACCCGCCACCCGGCGGACGGAATGCGTCGGATCGGCCTCGGGTGGCGGGTTATCCTCGGGTTTCGCGTGCGCGAGTCTGGCGAGACGCCGCCGCGACGGCGGCCGAGGACAAAGGAGTTCTGATGACGGACACGACCCTGGCACGACCGCCCTTCGATCCCGAGCTCGAAGCCGCGCTCGCCCTCGTCGGCGACCAGCTGCCACCCACGCTGACGCCCGAGATGATCCCGCTGCTCCGGCAGTCGCCCGTGAGCGGGGATGAGGAGATCTTCGCGGCGCTCGCGGAGCGGGGCTTCACGCGGCGGGACGTCACGATCGCCGGACACGAGGGCGATGAGATCGTCGTCTCCGTGATCGAGAAGGAAGGACGCACGGGCACCGGCCCCGGGTTCTTCCACACGCACGGCGGCGGCATGATCATCGGCAACCGCTGGCTCGGCGTGGTCGGATTCCTCGACTGGGCGGAGCGATTCAACGGAGTCATCGTCACGGTCGAATACCGACTCGCTCCGGAGTTCCCCGACCCCTATCCCGTCGAGGACTGCTACGCGGGGCTGCGGTGGACCGCGGAGCACGCCGACGAGCTCGGCATCGACACGTCGCGGCTGCTGATCGGTGGCGGCAGCGCCGGGGGCGGGCTGGCGGCGGGCACCGCCCTCCTCGCCCGTGACCGGAAGGGTCCTGAGCTGATCGGTCAGCTGCTCATCTACCCGATGCTCGACGATCGTGATGCGTCGGTGTCGACGCATCAGATCGATGGGATCGGCGTCTGGGACCGCGGCTCGAACGTCACCGGATGGTCGGCGCTCCTCGGCGACCGCAAGGGCACGGACGACGTGTCGATCTACGCGGCACCCGCCCGCGCCACCGACCTCTCCGGCCTCCCGCCCGCGTTCATCGACTGCGGCAGCGCCGAGGTGTTCCGCGACGAGGACGTCGCGTACGCCACGAAGCTGTGGGAAGCCGGCGTCCAGGCCGAACTGCACGTCTGGGCCGGAGGGTTCCACGGCTTCGACATGTTCGCCCCGCACGCCGCCGTCGCGCAGGCCATGCTCGCGGCCCGCGACAACTGGGTGAACCGCCTGCTCTCCTGAGTCCGGATTCCGTGCCCGGACCCCTCCCGTCGCACTCCCTGCCCGTTTCCGGCCCTCGGGGCGGCAGAGAGTGCGACGGGAGCACGGCACGTCGACCCCGTAGGGTGGAATCCCCGCGCGATGGAGCCCGACATGCAAGACCTGCTGGGGCGGCTCACCGCCCTCGACCCGGATGCCAGCGAGACGCTCAAGGTCGTCACGTACTTCGACGCCCTCGTGGCCCGTTCCGTCGGCGTCGAGAGCATGCTGCGGGGTGCCGCGGTGCTCAGCGGCGCGACCGCGGGACACCGCGACGGCCGGCAGATCGTGCGCGTGCGCGCGGACGGGGTGCGCATCGACCCCATCGAGCCGTCGCCCGCCTGGCTCATCCGGGAGAGCGGCCCGGACGCCGTCGCCTGGATCGAGCGCGACGGCGATCCCCACACCAACGACGCGATGATCCTGGAACGGCTCAGCCTCGCGCTCGGCATCATCCGGGCACGTCGCGCGGTGGGACCGGAGAGCGCCGTCGAACTGGCGATCAGCTCCTACGCCGGCGCCGATGAGAGGGCCGCCGCACTGCCGCGCCTTCGTCTCACCGACGAGACACTGCGGATGGTCGCCTCTCCTCCTGACCCGGCACCCCTGCCGCAGCATCCGTCCGCCGTGGTCGCCACCCGGCACGGACTCACGCGGGCGACGATCCTGGATGCCTCCACCGAGGCGCGGGACGCCTGGCCCGACGGTGCGGAGCTGCGGCTGGGTCTCGGGGTCGCCGGCACGGGAGAGCAGCTTCCGCGATCGTGGTCTTCCGCTCTGGTGGCAGTCCGGCTCACCGATCCCGCGGAACCGGTCGTCGATGCCGCCGACCTCGGAGGGCTCCTGCTCGTCGCGGAGGCCGCGGACGCCGGCCCCCTCCACCCGGATGCGGCCGCGCTCGCCGCGCTCGACGACCGAAGCCGCGAACTGCTCGACGCCGTCATCGAGGAGCAGAGCGTGCGGGCGGCGGCGGTGCGCCTGGGAAGACACCACTCCAGCGTGCAGGAGCGGATGGCGGCGCTCGTGGTGATTCTTGGCTACGACCCGCGGACCTCCCGCGGACACGCCCGCTACGTGCTCGCCCGGATGCTGCTGACCCTCAGCGCCTGAGGACCCTGCGCCTCGGCTACTCGTAGCCCGGGTAGTCCTGCAGCCGCGTCTCGAACTCCTCGCGATCGGCGTCGCTGAGCACCCCACTCGCGAGCACGAACAGCTGAAGGCCCTCGAGCGGCTCCCCGGTGCGGGCCTGCTGCGCCTTGCGTGCCGCGAGGAATCCGCCGTCCTGATCGTTCGAGAGGTCGTGGATGTCGGCGTAGAAGCGCAGCGGATCCGGGTAGTTCTCGGTGTAGTACTCCCACGTGTGCTGCGAGCGGGGGTCGTCGCTGCCGTACAGCTTCGTGATCATCCCCGGGTCGATGCCGGAGATGGCGGGGTCGTTGAACGAGTACAGCTCCCACAGCCCGTGTTCGATGACCACCTCGTTGATGACGGCCATCACCGCGTACTTGCGATCGTCGTCCTGGATCGGCTGCTCGGTGGCCCAGCCCTGAGAGGTGTACTCCACCAGCATCGACTCCCCGCCGTACCCGTTGCGCTCCGGCCGCAGGTCTTCGTCGCCCACCGCGACCCAGGTGTACCCGAACTCGTCGGTGAGCCGCGCACGGATGTCGGCGAAGAGCGACTCCGACTGTGCCCGCACGTCTTCCAGGGACTGCTGTGCAAGCGTCTGCTGCGGATCCGTGCCCTTGATCCCGGGATACGCCTCCGCGTGCTTCTGCTCGGCGGACTTCATGCCCTCGTAGTTGCCGGAGGCCGACGTCTGCAGGGCGCTCATCCCGCCGACGGTGGCGACGTTGAACAGGATCGTGACGACCAGGGCGATCGCCCCCAGCAGGCGTCCCCGCGGTGAGAGCAGAGCGGCGATGACCGTGGCGACCACGACGAGCTGAGCGGTCACCATCGTGACGCTGTAGAGGATGTCGGTGCTGCCGGCCAGCAGTGTGCCCAGCAGCGTCAGGGCGAACAGGACCGCCACGGTGAGGGCCGTCCACCCGAGAGCGTTGGCGGGCTTCTTCGGCTCCTCCTCGACGGAGACGGAGACCGCGGCAGGGGGGGAGGGCACGAAGGCCTCGCGGCGTGCGCCGCGGTACCCGCCGGGAGGGGGGACCGGGGGCGCACCTTCGGTCCCCGCGAGGTAGCGGGCCCTCTGCTTCTCGTGATCCATCACCACGGCTTTTCCGTTCCCGACCCGCCGGGATCCTCGCCCAGCTGCTGGTCGCGCTCCTGGGTGCCCTGCTCGAGCTTGTCCTGAAGATCCTGGAGCTTGTCCTCGGACGGCTGCTCGTCCTCGTTCGGCTGCGGAGGCGGGGGCTGCTGCTGATCCTGCTCCTGCTGCTTCTGCTTCAGGCGGTCCTCGGTGCTGTCGAGCGTGTCGGACATGTCGCGCTGAGGATCGGACGACTGCTCCTGCGCCTCCTCGCTGTGACACTCCTCCGGCGTCTCGGCGGTGATCGCCAGGGCTTCACCGTAGAGCTGGGCCGCGGTCGCGCCATCGCCGCCGGCGCGTGCGGCGTCGCCCATGCGCTCGACGACGAGAGCCAGGTTGATCCGCACCCCGCACACTTCGAGCCCGGTGGCCAGGCGGAGCGCCTCTTCGAGCTCCGCCCTCGCCTGCGGCAGCTGTTCGGCCGCTCCGAGCGCCGTGCCGATGTTGAAGGGGGCCTTGTACGGCTCGAACCAGTTGAGGAAGCTCTGTCCGCGCGCCGCCGCCTCCGAGCCCGCGAAGTCGTCGACCACGTAGGCGGTGATCGCCTGGTGCGCGAACGCGTACATGCTCAGCAGCTTGCCCACGAAGAACAGCGCGGCGAGAGTGAGCGGAAGGGTGCCGATGGCGACCCATCGACGGACGCGGCGGCGTCGCCGATTCGACCGCAGGAGTGCGGCGGCGGCATCGTTCGTCATCGTCACGAGGTGCCTCCCGGTTGCCGGAGGGATTCCCGGGGCGCGCGCAGTCGCCGCAGCTGCGCGATCAGCATCGTGGCGCGGGCGAGCTCGACGCCGAGGATGAGGAGGATGACGAGCGCCGCGACCCAGTACAACTCGATGGCGTTGCCGACCTCTCCGGACTCGGCGTAGTCGGTCGTCGTCGACGGCGCCTCGGGCAGTACGGCTTCGGCGTCCGCGGTCCGACGCTGGTAGTCCACCCCGAGCTGGTCGGCGATCCTCTCCAGGTTCCCTTCGTCGATCACGGAGAGGGCGTCGGACCCCTGGTATTGGATATAGCCGGTCCCGCTGTCCGAGAGATCCCCCGTGGTGATGCGCATCGGTCCGCCCTCGGTCGTGCCGTAGCCGAAGACGCCGCCCGCATCGGTGTACTTCTCGCTCGCGCTGAACGATTCCGGCGGGGTGTCGACGGTCTGCTCGCCGTCACCGAAGTAGAAGACCATCCGCGACCGGTCGGGTGAGGATTGGGCCGCCGAGGTGAGTGTCTCCGCGAGCAGCGGCGCGGCGATGCCGATCGAACTCCCGCGCGACTGGCTGGTGACCTCGGGGCGCAGCACGTCCAGCGAACCCAGGAGGGCCGTCGTGTCGGTGGTGAGGGGCATCCGCAACTCGGCGGCGGCATCCGAGGTGATCAGGGCGAAGCGCGCGCCCGGGTACTCCTCGACCAGCGCGCGCACGTCGTCGCGGATGCCGTCGAGTCGAGGTTCCCCGTCGCCCCAGTCCTCGGCGACGATGCTCGCCGTGGTGTCGATGACGAGCACGATGTCGGTGTCGGTCGCGAGCGTCTGGGTGGCGCCGCCCGGGATGCCGGGGCGCAGCAGCATCACGACGCAGGCGAGCACCAGCACCAGGCGCATGGCCCACAGGGCGCGGTGTCCGGCGAGGGAGCCCGGTGCGGACGAGGCAGCCGCCGTCGCCTTCGCCGGTCGCACCAGGATCCACACGACCAGGGCGATGATCGGGAGGCAGATCAGGGCGATCAGCAACGGAGCGAGTACGGGATGGAAGATCACAGTCGCACCCTCCACAGCACCACGACGAAGGCGAGGAGGCAGATCGAGAGCAGAGCGATCCAGAGGTCCGGGGTGTCGGTCCAGACCACCTGCGCCTCTCCCCTCAGCTCGGTGGCCTCCTGCTCCTGCACCTGGGTGACGATATCGGAGACGGTCGTCGTGTCGCGCAGGCCGAATGCGGCGCCACCGGTGGCTTCGGCGGCGGCCGTGAGCTCCGCGCTCACCGCCGCGTCCTTGCCCTGCACCGGGTTCAGGGCGAACACGCGCACGCCCTTCGACGCCGCGTAGGCAGCCGCTTCGTCGAGCGTGACGATCGAGGCGCCGTTGATCTCGTTGTCGGTGGCGAAGATCACCGAGCGCGAGCGGTCATCGTCCGGGTGGTCGAAGCCCATCGTGCAGGCGGCGAGGCCGTCGCCGATCAGCGAGGCGCCGTCGCCGTTGAGTGTGCCGAGCCAGTGCTCCGGGACCTGGTCGCCGTAGTCGAAGCTCCGGGTCATGCTCTCGAGGTGCTCGCGGATGAAGTCGTAGTCGTCGGTGAGCGGGAAGATCTGCACCGGTGAGCTGTTGAAGATCGTCAGCCCGATCCGCTCACCTTCGAAGCCGTCCAGCAGCTCGTCGAACACGGTCAGCACTTCGACGTCGACCTCGGTCATGGATCCGGAGACATCGAGGCACAGCATGATGTCGCGGCTCGTGTTGACCGGTTGGACGGTCTGCGCCGACATCGGTCGGGCGGACACCACCCCCGCCACGAGCGCCGTGACCGCGCCCAGGGCGAGGATGCCCGAGAGCGCCACCGCCCGCCGCGCCAGCGCCTGACGGAAGGTGGGCAGCGTGCGGAGCCGTTCGGCGCGGGCGATCCGGGCCGTGTCCGCCGCGCGACCACGGCTGCTCCGGCGCAGACCGAGGACGAGGCCGATCGCCACCGCGATCAGCACGACCGCCGCGGCGGCGAAGAGCACCCAGGGATTCGCTAGTGCCATGAGCGCACCACCGTCCGGGCGGCCTCGGCACCGGCGACCGGATCGATCGCGGGTCCCTGCCGGAAGATGCTCGGGTAGTAGTGCCTGCCCATCGCATCGATGAGCGCGGGATGGACGCCCCGTGCCACGAGGTCATCGAGCGCGAGGACGGGAGCCTCCAAGCCGCTGTACTCGTTGACGAACGCCCGCACGACGCGGCTGAGCTCGAGGTTCGCCTGCCGCGAGGAGAGGCGGCGCTCGCGGTAGTCGGTCTCGATCTGCTGGATGCGCGTCAGGTACTCGGTGCGCAGCTGCGAGAGCACGTCGACGATCAGGGGTGCCTGTCCGGCATTCTGCTCGCCGACGGACAGGGTGCGCCGGGGGCGCGTGAGGAGGATCAGGAGCCAGGCCCCCGCGATCAGCAGGAGCAGGATGCCGATCGCGAGCAGCATCCATCCCCAGCCGTACTGTGCGGGCGGGTAGAGCTCGTCAGAGCCGGGCATTCGACCTCCGATTCAGCAGCTGCAGGAGCTGCGTGACGGCGTCGTCCTGTCCGTCCAGGAAGGCGTGGCTGATCTCCATCCGCGTGAGGAGCTCGGCGAGGTGCGCGGCGTCGGCGTCGCGCTGTGCGGTCAGCTCTCGCACGATGCCACGGTCGCCCTGCACGAAGTCCGGCACCTGCCAGCGGCTGTCCACGTCGCTGCGGATCCGCCCGGTCGCGTGGTCGAGCACGGGGTCGGCGTCGCGCAGGGTGAGCCACAGGACGTCGTGCTGCACGCGCAGGCGCCGCAGCATCCGCTCGGTCTCGCTCGTCACGGGGGCCTCATCGGTGACGACGACCACGATCATCCGGCGCGAGATCGTGCGCGTGATGAACGACAGCAGTGCATCCCGGTCGCTCGGTGCCGAGCTCTCGTCGATCGCGCGGTCGATAGTGCGCAGGGCATGTTCGAGCGCCCCCTCGCTGCGGCCCGGCGCGAGCCGACGCACCTTCGCGGAGTCGCCGTAGACCGTGGTGAAATCGTCGCCGTGGCGCAGCGTCAGCACGCCGAGCATCCCCGTGGCGAGGATCGCCAGCTCCTTCTTCGAGCGTTCGTCGGCGGCGAGGGCCGACATCGAGCGGCCGGTGTCGACGGCGAACAACACGGTGTGCATCCGTGTGGCGCGCGAGCGCTTGACCAGGGGAGTGCCCAGCCGCGCGGTCGCCCGCCAGTCGATGTCGCGCACCTGATCGCCGTACTCGTACTTGCGCAGGTCTTCGAAGTCGAGGCTCCGCCCGTGCAGCAGCGACGCGTAGGCGCCGTCCAGCGCGTGCAGCGACTTGCGCGTCGAGTGGATGAAGAGCTTGCTCTTCACCTGCGTGATCAGGCTGGCCATGAACGGGTCAGGGAGTGGGGACCGACGCGAAGATCTGGTCGATGATCTCCTCGCTGCGGATGCCCTCGGCGTCGGCCTCGAACGTCAGGAGCACGCGGTGGCGGAGCACGAGGTGCCGCAGCTCCCGGATGTCTTCGGGCAGCACGTGCGCGCGCCCCTTGAGTAGAGCCAGTGCCCGCGAAGCCTGCAGGAACGCGATGCTCGCCCGGGGGCTCGCGCCGTACTTGATGAAGCGCGCGCGCTCCTCGCCGATGTACGGCACCGGGTTCCTGGTGACGTAGGCGATGGACACGATGTAGTTCCGGATCGCGGGGTCGACGTAGATGCGGCTCGCGACGTCCTGCAGCAGGTGCACGTCGTCGAGGCTGACGGTGCTGCTCACGTGGCGGTCGGGGTCGAGCACACCGGAATCGATGCGGCTGAGGACCTCGAGCTCTTCGGCGGGGCTCGGGTACTCGACGATCTCCTTGAGCAGGAAGCGGTCCATCTGCGCCTCGGGCAGCTCGTAGGTGCCCTCCTGCTCGATCGGGTTCTGCGTCGCGATCACGAGGAACGGCTTCGGCAGGTGATGGACCTCGCCGCCGATCGTGGTCTGATGCTCCTGCATCGCCTCGAGCATGGCGCTCTGGGTCTTGGCGCTGGAGCGGTTGATCTCGTCGAGCAGCACGAAGTTCGCGTGCACCGGACCGAGCACGGTGCGGAAGGAGCCCGTCGCCGCGTCGTAGATCTGGTTGCCGGTGATGTCGCTGGGAAGCAGGTCGGGCGTGCACTGGATGCGCTTGAACTGCGCTTTCACGGTGTCGGCGAGAGTGCTGGCGGCCGTGGTCTTCGCCAGGCCGGGAACGCTCTCCAGCAGGATGTGACCGCCGGCGATGAGGGAGACGAGGAGGCTCGTGCGCAGCCGATCCTGGCCGACCATCTTGGCGGAGTAGGAGTCGGAGATGATCCGCAGCACCTCGGCGGCTCTCCTGAGCTCGGCGTCGGTCGGCGCGGCCTTCGTCGCTGCGGGTGCGGCAGGTGCGGCGGGTGCGGCAGGGGCGGCGGGCGTGGCAGACGCCGGGGCCGGTGCCGGCGGTGCAGGGGCCTGCGCGGGGGCGGGCGGAGGCGGCGGTGCGGCGATCGTCCGCGGGTCGGGCGTGGAGGACTCGGTCATCTGTAGGCTCCCTCGTTCAGGGACGCGCGTCGCGGCCATCCCCCGCGCACCAGCGTAATCGCTGTGTCCACCTGCATGACCGGATGACGGATGCAGGACGACCCGCCGGGCCCAGGTCATGCATCCGTCCGAGGATTCTGCAGGTGGCGGGCAGGCGCGACCCCCGGGTGCCGGTGGCGGACACTGCTAACGTCGAAGAGCAGCCGCTTTCCGGGCAGGTCGAGCTTCTCCGCTCCCACCAGGACAGAACTGTTCCTCGCTCGGAAGCGGCCGTGCCGATACATGACTGAAGAGTATGAGGACAATACGTGACGAGTAGAGAACGAGTAGCGATCATCGGAGCCGGACCCTCGGGGATGGCGCAGCTGAGGGCCTTCGAGTCCGCAGCCCGTGCGGGAGCCGACATCCCCGAGCTGGTCTGCTTCGAGAAGCAGGCCGACTGGGGCGGGCAGTGGAACTTCACCTGGCGCACCGGACTGGACGAGTTCGGCGAGCCGGTGCATTCGAGCATGTACCGCAACCTGTGGTCGAACGGCCCGAAGGAGGCGCTGGAGTTCGCGGATTACAGCTTCGACGAGCACTTCGGTCGCCCGATCTCCTCCTACCCGCCGCGCCCGGTGCTGTGGGACTACATCGCCGGTCGCCTGGAGAAGACCGACGTGCGCGACCTGATCCGCTTCCAGACCGTGGTCCGCTGGGTGGAGTTCGACGACGAGCGCGAAGTCTTCACCCTCACCAGCGAGCACCTGCCCTCCGGCGAATCGTCCGTGGAGGAGTTCGACCGCGTGATCGTCGCGAGCGGACACTTCTCCTTCCCGAACGTGCCGGAGTTCCCCGGTATCGAGACGTTCCCGGGGTACATCAGTCATGCCCATGACTTCCGAGGCGCCGAGGCCTTCGAAGACAAGGATGTGCTGGTGATCGGCGCGAGCTACTCCGCGGAGGACATCGGCAGCCAGGCGTTCAAGATGGGGGCCCGTTCGGTGACGGCGAGCTTCCGCTCCGCGCCGATGGGGTACGACTGGCCCGAGGGCATCGAGGAGCGGCCGGTCCTCGAACGCTTCGAGGGCAGCACCGCGTTCTTCGCCGACGGCACCTCGAAGCAGGTCGACGCGGTCATCCTCTGCACCGGCTACCTGCACAAGTACCCGTTTCTGCCGGACGACCTCGCCCTCTCCTCGCCGAACAACGTGTACCCCGATGGGCTGTACCGCGGAGTGCTCTGGCAGGGCAATCCGCGCCTGGCCTACCTCGGCGCGCAGGACCAGTGGTTCACGTTCAACATGTTCGATGCGCAGGCCTGGTACGTGCGTGACCTGATCCTCGGTCGTCTGTCCCTGCCCGACGAGCAGGAGCGGGCGGCATCGATCGCCGAGTGGCGCACGCGCTTCGGACAGATCGATTCGGCCGCGGCGGAGATCCGCTTCCAGGCGGACTACATCCGCGATCTGCTGCAGCTCACGGACTACCCGGAGTTCGACATCGACCGGGTGGTCGAGATCTTCCTCGCGTGGAAGCGCGACAAGAAGGACGACATCATGGGCTACCGCGACCGCACGTACGAGTCGGTCATGACCGGCACCCTCGCGGTCGTGCATCACACGCCGTGGCTGGAAGAGCTCGACGACTCGCTCGAGCGCTACCTCGACGTGGACCCGGATGCCACCGAGACGGCGCGGATCATCGAGGGTCAGCCTCGCGACGACGATCGTGAGGCGCTCGCCACCACCTGAGTCTCTGTTGACGCCTCTGCCCCTCCGCCCACTCCGGGTGCGAGGGGCGGAGGCGTCAGAGGCAGGTCAGGAGTCGATCGGGGTGGTGCCGCGGCGCCTGCCGATCCAGACGACGCCGGCGGCCACGGCGATGATCGCGATCGCGATGCCGACGATGTAGGCGGAGACCCCGAGGTAGCCGCCCGGGACGGTGTGCGGGTTCAGGAAGGGATACGGGTACCAGTAGGGCTGCCCGGTCGCCGGCGAGATCACCAGGTTCGCGCGGATCATCGTGTACGCGACCCACACGAGGGGGAAGACGGCGGTGGCCCCCACGGCGCTCCAGCCCAGCGCGCGGCGTCGAGGCGCGAAGAGCAGATCGAGGAGCATGATCAGCGGCACGATCACGTGCAGCACCTCGTTGGACCAGGGGACCGTCGCCCCCTGCGGCAGCTCGATCCCGCGGAGCAGTGTGTTGTAGACGATCCCTGTGACGATGGCGTAGGTGCTCGCGCAGACCAGGATCAGAGCGAGCCAGCGCGGTTCGGGGCTCGTGGTCTTCCGCTTGAGGATGCCCCAGAGGCCCCCGATGACGAGCGCGACGGCTGCGAGGACGTTGGAGAGGATCGTGAAGAAGCTGAAGAAGTTCACGATCACCGTGGGGAGGTGAGAGCCCCACTCGGTCTCCGAGAGCATGGCGATCTCGAGCGTCCGCACCAGTTGGGCGACGATGGCAGCCACCGCGAGAACAGATGCCGCGAGTCGCGCGTAGGGCCACCAGGTCGTCATTTCGCCTCCGGTCGTAACTGTAGTCACTCGCCCCGGCGGTTCTCGGCATCAGGTGCGGCGACGCCACCGCAGTCGCGTGATGAGGACGCCGAGCAGGCAGAGGGCTCCACCGAGGAACATCAGCGGCGTCGGCACCTCGCCGAGGATCGCCCACGACATCAGGATCGCGATCGCGGGCACGACGTAGGTGGTGGCGGAGGTCTGTCCCGCGGTGCTGCGCTGCAGGACGTAGGCCCAGGTGGTGAAGGCGATCGCCGTGGGGAAGATGCCGAGGTAGACGACCCACAGCGTCGCGTCCAGCGGTGCGGTCTGCAGGGAGTCGATGAGGCTGCCGACCCAGGGCAGTAGCGCGACGGTGCCGACGCCCGCACCGAGCCAGGTCAGGGTGGTCGGATCGACGCCGGAGGTGAGCAGGCGCTTCTGCACGAGCGTGCACCCGGCGTACATGACGGCTGCGAGCAGGGCGAGCAACAGACCGGTGATGTCAGGGCCGGCGCTGGTGGAGGAGTTCATGCCGATCAGCACGACCCCGAGGAACGCGATCGGGGCGCCGATGATGAGGGGCTTCGGGAAGCCTTCGCGGAGGAAGAGTCCGCTGAAGACGACGACCATGAGCGGCGCGAGGTTCACCACCATCGCGGCCGTCCCCGCATCGAGTGTCAACTCAGCGCTGTTGAGGGCCAGGTTGTAGACGCAGAACCAGCCGATGCCCCACACCGCCACGAGGAGCCAGTGGCGACGGGCGGGGATGCGGATCCCGTGCCGCACGGCGATGATCGTCAGCACCACGGTGCCGACCGCCATCCGCAGCAGCGCCAGAGCGCCCGGGTCGTAGTGAGGGCCCGCACCACGGATGCCGATGAACGCCGAGGCCCACAGCACCACCGTGACCAGCGCGGCGACGAGCACGAGCGCGCCCTGACTCTTCGGCGCCTCGGTGGT
The DNA here is from genome assembly GCF_023101205.1 of Microbacterium aurugineum. Lineage (NCBI taxonomy): Bacteria > Bacillati > Actinomycetota > Actinomycetes > Micrococcales > Microbacteriaceae > Microbacterium > Microbacterium aurugineum. The sequence goes on along the minus strand of NZ_CP078078.1, from coordinate 3,395,800 downwards.
CGTGCGGATACCGGGCTCGCCGGATGCTGCTCGTGACATCCTTCGATCCTGGCAGGGGCTTCCGACACCGGACGAGCCGCCGGAGCGCCATGATCCGCACGTTTTCCGCCACCCCCGCCCCCCGCCCCCCGCCCCCCGCCCCCCGCCCCTGCAGAGTGCGATATGTCACCTTCAGACGCCTCCGGAGGTGACATATCGCACTCGGAGGGCGGGCCGAGAGGCTCCCGATAGGATGGGACGGCCCGAAGAGGGCCAGCTCATCGGCCGGTGCAAACCCGGCGAAAGCCAGGGGGTTACCCATGCCAGGAATCGTTATCGTCGGCGTGCAGTGGGGCGACGAAGGAAAGGGCAAGGCCACCGATCTGCTCGGTGAGCGCACCGACTGGGTGGTGAAGTTCAACGGCGGCAACAACGCCGGGCACACCGTCGTCGTGGGAGACGAGAAGTACGCGCTGCACCTGCTGCCCTCCGGCATCCTCTCTCCGGGCGTGACTCCCGTGATCGGCAACGGCGTCGTCGTCGACCTCGAGGTCCTGTTCTTCGAGCTGGAGGCGCTCGCCGCCCGGGGCATCGACGTCTCGCGTCTCAAGGTCAGCGCCAACGCGCACATCATCACGCAGTACCACCGCACGCTCGATAAGGTCACCGAGCGTTTCCTCGGAAAGCGGATGATCGGCACCACCGGTCGAGGCATCGGTCCGGCCTACGCCGACAAGATCAACCGCGTCGGTATCCGTGTGCAGGACATCTTCGACGAGAACATCCTGCGCCAGAAGGTCGAAGGCGCTCTGGATCAGAAGAACCACCTGCTGGTGAAGATCTTCAACCGTCGCGCGATCACCGCCGACGAGGTCGTCGATGATCTGCTGTCGTACGCGGACCGCCTGCGCCCCCTTGTCGCCGACACGGGCTACCTGATCGCGGAGGCCCTCGATCGTGGCGAAGTCGTCGTGTTCGAAGGCGGTCAGGCCACGATGCTCGACATCGACCACGGCACCTATCCGTTCGTGACCTCGTCGTCGGCGACCGCAGGCGGAGCCGCGACGGGTGCGGGCGTCGGCCCCGGTGCGCTCGACCGCATCGTCGGCATCGTCAAGGCGTACACGACCCGCGTCGGATCGGGCCCCTTCCCGACAGAACTCTTCGACGAGCAGGGCGACTGGCTGCGCAAGCAGGGCTTCGAGTTCGGCACCACCACCGGGCGTCCGCGTCGGGTCGGCTGGTACGACGCGCCGATCACCCGATACGCGACGCGCATCAACGGCATCACCGACCTCGTGCTCACCAAGCTCGACATCCTGACCGGACTCGACGAGATCCCGGTGTGCGTCGCCTACGACGTCGATGGCGAGCGTTTCGACGAGGTGCCCGTCAACCAGACCGACTTCCACCACGCGAAGCCGATCCTGGAGTACTTCCCGGGTTGGAACGAGGACATCTCCGTCGCCCGCACCTTCGAGGATCTGCCGCAGAACGCACAGGACTACGTGCTGGCGCTTGAGAAGATGAGCAATACCCGCATCTCGGTGATCGGTGTCGGCCCCGAGCGCGACCAGGTCATCGTCCGCCACGACCTGCTCGACTGATCCGGCCTGTCGTGACGCGATTCTGGCTCGGCGGCTACGGCCCCGGCATGGACGGTTCTGCCGACGGCATCGGTCTGCTCGCGGGGGATGCAGGCCGGGAGGCCACCACGCTCGCGTACCGGGGCGTGGTCGCAGAGGCCCCTTCGCCGTCGTGGCTGGCGCAGCATCCGACGCTCGACGTCGTCTACGCGGCGCTCGAGGGCGACTCCGCCGTGCAGGCGTTCGTGCGCACGGGGGACGGCGCTCTCTCCCCGATGGGTGCACCGGCGGCGGTGGGCCAGTACGTGTGTCACGTCGCGGTCGCTGCGAACGGCTCCGCCCTGGTCGCCAGTTGCTACGGCGACGGCCGCGTGGTGCGGCTCGGCCTCGATGCGGACGGGCGGATCGTCCCCGCACGGCCGGATGCGGCGGCGGAACTCCGCGCGGCACTGTTCGGCGACGACACGGCCCCCGGGGTGCCGCCCACTCCCGGTGACGGCATCGCCGCGGTCGACCCGTACGGGGTGGGCGGTGACCGTGTCTCGCACGCGCATGCCGCCGTGTTCCTTCCCGACGGGCGCATCGCCACGACCGACCTCGGGTTCGACCTCGTGCGGTTCTGGCGGCAGGTCGGCAGCGGGCTCGTGCTCGACCACGAGGTCGTGCTGCCACTCGGCACCGGGCCGCGGCACATGGTGCTGCACCCCAGCGGGCACCTGCACGTGGTGACCGAGTACTCGTGCGAGGTGTTCACGCTCGCCGAGGCGTCCGACCGCACGTGGAGCGTCGTGTCGTCGACGCTGTCGAGTCCGATCGCCCAGGTGGGCACAGACTTCCCCGCCGAACTCGCCCGCAGCCGCGACGGACACTTCCTCTACACGGCCCTGCGCGGAAGCAACACGATCGCGGTCCTGCGCGTGCGCGGCGGGGGTGAGGCCCTGGAGTCCGTGGCGCTCGCCGACGCGGGGGTCGACTGGCCGCGCCACCACCTGGTGCATGAGGGCAAGTTGCTGGTCGCGGGGCAGCGCTCCGATACCATCACCCTGCTCGACCTCGATGAGCGCACGGGCGCGCCCCTCGGTATCCGCCATGAGGCGCAGGTGCCGACGCCGACGCATTTCCTTCCGGTGCGCTGAGACGATGCCGAGCGCCGTCGACCTCCTCTTCCCGGAGCTGACGTCACCGCGTTGACCGTCATGGAACCGAACGTGGAGGGCGTGTGGCACGCCCTCCATGAGGTCCTGCTCGGCGGCTGAACCCTCGTCGGCGAACCGGCGCTTGACCTCGACCTTACTTGAGGTTCTACGGTCATCATCATGACCTCGAAGACCGAGCAGGTGTCGACGCCGGGCGCGGCCGCACCTCGCATCTTGAGCCGTGACTACGTCTGGATCACGATCGGCGCCTGCGCGCTCGTGTTCCTCGGCGCGTTCGAATCCCTGGCGGTCACCACGGTGATGCCGACCGTGAGCGCCGATCTCGGCGGAGAACGGCTGTATGCGCTCGCTTTCGCCGGACCTCTCGCCACCGGGGTCATCGGCATGGTGCTCGCCGGGAATTGGGCGGATCGTCGCGGACCGGTCGCTCCGTTGTACACCGCGGTCGCCCTGTTCATCGTCGGACTGCTGATCGCCGGCCTCGCGCCGAGCATGGAGATCCTCGTCGCGGGGAGGTTCGCCCAGGGCCTCGGCAGCGGAGGGTTGATGGTGGCCCTGTACGTGGTGGTCGCCCGCGTCTACCCGCACGAGCTCCATCCGGCGATCTTCGCCGGCTTCGCCGCGGCCTGGGTCATCCCCTCACTGATCGGCCCGACGGTCGCGGGTGCCGTCACCGAACTCTGGAGCTGGCACTGGGTCTTCCTCGGCGTGGTCATCCTGGTGCTGGTGGCGCTGCTGATGGTCGTGCCCGCACTTCGCGGGCTCGCGAACCACGGCGATGCGACGACTCCCTGGGCGTTCGGGCGACTCGGATGGTCGGTGCTCGCGGCCGTTGCTGTTCTCGCGCTGAATCTGGTCGGCGACATCCCCGGGTTCGGCTCCGCTCTCGCTGTCCTTGCTATCGTGGTCGCCCTCGTCGCGGTGCGGCCGCTGGTCCCGCGCGGGACGTTTCGGGCGCGCCGAGGGCTTCCGTCCGTCATCCTCGTCCGCGGGGTCGCGGCCGCCGCGTTCTTCGGTGCGCAGGTCTACCTGCCCTACCTGCTCACCGATAGGTACGAACTGTCGCCGACTCTGGCAGGACTCGCGCTGACCGGCGGTGCGCTCGCGTGGTCCCTCGCCGCGACCGTCCAGGGGCGGCTGGGCGCGCGCCTCTCGAGCGTGACGGCCGTGCGGCTCGGGACGGGCCTCGTGTTCGCCGGCATCGTGCTGACCGTCGCGACCGCGGGCTTCCGGGGAGACGCTCTGCTGATTGCGCTCGCCTGGGTCATCGCGGGTATGGGGATGGGGCTGATGAGTCCGCGCACCAGCGCCCTCACGCTCGCGATGTCCACGCCGGAGAATCAGGGCTTCAACAGCGGGGCGATGACGGTCGCCGACTCGTTCGGCAGCGCCCTGGCCCTGGCCGTCACGGGCACGCTGTTCACCGCGCTCGCGGGCGCCGACCCGTTCCTCGGCGTGTTCGTGCTGGCTGCGGTCGTGGCCTTCGCGGCGGCGGTCCTCTCCCCGAGGGTCCGTGTCGAATCCGCCGAAGACGAATCGCGGGAGCAGGGTGCGTCATGAGCCGGGACGCGACTACCCGCTGGAGGATGCTGCGGGCCCACATGATGCCATCGCGCAACGGCGTCAGCGAGGGAAGGTCGTGTTGGTGACTGCGGGGTGGTGATTTGCGCGGGGGTAGCTACATCCGTACGCTGATGAACGGTGTTCAGGTGAACACCGTTCAGGAAGGATGAGCGATGACCGCATCGACCCGTGACTCCAGTGCGACCCTCGGTCGGGTGGCCGTGTTCGCCGCCCTCATCATCGTGCTGGGAACGGTTGTCGTGCCGCTCCCCGGCGGCGTGCCCATCACCGGGCAGACGCTCGGCGTCATGCTCGCGGGTCTTGTGCTCGGTCCGCGCGTCGCGCCCTGGTCGATCGCCCTCGTGCTGGCGCTCGCCGCGGTCGGACTCCCCGTGCTCGCAGGCGGACGCGGGGGCCTGGGTGTCTTCGTCGGACCGACCGTGGGCTACCTGATCGGCTGGATCGCCGGCGTCGTGGTGATCGGGTTGCTCATGCGCACCGGACGGTTCACCTGGTGGCGGTGCGCGGTGGCCGCTCTGGTCGGCGGCGTGTTCGTCGTCTACGCGTTCGGCATCCCGGTCCAGGCACTCGTGACCGGAGTTCCGCTCGACCTGACTGCTCTGTCGAGCCTGGCCTTCCTCCCGGGCGACCTCATCAAGGTGACCGCGGCCACGCTGATCGTCGTCACCCTGCGCCGGGCATATCCCCGCGCTTTCGCCGACTCCCGCCGGGGTCGGGAGCTCGCGACCGCCTGAGCTGCCTGACCGCCGCACCCCGCCCGCGCCACGCCGGAGGGAACAACTCACCCGTGACTCGGCGTTGGTCTTGAGCGAGACTGGGCGACGGAACCGGCCGACGGAGAGGTGCCAGGCATGAACGCAGCGCAGAAGACCGACGAATACGACCTGATCGTGCTGGGCGGAGGTCCGGTGGGCGAGAACGTCGCCGACCGCGCCGTGCAGGGCGGACTCACCGCGATCATCGTGGAGAGCGAGCTCGTCGGAGGTGAATGCTCCTACTGGGCGTGCATGCCGTCGAAGGCGCTGTTGCGTTCGGCACAGGCGTTGCGGGCAGCGCAGCACGTGGCGGGCGCCTCGCAGGCGGTGACCGGGAAGCTCGATGTGCGGGCGGTCTTCGAACGACGCGACTCCTTCACCAGCAACTGGTCCGATGACGGGCAGGTCAAGTGGCTCGACTCCGCCGGGATCGATCTGGCGCGCGGGCACGGTCGGCTGACGGGTGAGCGGGAGGTGACCGTGACGGATGCCGACGGGGCGACGCGCGTGCTCCGTGCCCGACATGCGGTGGCGATCAGCACCGGATCGGACGCCGTCATCCCGCCCATCGACGGGCTCCGTGAGTCCGCACCCTGGACGAGTCGAGAGGCGACCAGTGCCGAGGAGCTGCCGGAGCGCCTGGCCGTGATCGGCGGAGGCGTGGTCGCGGTCGAGATGGCCACGGCATACGCGGCACTCGGCTCGCAGGTCACCGTCATCGCCCGCAGCGGTCTTCTCGGGGGTATGGAGCCCTTCGCCGGGGAACGGGTCGCAGCCGGTCTCAAGGAGCTCGGCGTCGACGTGCGCACCGACACGGGCACGGTATCCGTGCACCGTGGCGCCGACGGCGTGACCGTGACGCTCGACGGCGGTGAGAAGATCATCGCGACCGAGGTTCTCGCCGCGACGGGTCGTTCGCCGCGCAGCGGAGACATCGGCCTCGACGTCGTGGGCCTGGAGCCCGGCCGCTGGATCGAGACGGACGACACCCTCCGGGTCCCCGGATCCGACTGGCTGTATGCGGTCGGTGATGTGAACGGGCGCGTGCTCCTCACCCACCAGGGCAAGTACCAGGCGAGGGCGGCAGGCGACGTCATCGTCGCGCGTGCCCAGGGCGACGATGTGGATGACAGCCCCTGGGGTCGTCACGTCGCGACCGCCGACCAGGCTGCCGTCCCACAGGTCACGTTCTCGATCCCCGAGGTCGGCTCCGTCGGTCTGACCGAGGCGCAGGCGGTCGAGGCAGGAATCACCGTGAAGGCGATCGACTACGACCTGGGGTGGATCGCGGGGGCGAGCCTCTACGAAGACGGTTTCGAGGGGCAGGCGCGGCTCGTGATCGACACCGATCGCGATGTCGTGATCGGTGCGACCTTCGTCGGCCCCGAGGTGGCGGAACTCGTGCACGCCGCCACCGTGGCGATCGTCGGCGAGGTGCCGATCGCCCGTCTCTGGCATGCGGTGCCGTCGTACCCGACCGTCAGTGAGATCTGGTTGCGACTCCTGGAGGGCTACGGGCGCGATTCCGCCTGAGTCCGACCATCGTGGCGGGCAATCCGTTTTCGCGGGCAGGCCGAACAGTTTCGGGATTGTTTCTCACATTGACGGCCCGCGCGCAACCCTCGAGCCCGATGTCCCCACCGTCTTATACGCTCGAACACACATCCGAGGAGGCAGGACCATGAAGGCTGTACTCGCAGGAACCGTCATCGCCGAGGCCGACGAGAGCGATCTCGCCCGCATCGAAGGGAACTGGTACTTCCCGCCCGCATCCATCACACCCGGGGTGCTCGTCGAGAGCCCCACGCCCTACACCTGTCCCTGGAAGGGCGCGGCTCAGTACTACTCCGTGCAGACCGACGGCGAGCTGCACACCGACTACGCCTGGTCGTATCCGACTCCTTATCCGTCGGCCTTCGATCGTGTCGGCAAAGACTTCTCCGGATTCGTGGCGTTCGATCCGCGCGTCGAGGTCGGCCCGTAACCACCAGAAGAGCCAAGACTCGTCCGCTCGCACATCGATCGACCGACTGGAGACCAGCCCATGATCGAGTTCCGCAACGTCACCAAACGGTTCCCCGGCGGTGCACTCGCCGTCGATGACTTCAGCCTCGTGCTGCCGTCACGCAAGACCACCGTGTTCGTCGGCTCGTCCGGCTGTGGCAAGACCACCCTGCTCCGCATGATCAACCGCATGGTCGAGCCCACCTCCGGCGACGTCGAGATCGACGGGGAGAGCGTGCTCGAAGGCGACCCGGTGGCTCTGCGCCGACGCATCGGCTACGTCATGCAGAACTCCGGGCTCATGCCGCACTTCACGGTCATCGACAACGTGGCCACGGTGCTTCGGCTGACCGGGGTGAAGCGGGCTGCGGCCCACCAGCGGGCGCGCGACCTGCTCGACACGGTCGGCCTCGACCAGGCGCTGGCCGAGCGCTACCCGAGCCAGCTCTCCGGCGGCCAGCAGCAGCGTGTGGGTGTCGCCCGCGGACTCGCCGCCGATCCGAACATCCTGCTCATGGACGAGCCCTTCGGCGCGGTCGACCCCATCGTGCGGGCCGACCTGCAACAGGAGACCCTGCGCCTGCAGAGCGAGCTCGACAAGACCGTCGTCTTCGTCACGCACGACATCGACGAGGCGTTCCTGCTCGGCGACCAGGTCGTCATCCTCGACAAGGGCGCGCGCATCGTGCAGGTCGGTAGTCCGAGCGAGATCATCGAGAACCCGGCGGACGACTTCGTCTCGGCGTTCATCGGCGCCGATCGCGGTCGCCGCGCCCTGCACCTCAAGCAGACGCCGCGGGGCACCGTGGTGGTTGACTCGGAGGGGCGCACCCAGGGCTCGATCGTCGACGTGCCCGATGCTGTCAGCGACGCGCTCCTGAGCGAGGAGAGCGTGACGAAGGGCGCTCCGTGAACTGGATCGTCGACAACGTCGGTCTCATCCTCGAGCTGACCGCCATCCACCTGCAGCAGAGCGCGATCGCGATCGTGCTCGGCTTCGTGCTGTCGGTGCCGCTCGGGTGGGTCGCCTGGCGCTATCAGCTGGTCAAAGGGCCGGTCATCGTCCTCACCGGTCTGCTCTACACGATCCCGTCGCTCGCACTGCTGATCCTCCTGCCGTCCGTCGCCGGGTATCCCGCCCGCAGCCCGATCAACCTCATCATCGGTCTGACCATCTACGCGGTCGCGATCCTGGTGCGTGCGGTCTCGGACGGCCTCGACTCGGTCGATCCGGCCATCCGGCAATCGGCCACGGCGATGGGCTACGGCGGGTTCCGCCGGTTCTGGACCGTCGACTTCCCGCTCGCCGGACCCGTCGTGCTCGCCGGGCTGCGTGTGGCGGCTGTCAGCACGATCTCCCTCGCCACCGTCGGCATCCTGGTGGGTGTGACGAACCTCGGCTACCTCTTCGAGAACGGTCTGCAGCGCCGCATCCTCGCGGAGGTGTTCGCGGGCGTCATCGCGGTCGTGGTGATCGCGCTGGTGATCGACCTGTTGCTCCTGCTCCTCGGCCGCGCGCTGATGCCGTGGACGCGCGCCGCCAAGACACCGTCAGCCGCACGACAGGCGGCCACGCTGAGGACCGCCGCATGAACGTGTTCACCGACGCCATCGCCTGGCTCTTCTCCCCCGACCGGTGGGAGGGGCCGTACTCGCTGCCGATCCTGTTCGGCCAGCACATGTACTACACGCTGATCTCGGTGCTGATCGCTGCCATCATCGCGGTGCCGATCGGATGGCTCATCGGTCACACCGGCCGCGGCCGCGAGATCGCTGTCGCTGTCTCCGGCGCGGCTCGCGCGATCCCGTCCTTCGGACTCCTCGTGCTGCTCGTGCTGCTGCTCGGTGTGCTCCGCATCCCCGAGGCCGCGATCATCACGTTCGTGCTGCTGGCCATCCCCTCGCTCCTCGCTGGCGCCTACACCGGGCTCGAGGCCATCGACCGCCGTGTGCTCGACTCGGCGCGCGCGATGGGGATGACCGAGTGGCAGGTGTTCTGGAAGGTCGAGGTGCGCCTCGGGCTGCCCCTTCTGGTCGGTGGCATCCGCGCAGCCCTCCTGCAGGTGATCGCCACGGTCACGATCGCCGCCTACGTGAACCTCGGTGGTCTCGGCTGGCCGATCATCCAGGGCATCCCCCTGCGCAAGTTCGACCAGGTGCTCGGCGGTGCGATCCTCGTCGCCATCCTCGCGCTGGCGGTCGATCTGATCTTCGCCCTCCTCCAGCATGCCGCCGTCCCCGCCGGGGTGCGAGCGCCGACCACGACCCGCCGGTCGCGTACCGCTGCAGCCTCACCCGCGCCGGCCACCGCCTGACACGCTCACAACCCCTCACCGTCCCACAGCACCCATCCCGTTGTCCCAGAGAAGAGGAACTCCCCATGTTCACAGCACGTAAGTCACGACTCGCCCTCGCCGGTGGCGCCGCGCTCGCCGCGGTGCTCGTCCTCGGCGGGTGCGCCAGCAGCAACCCGCTCGACGCTCCGACCGATGACGCGGGCTCCGGCGGCGACACGATCGTCGTCGGCTCCCAGGCCTACTACTCGAACGAGATCATCGCCGAGATCTACTCCCAGGCGCTCAAAGCTGCTGGCTTCGACGTCGACGAGCAGTTCAACATCGGACAGCGCGACGCCTACATGCCCGATGTCGAGTCCGGCGCGATCGACGTGTTCCCGGAGTACACGGGCAACCTGCTCGAGTACCTCGACGACAGCGCGACCGCCACCAGCCCGGAAGACGTCTATGCCGCGCTGCAGGACGCGCTGCCCGACAGCCTGACCGCTCTCGAATACGCCGAGGCCTCGGACCAGGACACCTACACGGTGCTCAAGAGCTTCGCCGAGGAGAACGGCCTCACCTCGATCGGTGACCTCTCGAAGGTGACCACCCCGGTCACGATCGGTGCGGCACCGGAGTTCGAGCAGCGCCCGTACGGGCCCGCGGCCGCCAAGGAGGTCTACGGCGTCGACCTGGCGTTCTCGGCGACCGGCCCGACCACGCTGGAGTCGCTGCTGGCCGGCGAGATCCAGGTCGCAGACATCTACTCGGCCGACCCCGCGTTCCAGACCGAAGACATCGTCGCGCTCGAAGACCCGGAGAACATCATCTTGGCCTCGAACGTCGTGCCGATCGTCTCGAGCGACGTCGCCGACGAGGTCGCCGACGTGATCAACGCCATCAGCGCCAAGCTCACCGCCGAAGAGCTCGTCGGTCTGAACGTGCAGAGCACGGTCGACCAGAAGTCGGCGAGCGACATCGCCGAGGCCTGGCTGACCGACAACGACCTCATCTGAGTCGGATGACAGAAGCGCCCGGACCTTCAGGGGTCCGGGCGCTTCGTCGTACGGGCGAGGGTCAGATGCGGGCATCCTGTTTCGGCACCAGCACCTGCTTGATGATGATGAGGATCGAAGCGGTGACGGGCACGGCCACGAGCGCCCCGAGGAGGCCGAGCAGCGTGCCACCGGCGAGGGCGCCGATCACGACCAGCGACCCCGGGACCGCGACCGCCCGGTTCATCACTCGCGGCGTCAGCACGTAGGCCTCGATCTGCATGTAGATGAGGTAGATCGCTGCGAAGATCAGCGCCGCGATCGGGTTGGTGAAGAGCGCGAGCCCGGTGCCGATGATCCAGAACAGCACCGATCCGACCAGCGGGATCAGGGTGACACAGAAGGCGATCGCCGCCATCAGTGGCGGGAAGGGCAGGCCCAGGATGGAGTAGAGGGTCAGGGCGAGGATCGCGTTGCAGAAGGCCAGCACGACCATCCCCATCACGTATCCGCCCACCGAGTCCGTGATCTGTTCGGTGATGTCGCTCGCACGAGCGCGGTCACGGGCCGGCGCCAGACGCAGCAGACCCTGCTTCATGGCGGGCAGGGTCGCGAGGAAGTAGAGCGTGAGCACGAGCACGACGATGGCGCCCGAGATGCCGGTCGCGATCGACGCGCCGACCGCGAGAGCACCGCCGCCGATCGTCGCGAGGTTGCCGAAGTCGGTCAGGAACTTCTGGACCTCGGCGACCAGATCCTGGAACTGATCGCCGAACTGCGCGTCGAGCGTGGCGTAGATGTCGCTGCGGGTGAAGTCCTGGATCATCCCGGGGACGGAACGGACGAAGCTCGCGATCTGCTCGACGACGATCGGGATGATCATCCACAGCACGACGGCAAACACGAGGATGAGCGCGAGGATCGTGATGACGACGGAGATCGAGCGGGAGAGGCCGCGACGCTCGAGGAACCGGACGGCCGGGTCGAGTCCGAGCGCGCCGAAGAGGGCGAGTGCGATGTAGATGAGCACGGTGGACAGGCTCGTCAGGGCGAGGCCGATCACCAGCGCGCCGAGTCCGCCGAGCGTCACGAGGAAGCCGAAGACGAACGGACGGTCGATGCGCGTCCAGAACGAGCGACTCGGCGTCATCGGCTCGATGACCACGGGGCGCGCTGCGCCGGTCGCGGCGGGCTCTGCGGTGGGAGAGTCGGCGCTCGCGGCTGCGGCGTCGGTGCGCGGTGCTTTCCGGGCGGGCGCGGTGTCATCGAGGGGGGTGGGCGCCGGCGACTCTTCGTTGCTCATGTGCTCACGATAGCGGTGCCGCGGGTCGGAATCCGGGTGTTCGACGGCTCTAGAGTAGGGGCATGACCGCCGCCGAGGACCCGAAGGCCGAACTGCTCCGACTTCGCGCCACCATCGACAACATCGACGCCGCACTCATCTTCATGCTGGCCGAACGCTTCCGTGCGACCCAGCAGGTGGGGCAGCTGAAAGCGGAGCACGAGATGCCGGCGTCCGACCCGAATCGGGAGGAGCAGCAGGTCGCCCGTCTGCGCGCTCTCGCAGAGGAGGCGCATCTCGACCCCGAGTTCGCGGAGAAGTGGTTCAACTTCGTGGTGGCGGAGGTCATCCGCCACCACACGGAAGCGGCGGAGAGCCGCTGAGAGAGGTGCCGGACGGGCGACGGTGTGTGCAGCACTCGCCCGTCCGGAGCCTTTGTGAGATTCATCGACCAACTAAGTTCAATGAATAAACTTACGGAGAGACTACGGATCACGCCACGATCTGTCAACCGCTCGCCACGAGCGAGCTCCGGAACGGACGCACATGCTGAGCACGGATGAGGGCCTCGACACCCAAGCGTCGGTGCGGCGCGCGAACCTCCGGCGCGCGCTGCAACTCGTCTTCCGCAACCCGGGCACCCAGACGCGCGCGGGGATCGCGAGAGCGACGGGTCTGACCGCAGCCACGGCGTCATCCCTCGTCGCCGAGCTCATCGAGAACCGACTGATCGTCGAAGGGGAGCAGGCCGCGAGCACCGGTGGCAAGCGGGCGACCACGCTGAGCGTCGATGCGAGTCACCACCTGATCCTCGTCCTGGTGATCCAACCCCTGCACGCATACATCGCCCTCGTGGCGCTCGACGGTACCGAGGTCGACGTCCGTCGCGCGGACTACACTCCCGAGACCCGTGACCGCGCACTCGACGACGCCGTGGCTGCGGTGGCCGCCGAGTTCGGACCGCGGGTGCTCGCTGCGGGGATCCAGCTCCCCGGCACGACGGACGGGCGCTCGGTGCTCGAGAGCGTGCAGCTCAAGTGGGAGGACGTGCCCCTCGCCGAGAGGTTCGAGCGCGTGCTGGGGGCGCCCGTGCTGCTCGTCAACGACGTCGACGCCGAGGCCATCGCCGAAGCCGGGATGGAGGAATCCCCGTCCGGATACCGGCTCTTCATCCACCTCGGCGGCGGCGTGGGCGCCGCGGTGACCCTGAACGGCGAACTCGCGCCCGGTCCACGGGATCGCGCCGGCGAGATCGGGCACGTGCAAGTCGTCTTCGGTGAGGCGGCGCGTATCTGCCGGTGCGGACAGCGCGGCTGTCTCGAGTCCGCGGCAGCCTTGGGCGCGATGATCGGGGACGAGTTCACCGATGCGATGGACGCATCCGAGATCCGTGCTCTCGCCGCCCGCGCGGACGAACGCCATCTCGACGAGGGGGCCCGCGCGCTCGCGAGGGCCGTCAAGCTCATCAGCGCCCTGCTCGACCCGACCGAGGTCGTGATCGGCGGGCCGGCGACCGAGCTCGGGCCGCGCTTCCTCGACCGGGTCCGCCGCGAGACGGAGTACCCCTCCCGCGGCACGGCGCAGGTCCCGGTCCGCTACGCCGACCCTCGGGTGTCGCTCGCGGCCGGCGCCGCTCAGGCCGCGCTCACGTCGGCGCTCGGCGTGCGCTGGAACCCGGAGCAGCTGCGCGCCGCATCCGCATCGAGCCTCTGAACGCCCCTCGATGTCAGCGTCGTCGGTCTCCCCGCACCGCGAGGGTGATCGCGGCGCTGGTGATGAGGCACAGCGGACGGTAGATGCGCCGATCGAGCTCGACGAATCGGCGATGGGGACCCGGCCGCCCGAGAAGTGCGGTCACTCGAGCCCCGTCCATCGTGCCGCGGAGGAGGAACGCCAGGGCCGCCGCCACGCGTGCGGCTTTGGCGAGCGTGTGAGTTCCCCCTGCGCCGGCGATGATCGCGCTCCCGGTGAGCATTCCTCCACCGACCACGAGGCATGCGCCAGCTGAAGGCATCTCATCGCTGCCGATGACCTGTCGCGCCAGCCGCTTCCGGCTCGACGCCGGCCAGGACGCGCCGGAGGCCCACAGCAGATGGATGGCTCCGATGGCGCCGAGTGATGTGGTCGCGACGACCTGACCGATCCGTCCGAGAGGAGTCATGTCCCCATTCTCCTCTTCCGCGGGCGAGCAGCCGTCAGCCACCGAACTCCGCGCGCAGGATCATCTGACTGTGGTTCTTGTTGCAGGTGTCGGTGATCGGGTCGAGCAGGTTGGTCTCGGAAAGCCAGGCGCCGGGAGCCGACTTCTCACCCTGCATCGCGGCCAGAACCTCGGCGAACGAGTCGGCCATCCCCGTATCGGATGCCTTCACGAGCGACTCGAGTTCCACCGCGGCCGCTTCGACGCGGGTCTTCCACTCCGTCTCGTCGAACGCCTGGTAGGTCGTGTATCCGGCATCGGCGTTCCACAGCGCGCTGTAGACGTTCCCGAACGCCTCACACTCGGCTGTGATCTTCTCATCACGGACGAACTCCGCCGTGGAGAAGTGCGGTGTCGCGGTCCACTCGACACCGTCGGGGACCCAGATCGTGAAGGTCGGTCCCGTGGCCTCGGTGATCGGCCAGACCAGGGATGTGGTGCCGTCGCACGTGCCGCGGAGGGGAGCCTGTCCGAGCGCCATCGAGTCACCGAGCTCGGCGTGGAAGAGTCCGCCGCCGGCGCACTCGATGTCGATCGTCACCGAGTGCATGCCTTCCTGCAGGGGGAAGTCGATGCCGGGGTACGGGGCGGTCGGCCCGGTGCCGGTGACCGCGGGGCCGTTCATGATCAGCTCGACGGTGGTCGAACCCGAGGGTGTCGGTGTCGCTGCGGGCGCGGGCTCGATCGCGGTGCATCCGACCAGCACGATCGCGAGGGCTGCGAAGACGGAGACTCCGCTCGTCGCTTTCTTCATCCCCGATGCCCCTCTCGTTGTGACCGATGTCCCTCTCGTTGTGAAGGAGTTCTCACGGAATGAAGGAGCGGATTCCATATGCACTCCTTCATACCGTGAGAACTCCTTCATTCCGGGAGGACCGCTCCGGGAGGACCGCTCCGGACGGGACCGCTTCGCGGGGGCTCCTACTTCACGCTGCCGGCGGTGAGGCCGCCGACGAGGCGCTTCTCGATGAGCATGAACAGGATGACCACGGGCAGGATCGCGACGATCGAGACTCCGAACACGTACTGCCAGCTGGTCTCGTACTGACCGACGAACTTGGTGAGCGCGACGGAGAGCGGCTGGTTCTTGTCGGTCGAGAGGATCACGAGCGAGGCCGCGAATTCGTTCCAGCAGGCGACGAACGTGAACACGATCGCCGTGACGATGCCCGGCCACACGAGCGGCAGGTTGATCTTGAAGAGCACGGTGAAGCGTCCGGCGCCGTCGATCTGGGCGGCTTCGTCGACCTCCTTGGGGATGCCGGCGAAGAAGGAGTGCATGATCCACACCGCGAACGACAGGTTGAACGCGGCGTTGATGAAGATCATGGCGGCCCAGGTGTCGCCGAGCCCGAGGGTCGTGAACTGCCGGAACAGGCCCGAGGTGAGCACCGCGGGCTGCAGCATCTGGGTGATGATGACCAGGAACAGGAACACCATGCGGCCGGGGAACTTGAACCGGGCGGTGTAGTACGCGGCAGGCAGGGCGACCAGCAGGACGAGCAGCGTCGCGAACACGGCGATGATGATCGTCGAGATCAGGTTGTACGGCAGCGGCGTCTCGGGGGTGGACCACATGGTGATGTAGTTCTCCCAGTGCCACTCCGTCGGCAGATACGTGGGGTCGACGGAGCGGATCTGCGGCTTCGTCTTCACCGAGCCGAAGAACATGATCAGGTACGGCAGCACGAAGATCGCGAGCACGAGGAACCCGGCCACGGTGCGGAGGATGACACGGGGCAGCGTGACCTGGTCTTCGGTGTAGCGGCGCTTGCGGCCGGGGATGCGCGGTGCGGGCGAGGAGCCGGCGGTGGTCACGAGGGCGGTCTCGGTCACGGTCATGATCAGACCTCCTTCATGGGCTTGACGATCTTCACGTACGCGGCGACGATCACGATGACGATGAGGAAGGCGACGACGGAGAGCGCGCTGGCGACATCCACCTTCTTCTGCAGTTCGATGTACTTGAAGATCAGCGTCATGATCGTGTCGGCGCCGTAACCGGGGATCGAGCCGGTCATCACCTTCAGGATCGGCAGCGAGTTGAACACGTTGATGATGTTGATCAGGACGGCGACCGCCAGCGCGCTGCGCAGCTGCGGCAGGACGATCGACCAGTAGGTGCGGGCGGGGCCGGCTCCGTCCATCTTCGCCGCCTCGATCGCGTCGGCCGGGACGGACTGCAGGCCCGCGAGGATGGTGTAGGTCGTGAAGGGCAGCGACACGAAGATCGCGATCACGATCGACCAGAGGAAGGCCGTCGTGGGGTTCTTCGTCCACCCGTATCCGACGGCATCGTCGGAGAGCCCGATGTCGTAGAGGAACTTGTTGAAGATGCCGAAGTACGGCTCGAGGCTGTAGTAGAACACCATCGTCGTCATGACGACCGACGCCGCCCACGGGACGATGACGGCCATGCGCACGAGCTGGCGTCCGGGGAAGGCCTTGTTCAGGATCTGCGCGAGTCCGAGCGAGATGACGACCGTGAACAGCACGACCGAGACGACCCAGACGATCGTGCGGAAGAAGATCGGCCAGAACTCGGCGAACGTGAAGACGGTGACGAAGTTGTCGAAGCCGACGGATCCCTTGTCGAGGCCGGACAGGGAGATGTCGCGCGTCGAGTTGAAGAACATCACCCCGGCGGGGAAGAAGACCACGCCGATGATCAGCAGCAGTGCGGGGGCGATCCAGGGCAGCGCCTGGAGAAGGTCCTTTCCACCCGGCCTGCCGCGAAGGGCATCCGGGGTCTTCCGGGTGCGGGGGCGGCCGGTGGCCGCCCCCGCGAGGTTCGAGGACTCTGTCTTCTGGCTCATTCGGGTACCCGAACCTCTCCTGTCAGCGGGCTCAGCCCGCGTCGACCTGCGCCTGGATCTCGGTCAGCACGTCCTGTGCCGGCTTCGTCTGAAGCTGGCCGAACAGCGACTTGAACGCACCGTCGGCGGCGGACCACTTCGGGTTGGTCGACGGGTAGAACTGGGCGTCGGGCAGCACGTCGAGGAACGGCTTGAGAGCCTCCTCGCCGGAGAGCTGCTCGGCACCGGACTTGGTGACGGGGAGGAAGCCCTCGGCCTGCACCCACGGCACGTACACGTCGGCCGAGTAGTAGTAGTCGAAGAACTTGGTGATCGCTTCCTTCTTGTCATCGTCGTTCTGGAACGCCATCAGCTGGTCCATGACGCCGAGCGTGAACGGCGAGCCGTCCTTCGTCGGGATCGGGACGATGGAGTAGTCCAGGTCGGGGTTGCCCTCGGCGATCTGGCCGACCGTCGGCGGGAGGCCGACCTGCATGCCGATCTTGCCCTGGATGAAGATGTCCATCAGCGGAGAACGCTGCGTCGAGCCGGGGTCGGCCTGCGTCGCGCCGGCGTCGATCATCTTCTTGATCTGCTCGGCACCCACGAGGTTCTCCGGGGTGTCGATCGTGATCTCGGACGCATCGCCGAACGATCCGCCGCCACCCCACAGCCACACGGCCGCCTCGGCCTGTGCCTCTTCGGACCCGAGCGGCATCCCGTAACCGGCGACGCCGCCGCCGAGCGCGGACACCTTGGTCGCGGCATCCAGCAGCGAGTCCCAGTCGGTCGGAGCCTCGACACCGGCCTGGTCGAGCAGGGCGTTGTTGACGAACAGGGCGCGGGCGGATGCGATCAGCGGCAGAGCGTACGCGGTGCCGTCGACCTCGGCGTTCTTCAGGAACGAGTCCTGGAAGTCGGAGTAGGTCTCCTCCGAGACGACGTCCTTCACGGGGTAGAGCAGCTCGTCGCCGACGAACCCGGCGAACGGACCGCCGTTGTAGATGTCCGGTGCCTCGCCGGCCTGGATCTTGGTGGAGACGACCTTCTCGAGGTTGTCCCACGACTGCACCTCGAGCTTGACCTTGATGTCGGGGTTGGCCTTCTCGAACCCGTCGATCACCGTCTCCCAGTTCGCCTTGGTGCCGTCGGAGTAGCTCGGGACGAGGAGGTCGAGAGTGGTCGAACCGTCTCCGCCTCCGCTGTCTCCGGACGATCCGCCGAACCCGCACGAAGCGAGCGAGAGCGTGGCGACGGCCGCAATGGCGGCGGCGCCGAACCGCAGTGACTTCTTCATGTGTATTGCATTCCTCACTGTGAGAGTCCCTCCCTGGCGGCGGGCCGCTTCGGGAGGGGGTGTGGTGCACAGTCGCAAGCACATCACGCGACAGTGCGTGGTGACCGCTTCGCCGGATGGCATCGCGATCGTTCAAGCCGGGGCTCGGGGTTCTCGGCATCGATGGGATCGACGTCGAGGCGTTGGAACTTTTCCGATTATTTGTCAAGGGAACAAACAAATCAAGCAGAACCTGGAGTTGATGTTCCTTTGCGCCATACTATGATCGGATCAAGCCTCAAACAATCACAAGTACGCAACTTCTCGCCAGAAAGGCACCCCGATGACTGCATCACTGCCCGGCGCGCACATGCGCGAAGAGCTCCACTCCCAGCCGCAGACCTGGGCCACGGCGGCAGACCTGAAGGCCGAGCAGGGCCTGCTTCCCGCCACCGGTGCGCGCGTCGCGGTCGTCGGCTGCGGCACGTCGTGGTTCATGGCGCAGTCGTACGCCGCTCTCCGCGAGACCGCCGGGCAGGGCGAGACCGATGCGTTCGCCGCTTCGGAGGCCTTCATCGACCGCGGCTACGACGCGGTCGTCGCCCTCACCCGCTCCGGCACGACCACCGAGGTGCTCGAGCTCGTCGAGCGCATCAAGGGGCGCATCCCGACGATCGGCGTGATCGGCGACCCGACCTCCCCTCTCGTCTCCCTCGTCGACGAGGCGGTCCTGCTCCCGTTCGCGGACGAGCAGTCGGTGGTGCAGACGCGCTTCGCGACGACGGCGCTCGCGCTCTTCCGCGCCTCGCTCGGGGAAGACCTCACCGGAGCGATCGCCGACGCGACCGCCGTGCTGGCCGAGCCCGGCGACGACGAGCTGCGCGACGCGGAGCAGTACACGTTCCTCGGGCGGGGATGGACGATCGGTCTCGCGCATGAGGCCGCCCTCAAGCTGCGCGAGTCGTCGCAGTCGTGGACCGAGGCATACCCGTCGATGGACTACCGGCACGGCCCGATCGCGATCGCGGCGCCCGGACGCGTGACGTGGCAGTTCGGCACGGCCCCGGAGGGACTCTCCGCTCAGGTGGAGGCCACCGGCGCCCGGTTCGAGCAGCGGGGGATCGACCCGCTCGCCGATCTCGTGCGCCTGCACCGCACGGCTCTCGACCGTGCCGTCGCGCGGGGGCTCGACCCCGATCAGCCCCGCAACCTCACGCGATCCGTCATCCTGGATGCATGACGCACGCCGCCGGAGCCGACCATGACCCGAGCTGACGGGGCCGACGCCGTTCCCGACGTCGTGCGCGACGCCACCGGCGAGGCGCTCGCGGCCGTGCGGACGCTCGGCGCGGGGGCGCCGGTGCTGGCGTTCGACGTCGGCGGCACCGACATCAAGTCGGCGCTGTTCGATGCGAATGGCTCCGCCCTCGGACTCCGTCGTACGCCCACGCCGATCGCGGACGGCGACCGCACGCAGGTGCTGCTCGAACGTCTCGAGGTGCTCGCGGACGAGCTCCGTGCCGCACATCCCGACGTGGTGCCCCAGGCGGTGGGGCTCGTCGTTCCGGGAATCGTCGATGCGGAAGCGGGGCTCGGGGTGTTCGCGAGCAACCTCGGCTGGCACGACTCCCCCTTGCGTGACCTCGCTGCCGAGCGCCTCGGTCTGCCGGTCGGGTTCGACCATGACGTGCGTGCGGCGAGCTGGGCGGAGCGTCGCCTCGGCGGAGCCCGCGACTACGCCGACGCGGTCGTGCTCGTGATCGGCACGGGGATCGCCGGGGCGCTGCTGATCGGCGGGATCCCCCACACGGCCGGCGGGTACGCGGGGGAGATCGGTCACTCGCCGATCGCCGACGGCCCGATCTGCGCCTGCGGAGCGCGGGGATGTCTGGAAGCCGTCGCCTCCGCCGGGGCGATCGCCCGACGCTACCGTGAGGCGACCGGCGTCACCCCCGACGGCGCGAAGGATGTGATCGCCCGAGCCGCGGCCGGAGACGAGGTCGCCGCGGAGATCTGGGATTCCGCCCTCGATGCGCTGACGATGTCGCTCGCACAGCTCACCGCCGTGGTCGCTCCCGAGGCCGTGGTCATCGGCGGCGGGCTCTCGCGCGCCGGCGGTGCCCTCTTCGACGAGCTGCGCACACGCCTGGCTGCACGCCTCAGCTTCCACCGCCTTCCCGTCCTCGTGCCCGCCGAGCTCTCCGGGAACGCCGGTCTGCTCGGCGCCGGCCTGCGTGCCAGGGAGCTCACGTGATCCTGACCGTCACCCCCAATCCAGCTCTCGACCTCACCTGGCGGGTCGACCGCCTCATCGAAGGCGGCACGCACCGTGCAGACGCGGGTGCGGCCCGAGCGGGAGGCAAGGGGCTCAACGTGGCACGCGTGGCCCACGCCGAGGGGGCGGACGTCCTCGCGATCACCACGACGGGCGGACGGGTCGGTCAGGAGTTCGCGGCCGAACTCGGTGCCAGCGGCGTTCCGCACGCCCTGGTGCCCGTCGTCGCCGAGACCCGACGCAGCATCGCCGTGGTCGACGAGTCGCTCGGCGACACCACGATCATCAACGAGCGCGGCAGCAACCCGACTGACCCCGAGTGGGCCGCCCTGCTCGCCGAAGTCGTCGAGCGGCTCCCCGGCACACGGGTGCTGGTCGTCTCCGGGAGTGTGCCACCCGGCGCCCCGGATTCCCTGCTCCCCATGCTCATCGCGGTGGGGAGGGACGCCGGTGTGCCGGTCATCGTCGACACGTCCGGTCCCGCGCTCCTCCGGGCGGCGGACGCCGGTGCCACCGTGCTCAAGCCCAACGCGGCAGAACTCGTCGAGGCCACCGGCATCACGGATCCGGTGGCGGGTGCGCGGTCGCTGATCGCCCGCGGCACCGAGCTCGTGCTGCTCTCGCTCGGCGCGGAGGGGATGCTCGCCGTCACGGCATCCGCGCTCGTGCACGCGCGCCTCGACGAACCCCTCGCCGGCAACCCGACCGGGGCCGGTGACGCGGGTGTCGCCGCCTGCGCCGTGCTGTACGCCGAAGGCGTGCGCGATCCCGAGCAGATCCTGCGCCGGGCCACCGCGTGGTCCGCAGCCGCGGTGCTGACGCCCCTCGCCGGGGACATCTCGCCCCGCTGGACCGAGCTCGAACAGCAGCTCTTCCTCTCGTATCCCGACCCCGCTTCGTTCCGGAAGGACCCTTCGTGACCCTCGTCTCCGCTCGCGACCTCGTCTCTGTGGCTGCTGCCGCCGGGACCGGCATCGGCGCCTTCAACGTGATCCACCTCGAGACGGCCGAGGGGTTGGTGCGCGCCGCCGCGCTCGCTCAGCTGCCCGTCATCCTGCAGATCTCGCAGAACTGCGCCGACTACCACGGCGGGCTCGAGCCCATCGCACTGGCCACGCTCGCCGTAGCCCGGCGCGCCGAAACCCCCGTGGCGGTGCACCTCGACCATGCCGAGCGGCCGGAACTGGTCGACGAAGCCATCGCGCTCGGCTTCGGGTCGGTCATGTTCGACGGCGGTGCGCTGCCCTACGACGACAACGTGGCACTCACCGCCGCCGTCGCCGCTCGTGCTCATGCGGCCGGTGTGTACGTCGAAGGCGAGCTCGGCGAGGTGGGCGGCAAGGACGGTGCCCATGCGCCGGGTGTGCGCACGGACCCCGACGAGGCGCGGGCCTTCGTCGCCGCGACCGGGGTGGATGCGCTCGCGGTGGCGGTGGGATCCTCGCACGCGATGACCGATCGCACGGCCTCGCTGGACCTCGAACTGATCGGTCGCCTGCATGAGGCGCTGTCCGTTCCCCTGGTCCTGCACGGATCGTCCGGAGTCGCGGATGGCGTGATCGCCGAAGCCGTGCGTGCGGGGATGACCAAGATCAACGTCTCGACGCACCTGAACGGGTTCTTCACCCGCGCGGTGCGCGAGAAGCTCGGGGCGGATGAGCGGCTGGTCGACTCGCGCAAGTACCTCGCCCCCGCCCGCGACGCACTCGCGGAGGAGGCTGCGCGGATGCTCCGGCTGTTCGCGCTGCAACCCGCCGGCGCGGTGTCCTGATGAAACGCGCTGCCCGGCTGAACGCGATCCTCGATCTCCTCGCCGCGAGCGGAGAGGTCACGGTCGACGAGCTCGTGGAACGGTTCGGCGCGTCGTCGGCCACGACCCGGCGCGACCTCGACACGCTCGCCGAGCAGCGTCTGCTCACCCGTACGCACGGTGGTGCCGTGGCGCAGACCGTCGCCTACGAGCTGCCCATCCGGTACAAGAGCCATCTGCGCACGCACGAGAAGGCCAGCATCGCGCAGGTCGCGGCCGGTCTCGTCGCTCCAGGCATGGTGGTCGGGCTCTCGGGCGGCACGACCACGACGGCCATCGCCGCCGCGCTCGCCGCCCGCGACGACCTGTCGGGGAACGGCGGCATCACGGTCGTGACGAACGCCGTGAACATCGCCGCCCAGCTCGCCACGCGGCCCGATATCAAGGTGGTCGTGACCGGCGGGGTCATCCATTCGCGCAGCTACGAACTCGTCGGGCCGTTCGTCGAGCAGCTCCTCCGGGGGGTGCGCCTCGACATCGCGTTCATCGGCGTGAACGGGATGGACGCGGTCGCCGGTGCGACCACGCAGGACGAGCGCGAGGCCGCGGTGAACCGGATGATGGCCGAGCGTGCTCGCCGCGCGGTCGTGGTGACCGACGCCAGCAAGCTCGGTGTGGAGGCCTTCTCGAGCGTCGGCGGCGTCGACCTCTTCCCGACCGTCATCACGGATGCGGGGGCCGATGCCGAGGTGCTCGCCGGCCTGCGTGCCGCCGGGTACGCGGTGCTGGTCGCCTGAACCCCGGACACCCTGAGGGCCCCGACGTCCCCAGATCGTCGAGGCCCCTTGAGGGTGTCGCGGCGGTGTGCCGCGTCATCCTCGAGCAGATGGTGTCCGTGTCGTGTTTCACGCTCCCCAGCGCGCATGATTCCCCAGATCCGACTGCGCCTCCCTCGCGCCTCTCCCTTCGAGGCCCTTCGCATGGCACCTTCCGAAGAACAGGAGCATGCGGCGTCCGTTCTGATACACCGATTGGAGAAAAAGGTCAGAATCCATCGCCGTGGCACTGGAACGGCGCGGTGTGGCCGGTGTCGAGGGCGGCCCGCGTGAGCGCATCGGCGGGAGCCGCGCCGGCGGAGAGCTCGGTGTGCACGGCGCTCAGCAGTTCTGCGGCGACGTCATCCGGGACCGCGACGGGCGCGGCGATGACGCAGTCGGCACCCGCGTGCAGCCAGACGCGGGTCATGCCCAACGCTTCCTCGCCCCAGCGCACCGAGGAACGGCCGAGTTCGCACGCCGACAGGATCACCGTCGCGGGGACGCGTGGGATCAGGTCGACGTCGTAGCCGAAGAGGGTGCCGTCGACGAGCTCGAAGCCCGAGAACAGGGGGTTGTCCACCGCGTGCCGGCCGTGCGCCGCGATGTGCAGCACGTCGGTGCGCGCCGCGAGTTCGGTCACAGCCGCGACGGTCGCCTCCGTGCCTTCCAGGATGTCCGGCGTCCGGTCTGCGCCGCGCCAGGCTGCCGCTGCCCGCGACACCTCATCTCCTGCCCGAGCGACCCGCGGCCCGGCGGCGAAACCGATCGACCGCGGAGGAGAGTCGCCGCGTGCGGGTCCGCCCAGCAGGCGCGACACCGACGTGGCGAGCGTGAACGGTACGCCGATCATGCCGGGCAGCATCGCCCACGGCACCCCGGCGAGGGCGCCCGGAACGGTGATCGCCAGCCGATCCGCGGGGGGCGCCGCCCGAAGCAGGGGAGCGAGCACCTCCGCATCGAGGAGTGCCAGGCGGGAGGCGAGCGCCCGCTCCGTCACCGCCCCCATCAGCCCGCCACGAGTGAGCGCGGCCATGTCGAGGTCGGCGCGGAGACCGTCGAGTGCCGCCTCCACGCGCGTCCAGGACAGGTCGACGACCGTGGCTCCCGAAGACGTCACGACGATGCCGTGCAGGGTGGAACCCGTGAACACGTAGGAGAGCACCGTGGTGCCGGGGGCGAGTCGCGCTGTCGCCTCCGTGAGGTCGAGTCGTTCGCGGGTGCCGCCGGACCCGGTCATGGTCCACTGGCGTTCTCGCACCCGGTCGCGCAGGGCCCGCACCCTGGCATCCCTGGTCCAGTCGGCGCCGGCGAGCTCGGCGCGCAGCATCCGCAGTTCCGCCAGATCGACGGCGAGGGATTCGTCATGCGGGGGCCGGACCGGTGCGACCTGTTGGCTGAGGTGTCGTGCGCGTTCCGACCACTCGAACAGGGTCTCCGGTTCTTTCAGTCTCGCCGCGGCGGAGAGCCCCGCGAACATCAGGTCACTGCCGTGCATGGCCACCGACGCCTGCAGGTCGAGCGCACCGAAAGACTGCTGCCAGGTGGTGAGGAGGTCGAGTCCGGCCGCGGCAGCACGCAGCGCCTCCCGGTCGCGTCCGGCCGAGGTGGCGCGCGCAGCCCGCACTTCCTGGGCGCGCAGACGGAGGGGGGTCGGAGCGCTCTCGTCGAGCTGGGGCAGGCGCCCGCGGCCGTCTCGGCGGGCACTCAGCCGCAGACCGGTCGCCTCGGTGCGGAATCCTGCACGGTCGAGAGCCTTCGCGACGCGGTCGAACTCGTCCGCATCGATCGCGCGATGCGGGTGGGCGCGCTGCCCTGCTTCCAGCCGCACGGCGTCGGCGCGGGCCGCCCATCCGTGGTTCGCGAGCGCGGTGAAGCGCCGCGCCGCGGTCCGGGCCGCCCGCTCCGCGGCGGCGGGGTCGTGGCGCAGCAGCGAGCGGGCGAGATGGAACTCGGCCTCGCCTCTGGCCTGCCTCATCCGCTGCGCCCCGAACTCGGCGGCGACCTGGGCGAGCAGCGCCTCCGCCTCGGTGGTGAGCCCCGCATCGCGGAGCACCTCGGCACGATCCAGGTCACTGATCGCCGCGGCGAGGTCGCTGGTCGCCGCGAGTTTCGGACGTGAACGGGTCATCTGCGTGAGGGCGGTGACGAGGTCGCCTCCGAGGAGTGCCGCGTAGCCGAGGTTGTGCCGGGCCTCGGCGAGCGGGCCCTCGTCGTCGTTCGCCTCGTACACCGCGACGGCGCGACGCAGGTCCTCGGCGCACGTCTCCAGCTCGCGCTGCTGCATCCGCACGACGGAGCGGTTCAGCAGGCAGTTCGCGAGCTCGGTCGTCTCGTCGCCGATCGCCGTCAACGTGTCGATCGCGCGGGTGAGCATGGCCTCCGCCTCCGCGAGTCGGCCGCCGTGCATGAGGAGCGTGCCGAGTTGACCGCTGAGCACCGCGATCGTCTCGGGGCGGAGCCCGGAGCGCCCCAGGGCGTTCCGGCACAGCTGCTCGGCCGCCGCGGGCTGCCCCTTCTGGGCGAGGACGTATGCCACCGTGCCGTCGATCCGTGCGCGCAGGTCGGGGTCGTCGGTGCGTGCCGAGGCGGTGTCGAGCGCGCGCCGCGCCTGTGTGAACCTCCTCGCGTTCGCCGCCTCGACGCCACGTCGGTGCAGCTCGATCGCGGACAGGGGCATCGCTCCAGAATGCCCTGCCCGGGGGACGTCTCGCTACGGATGTCGGGAGAGCCGGCCGCACATCAGTGACGGATGTCGGGAGAGCCGGCCGCACATCAGTGACGGATGTCGGGAGAACGGACGGATGTCGGACGTGCGACGGCGTGTCGCCCTGCCATCCGTGAATCGCCCCGACATCCGTACCGCGAGGCGGTGCGGGCGGTGCGGGCGGTGCGGCGCGGGGCACGTCAGTGCGGGTCGACGGGAGTCGGGAGGGACTTCAGGACGGCGGCGACCGCCTTCGCGGCGACGCCCGGCGTGACGCCCCCGATCGGTACGGTGCCCAGCTGTGCGGCGATGCGCCCCGCGACGTACGGCGCCGAGAACGACGTTCCGCTCCACACCGCGAACCCGCCCCGGTAGTCGTCGGGGTCGATCGTCTCCCGGCGAAGGCCGTCGACATCCGCGCGGGAGGCCGCCTGGGTGCCGCCGACGAACGCGGGTGAGGTGCTGACCACGGCGGCACCGGGCGCATAGGCCTGCACCCACGGCCCGATGTTCGAGAACAGCGCCACCGATCGTGCGGAAGGATTCAGCGCCCCGACCGACACGAGCGGTGCGTTCCGGTCCGAGGGGATGCCGTTGTCCGCGCCCGGCCAGGGCCAGAGCGACGCGGGGAAGGAGGGGCGGTCGATCGCGTCGTTGCCCGCGGAGCAGACGACCACGCAGCCGAGTTCCCGGGCTTTGGCGAGCAACTGGAACAGGGTGAGGCTGAACAGGCCGTCGGTCGGTGTCTCGTGGTAGTAGCTGAGCGAGAGGTTGAGGACGTCGATCGGGAAGCCGGTCTTCGGGTCGGCGCGGTGGCGGCTGAGGAGCGTGACGACCTGCGCGATCGTCTCCAGCAGGGTGCTCTCGTCGATCACGCCGAGAGCACCGGCCACGCGGATCGACAGGATGTCGGCGTCCGGCGCGGTCTGTCGCACGAGTCCCGCGATGAAGGTGCCGTGCCCTGCGACCGCGTCGATCTCGCCGTCGAGCTGCCCGTAGAGGTCGGGGTAGCGTTCCGGGTCGGCATCGTCCGTGAGTCCCACCGGCACACCGTCGAGGTCGATCGTGCGGGTGACGATGTCGGCGGGAAGCCAGGCATGCTCTCCGCATCCGGTGTCGAGCACCGCGACCACGGGTCGACGCCCGCGTTTCGGGGCGGCACCGCGCACGGGCGCCGGGCCCAGCCAGGTCACCGGCTGTCGTGCCCCTCGCCCCGGCTCGAGGTAGTCATCGCTGCCTCCGGCCGCGCCCGCGCCCCGGATCGGGTTGGTGCGGGTGAACGGGTTCGTCCGCGTGAAGGGGTTGGTGCGGGTGAACGGATTGAGCCCGACCGGGTCGATCGACAGCACGTGGTCGAGGCTGGTGCGCGGCATCGTCGAGCGGGACATGCGGCGGGCGCGCTGGAGCACCCGCCAGGCGTCGGGTGCCACGGGTGATTCGCCGCGGACCGGTTCGTCGGGAGTCCGCAGTCGTGCGCGCAGGAAGCCGGGAACGCCCGGAACCAGTTCGCCGTCGACCGCCGAGCGGCTGCCGTCCTCGATCTCGAGCTGCCAGCCGAAGGTGTCCGCCGCGTCACGCAGAGTGCGCACCTCGCGGTCGTAGGCCTCATCCTCGCCGAGCACGCGGGTGATCAGCAGTCGCTCTGGCAGGTAGGCCGTCGGATAGGCGCGGATCCCGTCCACCGGCTCCGTGCTCGGATCGAGTGCCGTGCCCCGGCGGATCGATCCCTCTGCGCGGTCCTGCCAGGTCCATCCCTTGGGCTGCTCCATCGTCATCCTCTCGGTGCGGGTCTCCCCGCGGCATCATCGACGGGCGGTGCCCGCGGTCACAGCTCGAACTGCGGGGTCGCGAGCGTACGCGTCTCGTCCCCGATCTGGGTCGTCAGCCGCACGCGCGTGAGCCCGGGCGGCACCTCGTCGAACACGAAGCGCCCCGTCTCCTCGGGCGCGGTCGATCGGGTCCGTTCGCCCTGGGTCAGCACGATCTCCGCCGCCGCGGTGTCGACCCACCCGTCGACGCGGCGCCGACCGGACGCCGTCCGTGTGACGTGCAGCAGGATGCTCGTCGAGCCGTCGCTGAACTGCAGGGTCAGCGCATCGGCCTCGCCGCGCACCGCGCCGAGCTCCCCTTCGACCAGGGTGAGCAGCGCGTATTCGCGGTTCAGACCGTCGGCGGCGACCGCCGCGACCATGCGGTCGATCAGTCCCGCCGGCATCGGATCGACCTCGCTCCACAGCGTGCGGAGTCGGGCGAACATCTGGGCGTCCTCGTGCTCGGTCATGCGAGTCCCCCTGTCTGCGCCGCCGGTGGCGCGTCCAGCAGGGCGCGCAGCTTGGCCAGGCACCGGTTCCGCGTGGGGCCGATGCTGCCGATGGGCATGGCGAGGTCGCCGGCGATCCGGGCGTAGTCGGGTCGGTCTTCGAAGGCGATCACGCGCAGCAGCTTCTGACAGCGCTCGTTGAGTCGGCGCACGGCCGACCAGAGCCGACGGTTCTCATCGCCGCGCGCCGCGTGCTCTTCGGCAGACGCCTGCTCGGGAAGGAGGGTGTCGAGGTCGTCGGTGTCGGTGGTGTCGACGCGTCCGTGCGCTTTCGCGACCTTCCAGGCTTCGCGCCGGGCGGTGGTGGTCAGCCAGGCGGAGACGGCGCGGGGGTCGCTGATCGATTCATGCCCGCGCACCAGCTGCAGCCAGGTCGTCTGCACGACGTCTTCCGCGAGCGTGCGTTCGAGCCCGTACGCCCGCACCACGTGCCACAGCACGGGTGTCATGAGATGTACGAGCTCGTCCATGGCGCGACTGCTGCCCTCGCGCCATGCACCGAACAGGTTCGCGGCGCGCTCCCATCGGGAGAGCCCGTCGTCCGAGGCAGGATCGAGCGCAGCGCCGGGTGCACCGTCGATCATGAAGCCCATTGTGATCACACCTACCAGGAGCACGGCAAGGGCTTTCTGATACATGTCCGAGTCCAAAAACCCTCGCTCCGCCCCGGTCGGCGGCCGCGGCGGAGGCGGATAGCGTTGAGGGGTGACTCTCCTCGCCGTTCTGCTCTTCCTCAACGCCGCCTTCAACGCCGTCGTCTGGCCGCAGTTCTACAAGCGGGTCGCCAAGGATCCGCGGGCGCGGGACGAGAACGGCAAGGCCACGCCGTTCCTCACGGTGCACGTCGTCCTCATCGCGATCGCCCTCGCGCTCGCCCTCGCCTCGGTGATCGCCGGCATCGCGGCTCTCGCCGGCGCGTTCTAGACGCTCCGGCGCCCCGATCCGCGAAGGAGTCAGGCGGATTCGAACTGCTCGGCGTGCGTCGCCCAGCCCGACTCGACGGGCAGGGCCCGCAGTGCGCGGTTGCCGACCGCGAGGATCACGGACACCAGGCACAGCGCGGCGCAGATCAGCAGCGTCCCCTCACGTCCGATCCAGGCGAGTCCGAATCCCGCGACCAGAGGGGCGAGCGGCATGGCGCCCATCGCGAGCACGCCGGCGGCGCTGTTGGCGCGACCGAGGAGTGCGCTCGGGGTCGCGACCATGAAGTAGCCCAGCATCGCGGCGTTGAGGGAGGGGAGCAGCAGGACGGATGCGCCCAGCACGAGCGCGATGGCCCACGGCTCGCCGACCGTCGACAGTGCGACCGCACCTCCCGCGACCACGGCGAGTCCCGCGATCGTGAGCACTCCGGCCCGGATGCGCGGCACGAGCATCGGTGCGCAGGCGGCGCCGACGAGCATCACCGCGCCGATCGACGCGGAGAGGGTGCCGATCACGAACGCCGGGTAGCCCTCCTGCTGGAGTGCGTAGATGACGGTCGTGATCGCGGCGTTGAAGCCGAGGTTGATGATCGTGGTGATCAACAGCACCCCGCGGAGGTCGGGGCGGGAGAACAGCCACCGGAACCCCTCGCGCAGCTCGGCCCACGCGTTCGGCTTCCTCGCGGCGGGGGCGGCGGAGTCGTCTTGCGCGGCACCCTCGTCGACCACCCCGGCGCGGCGGGCCTGGCGTCCGAGCACCCAGGCGGTCAGAGCGGCGATCGCGTGGCACAGGGTCATCGCCACGCCGACGAGCCATCCGCCGACGCCCAGGAGCAGACCGCCGAGGGGGCCGCCCGCGAGCTGGAGGGCCGCATCCCGACCCTGGTTCGCGGCCTGGGCGCGTCCCATCGCCTCGTCGGGCACGATCTCCTTGATCGCGCTCTCGCCGGCGACGTCGAACAGACCGCTGCGTGCGGCCAACAGGACGTCGATCACGAGGAGCGAGCCGAAGGTCAGGGCGTCTCCGAGGGCGAGGAGGGTGAAGCCGCCCGCGAGCACGATGCCGATCACGGAGCCGAGGAGCATCAGGGCGATGCGCCGGTGTCGATCGGCGAGCACGCCGCCGGCGAGCGTCATCAGCAGACGCGCGATCATGCCCGCGCCACCGATGATGCCTGCCTGGGCGGGGTCGTTCGTGACGATCAGGGCCAGCAGCGGGATCGCGAAGCCGAAGAGTGCGGCGGCGAGGCCCTTGCTCGTGTCGCTCACGAGCCAGGTGAGATACCGGGTGTTCTGCCAGAGGCGGTGCGGCGCGGTCCGGGTGGTCATGCGTCGAGATTAGATGCGCAAGAACAATTGCGCAAGTATCATTGCGCAATTTACGGCGCGGGTAGGATCGGCACATGACGGAGGACGGCGCGAAGAAGGGCACGAGCGAAGATCCGGTCTGGATGACGACGGCCATGCTCAAGGCCTACTCGCATCCGCTTCGGCGCCAGATGATCCGCCTCTTCTCACGGCGCGACTTCCTCCGTGCCGCCGACATCGCCGCCGAGCTCGGAGTGCCCGCCAACAGTGCCAGCTTCCACCTGCGCGCGCTCTTCGAGGCAGGTCTGATCGAGGAGGCGCCCGACAAGGCCCGCGATCGGCGGGATCGGGTGTGGACGGGGCGCAACGGCGCGCTCAATGTCGGCGGCCCGGAGAGCCCGGTCGCCGACGACGAGCTTCGGCTCGCGGTCGTCGCCGCCCTGGTCGAAGACCACCAGGATCTGGTGCGACGCGTCATGGCGTGGACGCCCGAGTACGTCGCCGGACGCACCACCGAAGTGCACGCCTCCTTCACGCAGCGCACCATCCGCTTGACCCAGGCCGAGTTCGAGGAAGCCATGGCGAGCTTCGGCAAGGTGCTGGATGCGGCGGGCGAGGCGCATGACAGCAGTGATCCGGATGGCCGCTACTGGCAGCTGGATCTGATCGCCGCCGACGACTCCATCTGACGCGGCTACGCCGGCTCCGTGCGGGGAGTGCCACTCAGGATCAGGATGCGACGCAGGTGCATCGTGGTGAGCACCCCCGGTCCCATCGTGCGACGCACATCGACCGTGCGTTCGTCGATGACCTCCAGGAGGATCCGGATCGCCCGTGCCGCGTCCTCACGTGCGCGGTGATCCTCACTCGATGACGCATCGCCCCGCGCGATCACGTCCGCCACCGCATGGCAGGCGGCGGAGAGAGGCTCGGGCAGCGCGGCGTCGAGGGTGATGCCCGCGGGTCGGTCCCAGATGGTGTCGGCGATCCCGTCGGCGATGTCGCGGATCAGGTGGGCGATGCGATCGAGCGCGGCGAGCTCCGCAAAGCTCGCCTGAACACGGGTGCGATGCCCGCGCGCGCGGGGGTTGCCCCGCCTGCTCTCCTCGGCCTCCGCCAGCGCTGCCCGGAGCTCGGCCGAGGTGTCGGCGAGCGACTCCGCGTCCTCCGCCCACTGCTCGTTCTCGGGAGGCCACGACGTGGAGACCGCCGAGCCGATGTCGTGCAGGTGCGTCGCCAACTGCTCCCGGAACGCCGCCAGCTGCCCCGCCGCGGCCACGGTGAGAGGCGCCGGGGCGATCGCCACGTTCACGACCAGCCCGATCACCACTCCGACCGCGGTCTGCGTCAGGTACCCGAGCGAGTAGTCGTCGGCGTTCTGCCCGCCGATGATCAGCACGAAGAGCGCCGCCATCGGCACGTACTCGCGTCCGACCCCGAACCAGCCCGTGCCCGAGAGCAGCACCCCGATCGCGACGACGAGGGGGATCGTCCACCAGTTGGGTCCGACGGTCAGCACGACCACGGTGGCGAGTCCGATCCCGGTGGCGAGTCCCAGGAGCGTCTGCAGGCTCGACCTCGCGGATCCCATCAGGGTGGGGTACATGCTCACGAGCGCGCCGAGGGGTGCGTAGTACGGATACTCCTGCGTGACTCCCGGCATGTGCGGAGCGATCAGCCACGCGAGTGCCACTGCGAGGGCGGTCTTGGCCACCAACAGCAGCCGCGCCGGACGGACCGCGTCGTGCAGGGCACGGGCGATTCCGACGCGTCGCGCGGGGAGTCGGGGTCGGCTCGGGGTCACGGCATCTTCTCCTCGGACGGCGGACACCGCGACAGTATGCGGTCGACGTCGTGCCCGCGACAGGCTTGCGTCGACGGGCACGCGCCGGTAGCGCGCGAAGACGCCGACCGCCCGAGGAGGGCGATCGGCGTCGACGGCGGGTGGATCGCTAGGGGATCGCCCTCCGGAAGGCGAGGAACGAGACGCCCATCAGAACTGCGGTGGCCACGAGGCCCCAGAGCGCGAGGCCGACGGCTCCGAGGTCGCCGATCCCTGCCCCGACCTGATCCCACAGCTCGAGCCGGGTCACGAGGTAGACCAGGCCGACGAGTACGAGCGCCAGCGTGATCCACACGATCGTCAGCACCATCAGGCCCCAGCTCTTGTAGATCGTGGCTCCCGTGAACCCGACCACGAAGAAGAACAGTGCGAGGGCGAAGTAGACGACGAATGCGCCGAGCGGGCCGGCCTCCCACAGCCACGGGAGGTAGAACAGCCAACCGTTCACGCCGTAGCCGTTCGTGGCGACCTCGATGCCCCCGCCGATCAGGAACAGGACGCCCATGAACGTGCTGGCGAGGACCGCCGTCAGCATCGTGCCGAAGAAGAACTCACGACGCGTGATGCTCATCGCTTGGGAGAACGGGAAGGTGAGCGTCATGGCCGAGAGGCCGATGGCGAAGAAGTACCAGAGGGGTGCCTGGCCGCCGCCGCCGTACTTGGGGGAGTCGCCCGGGATCATCGCATAGATCAGCACCGAGATCAGGGTTGCTCCGGCGAGGATGATCAGCGGGACCCAGATGAAGGTCTGTCGATTGATCATCTGCAGGCGGATGACGTTGAGCGTGCGTCGCATCAGCGCACCTCCTCTTTCGTGGTGGCCGATCTCGGGAAGCCGGCCTCGGCCTTCTGGGTGAGACGCACGATCAGCTGCTGCAGCGAGACCGGGGCGAGGTCGAGTCCGGAGGCCGTGATCTCCGCGCGCTCCTCCGCCGATACGGTGCCGAGGACGGTGACGGAGGCCACGCGGCCCAGCGCCTCGCGGTGCAGCACTTCGCGGTCGCCGACCCAGGCGTCGACCTTCGCGGCATCGCCCACGACGGTCACGGCGCGGTCGCGCACGGCGTCCGTGTCTTCGTGGAGGAGGATCTGACCGTTGTCGATCACGATCACCTTCTCGATCAGGTTGGACACCTCATCGATCAAGTGGGACGAGAGGATGACGGTGCGCGGGTGCTCGGCGTAGTCCTCGACCAGACGGTCGTAGAAGATCTGCCGGGCGACGGCGTCGAGGCCGAGGTAGGGCTCGTCGAAGAAGGTGATCTCGGCGCGCGAGGCGAGTCCGATGATGACCCCGACGGCCGAGAGCTGACCGCGGGAGAGCTTCTTGATCGTCTGCTTCATCGGGAGTTGGAACTCGTGGATGAGCTCATCGGCGAGCGCCTGGTCCCAGTTCGGGAAGAACAGGCTCGCGGCCTTGAAAGCGTGCTTCGGATAGGCGTCGTCCGGGTACTTCTGGCTTTCGCGCACGAAGCAGATGCGGCTGAGCACGTGCGCGTTCTCGTAGGGGTGCTCGCCGAACACCGTGACGGTGCCGGAGGACTCGAAGTTCTGCGCCGTGAGGATCGACATGAGGGTCGTCTTGCCGGCGCCGTTGCGGCCGAGCAGGCCGTAGATCGCGCCTCCCTCGATCGCGAGCGACACATTGTCGAGTGCTCGCTTCTCCTTGTAGCGCTTGCTGAGGTTCTGCACCTCGATGACGGTGGTCATGCGGGGGTCTTCCCTTCTGCGTCGGTGGTGTGTGCGGCGCGCTGCCGGAGCAGGTCCGCGAGGTCTTCGGCGCCGAGCCCGAGCGTGCGGGCTTCGGCGAGGAGCGGGTCGATGTAGCGGTCGGCGAAGGCGGCGCGGCGCTCGCCGAGGAGCAGGTCCCTGGCGCCTTCGGCGACGAACATGCCGATGCCTCGGCGCTTGTAGAGCACTCCCTTGTCGGTGAGCATGGCGACTCCCTTGGCTGCGGTGGCGGGGTTGATCCGGTAGAACGCGGCCAGCTCGTTCGTGGAAGGGGCCTGCGCCTCTTCGGCGAGCGAGCCGTCGACGATCGAGTCCTCGATCTGCTCGGCGATCTGGAGGAAGAGCGGCTTGCCTTCTTCGATCACGAGTCCTCCGCGTGGTTAGTGGGTTACTTACTCGACTAAGTAACCATAGAACCTCGATCGATGTCAACCCCTTCGCCGACCTCGTCCGCGCGTACAGTGGGCTGGTGTCGGAGTTCCCTTACAGCCGCCTGCGCCGCTGGCCCGATGTCGAGGCGGACAACCTCCAGGCGCACGATGCCACGGATGAGCTGCTCGTCGACCGGGCGCGCGCCTTCGGTGCTCCGGGGTCCGAGACCGTGGTCATCGGTGACGGCTTCGGTGCGATCACCCTGGCGCTCACGGACGCCGGACTCGACGGTGTCCGGGTCCACCAGGACCTCGCGACGGGGCGCCGCGCACTGCAGCGGAACGCCGAAGAGCTCGGGATCACGGGGTTCGTCTCGCACGAACTCGAACCCGCGCTGCTCGACGGTGCGCGTCTCGTGGTGCTGCAGCTCCCGAAATCACTGGCGGAGCTCGAGGAGATCGCGGATGCCGTCGCACGCTGGGCCGCGCCCGACGTGGTCCTCGTGGCCGGCGGCCGGGTGAAGCACATGACACTCACCCAGAACGAGGTGCTGGGGCGGAGCTTCGCGCACGTGCAGGCGCAGCGCGCCGAGCGGAAGTCCCGGCTGATCGACGCGTCGGGACCCCTTCCCGTCCCCGCGGATCCGCCGTTCCCCGTGACGGCGCAGCACGATGGGCTGACCCTGGTCGCCCACGGTGGCGCGTTCGCGGGCGCTCGTCTCGACATCGGCACGCGGGTGCTGTGCGAAGTGCTCGGTCTGGGTGGTTCACAACTCCTCAAAGATGGCGGGAATCAGACCCGAAACGGCCCGATCGGGGCGGGCGGCGAGGATTCTTCCGGAGTTGTGAACGCGACGGAGGGGCCACGCGTGCTCGATCTCGGTTGCGGTACCGGCGCGCTCGGCTTCTCGTTCGCCCTCGCACATCCGGAGGCGCGGGTGACCGCGACCGACCGCTCGGCCGCAGCCGTGGCATCTGCGCGAGCGACGGCGTCCGCGAACGGGGTGGCCGACCGCGTCACGGTCATGCATGACGACGCAGGGTCCGAGCTGCCGGACGGCTCGTTCGACATCGTCCTGCTGAACCCGCCCTTCCACCTCGGCACGAGCATCCACACGGGCGCCGCCACCCGCCTCTTCGACGCCGCGGCCCGCGTGCTCCGACCGGGTGGCGAGCTCTTCACGGTCTACAACTCCTCCCTCGGGTACCGCGCCGAACTGACGCGTCTGATCGGCGCCACCGAGCAGCTCCGACGCACCCCGAAGTTCACTGTGACCCGCAGCGTCCGGGGCCGCTGAGCGCGCGTTTCGACCCTCGATGAATGCCCGTTATGCGATCGTTGGATACCTGTGCAATCCCCCGGTCAGCGGAAGAAAAAGAACGTGGTCACACCGCCGGGATTTGCCCCTGATCGGCCATTTCGTTACGTTGGAACGTGGGCCTGACGGCCCGAAGACCAGTCCGCGATCACGTCCTTCTTTCGATGAGCTGTGCTGCGAAGAGGCGTGGGCGTACGGTCGATGCTCTATCGCGGTGGATCCGAAATCCACCGTCTGTGCCGCCACAGCAGACATGTCGAACGGCCTCGAGAGCATCACCCGGACGTAACCGAAGCAGGCTCAGCCACCCGAAGGCGAGCCGCAGGGGAAACGTGTCCGAAATCGCTCTCGAAGCGCGCAATCTATACAAGGTTTTCGGTAAGAATCCGAACACCGCCGTCCGTCGCCTGAAGGCTGGTGAGAGCCGAGCCGCCGTGACCGACGCCGGCACCGCAGCGGTCATCGACGCCAGCTTCACCGTGAACCGCGGGGAGATCTTCGTCATCATGGGCCTGTCCGGATCGGGCAAGTCCACCATCATCCGCATGCTCAACGGCCTGCATGATGTGACCGACGGCTCCGTCACGGTGAACGGCGACCCGATCACCGGAATCCCGGCCTCGAAGCTTCGCGAGATCCGTCGCGACCGCATCTCGATGGTCTTCCAGCACTTCGCCCTGCTGCCGCACCGCACGGTCGCGGCGAACGTCGCCTACCCTCTCGAGCTCAAGGGCACGCCCAAGGCCGAGCGCTTGGCCAAGGCGGAGGAGATCCTCGCCCTGGTCGGTCTCGAGGGTCAGGGCGACAAGCTTCCCTCCGAGCTGTCCGGTGGAATGCAGCAGCGCGTCGGCATCGCCCGGGCGCTCTCCGCCGACAGCGACATCCTGTTGATGGATGAGGCGTTCAGCGCGCTCGACCCGCTGATCCGCCGCGAGATGCAGGAGCAGCTGCTCGAACTGCAGCAGAAGCTCCAGAAGACGATCGTGTTCATCACGCACGACCTGAACGAGGCCATGTTCCTCGGGGACCGGATCGCCGTGATGCGCGACGGTCGCATCGTGCAGATCGGTACGCCCGAGGACATCCTGATGGACCCGGCGAACGACTACGTCGAGCAGTTCGTGCAGGATGTGGACCGTGCCCGCGTTCTCACCGCGGCCAACGTGATGGAGCGTCCGCGCCCCGTCGTGCCGCACACCGCGGGCCCCCGCACGGCCCTGCGCCAGATGCGCGATGCCTACATGTCGGCGACCTACGTGGTGGGTCGCGACCGGCAGCTGGTCGGCGTCGTGACCGACCGTGACGCGGTCAAGCTCGTCCGCCAGGGCGCGACCACCCTCGACTCCGTCGTCAAGCCGGTGCCGCAGAGCGTGCGTGAAGACGACGTGCTGATGAACCTGTTCGTGCCCGCCGTCGAGTCGCCGTTGCCGCTCGCCGTGACGGATGCCGAAGGTCGACTGGTCGGTGTGATCCCCCGCGTGACCCTGCTCGCGGCGCTGGGCCCCGGTCCGGGCGCGACCGAGGAGATCACCCTCCCGATGATGCCCATGCCGCAGGCCGAGATCGATGCGGTGCTCGATGACGGGTGGACCGCTGAACCGGCGGATGCCCCGACGACGGAGGAGGTGCGCTGATGGACGGATTCCGCATTCCCATCGGGACCTGGATCGAATCGGTCGTCGACTGGATCAAGGACAACCTCGACGGACTGCTCGACGCGATCTCGTTCGTGATGAGGTTCCTCGTCGACGGGTTGACGACCATCCTCCTCACGCCGAGCTTCCCGGTCATCATCGTCATCGCCGCGCTCATCGCGTGGATCGTGCGGTCCTGGCAGCTCGCGCTCGGCACGATCGTGTCGTTCGGACTGATCGTCGGGATGGACCTCTGGGTTCCCGCGATGCAGACCCTCGCGCTCGTGCTCGTCGCGGCCGTGATCGCCGTGCTGATCGCCGTGCCGCTGGGCATCTGGTCGGCGCGCAACGCCACCGTGCGTGCGGTGCTCAAGCCCGTGCTCGACTTCATGCAGACCATGCCGGCGTTCGTGTACCTGATCCCTGCGATCGTGTTCTTCGGCATCGGCGTGGTGCCCGGCCTCGTGGCCACCGTGATCTTCGCGCTGCCCCCGGGCGTGCGTCTGACCGAGCTCGGCATCCGCGGAGTCGACTCCGAGACCGTCGAGGCCGGACAGGCGTTCGGTGCGAAGCCGGGGCAGATCCTGCGCGGCATCCAGCTCCCGCTCGCGATGCCGACCATCATGGCCGGCGTCAACCAGGTCATCATGCTCGCCCTGTCGATGGCGGTCATCGCCGGAATGGCGGGCGCGGACGGACTCGGGAAGATGGTGGTCGAGGCGATCTCGACGATCAACATCCCGAAGGGCGTCGAGGCCGGTCTCGGCGTCGTGCTGATCGCGGTCTTCCTCGACCGCGTCACGGCGGCGCTGGGGGCACCCGGCGAGAACCGCTCCTCGCTGCTCAGCATGATCGAGCGACTCCGCACGCCGAACGGCGGAGGGAGCGGAACAGCATCCGCCCCCGCCTCCGAGAAGGACGCCGACCGGAAGGATGCCGCGGATCAGGCGGAGCGCGAGACGGTCGCTCCTCGACGCAGCGCTGTCGGCGGCGGCCCCCTCTGAGCACTATCCATAACTCCTACGGAACAACACCCATACGGAACTGAGAGAGAGAAATCACATGAAGAAGAAGATCCTTGCACTCACCGCAGTCGGCATCGCCGCATCGCTCACCCTCGCGGGTTGCAGCGGCGACGGTGCAGGCGGCACGGGCGGCGACAGCAACGCCGACGACAAGGGCACCATCACGCTGGGCTTCCTGCCCTCGTGGACCGACGGCCTCAGCACCGCGTACCTGCTGCAGGACCAGCTCGAGAAGATCGGCTACACGGTCGAGATGAAGACGCTGACCGAGGCGGGGCCGCTCTACACCGGCCTTGCGCAGGGTGACGTCGACATGTACCCCTCGGCCTGGCCCGAGCTGACGCACGCCTCTTACATGGAGGAGTACGGCGACGACATCGAGGACATCGGCACGTACTACGACAACGCCAAGCTCACGATCGCGGTGCCGGAGTACTCCGAGCTGAACTCGATCGAGGACCTCAAGGGCAAGGGTGCCGAGTTCGACGGCAAGATCATCGGCATCGAGCCGGGTGCGGGCCTCACCGCTCAGACCGAGAAGATGATCCCCGAGTACGGCCTCGACGGCGAGTACCAGCTCGTCACCTCGTCGACCGCCGCGATGCTCACCGAGCTGAAGACCGCGACCGACAAGCAGGAGGACCTCGTCGTCACGCTGTGGCGTCCGTTCTGGGCCAACGACGCCTTCGGCATGAAGGACCTCGAAGACCCGATGGGTGCCATGGGCGAGGCCGAGGGCCTGCACTTCCTGGGAACCAAGGGCTTCGCCGAGGAGTTCCCCGAGGCTGCGGAGCTGATCGGGAAGATCAAGCTCGACGACGCCCAGTACGGCGCACTCGAAGACCTCGTGGTCAACGAGTACGGCGAGGGCAAGGAAGCCGACGCGGTCGACGCGTGGCTGAAGGAGTACGGCGACGAGTTCGACTGGACCGTCACCAGCTGACCTGATCCAGGTCGCACTTCCCCGTCAAGGGTTCGCTCCCGTCGCACTCTCTGTCGTCCCGGTCCGCCGGGCGGCAGGAGTGCGACGGGAGCTTCTGCGTTCGGGGGCGGGAGTCAGTAGCCCAAGCGGGCTCGAACATCGTTGAGCAGCTGCGAGGAGCGCAATGCCGCGTCTGGCGCGACGGCAGAGATGCCCTGCACCAGCACGTCCGAGATCAGAATGGCCGAAAGGCTCTCAGACGTCAGTCCCGTCGGGGTGTGCGGTGCGGTCAGGATCGTATCGACGCGTGACGAGAGCCGGTCATGGAGTTCGTCGGTCACGAGGATGACGCCGGCGCCCATCAACTGCGCGTGATCCAGGAGCACGTCGATATCACGGGTCACTCGCCCAGGCGCGAAGATGACGAGGATGTCCTTCGCCCCGAGATTCATGACCTCATCGGCGAGGCGGAAGCCGTCCGTGCTGAGCCGCCGCGTGGTGAGGCCCGTACGCCGCAGGCGCAGTGCGAGATTCTCGGCGGCGATGCCGGAGGCGCCGAGGCCGTAGCAGTAGATGCTCTCGGCGCGCATGAGCAGCGTGATCGCCGCGGAGTACGCGTCGTCGTCGTTCGATGTGCGGGCGAGTTCGATGAGTGATGCGGCCTCGTCCCAGGTTTCCTGCTGGATGCGGGCGAGATCCTGCCCGATGTGCTCGATGCGCGTCTTGAGCCGTACCTCGGGGGAGACGCTGCTGGAGAAGGGGGCCGCGACCTCCTGTTTCAAGTGCGAGAGGCCCGAG
This sequence comes from Microbacterium aurugineum, assembly GCF_023101205.1. NCBI lineage: Bacteria > Bacillati > Actinomycetota > Actinomycetes > Micrococcales > Microbacteriaceae > Microbacterium > Microbacterium aurugineum. The sequence continues at coordinate 3,356,167 of NZ_CP078078.1, read as the reverse complement.
TACCCGAGCTTCTGCAGGGTGCGGACGACCGAGGCGTTCGAGGTGCCGCTCTGGGTGCCGAGCTCGGCGGCGCTCGCGTAGAGGATGTGCTCGGCCGAGGTCGATGAGAGGACGCGGCAGACGGCTCGTTCTGACTTCGAGAGGTCGTTCCATGTGCGGGCGATGCGCGCACGGAGGCCGGAGAGCGCGGGATTATCTGTATCACTTGTTACAAACGGTTCCATTGCTGTATCATTCTGTTCGAGAGGCGCATCATCCGTAACGGATGTTTCAATCATCCAGGGTGCATCGACTTTCCGCAACAGACTCAGCAGACAGGGAGGTCCCATGCCGGCTACGACGCCGATCCGCATGATCGAGATCAGTGGAGCACCGCGCGAACGTGGGCGCCTCTACGGGGACGCCGCGGCTGACCTCATCGCAGGGTCGCTGGAGTACTACAGGGAAGCGTTGACCCAGCAGACGGGGATGAGCTGGGCCGAGATCACGGCGTCCGTCTCGCAGTGGCTTCCGATCAGCGAGCAGATCGCCCCGCATCTGATCGAGGAGATGCGCGGGATCGCCGAGGGAGCGGGCGTCTCCTTCGCCGAGATCCTCACCTTGAACGTGCGTGGGGAGTTCGTCTACGACCACCAGAGCCCCGCGAAAGGTGTGACCGCGGCGGCACGGGTCGACGATGACGAACGTGATGCGGTCGACGGGTGCACATCCTTCTTCCTGACTGGGGAGGGCAGCGGCACGGGGCACACCCTCGTCGGACAGAACTGGGATTGGCGCACGCGTACAGCGGGTACGACCCTCATCGTCCGCGTCGTGCAGGATCCGCTTCCCACGGTGATCATGCAGGTCGAGGCCGGTCAGGTGGGCCGCCACGGAGCCAACTCCGCGGGGATCTCGCTCAATGCCAATGGTCTCGGTGGAAGTTTCGGCAATGCGGTCGGAGTGCCGCAGACCTTGATCCGTCGACTCGTCCTCGACCAGGGCGATATCGCGAGTGCGCTCAGGACGCTCGTCAAGACGCGGCCCCATATCGCGAGCAACGCCCTGCTCGCCGACCGCAGCGGATTCGGCATCGATCTCGAGACCACGCCGAGCGGTGTGGATTGGATCTATCCCGAACGCGGTGTGATCGCCCACACCAACCACTTCCAAGCATCCGTGCCCCCGCAGCTCGCCGGGTCCTACCTCCCGGTATCCGCGGACTCGCTGCTCCGTCTGCCGCGTGTCGAGGCAGGACTCGCCAGGGTGGCGATGGCGGAGTCACCCGAGGAGAGTTACGCATTCGTCCGCGAGGCGATGTCGGATCACATCGGTTTCCCCGAAGGGGTCTGTACACATCCGCACCCTGACAGTCCTCCGGTGAAGCAGTGGTCGACGCTCCTCTCGAGCTGTGTCGATCTGACGACCGGTGAGTACCGCGTCGCGAACGGGTTCCCGTGCGAGACCGACTACGAGGTGCTGCCTTGGAATCTCTACGACCCCACCCACTGACAGACTGAAACACGAGGAGATAGCGTTCAATGAAGAAGCAGCATCACCCCATCACGCTGATGATCGGCGCGATCACAGCGTCGGCGTTCGTCCTGGCCGGTTGCAGCTCGAGCTCGGACGACGACGGTGGCGGCGACACCGCCTTCGACGTCCCGTTCGGCGCGACGACACCTGCCGCTGCCGGCTCACTCGATACCGTGACCTGGATGCTCGGAGGAGAGCCGACGACGCTCGACGCCGACATCGACGCCACCACCGCCGACGACACGGTCCTCGCGAATGTCTGCGATCGGCTCATGCAGGTGCAACCTGACCTCACCCTCGGGCAGGGGCTGGCATCAGACGCGCAGTGGACCGATGACACCCATCTCGTCTTCACCATCAGGCAGGACGCGCTGTTCCATGACGGAAGCCCCGTGAGCACCGCCGACGTCTTGTGGAGCATGCAGCGACATTCCGCTGAGGGCGCTGCCGAATCCGACGAGTACCGGAATGTGGTCGCGATCGAACAGACCGGTGAGGACCAGATCACCGTCACGACGTCGCAGCCGGACGCCATCCTCCTCCAGGCGATGGCGGGCGACGGTGGCATCGTCTGGAACCCGCGTGTGATCGAAGCCGAAGGGGAGGACTTCGGCAGCCCCGGTTCCGCTTCCGCCTGCAGCGGACCGTACGAGGTGACCTCGTGGGATGCGGGGTCGCAGCTCACCATCACCAAGTTCGCCGACTACTGGAACTCAGACGTCGACGCTCTCACGAACGAGATCGTCTTCCGCTGGGCCGATGAGACTGCGATCGCAAACTCGGTCACGACGGGCGAAGCCCAGGGGTCCTTCCTGGAGAACGCAGGTGCCGCGAGGAGCTTCATCGAGAGCGCAGACGTCTCCGTCTATCAAGGTCCCTCAACGAACGCCTGGGTGCTCGAGACGACAGATCGTGGCGCGCTGACGGATGAGCGCGTCCGTCAGGCGCTCTCGCTCGCTCTCGATCGCACCGGGGTGGCCGCTGCCGCTTTCGGCGGTCTCGCCCAGCCGTGGAAGACGCCGGTCGGATCGGGGGCCTGGGGATACCAGGTCGATACCTTCGAGCAGGCGTACGACGCACTCGAAGGAGCGCCCGCGAAGCCGAGCGATGCCGACCTCGCCGCCGCCGAAGACCTGATCTCCGAGGCAGGCGTCCCGTCCGCTCCGATCGTCGTCGCGTCCAACGGGTCGTCGACGCACAACGTCATCGCGAACGCGCTCGTGTCCGCCGCGCAGTCCATCGGGCTGGAGGCGGAGATCACGGTGATCCCCCAGGTGCAGTACGGCGACTTCTACTCCGACCCCGAATTGCGGGGTCAGGCGGACTTGTGGCCCGATGAGTACTACATCTCGAAGAACGACCCGCTCGGCTTCTACAAGAACGGCGCATCCGATGCGAGCGTGAACTTCGGCGTCTTCGCCGACCCGGAATACGATGCGCTGGTCGATGAAGGCTACGCGGCGACGGACGACGTCGAGCGCGCCGCGATCACGATCGAGTTGCAGAAGCGCTGGGTGGAGCACGCCGTGTGGATCCCGGTCGTGGCGACGCCGTCGACGCTCATCATGTCGAACGACGTCACCGGCGTACCGGCCTCTGCGGCCTTCATCTACTACCCGTGGGCCGTCGACCTCGGCAGCACGAAGGGGTAGTCGTGGTGGCGCTCGCGTTCCGCAAGCTCGCCGGCATGGTCTTCACGCTGGTGATCGCCTCCTTCATCATCTTCGCTGCGATGTACGCCGCGCCGGGTGATCCGGTCACGTTCCTCATCGGCAACCCCGAGAACCTGACCCCGGAGCGGATCGCGAGCGTCCGGGCCCAGTACCACCTCGACGAGCCGATGCTCGTTCAGTACGGGCACTGGGCCTCGGGAGTCCTCACCGGCGACTTCGGCCAGTCTTTCCAGTACCACCAGCCGGTGAGTGCGCTCCTTGCCGCGAGGGTGCCCATCACCCTGTCGCTCGTCGCGTACGCAGCCATCCTGCTCACAGTGATCGGCATCGGTCTCGGTGTCATGGCCGCCGTGCGCCGGGGGAAGGCGGTCGACACCGCTATCACCGGAGCAACGACCCTCGCCGCGAGCATCCCCTCCTTCGTGTTGGGCATTGCCTTCGTCGCGCTCTTCGCCGTGGAGCTGCGGTGGTTCCCGGTCGCCGGCGCAGGCACGGCGGGATTCGATCGCGTGTACGCGCTCACTCTTCCTGCGCTTACCCTCGCCGTCACCGCGCTCGCGATCGTGAGTCGTGTCACGCGCCAATCGATGATCGAGCAGTTCTCTTCCGAGCATGTCGAGGCTGCCCGCGCTTCGGGGCTGCGCGAACGGTATGTCGTGCGTGATCACGTCTTGCGCGCAGCCTGGGGGCCGATCATCACCATGATCGCGCTCGTCATCGCGAGCATGATCGCCGGAACGGTCGCAGTCGAGACGGTGTTCGGGATATCCGGCGTCGGCTCGCTCCTCGTCGATGCGATCAACACGCATGACTTCCCGGTGGTGCAAGCGGTGCTCCTCTTCATGGTCGTCGCCTACATGATCGTCACGACGATCGTCGACCTGCTCCTGCCCGTGCTCGACCCCCGAATCGGACGAAGGGCGGTGTCCGCATGACCTCGATCCTGCTCCCGCGGGTTCGCAGACGCCGGCGGTCCGGATCCGACCTCGGGTTCTGGATCTCCTGCGGCTTCCTCGCCCTCATCGCCGTCGCGGCCGCCTTCGCCCCACTCCTCGCCCCCTACGAGGCCGACAGTGTCGACTTCGCGGCGATTTGGGAAGGTCCGAGCGCACAGCACCTGCTCGGCACGGACCAACTCGGACGCGACCTCTTCTCCCGGTTGCTCATCGGGGCAGGCGAGACGCTGGTGGGCCCGGTGGTGCTGCTCGTGCTCGCCACCATCCTCGGTGTGGCGATCGGCGTATTGGCGGCATGGCGAGGGGGGTGGATCGATACCGTCCTGGCCCGCGTGACCGACGTGATGTTCGCGTTCCCCGGCCTGCTCTTCGTCGTGCTCGTCATCGCCGTGTTCGGCAAGGGTCCCGCAACAGCGATCGTTGCACTCGCGCTCGCCTATGCACCGGTGATCGCGAAGTACACGCGAAGCCTTGCGTTGAGCGAGATGACGCGTCCCTACATCGACGCCTACCGGGTTCAGGGGCTCGGCGGCTTGACGATCTGCCTGCGCGGAGTCATCCCGAACCTGCTGCCTCCGCTCGTCGGATACCTGGTCGTGCTCTTCGGGGAAGCTCTCATGAGCCTTGCGACGTTGAGTTTCCTCGGGTTCGGCGCGCAGCCTCCGAGTTCCGAATGGGGCCTGATGGTGCAGGAGGGGCAACCCGGCATCATCCAGGGAGAGTTCCTCCCGACGCTGGTGCCCGGTGCTGCCATCGCCATCGTCGTCATCGCGGTGAACGTCGCCGGGGTGCGTGTGGCCGACCGACTTCTTGCGAAGGGATGAGTGATGCTCCTCGAAATTCAGGACCTTGATCTCGCCTTCGGGCACGGTGAAGACGCGGTGAAGATCCTCACCGGCATCACCCTGAGTGTGGACCGCGGCGAACTCGTCGGGCTCGTGGGCGAGTCGGGCTCGGGAAAGTCGACGACGGTGCGCGCGGCCCTCGCCCTCTATGGCGAGGAAGCGACGATCGCGGGGAGTATCCGGATCGATGGAACACAGATGGTGGCCGCCGACGAAAGGACCCGACGTCGGGTGCGCTCCGCATCCGTCTCGCTTGTGCAGCAGGACCCGCGTTCCGCACTCAACCCCGTGCGGCGCATCGGGGATTCGCTCTCCGAACGACTCGTGCGTGTCCACGGGTGGCAGCGAAACCGTGCGGAGGCGCACATCATCCAGCTCCTGGCCGCGGTGGGGCTGACTCACCCGGAGCGGCGCATGCGGCAGTTTCCGCACGAGCTCTCGGGCGGCATGCTTCAGCGCGTCGTCATCGCATCGGCGCTGAGCGCCGACCCTGCGCTCCTTCTCGCCGACGAGGCGACGAGCGCGCTCGACGTGACGACGCAAGCCGAGATCGTCGCCATCTTCCAGCGGCAGATCCGTGAACGTGGTCTCGGGATGCTCTTCATCACCCACGACCTGGCACTCGCGGGCGCGATCTGCGATCGGATCCATGTCCTTCGGCAGGGTGAGATCGTGGAGACGCTGACGAAACCCGGGCTCTTCGCGGATGCGGTCCACCCGTACACACTCTCGCTGATCGAAGCTGCCCCCGTGCTCGACACGAAGGAGCCGTCATGAGTCTGGTGGAAGTCTCCGATCTGTACCGGGCGTTTCGGATGGGTCCGGGAACAGAGCGCGTCGTCGCTGTCAACAACGTGAGTTTCGCCATCGACGCAGGTGAGGCGCTCGGTCTCGTCGGTGAATCGGGCTCGGGCAAGTCGACGATCGCCCGGATTCTCGTCGGTCTGGAGCGCGCCGACGCGGGGTCGGCGGTGATCGACGGTGTCGATCGCCTCCGCAGGCCGCGCGGCAGGGCTGAGCGCCTGGCGAGAGCTCGCGCGGTGCAGATGGTGTTCCAGGACCCGAACGGGTCGCTGGATCGCCGACTGACCGTGCGGCAGACGCTGCGGCGGACTCTGAGGCTGCGAGAGGAGGCAGCGGGTCCTCATGCCGACCGTACGATCGCGGAGCTGCTGGATCGGGTGCGACTCACCGAACGGCATGCCGACGCGAAGCCCCACGAGCTTTCGGGCGGTCAGCGACAGCGCGTTGCGATCGCACGGGCACTCGCGGTCTCTCCTCGTCTCGTCGTCCTCGACGAGGCCGTATCCGCACTCGATGTCTCCGTGCAGGCTCAGGTACTCGAACTCCTCGCCGAGATCCAGCGCGAGTCGAGGGTGAGCTACCTGTTCGTCAGTCACGATCTCGCTGTCGTCCGCGAACTCTGCTCCCGGGTTCTCGTGCTCTTCCGTGGCGCAGTCGTCGAACAGGGGGACACCGAGCGGGTTCTGACCCATCCCGAGCACCCCTATTCGCAACTCCTCATCGCTTCGACGCCCGGCCCGGGGTGGGATCCGGAGCGGGTCGTCCGCGACCGGATGACGTTCACGCAGCGCATGGAGGTCGTGGGCGGGGGCGAATCGGGCTAGTCGCCCTCATCGCACCGAGGTCTGCTCCGGCCGACGCCCACCCGCAGATGAAGGAGATCTCTTGATCTGAAGGACTCAAGGGTTCTGAAGGGCCTTCGAAGCAAGAGATCTCCTTCATCTGGTGCGGGGCCAGAGGGTCCGTCAGAGGGGGAGCACGATCGACGCGATCAAGCCACCGCCCTTACGTGCACGCAGACGTACGTCGCCCGAGTGGGTCTTCGCGATGCTCTGCACGATCGCGAGGCCCAAGCCGGTACCGTCGGGGCCGGCGGATGTGCGACTCGCGTCACCCCGGTAGAAGGGTTCGGTGAGCACGGCCAGCGTGGCCGGCGCGATCGGAGCGCCGGTGCTCTCGACGTCGATCACCGCGCGCCCGCGCTCACGTCGGCAGCGCACCCACACCTCGCCCCCGGGGACGTTGTGGCGGATGCCGTTCTCGAGGAGGTTGCGCACGGCGCGGGCGAGCAGCATCGGATCGCCTTCGACCGTGAGCGCGCGGAGGTTCGTGTGCACGACGATCCCCTGGGCGTCCGACTCCTCGACCTGATCCTCGATGAGTTCGCTGAGTTCGACCGGCTCGACCTCATCCAGGCCGGTGCGCGACCGGGCGAGTGCCAGCAGCGCGGTGATGAGTCGTTCGCTCTGCTCGGTGGCTCGCAGGGCGCGCTGCACGTTGGCTTGCAGTTCCGCCGGCACGGCACCCTGCTCGAGGGGGATCTCCAGGGCAGTCCTGGTCGTGGTCAGCGGAGTGCGCAGTTCATGGGAGGCGTTCGCCACGAACCGGTCCTGCGCGGTGAACGCCGATTGCAGCCGATCGAGCATCCCGTCGATCGTGTCGCCCAGCTCCTTGATCTCATCGTCGGGCCCAGGGAGGTCGAGCCGTCGTCCGAGGTCGCGCTCGGAGATGTCGCGGGCCGCGGCCGTGACCTCGCCGATACGGTCCAGCGAGCGACGAGCGAGCCAGAACGCGATCGCGGCCGCGACCCCGGTGAAGCCGACGAGTACCACGACGGACCACAGCAGCAGCCCGCCGCCGACCTCGTCCGCGAGGAACGTCGACTGCTGCAGCACAGCACCCTCGACCGAATCGAGTGACGCCGGCTCCATCGGGGTGGTCATCGGGAAGGCCGTGACGTCGGCCGTCGTCGCGAAGTACGTGCACCCGGTACTCGTGGCCCCATAGACGGGTGTGCTGCCCTCGGTCGCGCTCGTCGCTTGCGAGAGTTGCGTGATCGACAGTGCCGGCACGCAGCTCGCCGCGGTGGTGTCGATGGCGGAGGCGAAGAGCTGTTGCACCACCAGGTACTGCACGGCGAGCAGGGCTGCGCCCGCCGCGACGAAGACACCGGCGATGATGATCACCAGCCGGGTCCGGAAGCTCATGCGTCTCATATCGTCCCCACTCGGTAGCCGTGTCCTGCCGCGGACTGGATGAGAGCCGGCGATCCGAGTTTGCGGCGCAGCGTGTGCACCACGATCTTGACCACGCCGCGCGTGCGTTCGAGCGGCTCGTCCCATACCTCGTTGAGCAGATCGTCGGCGCTGACGTATCCCCCTTCCGCGGCGAGCAACGTCTCGAGCACTCCGAATTCCTTGAGCGTGAGGCGGATCGGTGTCCCGTCGCGTTCCACGACGCGCCGCACGACGTCGAGGCGGACGCCGGCGAACTCCCACACCGCGTTCAACCGGGTGGGCTGCGCACGGCGGCCGAGCGCGCGGAGTCTGGCCAACAGCTCGACATAGGCGAAGGGCTTGGCGAGGTAGTCGTCGGCACCGAGGTCGAGACCCTCGACGCGGTCGTTGAGGGTTCCCGCCGCGGTGAGCATGAGGATGCGGGCGGGATACTCCTGCCCCACGAGCGTGCGACACACGGCATCGCCGCTCAGCACGGGCAGGTCGCGGTCGAGGACGATCACGTCCACATCGCTCCCCGCGGCGGCGGTCAGGGCGCTCGCGCCGTCGCGTGCGACATCGACCAGGTATCCCTCCCGGCGCAGGCCATCGGCGAGCGCGTCGGCCAGATCGACCTCGTCTTCCACCAGCAGCAATCGCATCGCGCCTCCCTCCTCCGAGGGTGCGTTCTCCGCGGTTAGTTTCCGGTTAGGTGCCGTCATACCGACAGCAAACCATCGTCTCCGTAGAACGGACTGCACGTCGTGGATGAGCTGCGACCGCGAGAAAGGAAATGTCATGTTCGATTCGAAAGCACACCGTTCCATGGTGGTGATGCCCGCTGTCATCGCGCTCTTCGCGCTCTCTGCATGCAGCGCCCCGTCCGGGGATGACAAGTCGAAAGACGGCGCCAACGATGCGGCGGCTGCCCGGTTCGTGACGTGCCTCACCGATGAGGGCCAGACGGCGAAGATCGTCGACGCGGGGCAGGTCGCCCTCCTGATGCCGGAAGCTCCCGGCGACGGCGGCCTGGGCGCATTGAGCGACAGCACTGCGACGATGGGCGGCGGCGAGGAGGTGGCGATGACCACGATCGTCGCGGATGAGGACGGCATGTGGCTTGCCGCAACGGCCGCCTCGGGATACCCGGAGGAGGGGCAGCGGGCCGCGTGGGAGAAGTGCGAGGAGGAGGTTCCCGAGTTCGCACAGCGCGAGCCCGACATGTCGGGGGCCGACGACGCGCAGAGGATCTCTCCGGAGGATCTCATCGAGTCCGGGCTCGCGTTCGCCGCGTGCGCCAGGGACAACGGCTTCGCTGCCTTCGCGGATCCCGACGCCGACGGCATGCTCGAAATGCCGGTCGGGATCACGGAAGACGAGGCGCGCACCCTCCTCGAGGCGTGCGCGGAGAAGACCGGCGAGATGCCGCCGATGTTCACGCCCGAGAGCATCGAATCCGTCGACTTCGACTGGTTCGCCCTGATGAACGAGTACTTCGAAGGCGGCTTCATGGCGGCGACCACGCTGCCGTCCGGGGGCGACGAATGAGCCGGCGGCTGACGAAGGTGCTCGTACCCGTGGGGCTGTTGCTCGTGGCTGCCGCGGTGACCCTGGCGGTGCTGCAGCCGTGGAGCTCCGTGGCCGAGACGCCTCAGGACGACGACAAGCCGGTGACGGCCAACGCGGAGCTCACCACCCTCACCTCTGACCTCAGGCTCAACGGGACCCTGAGCTACGGCACCTCCATCGCTCTGCCCGGTCGCGGGGGCACCATCACGCGGCTCCCGGCGGCGGGCGACGTGATCGAAGCCGGGCAGTCGATCTACGAGGTCGACGGCAAGCCGGTGATCGCGATGCGCGGTGACCGTCCCTTCTGGCGTGATCTCGGCCCTGGTGTGGAGAACGGGCCCGACGTGCGTCAGCTCGAGCAGGCGCTCGCCGACCTCGGCTTCGGCAAGGACATGACAGTGGACGACGAGTTCACCAGGATCACCGCGGCAAACGTGAAGGCGTGGCAGAAGTCGCTCGGCGTGGCCCAGGACGGTGTTGTGAAGCTGGGCGATGTCGTCGCGATCACCGCCGCGTCGGTGCGTGTCGAGTCGGTCACAGGGAAGCTCGGTGATCCTGCGGCGGCCAGCCCGCTCACGTATACGAGCACGAGCCTGCGCGTGGTGGCCACACTCACCGAGGCCCAGGCGCGCGAGATCCTGCCGGCGACGCCGGTGACCGTGATCCTTCCGGACGGCACCGAGGTCCCCGCGACGGTGGCCGCCGTCGATCCCGGCGGCCAACCGACCGGCAAAGAGGGCGAGACCACCCCGGCCATCGCGAACATCGAGCTCGAGGACCCCGCCGTCGCCGAGGGCATCGGCCTGCGTGCCGTCAAGGTCGTGTTCGCGACCTCCGAGGTGAAGGACGCACTCGTCGTTCCTGTCACCGCGCTCGTGGCGACGACCGACGGCGGCTACGCGGTCGACGTGCTGCGCAAGGGCGGCAAGGTCGAACGTGTCTCGGTGGAGGTCGGACTGATCGCCGACACCCGAGTGCAGGTGGTCGGTGGAGACCTTGTCGCCGGTGACGCCGTGGTGGTGGCGCAATGACGCCCAATACCGTCGTCGAACTTGTCGAGGTGATCAAGGAATACCCCGGCAACCCGCCGCTGCGCGTTCTGCACGGCATGAGTCTCGCGATCGAGAGCGGCGAGCTGGTGGCCGTCGTCGGCGCATCAGGATCGGGGAAGAGCACGATGCTCTCGATCATGGGGACGCTCGACGACCCCACCAGCGGTACCGTGCTGATCGACGGGACGGCTGCTGCCCGGCTCGCCGAACACGAGCGTGCAGCTCTGCGCGCTCGCCGCATCGGCTTCGTGTTCCAGCAGTTCTTCCTTCTGCCGGCGCTCAGTGCGGTCGACAACGTGGCGCTCGGACTCTTGTACTCAGGGGTTCCCTCGGCGGAGCGCATGGTGCGGGCCGCGGCTGCGTTGGAGCGGGTCGGCCTCGGTTCGCGCATGAGGCACCGACCCGGTCAGCTGTCCGGAGGAGAGCAGCAGCGCGTCGCCATCGCGAGGGCGATCGTCGGGAACCCGTCAGTGCTGTTCGCCGACGAGCCGACCGGCGCGCTCGACTCGAACACGGGCGAGCACATCCTCGAGCTGCTCACATCGATCGCCGACTCCGGCACGGCGGTCGTGATCATCACGCACGACCCGAACATCGCCGAGCGCACGCAACGACAGGTCAGAATCAACGACGGACGCATCGTGGGCGACACGGGCTCGCCGGAGAGGGAAGAGGTCGCAGCATGAGGCGCACCCGCGAGAGGATGCCGCGGCTCAGCGCTGCGGACAGCATCCGCACGGCACTCATCGGACCCCGCAGCCGCAAGATGCGCACGGCCCTGTCGGCGCTCGGCGTTGCCGTGGGCATCGCGGCACTCACCGCCATCACCGGCATCGCCGCCTCCAACCAGGCCGAGCTGCTGGCCAAGCTCGACGCGCTGGGGGCCAACATGATCGTGGTGCAGCCGGGGTACGGACCGGACAACAAGCCGGTCGCTCTGCCCGAGACGGCCGCCGGGATGATCGAGCGGGTGACGGGCGTCGAACAGGTGGGCGTGCTCGAGAAGGTGCCGGACGGTACCGGCGTGTACCGCAACGACCTCGTGCCGAAGAGCCAGGGCAATGGGCTGACCGCGTATGCGGCGAGTCCCGACTTCCTGTCGTCAGTGGAAGGCTCGGTCGCGAAGGGATCGTGGTTCGACGAGACCGACCGCTCGCTGCCGGTGACAGTGCTCGGGTCTGCGGCAGCCGCACGCATGGGCATCACGGAACCGGGTGTGCGGGTGTGGATCGGGGAGCAGTGGTACACGGTGATCGGGATACTCGATTCGGCCGGCCTCGCCGAGTCGATCGATGCGAGCGCGTTCCTCGGCGACCATTGGGCGGCCGAGCATGTGTCGGCGGACGGGGACGACACCATTGCGTCGATCTATGTGCGCATGGCCGACGGCGGCACGGGCGAGAAGGTTCGCGAGGCGATCGGTCGCGCCGCGAATCCGTCCTCCCCGTATGTGCAGGTGACCGGACTCGGCGAGCTCGCCGGGGCGCGGGACACCGCGGATGACTCTCTGTCCGGCCTCGCGGTCGGTCTCGCGGCGATCGCTCTGTTGGTCGGAGGGATCGGCATCGCGAACACCATGGTGGTGGCGGTGCTGGAGCGGCGCGGCGAGATCGGACTCCGGCGGGCGCTCGGCGCTCGTTCGGGGCAGATCGCGGGTCAGTTCGTGGCGGAGGCGATCGTGCTGGGCGGCCTGGGAGGCATCGCCGGGGCGCTGTGCGGGGCACTCGGTGTCTTCGCCTACGCCACGATCCAAGGCCAGGCGGTGACGATCCCCGTGGTCGTGTTGGTCGGTGGGCCGGTGGTGGCGCTGGTGGTCGGCGTGATCGCAGGGCTGTATCCGGCGATCAGCGCCGCGCGGCTCTCGCCCACCTCGGCGTTGCGCACGGTCTGAGCGCACCGAAGTCTGCTCCGCCCGACGCCCACACGCAGATGAAGGAGATCTCTTGATCTGAAGGACTCAGGGGTTCTGAGGGGCCTTCGAATCAAGAGATCTCCTTCATCTGGTGCGGGGCCAGATCGGGGAGAAGATCAGCTGACCTTCTTCCGGTAGGAGATGATCGCGAACACGTAGGCGACCACGAGGATGCCGACGCACCAGGCGAGGGCGACCCAGATGTCGTTGCCGACGGGCTGCTCGGCGAACAGCGCCTGGATGGTGTTGACGATCGAGGTGACCGGCTGGTTCTCGGCGAACCACTGCACCGGTGCCGGCATGGTGTCGGTTGGGACGAAGGCCGAGCTGATGAACGGGAGGAAGATCAGCGGGTACGAGAACGCGCTCGCCCCGTCGACCGTCTTGGCGTTCAGGCCCGCGATGATGGCGAGCCAGGTGAGCGCCAGGGTGAACAGCATCAGGATGCCGATGACGGCGAGCCATGCCCAGAAGCTCGCCCCGGTGCGGAAGCCCATCACGAATCCGACGCCGAAGATGATCGCCAGGGTGATCGCGTTCGCGGTCAGTGAGGTGAGCACGTGCGCCCACAGCACACTCGACCGGGCGATCGGCATGGAGTGGAAGCGCTCGAAGATCCCGCTCTGCATGTCGGTGAAGAGCCGGAATGCGGTGTAGGCGATCCCCGAGGCGATCGCGATGAGCAGGATGCCGGGGAGCAGGTAGTTCACGTAGTTCTCGGCGCCGGTGCTGGCCTGGAGCGCGCCGCCGAAGACGTACACGAACAGCAGCATCAGGGCGATCGGGGTGACCGCCGTGGTGATGATGGTGTCGGGACTGCGGAAGATGTGCCGCATGGAGCGGCCGGTGAGAGTCGCCGTGTCGGCGGTGAAGTGCATGGTCATGCTGCGTCCTCCTTCTGCGTGGACGAGGGGCCGATGAGGGTGAGGAAGATCTCCTCGAGGGTGGGCTGCTTCTCGACGTACTCGACCTTCGCGGCCGGCAGCAGGCGCTTCAGCCCGGCGAGGGTGTCGTTCGCGATGATGCGGCCCTCGTGCAGGATCGCGATGCGGTCGGCCAGTTGCTCCGCCTCATCGAGGTACTGCGTGGTCAGGAGCACGGTGGTGCCGGTGTTCGCGAGCTCCTTGACCACGTCCCACACCTCGATGCGGGCTTCGGGGTCGAGTCCGGTGGTCGGTTCGTCGAGGTAGATGACCTCGGGGTGCCCGACCAGGCTCATCGCGATGTCGAGCCGGCGACGCATGCCGCCCGAGTAGGTGGCGACCTTGCGGTTGCCGGCATCCGTCAGGCGGAAGGTCGCCAGCAGATCGTCGGCGACCGTCCCGGGGTCGGGCAGATGCCGCAGCTTCGCGACCAGCACCAGGTTCTCGCGTCCGGTGAGGATCTCGTCGACGGCGGCGAACTGTCCGGTGAGGCTGATGCGCTCCCGGACGCCGACCGGGTTCGCGGCCACGTCGATACCCTGCACGGTCGCCGTTCCGGCATCCGCCTTCAGCAGGGTGGAGAGGACACGCACCATCGTGGTCTTGCCGGCGCCGTTCGAGCCGAGGAGGGCGAAGATGCTGCCCTTCTCGACCTCGAAGTCGACCCCGCGCAGGACATGCAGATCCTTGTAGGACTTCTCGATACCGCGTACCGAGATGGCGGCGTTCGTCATGACTCGTTCTCCTTCTTCCTCGCGTCGTCGAACGCCTTGATGAGGCGCGCGCGCTCCTTGTCGATCCACTGGGTGCCGCCGTAGGCGCGGGCATACTCCTCGGCGTACTCGACGGGGTCGTCGCCCACGATCGCGCTGACGGGGGTGCCGTCGATGGCAGCGCGCTCCCACAGGTCCGCGAGGTCGAGGAACATGGTGACGATGGTGTCGCCGTCGGTGATGCCGCCGTAGTACAGGTAGTACCGGTACTGGGCGTTCGCCACCTCGCGGTACGGCGAGGGGAGGGCGTCGATGCGGGCCTTGGCCTGCTTGTACTGCTTCTTCTGCTCGAGCGATCCGGTGAGCGCTTCGATCCACTTCGCGGCCATGATCAGTTCTCCTCGTTCGTGTTGTTCAGTCGTTCGATGTGCGTGCGGAGGAAGTCCCAGGTCTTCCAGAACTCCCCGAGCTCCTGGCGGCCCTGCGCGTTCAGGGTGTACACCTTGCGGGGCGGCCCCTTCTCGCTCGGGACCTTCTCGACGTCGACGAGCTTCTTCTGCTCGATGCGCACCAGGAGTGCGTAGATCGTGCCCTCGGCGATGTCGGTGAACCCGTGGTCGCGGATGCGGGTCGTGATCTCGTATCCGTAGGCCGGCTGCTCGGCGAGGAGCGCCAGAACGATGCCCTCCAGAGTGCCCTTGAGCATCTCGGTCATCTGCTTGCCCATCAGGTCCTCCCTTCCTCTCTCGGTACTCAGTGTTGCTGGGTACCGGTACAAAGTAACACTGAGTACCGGTACTTAGCAACACCGAATACCGGGATCTTCCGAGAAGTTTCCTGAGGGTTTCCTGGCGCGCGAAAACGAGGGCTCGCCGAACGGCGGCGCGGAGTCCCGCTGCTACGGGAACAGGCGGCGGAGCAGCGGAAGATCGTCGTCGCTCAACGCCTGGGTGATCACGGCTGCGGTCTCCGGGTGCATGTCCTTCTCGAGGCGCTTCCAGAGCCACCGGGCGGCACCCAGATCTGCCGTGGCGACAGCGGTCGAGAACGCCGCCACGCCGTCGTAGTAGGGGATGGTGGAGGAGCCGGGCTCGGCGTTGTACGGCCCGTAGATGTCGACGAACGGAAGCGTCGGATCTGGGCGCAGGTAGAGGGTGTCGCCCGGGCTGATCGGCTCGTTGCCGCGCACGTGGTTGAAGCTGGAGACCGTGACGTAGTCGACGCAGAATCGCTCGCCGATCGCGATGAGGCTGTCGCCGGCCTGCACCTCGTAGGAGAAGATCTCGCCGGCCGCATCCAGCGTGACGGGTCCGCTCGCCAGCTCCGACGCGCCCATCTCGACGAGCTCGCCCAGGAGCTTGGCGTGCATCGGAGAGCCGTCGTCCCGGTAGATGTTGATGAACGCGTTGGTGGTGCAGTCACCGGGACCACCGGCGGGAACGCTGATGCCGTCGCCCAGGTCGACGAGTCCGCCCTGCTCGGTCTTCTCCGCGCGACTCGTCGGGGCTGTGGAAGGCTCGGCGGCGAAGCGCTCCGACACCCACGAGCCCGCGTCGACGACAGCCGGCGCGGCGCCGATCACGGCGGGAGCCGCTACGGCGACCAACCCCGCGATGGCGACGACGACGACCGCGGTCGTGATCTTGGTGGTGCGCTGCATCCCGACAGCATGGCATCCCTCCCCGCCGGGACGCGAGAGCCCGTGCGGAGGGAGCATGCCGTGCGTGGGGTGAAAAGACGGGGTGAATTCTCCGGGATCGGCCGGAGCGGTCGTCGGGGGGCGGGCAGTCTGGCGGATGGCCCGAGCCGAGTTCGCCATGCCTGAATGGTGCTCGGCGGTCGCCTGAGGGGGCGGGGGTTTCCGTGTGCGAACGCGCACCGGGGAAGCGATGAATGGGGAGTCTGTCATGGGGTTTCGTGTTGCCCGCAAGGACCACACAGCCGATGGCCTTCCGTCCGAGCGGCACAGCCGCTGGCGGGGCCGCGCGAAGAAGCTGATCGGAGGCGCCCTGAGCACGGCGCTGGTCGCCTCGTCGATGGTGTTCATCGGAGGCACGCTCACGGCGGCTCCCGCGATCGCGGCTGACCCGTTCCTCTGCACGCCGGGCGCCGTGTACGTGCAGAGCACGACCGAGGTGCGCGAGTTCATCGTGGACGAGCAGGGCGGCACACCGGGAAACGGCGGCACACTCGGCTCCACCACCCTCGGCGTCGACCACTCCAACAATGCCCTCGGCATCTCCTCCAGCGGCCGCTACGCCTACACGGTCACCAATGCGGCCGGATCCAAGGTGCTGGCCAAGCATGACCGCGTGACCGACTCCACGAGCCGCACCACGTTCACGCTCAACTCCTCCGTGCTCCGAGGTGCCGTCCACCCGGTGACCGGCGTCTACTACTTCGCCAGCGGTACCGTCAGCGGTGCCATCAACCTCTACGCCTGGAACGAGAGCGTCACTCCGCAGGCCTACGTGCAGGTCGGCACGCTCCGCCCCACCGCCGGCAGCAGCGCGTTCGGCGCCAACGGCGACATGGCCTTCAGCGCCTCGGGCCAGCTCGTGCTCGTGGCCGACAATGTCATCTACTCGTCTGACCTTCCCACCTCGCTCGCGCCGAGCACCGCGACCATCGAGGCCAAGCAGGTCCACAACATGGGCGACGGGGTGCAGGGCAACGGCATCGCGTTCGGAAACCTCGGCCACATCTTCGTGTCGGTCTCCGGAGGCGGAAACCGCATCATCGAGGTCGACCTCCCCCGCGGCGTGACCGTCAACACCACCTCGATCGGAACCTTCGGGCCGACCGACATGGCCAGCTGCACCTTCCCGAACACCCTCACGCTGAAGAAGGACCTCCCCGAGGGGCGTCACGCCGCCACCGACCAGTTCGCCCTGCGTGTGCAGTCGCCGGCCGGCTATCAGGTCGCGCAGACGGACGCGACCACCCGCGGTGAGGCCACGGGGCTGCAGCCGGACTACGCCGGACCGGTGTTCACCAACCAGGGCGACACCTTCCGCCTCTCCGAGTCCGCATCCGGAACCACGGACAGCACCCGGTACGCCGAATCGCTCGACTGCGTGCAGGTCGAATCCGACGGCTCCACGTCTCCGGTCGCCGTGACCGCAGACGGCAGCGTCGTCCAGCCCGCCGGTGCGCTCGGCACCGACGTCACCTGCACGTTCACGAACGTACGTCTCGCACCCGACCTGGCGCTGCGCAAGACCTCCGACCCGGCCAACGGTGTCGCCGTGCAGGCGGGTCAGCGCATCACGTACACCGTCGAGGCGGAGAACACGGGCAACACGCTCCTCGACCCCGTCCGCGTGAGCGACGACCTGTCCGGCGTGCTCGCGTTCGCCGAGTACCAGGGAGACGTCGCCACGGAGCTCGACGGCTCCCCCGTCGCATCCGGCGCCGCAACCATCACCGGTGACGACCTCGCCTGGACCGGCGCGCTCGAGCCCGGTCAGGTGCTCACCATCACGTATTCGGTGATCGTTGACGCCGATGTCGAAGGAGAGCGGATCGCCAACAGCGTCACCGCCTCCGGCACCCCTCCCGGCGGCTTGCCCCCGGTCGATCCTCCCGCGGTCACGACCGAGCACCCCGTGGCGGGCTACACCGTCGCCAAGAGCTCCAGCCCCGCTGCCGGCACCGTCGTGGAGCCGGGGCAGACCATCGAGTACACGGTGACCGGCACCAACACCGGTGCCACGGTGCTGAACCCGGCCTCCCTCTCCGACGACCTGTCGGCCGTGTTCGCACACGCCGCCTACAACTCCGACGTCGCCACCGAGATCGACGGCTCCCCCGTCGCATCCGGCGCCGCAACCATCACCGGTGACGACCTCGCCTGGACCGGCACGCTCCAGCCCGGACAGACCGTGACGATCACGTACTCCGTGACCGTGGAAGCCGACACCTCGGGTGAGATCCTGAAGAACACCGTCAGCGGCACCGCGACGCCAACGACTCCGGACCCGAGTGACCCCGACGGACCGCAGGTGCCGGGCGAACCCATCGTCCCGCCCACGGTCACCACCGAGCACCCGGTGATCGGTTCGGGCTTCACGATCAGCAAGTCCGCCGACCCCGCCTCGGGCACCGCCGTCTCGGCCGGCGACACCGTGACCTACACGATCACCGGAACCAACACGGGTGACACCGACCTCGATCCGGCCCGGATCGTCGACGACCTGTCGGGTGTGCTCGATGACGCCGGCTACA
Source organism: Microbacterium aurugineum (assembly GCF_023101205.1). Classification (NCBI taxonomy): domain Bacteria; kingdom Bacillati; phylum Actinomycetota; class Actinomycetes; order Micrococcales; family Microbacteriaceae; genus Microbacterium; species Microbacterium aurugineum. Next base: position 3,337,762 of record NZ_CP078078.1, on the reverse strand, counting down.
ACGACGACGTGACCGCCGACCGCGGCTCCGTCACCGTCAGCGGCGACACGCTCACCTGGACGGGCGATGTGCCCCGCGGCGAGTCCGTCACCATCCGCTACTCGGTGACCATCGATGCCGGAGTCCAGAAGGCGCTGCTGAACAACGTCGCCAGTGGCACGGCCACACCGCGGATCCCGGTCGACCCGGCCGACCCCGACGGTCCCACGACCCCGGGGACCCCGATCGTCCCGCCGCCCGCGGAGACGAACCACCCGGTCGTCGACACCGGCCTCGAGGTGACGAAGTCCGCGGACCCCGTCTCCGGCACCGCCGTGCGCGCGGGCGACACGATCACGTACACGATCTCCGGCGTCAACACGGGTAACGCGACCCTCGACCCCGCGTCCATCGTCGACGACCTGTCCGCCGTGCTCGCCCACGCTCAGTACGGCGGCGACGCGAGCGCATCGACCGGAGCCGTCGAGCTCGACGGCACGACGCTCACCTGGACCGGGGCACTCGCTCCCGGCGCCAGGGTCGACATCACCTACACGGTGACGGTCGACGCCGACGCGACCGGCGTGCTGCTGCGCAACACCGTCACGGGCGAGGGGACCCCCCTCATCCCGGCCGACCCGACCGACCCGGACAGCCCCACCACGCCCGGTACCCCGGTCACGACGCCGCCGTCGACGACGGAGCACCCGGTCGCCACCCCCGGCTTCACGGTCGCGAAGTCCGCCGACCCCGCATCGGGGACGCGTGTCGATCCCGGCAGCGTGATCACCTACACCGTCACGGGCACGAACACGGGTGACACCGTGCTCGACCCTGCATCGATCGCCGATGATCTGCGCGGCGCGCTTGCTCATGCCTCGTACAACGACGACGTGACCGCCACCCGCGGCGACGTCAGCGTGGTGGACGCCGCCCTCGACTGGAGCGGTGTGCTGCTCCCGGGCCAGGACGTCGTCATCACCTATTCCGTGACGGTCGACCCGACCGCCGGGGGTGAGACGATCGCGAACACGGCCACGGGCACGGCGACGCCACTCATCCCGACGGACCCGAGCGACCCGGACAGCCCCACCACGCCGGGCACGCCGATCACGCCGCCGCCGGCGACGACGGAGCACCCGGTCAACGAGCCCGGCTTCACCTTCGCCAAGACCGCCGACCCGGCGGCGGGCACGGCCGTGGATCCCGGTGATGTGCTCACCTACACGTTGACGGCCGTCAACACCGGTCAGACGGGGCTCGACCCGGTCGAGATCACGGACGACCTCTCGAAGGTGCTGCCGTACGCCTCGTACAACGACGACGCTGTGGCCGTGATCGGCGGTCTGCCCGCCGGCGCGGTGACGGTCGACGGCGCGGAGCTCGACTGGTCCGGTGCGCTCGCCGTCGGTCAGACCGTCATCATCACGTACTCGGTGACGGTCGGCCCCGAGGGCGTCGGATCCGTGCTCGAGAACAGCGCGAGCGCGACGGCGACCCCGCCCGGAGGGTCCGTCATCACCCCGCCGCCCGGCACCACGACGAACGCCGTGAACGTCCCCGGATTCTCGGTGTCGAAGAGCGCCGACCCGGTGGCGGGCACGACGGTCGACCCCGGCAGTGTCATCACCTACACGGTGACCGGCGTGAACACCGGTGAGACGGCCCTCGATCCGGTCGCGATTGTGGACGACCTCTCCGGCGTCCTCGCCCACGCCGACTACAACGACGACGCGGCCGCCCTGATCGGCACGACCGCCTCGACCGCCCCGGTGGTCTCCGGCGACAGCCTGTCGTGGACGGGAGCCCTGCAGGTCGGCGAGACTGTCACGATCACGTACTCCGTGACCGTGCAGGCGGACGCCGGGGGAGCGATCCTCGAGAACTCGGCTGCGGGATCGGCGACCCCGCCCGGCGGTGTGCCTCCGATCGAGACGCCGCCGGCGACGACGGAGCACCCGGTCAACGAGCCCGGCTTCGAGCTCCGCAAGTCGGCAGACCCCGCGTCGGGAACCCGCGTCGACCCCGGCAGCGTCATCACCTACACGGTGACCGGCGTGAACACCGGAGAGACCGCGCTGGCGCCGGTGAGCATCAGCGACGACCTCTCGGACGTCCTCGCCCACGCCGTCTACAACGACGACGCCACGGCGACCGTGATCGACGGATCCGCGCCCGCTCCGGTCGTGGACGGTGACGAGCTCACCTGGTCGGGCGCGCTCGCGGTCGGTCAGCGCGTCACCATCACGTACTCGGTGACCGTGAACGGCGACGCAGGTGGTGCGACGATCGCGAACACGGTCGCGGGAACCGCCACCCCGCCGGGTGGTGGGGAGCTCACGCCGCCTCCGGTGACGACCGAGAACCCGGTCGGTACCCCGGGCTTCACCTTCGTCAAGACGGCCGATCCCGGTTCGGAGAAGGCCGTGGCCGCGGGAAGCGTGGTCACCTACCGGCTCGTCGGCACCAACACGGGGGAGACCGGGCTGGATGACGTCGTCATCACGGATGACCTCTCCGGCGTGCTGCGGCATGCCGACCTCCGACCCGGTGCGACCGCCGTCGTGGGTGACCGCGCGGTGGCGGCTCCCGCGGTGGACGGGAACCAGCTGCGCTGGAGCGGCAGCCTCGCCCAGGGAGAGAGCATCACCATCACGTACTCCGTGATCGTGCACGCTGACGCGGCAGGCGCGAAGCTGCACAACGTGGCTGTGGGGACGGCCACTCCTCCCGGCGGTGAGACGATCACGCCGCCGACGAGTTCGACCGATAACCCGGTGCTGACGCCGCTCGCGCTCACCGGCGGAATCCTGGCCCCGTGGGTGCTGGCTCTGGCGATCGCTCTGCTGCTCGGCGGTGCCGTGCTGCTGATCGTGCGCCGACGCCGCTCGCAGGCCTGACGCTCGTCGGGAAGGCCCCGTCCGTCGTGATGCGACGGGCGGGGCCTTCGGCGTGTGCAGTCGGCGGGTGGTTGGCGCCGGCGCTCAGTCGGGCAGGAGGCCGTGACGGGCCGCCTGCTCCAACGCCTCGGAGCGATTGCCGGCGTCGAGCTTGCGGTAGATGCTGCGGAGCTGGGTCTTGAGGGTGTTCTGCGAGACGCGCAGCTCAGCGGCGATCGTCGGCAGCGGCGCACCGGACGTCAGCGTGCGCAGCACCACCTGCTCACGGGGGGTCAGGCGGGGGCGGCTCTCGAAGGACGGCAGAGCGGATCGCCGGGGGAAGGTGGCGCGACCGGTCGGATCGAGGTCGGCGCGGACCGCACCGAAGTCTTCCGCGCCCAGGAGCACGAGCGGAGTGGTGAGGCCGCGGTCCGCGAGCTGCGCGCTCAACGTCGCGCTCGACGGCTGCGCGGCGGCCGGGGACACCCGGCGCAGAGCGGCGCTGTGCACCGCCAGCGCTTCGGCGCGTTCTCGGGCCGTGGAGGGACGCAGGCGGGTCTGTCCCAGGAGTCGGACCACGTCAGCGGCCGCGCCGTCGATGAGAGCCAGACGTGCTCGCTTCACGACGGTGCCGAAACGATCGGACCCGGCATCGCGCTGGACGATGCTCTTCGCGGTGCCGACGTCGCCGAGGGCGAGGTGCAGCAGCACCCGCGGCCGGGAGAGCGCGTGGCGCACGTGGGCGGCGCTCGCCTCCCTCCCTCGGAGGCGCGCGAAAGACTCGAGGCGCTCCAGGCCCCCTGCTGCATCTCCCTCGTGCAGGGCGATCCACGCCTCCACGGAGGCCATCGTCGTCCAGTGCTCGCTCGTCGCTCGGTATGGCTCGAAGAAGCGGATGTGCTGCTTCGCCGCCGGGAGGTCGCCGTCCTCCACCGCGAGCATCGCGCCGGCGATCCGGTAGAACGTGCTCTGGTAGCTGTCCAGGAGCTCCGGGTCCCACTCGCCGTCGCGCACGAGGGAGAAGTAGTGCCGCGCTTCGGGCAGGTCGCCGTTCAGGGCGTGGACACCCGCGAGGAGGCAGATGCCGTGGAAGCCGTTCGTGCTCCCGTGCGCCGCGGCGAGCGCCGTGGCCTGTTCCCAAACCTCGATGGCTTCGTCCAGCTGTCCGCCGTAGTACAGGGAGATGCCGATGTGCGTGCACATGAGTGGCACATCGCGGGCGTACTGCTGCCATCGCGATTCCGGTGTCTCCTGGAACAGCGCCAGGGCTCGCGCGGCCATCTGGGCGGCCGGCTCCGGCCGCCCGATGGCACGCAGGGAGGCGCTCTCCGCCGCCCAGATGAAGATCCGCTCCGTGGCTGACAGGGTGGGCCGACGGGAGTTCGCCGCAGCCACCGCCATGCGCAGCAGCTGGAGCCCCCGCTGGCGTCGGAGCCTGCTGGGTTTGAGGCTCATCCCCAGCAGCATGGCCACGAGCGGCTCCTGCTTGAGTCGTGCCACAGGGACGTCGGCGAGCAGCTCCGCGACCGCGCGCCGATCGCGGTGGAGCAGGCGGTTCCACCCGGACATCGTGACGTGTTTCGCGAGCCGTAGATCGTCGTCCTCCAGGGCGAGTCGCAGCCCTTCGAGGGGCAGATCGCGACGTATCGCTCCCTCGGCTGCGATGCGTCGGAGGTGCGCGACTTCGCCGGGGAAGGATCGGCGCAGCTCACGGCGCAGCATGCCGCGTGTGAGCGGTGTGAGGGTGAACGTGCAGCCGCCGTCGCCGGTCCAGCGGCCGAAGCCGAACGTCTCGGCCTGGTCGAGCGCCTTCGCGATGTCGGGGTCGCGCGTGAGCGCCACGGCCAGGGGCAGGTCCACCGAGTCGGTCACGCTGATCCGCAGCAGCCCCTGCAACGCCTGCGGGGAGAATCCGCACTCGGCGAGCCGGTCCTGCAGATAGTCCTCGATCACGGTGTTCGCAGCGCGAAGCGACTCGGTGTCCGTTCCGGCCCCGCGCAGCACGAGGGCACGGATGAGCGCGGGGAAGCCCGCGGTCACCTCCCGGATCTCGCCGGCCATGTCGTCATCGACCCCGAGCGCGCGAGAGATCTCCTCGGTGTCGAACATGAGGTCCGACGGCGCGATGACCTTCGTGTCGATCACGAGATCCAGACCCTCGGTGTCGAAGGGGCTGGGGCGATTGGTGGCGACGATCAGCCGCGTCCGCGGGGTGGTGGCGATGGCGCGGCACAGGGCGAGCACGCCTTCGCGGTCCACGGGGGCCGCGTCGTCGAGTACCACGACCAGAGGACCTTCCGCGTGGCGCAGGCGCGAGGTCACGGCAGGCCATCCATCCTCCGCCAGGTCGTGTGCGACGTCTGTGCGCGGCAGAGCTCGAAGCAGAGCGCGGGCGAGCGCAGCGCTGGGCGCGGTGGCGGGCGAGGCCGTGATCCAGACCACGCGCGATGCGGTGGCGGACGCCCACTCCACGAGGGCGGTCGTCTTGCCCGACCCGGACGCGGCACGGATGAGCGTCAGAGGTGTGTCGGTCTCGAGTGTGGCGGTTAGCCGCGGCCGACTGATCGCGTGCGCCGATACTCGCGGTACATGTCCATCCCCCTGCGCGACAAATGCCGACACCCCAACCTCCCCAGGTCCCCGCCTCTACGATATTCCGAAATATCGGTTGGGCAAGCTCCCGGGGACGGTGTCGGCCGCTCGGGTGGAAGTCAGCCCATCAGGAACGAGAGCGATACCCCGACGACGATCGCGACACCCACGTAGATGAGGTTCGGCAGCTGGAATGAGTGGTCGAAGACGAACTTGCCCATCTTCGTCGTGCCGGTCTGGTCGAACGCCACGGTGGCCACCTGGCTGCCGTTCGCCGGCAGCGTGTAGATCCCCATGGTCGACGGCCACAGCCCCACCAGTAGAGGTGCCGGAAGCCCGATCGTGATACCGATCGGCACGATCGCGTTGGTCGCGCTCGATTGGCTCGTGGTGAGCATGGCGACCGCGAAGAGTGCCATCGCGAAGAGCAGCGCGCCGAGGAAGGCCGACGATCCGGAGACCACCGATCCGAGCCCGTCGACGATGAGGGTCTGGTTCGCCGCCACGAACGTGTTGGCGAGCCAGGCGATACCGAACAGGGCGATGGCCCCCACGATGCCGGCGGGGAAGGTCGGCTGCTTGGGGACGTCGGCGGCCTTGACCTTGCAGAACACGAAGATCAGGGCGGCGATGATGCCCATCGTGACCTCGATGATGACGGTCACACTGAGTCGGACGGGATCGCCGGCATCGTCGGTCCCGATCACCGGACGCAGATTCTCGAACAGCCCGAAGAACACGATCACCGCGACGCCTGCGAGGAACAGGGAGGCCGAGAGCACGGCCGTCGGCGGGAGCTTGTGCTCGTGCGCGTCCACCGCCGGGGGCTTGATCTGGTGGTCGGCCAGGCGTCGCTGGAACTCCGGGTCGTCGTCGAGGTCCTTGCCATGACGCATCATCACGAGCGCGGCGACGAAGAGCCCGGCGATGGAGGCCGGCCACATGATGAGCAGCAGTCCTCCGAGATCCACGCCCTGCGGCGCGAGCAGGACCACCATCGATGCGGTCGCGGCCGAGACGGGCGAGCACAGGATGCCGACTTGCGAGGCGACGGCCGAGACCGAGAGGGCGCGTTCGGGGCGGATCTTCTGCTGGTAGGAGACATCGTAGATCACGGGCAACAGCGGGTAGAAGATGTTGCCCGTGCCGGCCCCGACGGTGAAGAGGAACGACATGGCCGGGGCGAGGAACACGACCGACTTCGGTTTGCGCCGGATCACTCTGGCCGCGACGGACACCATCCAGTCGATACCTCCGGCGGCTTGCATGGTGGAGGCGGCAGTGATCACGGTGATGACGATGAAGACCGCGTCGACCGGGGCGTTGCCCGGCGCTTCGCCGAACACGAAGATGAGGACGGCGACGCCCACCAGCCCCCAGACGCCGAGACCGATCCCGCTGGTGCGCGTGCCCATGTAGATCGCACCGACGACGATGATCAGCTGTGCGAGGAGGATCCACACGTTGTCGTTCATGACGACGGCCCCTTCGTGATCGGAGCGGACCCGGTGAGCACGGTCGTCGGCAGTTCGGTCTCGACGATCTTCCCGTCGATCGCCTCGACCCGCAGGGCGAGCGCGTCCTCGACAGGACTGATGGCGGTGACGAACTCGGAGTTCTCGAAGTGCAGCGACTGAAGGTTGCCGACGGCATAGCCCGTGGAGAGCTCCCCGCTGAGGAGGGAGGCGTGAAAGAGAGGGCGCCGCTGATCCTCGGCGTCGTAGTGCGGGCAGAAGCTGCCGTTCAGGAACCCGAGTCCCTCGGGGAGCACCTGGAGGGTCGGGCCGTAGCTGTCGGTCGTGCCGCCCTCGAACCAGCAGATTCCTCCGGCGCTGCCTCCCGTGAACACGACGTTCGAGTCGGGGTCCTCCCACATCTCACACAGGATCGTGTCGAGGCCCTGGCGCTTCCAGACATCGAGCATGTTCGCCGTGTTGCCGCCGCCGACGTGGATCACGTCGAACCCTTTCACGAAACCGGCCAGGTCGTCGACCGCGCGATGGAAGAGCGGGAGATGGTGCGGTGCGCACCGGTCCGCGTCGTAGGTGGAATAGAAGCTCAGGATGTAGGCGGCGTCGTCGCCGGTCGCGGTGCCGACGAAGAGGACCCGGGGTCGCTCCTTGCCGGTGAGCCCGAGGATGTAGTCGTGCGTCGGGTCGTTCCGCCGCTCCATCATGGCCTTACCGGCCCCAGTAGCCACCACGTGAGACATCGGCCGCCCTCCGACTAGATCGTGCCGCCACCATAGAGGGGTGGCACCCGCGGCGTCCAGAGGGTCTTCACCCCGGGCGGAGGAACGTATATCGGTACATCACCCGCCGCCCTCGGGTAGTGGATAACGTGTTACCCGGTGACCGGGGTTCACCCCCTCGCCCCGGTCACCGAGTGGCTTGTCGATCCGGAGCAGTGCATTGCTCGGCGAGCCGCGCACGCAGAGCAGCGGCGACGTCGTGATCCGCGGTGCCTAACCGTGGAGGCGTGCGGCGACGACCACGCCCTCGAGCAGTGCCACCGTCCGACTCCGTGCGCCCGCCGGGTGAAGACCGAGCGCCGTCGTGAGCTCGAGGGCGAGCGCGGCGTGCCCGGCGGCGTTCGGGTGGAAGGGATCGTTCATCAGGCCCCACGGCACCTCGCCGTCTCCCAGCGCGGCGAAGCGGGCGAACTGATCCACGAGGATGACGTCGTCGTCCGCGGCGACCCGACGCACCGCTGCGGCGAACTCGCCGATCCGCGCGCGCTCCGGGGCGTTGGCGACATCGATCGCGGGCGGCGTCTGCAGCACCGGGACGGCGCCGAGTCCGCGCACGCGGACGACGAAGTCGTGCAGGGACGAGGCATACTCCTCCGGGGAGACCTCGGTGCGCTCGCCGCCGGTCGCGGCATCGTTCGTGCCGATCATGAGCGTGACGACATCGGGCCGCCAGGACTCGACGCGGCGGTCCCAGTCGTCGAGGATGTCGCTGATGCGGTGCCCGCTGATCGCTGTGTTCACGACCACGTCGCGCACGCGCTCGCGCTCGCCCCGGATGATCTCGTGCAGGTGCTCGGGGTAGCTGCGGACCCCCTGCGTGTGGACCAAGCCGTGGGTGATGGAATCGCCCGTGATCACCCAGTTCAGCGGTTCGGCGCCGACAAGTGCATCGGCGAGGCGGCGGAGGTCGGCGGTGGCGGATTCGGCGTTCGGCACGGCATAGAGCCTATCGGCGCGGTCATCCTCACCGCGCTTCTGCGTGTGGGACGACCGCCCACGGGCGCTGCGGATGCGAAAGACTGAAGGCATGACCTCTTCTGCGCTCGACACCCTCCTCGCCCGCATCGTCGAGAGCGGCGTGATCGATGAACCGGTCGCCGAGAACGGCCTGGTGTACGGGAGAGCGAGCATCGACGCGGCAGGCACGGTGGTGAAGGTCAACGTCGATCCCGAGTTCGACGGCGACCACGACGACGAGATCGACCAGGAGGCGTTGATCGCTGCGATCTCGCGCATCCTGTCGGTCAGCGAGTCCCGGTGGCGGGCCGTGGTCGACGAGGTGGCGACCGAGATCGACGATGCGGTCGACGATGAGCCGGTCGTCGAGCAGATCGATCTGCGTGATGACCTCGAGGCCACGTCGGTCGTGGTGTTCGCCGACGCCGTGCTGCTCGCCTTCCTCGCGCCGAAGCAGTTCCCCGATGCGCGGATTCTCGTGCAGTTGGATGAGGATCTCGAGGTCGACGGCATCGAGGTCCGAGAAGACCTGCTCGACCACGCATGACCACGCGCATCGAGGACTATGCCCTGCTGAGCAACTGCCGCACGGCGGCGCTCGTCTCGCGCGCAGGAAGCATCGATTGGCTGTGTCTGCCGCGGCTCGACTCGGCGTCGACGTTCGCGGCCATGCTCGGAGACGAGTCCCACGGTCGCTGGCTGCTGCATCCGACAGACCCCGGGGCCGTGAGCACCCGGCGATACGACGAAGACACCTTCGTGCTCGTGACCCGGTGGGAGAGCGGGGACGCGGTCGCCGAAGTGCACGACTTCATGCCGATCGGCCTCGACCCCGATGCCGCCATCCGCCGTAGCGACCTCATCCGCAGGGTCGTCGGGGTGCGCGGCTCGATGCGCTTCGAGCAGCGGCTGAGCATCCGCTTCGACTACGCCAGGGTGATGCCGTGGGTGCGTCAGGTCGGTTCGCGCGATGCCCCGTGTCTGGTCGCGATGGGCGGTCCCGATGCCGTGGCCGTGCGTGGTGCCGCTCTGGAGCCGATCGACCATCAGCATCGTGGCGAGCTGACGGTGACCGCCGGTGAGACGCGCGACCTCCACCTGACCTGGTTCCCGTCGCACCTCGACCTCCCTCCCACCCTCGACGGCGAGAAGGAACTCGGCGCGACGAAGCAGTGGTGGCAGGACTGGGCCGACCGGATCTCGCACGACGGTCCGCACCGCGACGAGGTGGTCAGGTCGCTGCTGATCCTGCGGGCGCTGACCAATCATGAGACGGGCGGCATCGCAGCCGCGGCGACGATGGCACTGCCCGAGGAGATCGGAGGCAGGCGCAACTGGGACTATCGCTACGTCTGGCTGCGTGATGCCGCTCTGACCCTCGAGGCCCTGTGCGCGCACGGCTTCCTCGGCGTGGCAGGCCAGTGGCGGGAGTGGCTGCTGCGGGCGGTCGCCGGTGATCCCGCCGATCTGCAGATCATGTACGGCCCGGCGGGGGAGCGAGATCTTCCGGAGCGTGCTCTGCCGCACCTGCCCGGGTACGAGGCGTCCACGCCCGTGCGAATCGGCAACGGCGCAGCCGACCAGTATCAGGCGGATGTCGTCGGCGAAGTCGTGGTGACGCTGTCGGCCGCGCGGGCGGCGGGACTCACCGAGTCGGGCTTCTCCTGGCCGCTGGAGCGCGAGTTGCTGCGGTTCGCCTCCGAGCAGATCGAGCGTCCGGATCAGGGCCTGTGGGAGATCCGCGGTGAACCTCGGTACTTCACCCACTCGCGGGTGATGATGTGGGCGGCGTTCGACCGGGCGGTGCGCGCGGTCGAGGAGCACGGCTTCGACGGCCCCGTCGAGCGGTGGCGTGGGCTGCGCCATCGGATGCGCGAGGAGATCGATCGCGACGGCGTCGTCGACGGCCACTTCGTGCAGCACTACGAGACGACCGAGGTCGACGCCTCGCTCCTGCTCCTTCCGCAGGTGGGCTACTGTCGGCCGGACGACCCGCGGATGCGGGCGACGGTCGCACGGATCGAGCAGACCCTGATGGCGGGCGGGCTGGTGCGGCGGTACCGCACGGCGACGGGGGTGGACGGCCTCGCCGGGACGGAGGGAGCCTTCCTCGCGTGCTCGTTCTGGCTGGTCGAGCAGTACGCCATGACCGGACGGCGCGCCGAGGCGCAGGCACTCATGGAGAGGCTGTGCGCACTGGCGAACGACGTGGGGATGCTGTCGGAGGAGTACGACCCGGTGGTGGGGCGGCAGCTCGGCAACACCCCGCAGGCCTTCTCGCACCTTGCGCTCGTGCGGGCTGCCGATGCCCTGTCGCGGACGGAACCGCGGACGCGCTGACCTTTCCCGCGGTGCGAGCCCTTCCTAGGATGTGGACATGGCGGAACCGGTGAAGAAGCGGGATCCTCTGGTCCAGCGCCAGAGGTTCTCCGTCAACGCGGCTCTCGATGACGCCTTCTTCGTGTTCGCCGGTCTTGCCGCGGTCTGGCTCGCGTACCTCATCGTCACCGAAGCGTTCTCGTGGGGCTGGTGGGCCATCGCCTTCGCGGTCGCGTTCTGGCTGCTCCTCGCCTACCTCGTCCTGCCGAGACTGCACGCGATCCTCACGCGCATCTACGTGCCCAGTTACTTCATCGGCCGCGCACGCACGAGTGACGGCCTGCTCGGCGATCCGGTGAACCTGGCTGTCCTCGGCTCGGAGGAGCAGCTCACCCGGTGCATGGCCGAGGCCGGATGGACGCGTGCCGACGACATCACCGCGGAGTCGACGTGGCGCATCGTCCTGTCGACCGTGCTGCGGCGCAGCTACGACGAGGCACCGGTCAGCCCGCTCTTCCTGTTCGGGCGTCGGCAGGACCTCGCGTATCAGCAGGAGGTCGAGGGCAACCCGGCCAAGCGGCACCACGTGAGGTTCTGGCGCTGCCCCGAGGGGTGGATGCTGCCCGGCGGTCACCGCGTGGATTGGGTGGCTGCCGGCACCTTCGATCGGGCTGTCGGCTTCTCGCTCTTCACCCTCCAGATCACCCACAAGATCGATGCGGACATCGACATCGAACGCGATCACATCGTCGGCACGCTGCGCCGCGCGCACAGCGGGGTGCGCATCGTCATCATCCGCGACTTCTCCACGGGCTATCACTCGCGAAACGGCGGCGGCGACAGCATCCACACCGACGGCGACCTGCCGGTCATCGATCTCCGCGGCGTCACGAAGGCACCTGCCTCGGGCTCCGCCGGGGAGCCCGAGGAGCAGGCGCCGGTCACGGAACTGCGGGGGCTGTCGTGAAACGCCCTCTGGCCACGGGGCTCGGCGCCGTGCTGATGTCGCTCCGCGTAGCGTGGGGGTTCATCTCGATCCTCATCTACGCGCTGAACTGGGCGGCGATCAGAGAAGAGGTCTTCTCTTCCGAGAACGGCCTGGAGGCGGTGCCCGTGGACGTCGCCGATCTCCTGATCGTCATCGGTCTCTGTGCGCTCGGCGTCTGGTACGTGTTCTACGGCGTGCTCGCCGGGCTCGTGTTCGCCGGAGCCAACTGGGCGCGCATCGTGGCGATGAGCTTCGCCTCGCTCAGCATCATCGTGGTGTTCCTCGACTGGTGGAACGCCGGCATCCCCGTGACGTTCCGCACATCGCTCGCGAGCGTGGCCCTCGACATCCTCGTGCTGCTCGCCCTCTCGGCGCAGAGCGCGCGCGGCTACGCCCGGCGCAACGACCCCCGCTCGATCACAACCACTTCTTATACTTGAACACCCCGTACAGGGCGACGGCGAACGCGGCCATCGCGCCGATCGCCATCGGATACCCGAAGGCCCAATGCAGCTCGGGCATGACGTCGAAGTTCATCCCGTAGACCGTGCCGACGAGCGTCGGCGCGAAGATGATCGCCGCCCAGGAGGAGATCTTCTTGATCTCGTCGTTCTGTGCGAGCCCGGCCTCGGTCTGGCGGCGGGCCACGAGCGCGGAGTGCACGGTCAGCGCGTTCTCGAGGATGGCCCGGAACGAGTCGACCCGCTCGTTGACGCGGATCGTGTGGTCGAGGACGTCACGCAGCGACCGCTGCAGCTCCTCGTCGATGCGGTACTTCTCGGACCCGCGGCGCAGCCACTCCAGCATCCCGCTCAGAGGATGCACCGCCCGCTGGAAGTTGATCACTTCGCGGGAGAGTTCATAGATGCGCCGGGAGAGCGCGCTGTCGTCGGCGCCGTCGCCGAAGAGCTGGTCCTCGATCTCGTCGATGTCGTTGAGGAGCCCCGCCACGATCGGCTCGTACCCGTCGACGACCTCGTCGAGGATCGCGTAGAGCACCGCTTCCGGTCCCATCGCGAGCAGCTCGGGGTGGGCCTCCATGCGCATCCGGACGGCGGCGAGGTTCGGCGACTCGGCGTGGCGGATGGTCACCACGAAATCGGGGCCGACGAAGAGGTGCAGCTCGCCGAACTCGATCGACTCCTCCTTGTCGCGGTACCGGGCGGGGCGGAGGACGGCGAACAGGGTGTCGCCGTAGCGTTCCACCTTCGAGCGCTGGTGCCCGGAGAGCGCATCCTCGACGGCGAGAGGGTGCAGGTCGAACTCCCGGGCGACCGAGGCCACTTCCTCGGGGCTGGGCCGGTACAGCCCGATCCAGGCGATGCCCCCGGCCGCATCCAGCATCCGGTAGGTCTCGTCCAGGTTCTTGGGGGTCTCCACGCGACGTCCGTGGACGTACACGCCGTTGTCGATGAGCGCCATGATGCGGCTCCGTTCTCGCGGGCGCACGGCAGCGGAGAGCTCCGTGCGCGGATTCGTCAGGGGGCGGATGACGCCACCGACGCTGCGGGAAGGACGTGCGCGTGCGGATCGGAGGATCAACGCGAGAGCGCAGGGAGTCGCGACGCAGCGAAGGCGGCGTCGTAACTATCACCGGACATCGCCATCACCGCCTTTCGGGACTCTTCGGGTCGAGCGACCCAACGCGCCAGCATACTCCTGTCGCCTGGGAACATACGTGCGGGATCAATAAGGGACCGGGGAGGGCCGTCGCAGGCGCGTTTTCGATCCCGCACTCCCTCGACCGCACCCCCTCGACCGTGAACGGCACGGTGTGAAGGATGCGCGCGCGTCAGGGAGCGTCGAGTCCGACGAGCTCGGCGCTGCGCTGCCAGAGGGCCTCGGCGAGGGCGGCGTCGTTCACCTGGGGGTTGACCTTCGTCGTGAGTACACGTTCGTCGTAGTACGCGCCCGAGAACCAGGTCTCGTCAGGAGTGCCTTCGATGAACCAGCGCAGCGTCGCGCCGCCCTTGTCCGGACCGATGAGCATGATGCGCTTGAGCGGCGTGCGGTAGAGCAGCCGCATGACGCTCGACGACTCGGACGCGAAGTTCGTGCGCACGGTGCCGGGATGGAAGGCGACCGCGCTCAGACCCTCGGCGTGGAACCGCGCGTGCAGACTCTTGGCGAACAGCACGTTCGCGAGCTTCGCATCGCCGTAGGCCTTGTTCGGGCTGAAGCGGCGGGTGTTGTCGAGGTCGTCCACGTCGATGTGGCCGAACAGGCGGTGCGCGATGCTGGAGGTGTTGATGACCGCGCCTTCGACCTTCCGCACGTGCGGGAGAAGCAGGCTCGTGAGCAGGAACGGCGCCAGGTGATTAACCTGCATGGTCTTCTCGAAGCCGTCCACCGTGGGGGTCTGATCGCCGAAGATGCCCCCGGCGTTGTTCGCCAGCACGTGGATGCCGTCCTCGCCGACGGCGTCGGTGATCTTCGCGGCCAGCTCCCTCACGTCGTCGAGGCGCGCGAAGTCGGCGGTGAACCACGACGCACCCGTCTCCTGGGCGACGGCGCGGGTCTTCTCGACCGACCGACCCACCAGGATGAGGCGATGAGCGGAGGAGGCGAGCTGGCGGGCGGCCTCGGCACCGATACCGTCGGATGCCCCCGTGAGGACGATCGTCTTCGACGTGTCGGGAATCGCGGACGGGCCTCGATCGTTGTCCGGGGTCATGCGTCGTCGCGCGGTTTCGGGCGCGGCGGTGCGGGGCGCAGCGGGTCGGCGCGGGGAATCCGCTCGGGCTCGGGTGCGGCCTCCGTCACGGGCGTGTTCTCGGCAGGGGCAGCAGGCGACGGGGCAGCGGTGGCGTGCGCCGGCAGCTCGCGCGCGACCTGTTTCTCGAGCACGGTCACCGCGTCTTCGGAGAGCAGGATGAGTCCGTCGAGCTCTTCGCGCACCCGCTTGTAGGCGACGTTGCGCTCGGCTTGTGTCGCGGACTCATCGACGGCGACCTTGAGCAGTTGCTGCGCCCGCTCGAGGCGTTTGCGCTCCGGCTCCGTGAAGGTCGAATCGCGGAGGCGCCGGGCATCCTTCTCGGCGATCTCGAACGCGACGGCGTAATCGCCCACGGCCTGCAGGTACTCGGTGATCTGCTGCTCCGACACCTTCGCATCGGCGGACGCCGGTCGCAGGGCATCCGCGGTCTTCTTCGCGCGGAGGAACGCCGCGGTCAGGGGCTGGCGTCCGTCGCTCATGGCGGGGAACGCGATGAGCTTCGCCACGTCCAGCTCGTAGTCGAGCCAGCGTGCGGTGATCTCGTCATGCTCGGCGAACAGACGCGCGACCAGGTCGTTCGGGGCGACGGATGCCGTGGTGTCGACGACGGAGGGTCCTCGGCGCTTGTTCTGCTGGGTGAGCGCGCGCGCCTCGATCTCGGCGGTCTTCAGCTGTGCCTTGATGCGAAGGGTCTCCAGGCGGCGCTCGTGACGGCGCCGGGAGTTGCGCTCCCAGGCCTTCGCCGCACCGCCGGCCATTCCCATGATCGGGAAGATGAGCCACCAGTAGTGGCCGGCGAAGGTCCAGAAGCCCTGGATGAACTCTTCCATGATGGGTTCAGCCTACTGCGCACGGTGGTCGCCGTCCTCTCTCCTGCTCAGGGGTTCCCAAAGGCTTTGTCATTGATATAGTCAACGCAACTGACTTGCAAAGCCGGAACCGGAGAGTTGGACGATGATGACCCCTTCCCGCACGACGATGACGCTGGACTGCGACGGCATCGGGATCGCCGCAGAAGTCCGTGGATCGGGCCCCGCCGTGCTGCTGCTGCATGGGTATCCAGAGACCAAGGCCATGTGGGAGGAGGTCGCGGCAGAACTCTCCACCACACATACGGTCGTCGCGACGGATCTGCGCGGCTACGGCGACTCGGCGAAGCCGCGCGGCGAGCGTTACTCCAAGCGTGAGATGGCGGCGGATCAGGTCCTCGCGATGCGGACGCTCGGCTTCGAACGCTTCGCCGTGGTGGGCCACGACCGGGGCGGGCGGGTCGGGCATCGGATGGCGCTCGACCATCCGGAGGCCGTGACGGCGCTGGCCGTGCTCGACATCGTGCCGACGCTGCACATGTTCGAGAACGTCGACCGCGAGATGGCGACCGCCTACTTCCACTGGTTCTTCCTCGCGCGCGCTGACGGGCTGCCCGAAGCGCTCATCTCCGCCGACCGCGAGACCTGGCTGCGCAGCCGCTTCACCGGACGCCGACATGACGGTGATCGGCTGCCCGAGGCGTACGCGGAGTACCACCGCTGTTTCGACGTCGAGACCGTCCACGCATCCGGCGCCGACTACCGCGCGGCCGCGGGCATCGACCTCGACCACGACCGCGCAGACCGCGCCGCGGGGCGCAGAGTGGATGTGCCCGTGCTCGCGCTGTGGGGAGAGCACAGCTACGTGGGGCGCAACTTCGATGTGCGCGCGGCGTGGACTCCCTACGCGCCTGCGGTCATCGGCGCCCCGGTCGACGCGGATCACTACCTCGCCGAAGAGGCGCCGCGGGCCACGGCGGCCGCGCTCCGGGTCTTCCTCGCCGAGGCGGTCGCGGCATGAACGTCCGCGCCCAGGCGATCGAACGCCTCGACGCACTCGTGTCCATCGAGACGCCGACCGGGGATGCCGCTGCGCTCGCCGAGGCGCAGGCTCTGGCGCGCTCCTGGATCGAACCCGTGCTGGGGGTGCGCGGCGAGATCGAGAGCGTCGACGGGGTCGAGCATCTGCTGTGGCGAGGGGGGCCCGCGCCGTCGGTGCTGCTGCTCGGGCACCTCGACACCGTGTTCCCCCAGGGCACCATCCGGCACCGGCCGTTCCGGCTCGAGGGCGACCGCGCGACCGGCCCGGGGGTCTTCGACATGAAGGCCGGCATCGTGATCATGGCCGCGGCCCTCGAACGTGTCGCTCATCCCGGTGAGGTCGCGGTGCTGCTCACCAGTGACGAGGAGGTCGGCTCGCTCACCTCGCGCGCCCTCATCGAACGCGAAGCCGCTCGCGCAGGCACTGTGCTGGTGCTGGAGCCGAGCCTCGACGGGGCGCTGAAGATCGCCCGCCGCGGTGGAAGCATCTACCGCGTCGCGCTCACCGGGCGTGCAGCACATGCCGGACTCGAGCCGTGGAAGGGGCGCAGTGCCCTCATCGAGCTGGCGCACCACGTGCTCGCGCTGCCCGAGCTCGCCGACGAGGAGCGCGGCACCACGGTCAGCCCCACGGTCGCCCATGCGGGAACTGCGACGAACGTCATCCCGGAGCACGCGGAGGTGCGCGTCGACGTGCGGGCCTGGACGCTCGACGAGCTGGAGCGGGTGGATGCCGCGATGCAGGGCCTCGACCCGCATACCGAGGGGGTGGGGGTCGAGGTCATCGGCGGGATCAACCGTCCGCCGATGGAGGAGCGTTCATCGGTCGACCTGCTGGCCTGCGCGCGGCTCGTCGCCGAACGGCTCGGTCATCCGGAGGTCGAGGCGGTGTCGGCCGGCGGTGCTTCGGACGGCAACTTCACGGCAGCCGTCGGTGCTCGCACCCTCGATGGTCTCGGACCCCGCGGTGCCGGGGCGCACGCCGACCACGAGTGGGTCTCGATCGACTCCATGATCGAGCGGATCGACCTGCTCGCTGGCATGCTCGACGAGCTGTCATCCGCTCGCACCCCTGCATCCTGAAGGAGATCTCTCGCTCTGAAGGAGACTGCTCGCGCCGAAGGGCTCTCTCATCCTGAAGGAGATCTCTCGCTATGAAGGATTCCTAGCCCAGAACGCTCCTTCAGGACGTGTTTTCTCCTTCGGGATGCGTGTTTTCTCCTTCAGGACGTGTCTTCTCCTTCAGGGCGTGTGTTCTCCTTCAGGACGCGTGTTCTCCTTCAGAGCGCGTGTCCCTTCAGGGCGTGTGTCCCTCCAGGCGCGCACACGGGCTCGGGTGTCAGGTCCCGGGAGCGTGCCGTTCGATGCTCTCCAGCAGCAGGTCGAGGGCGGTCTCCCAGGCACGCGGATCGCGCACGGCGGGAAGGGTGTCTCCGGCCCAGGTGATCGCGGGGAACTCTTCCGCGTCGAGCCGGCGGAAGTCCATCTGCCAGGTGAGCTCGTCGGAGTCCTGCACATCGGCGGGAAGAGCGGTCAGGGCGGCCTGGATGCTGGACGCTGAGCGGATCAGCTGCCCGAGCGCGCGGGCGTACAGCGCAGCCTGCTCACGGTCGTACCCGCCGCGGCGGAGAGCCCCGATCGAGAACTCCATCGACGAGAAGTCGGTCGGGCGGCGCAGCGCCATCTGCAACGCGAACTCCGGGTAGCGCATGTAGTGGTCGTGGATCAGGTGCGCCTGCCGTCGCAGGTCGTCGAGCCAGTCGTCGGTCGCCACCAGGCCGCCGCTGTAGGAGCGGGCGCGGAGGGTGTCGATCAGGGCGAGGAGCAGCTCGTCCTTGTCGCGGAAGTGCCGGTAGATCGAGGTCGGGTGGGCGCCGAGCTCCTCGCCGATCGCCTGGAAGGTGAGCCGGTCGAGCCCCTCCCGTTCGACCACCCGGTCGGCGGCCGCGACGATGATGTCGCGGCTCAGGGAATCGCGGGCGCGGCGTGGGCGGGTGGTCGAGCTCGTGGCGCGTGTCGGCGTCTTCGCCGGTTCCGCGGCCTTCCGTGTCGCCATCGGGGCACTCCGTTCGTCGTCGCGTATCGGTCACGCAGAGATCACGGTACCCCACCGTCGTCACGGTGTCTGTCAGTGGCATCGACAAGGTGGCGGGACACTATCCGTAGCGACTAGCCAGTGTTATAGTCAACGTCATTGACCAGGTGAGAAGGAGCAAGGATGCTGCAGAGCCCGGAAGAGCCGACGACGGATGCGGTCGAGGAGCGCTTCGCCGTGCCGTACCTCATGACCGTGCGCCCCGCCTCGGGCGCGGAAGACCTCGCCCTGGTCATCGAGAATCATCCGGACGGTGCTCGCGGACGCCTCTGGCATGCACCCGACGCCCCGGGGGAGCCGTTGCCCTTCGAAGTCAGCACGGGCGCGATCGTCACGAACGACGGACGGTGGATCGTCGACCTCGACGACGGCGGCGGCTCCGAGGTCGGGACCCTCGTCGCCACCTCGCTCGACGGTCGTGAGCGCGTCGCACTGACCCCCGGCCGCGAGCCCTACGTCCTGCGCGGCCTCACGATGTCGTACGACGGCTCCGCCCTGGTGGCCACCGTCGTCGATGAAGACGGCTTCCACGTGCTGGTGATCCCGGCGGCTCCGTGGGGTGAGGCGAAGGTCGTCTACTCCCACCCCGTCGAGGCCTGGTTCGGTCTGCCGTCGGCCGACGCCTCGCTGGTCTCGATCGACACGACCGCCCACAACCCCGGTATCCGTCGTCCGCTGATCACGGTGGTCGACGCCGTGAGCGGCACGCCCGTCGCCACGCTCGACGACCTGCCGGCCGGGCCGGTCCGTGCCGTCGGCTTCTCCTCGGAGCCCGGGGATGAACGCCTGCTCCTCAACACCGAGCGCAGCGGTTTCTCGCGTCCGGCCATCTGGCATGTCCGCACGGGCCAGCGGCACGACTTCGACCTGCCCCACCTCGCCGGAGAGGTGATCGCCCTCGACTGGAACGCCGCTGCCGGGCGGGTGCTCGCTCTGCACGTCGACGGCGGCATCCATCGGCTGCTGGAGCTCGACGAAGCCGACGGCACGGCACGGACCGTGCTCGAAGGAGGGAGTTTCGCGGAGCCGGACGTCGCGAGCCTGCATCCGTACTACTGGACGTCGTACTACGCGCCTCGGGGAGCGGTACGAGCGCTGCGCTCGAGCTGGGACGTGCCGCTGCGGGTGACCGAGGTCACCGCGGACGGGCGTGAGGTGACGCTCATCGCACCCGCGGAGGTTCCCCCCGGGCAACCGTTGGCCTCGACCCTCGTCACGAGCGCCGACGGTACCGCGGTGCAGCTGTGGTCGGGGCGTCCCGCGGGGCGCGCACCGATCGGCACCGTGCTCGAGATCCACGGCGGCCCCAACCTGGTCGCCGTCGATCACTACAACCCGTCCGCGCAAGCCTGGATGGATGCCGGCTTCGCCTACGCGTCGCTCAACTACCGCGGCTCTGTGACGTTCGGGCGTGCGTTCCGCGAAGGTTTCTGGAACGCCGGGGGCGACCGGGAGATCGAGGATGTCGCTGCGGCGATCGCCTGGCTGCGCGCACAGGGCCTCGCGGATCCGGCTTCCACGTTCATCACCGGGGCGTCCTACGGCGGGCACATGACGCTGCTCAGTGTCGGCCGTCTCCCCGAGCTGTTCGCCGGTGGCTTCGCCCACGTGGCGGTCGCCGACTGGTCGGTGACGATCGAGGCCATGAACCCCGCGGTGCGCACGGTGTGGAGTTCGTGGGTCCCGCCCGAGCTCGTCGAACGCTTCTCGGCCATCACCTACCTCGACGACGTCACGGCCTCCGTCTGGGTCAATCAGGGCTCCGTCGACACCCGCACCCCGGTCATCGGAGTGCAGGGCTACGTCGATCGCCTGCGCGCCCGCGGCGGTGACGCCGTGCTCGAGATCTTCGAGGGCGGGCATGAGCCCACGGGTCTGAAGGGTGCCGCGCACGATCAGCGTCGCATGCACGAACTCGCCCTGCGGACCCTCGCCGGCGAGCGTTGGGATAGCGAATCTCGCCACTAGTCACGAACATTGACTAAAAGGCTTGCTATCTTTTCCGGTCAGTCCTAGAGTCGGACCAATACCCGCACGACAGCACGTTCGCACTGTCCCTCAGTCGCACGATCACTGGAGATCCGTCCATGTCGAAATCACTGCTTCGCACCGCTGTACCCGCATCCCGCCGCGTGCTCATCGCCGCGCTGACCGTCACCGCGCTGGTCGGTTCCCTCGCCGCCTGCGCACCGTCGTCCGCGACGCCCGAACCCAGCGAGGTCGCCGTCGTCGACGGTGGCGAGCTCGTGATCGGCGCCGAGCAGGAGCCCGACTGCACCGACTGGATCGCTACGTGCGCCGGGTCGATCTGGGGCACCTACGTCATGCAGGTGCCGACCATGCCCGCCGTCTTCCACACCCGCCAGGTCGATGAGGAATGGGTGCCCGTCCCCTCCGACCTCGTCACCGAGGAGCCGGTGGCCGAGGTCGCTGCCGACGGCACGCAGACCATCACCTACTCGATCAACCCCGAAGCGGTGTGGTCGGACGGCGAGCCCATCACCTCGGCAGACTTCGCCTACACCGCGCTGCAGATCCGTGACGGCGACGACATCTTCGACAAGACCGGCTACGACCGCATCACCGCCGTCGACACGAGCGATCCGCAGACCGCGGTCGTCACGCTCGACTCCGCGTATGCCGGATGGCGCACACTGTTCAGCGTCTACGGCATCATGCCGTCGCACCTGCTCGAAGGGCAGGACCGCGCCGCGCTCATGACCGACGGCTACGACTTCAGCGGCGGCCCCTGGAAGATCGAGAAGTGGACCCGCGGCACCTCGGTCACCCTCGTGCCGAACGAGAACTACTGGGGTGAGAAGCCGCACCTCGACAGGGTGACCTTCCTGTTCCTGCCCGACACCACCGCGGCGTTCCAGGCGCTCAAGAGCGGTCAGGTCAGCGCGCTCTACCCCTCGCCGCAGCTCGACGCGCTCACTCAGATCGAGGCGGGGCTGCCCGGCATCCGGTCCCAGGTCGATGCGCGCAGCGGCAACCTCGAGGCGATCTGGCTGAACAACGCCGCCGCCCCCTTCGACTCGGTCGCGGTGCGTCAGGCGCTCGCGTACTCGATCGACCGCGACGCGATCGTGAAGCGCCTGTTCGGAAGCCTCGGCATCGAGGAAGCCCAACAGAGCTTCAACTCCCCGATGGTCGCGCCGTTCGCCGCCGACGACTTCTCGCGGTACACGCTCGACCTCGACAAGGTCGACGAGCTGATGGAAGGCGACGGCTGGTCGAAGAACTCCGACGACGTGTGGGCGAAGGACGGCGAGACGGCCACCTTCGCGGTCAAGACCCTCGCCGGCAACAAGCGCCGCGACCTCACCGTGCAGGTGCTGCAGTCGCAGCTCGCCGACGCCGGCTTCGAGATGACGATCGATCAGGTGACGCCCGCCGACCTGTTCGGCACGACCGCGCCGCAGGGCGACTTCCAGGCCGGCCTGTGGGCTCTCGTGGACACGTTCCCGGACCCCACGCTCAGCTCGACGTTCTCCTCGGTCAACATCCCGAGTGAGGCGAACGGCTACTCCGGCATCAACTTCTACCGCGTCGACATCCCGGGTCTCGACGACCTGCTCGGCCAGGTCGACAGCGAGATCGACACGGATGCCCGCATCGCGGCGTCGCACGAGGGGGACGCGTTGATCGCGGAGAACGTGCCGTCGCTGCCGCTGGACACGGTGCCGAACGTGCTGCTGTGGAGCGAGACGGTCGGCGGCCCCCTGCAGATCAACCCGGTCGAGGGTCCGTTCTGGAACCTCGCCGAATGGGGTCTGGCCGGCTGACGCCGACCGGGTTCGAGAGCCAGGACAGGGACGGGGCGACGACGTGATCACCTTCATCACACGGCGAGTGCTGTACTCGGTGCCGGTGATCCTCGTCGCCTCGTTCATCCTGTTCTGGGCCGTGCGCTCGACGTTCGATCCGCTCGCGAAGCTCCGGCAGGCGCAGGATCCGACGGCGATCGCCCGGGAGATCGAGCGGTTGGGGCTCGACCGTTCCATCCCCGAGCAGTACTTCCTCTGGCTGCGTGCGATGGTGACGGGCGACTGGGGGGTGAGCACCCGCACCGGCACTCCCGTGCTGCCCTTGATCGGCGAAGCGTTGTGGCCGACGCTCCAGCTCGCGTTCTGGGGGCTCGTCGTGGCCGTGCTGATCGCCGGAGGCGTGAGCGTCTATTCGGCCGTGCGACAGTACTCGCTCGGCGACAACCTGCTCACCGGGGCCTCGTACATCGGTATCGCGATGCCGGCGTTCTGGTTCGGGCTGATCCTCATCCAGACCTTCGCGGTGTGGCCGAAGGAGCAGTTCGGGCTCAGCGAGCCGCCCCTGTTCTTCATCGGGTTGCACTCCCCGGGGCAGACCGGAGCGCTCGACTACATCCGCCATCTGGTGCTGCCGGTCGCCGCGCTGATGATCGCGCTCGTCGCGTCGTGGAGCCGGTTCGGGCGCGCGGCCATGCTCGATGCGCTGTCGAGCGACTACGTGCGCACCGCACGAGCCAAGGGCGTCCCGCGACGACAGGTCATCTGGCGGCATGCGGTGCGCAACTCCCTCGCGCCGTTCGTGACGGTCGTGGCGCTGGATGCCGCGATCCTGATCGGCGGACTCGTCGTGACCGAGCAGATCTTCGCGATCCCCGGCATGGGGCGGCTGTTCCTGCAGTCCCGGGTCGCCGGTGACGTGTTCGTGCTGCTGCCGTGGATGCTCGTGGTCGCGGTCGCGGTGGTCCTCAGCAACCTGATCGCCGACATCGCCTACGCGGTGCTCGACCCGAGAGTGAGGCTGTCATGAGTGGTGCAGGCATCGCCGGGAGCGAGGAGCTGCTCACCGAGCAGGACCCCCAGAAGGCTCCCACCCGCCAGCTGCTGAAGGGCTTCCTGCGGCACCGGCTCGGCGTCGTGAGCCTGGTGGTCCTCGTGGTCCTGGTGATCGCGTGCTTCGGCGCCGGTCTGATCGCGCCGTATGCGCAGGGACAGCAGGACCTGCTGCTCGGACCCACGCCGCCGTCGGCGGAGCACTGGCTCGGAACCGACGAGCTCGGGCGCGACTACTTCAGTGAGATCCTCTTCGCCGGTCAGGTGTCCCTCGCGATCGGGCTGGCGGTCGCGTTGCTCGCCACGCTCGTCGGCACGGCGGTCGGGGCGATCGCCGGCTACGTCGGCGGCTGGATCGGCGAACTGCTCATGCGCATCACCGACCTGTTCCTGATCGTCCCGGCGATCGCGCTGCTCGCTGTGATCCTGCAGGGACTCGGGCCGTCACCCACGACGATCGTGTTCGCGCTCACGGCGCTGGGGTGGACGTACATCGCCCGCGTCGTCCGCGCGCAGGTGCTCTCGCTGCGGGAGAAGGACTTCATCGACGCGGCCAGGGGCATCGGCGCGTCGGGCCCGCGCATCGTCATCTCGCACCTGCTTCCGAACCTCGCGGGCGTGATCGCCGTCGCGATGAGTCTGGCCGTGGCCTCCTCGATCATCGCCGAGTCGACGCTCAGCTTCCTCGGCTTCGGGGTGCAGCCGCCGCAGACCAGCTGGGGTTCGATGCTGAGCCAGGCCGCCGGCTACGTCGGAACCCCCCAGGTGTACCTGCTGTACTTCCCCGGACTGTTCATCCTCGTGACGGTGCTGTGCGTGAACTTCATCGGCGACGGACTGCGCGATGCGCTCGACCCGCAGGGGAAGAACCTGTGAGCGGGCGGGAGGTGCTCCTCGCGGTCGAGGACGTGTCGATCAGCTTCCCGACCGATGCCGGGCTCGCCAAAGCGGTCGAAGGAGTCTCCTTCGTGCTGCACGAGGGCGAAACGGTCGGCATCGTGGGGGAGTCGGGCTCAGGCAAGTCGATGACCGCGATGGCGATCATGGGCCTGCTGCCGAAGAAGGCCGTCGTCACCGGGTCGATCCGTTTCCGCGGACAGGAGCTCGTCGGGCTCTCGGATGAGGAGCTCAGGGAGATCCGCGGCAACGACATCGCGATCGTGTTCCAGGACGCCCTGACCGCGCTCAACCCCGTCATGCGCGTCGGGGACCAGCTGATCGAGGCCGTGCGCGTGCACCGGCCGGAGTCGACGGCGGCCGAGCGCAGGACCAGGGCGGTCGAGCTGCTCGACCTGGTCGGCATCCCCTCGCCCGACCTGCGCGTCGACCGCTATCCGCACGAGTTCTCCGGAGGCATGCGGCAGCGCGTCATGATCGCGATGAGCATCGCGAACGAACCCGACCTGCTGATCGCCGACGAGCCCACGACCGCGCTCGATGTGACGGTGCAGGCGCAGGTGCTCGAGGTGCTGCGCGAGGTCCAGCGCCGGACCGGCACCACGGTGCTGCTCATCACGCACGACCTCGGGGTCGTCGCCGGCACCGCCGACCGCGTGCTCGTGATGTACGCGGGCGGGCTGGTCGAGACGGCCGACGTCGACCCGCTGTTCTACGAGACCGCACACCCGTACACCGCGGGACTGCTCGCCTCGCTGCCGCGCATCGACCGGCGGGCGTCGCGGGACGAACGGCTGTATCAGATCGCCGGGCAGCCCCCCGTGGCGACGGCCTGGCCCGCCGGATGCCGCTTCGCGCCGCGGTGCGCCCACGCGGTGGTCGGCCTCTGCGACGTGGCCGTTCCTGAACCGGTCGCGGTCGGTGAAGAGCACACGGCCGCCTGCGTGCGGGTCGGCGAGTGGCAGAAGGAGATCGTCTCATGAGCGCGCCCCTCAGCGTCCCGGTCCGCAGCGCGGGCCTCACCGTGCAGGACCTCGTCAAGGAGTACCGCGTCGGCGGTGGCCTGTTCGGTCGGACCCGTGACGTGGTGCAGGCCGTGTCGGAGGTGAGTCTGTCGATCGAGGGCGGGCAGACCTTCGGGCTCGTGGGCGAGTCCGGATGCGGCAAGTCTTCCCTCGGACGCAGCGTCGCCCGTCTGCAGTCCAGCGACGGCGGGTCGATCCGTCTCGGCGAGGACGACATCACCCGGGTCGAGGGGACGCGCCTGCGGGCCCTGCGTCGCCGCGTGCAGTTCGTGTTCCAAGACCCGTACGCCTCGCTGAACCCGCGCAAGTCGGTGCGGGCGACCCTCACCGAACCGCTCGTGATCCACGGGCTGCACCGTGGGGACCACGACCGCCGCGTCGAAGAACTCCTCGCGCAGGTCGGGCTCGATCCCGCGCACGCCGACCGCTTCCCCCATGAGTTCTCGGGCGGACAGCGGCAGCGGATCGGCATCGCCAGGGCGCTCGCCGTGGAACCCGAGGTGATCGTGCTCGACGAGCCGGTCAGTGCGCTCGACGTCAGCGTGCAGGCGGGCGTGCTCAACCTGCTCGACGATCTGCAGCGCGACCTCGGGCTCACGTACCTCTTCATCGCGCACGACCTCTCCGTGGTGCGGCACCTGAGCGACCGGGTCGGGGTCATGTACCTCGGCCGACTCGTCGAGGAAGGACCCGTCGACGAGCTGTACGAGCGGCCGCTGCATCCGTACACGCAGGCGCTGCTGTCGGCCATCCCGGTGCCCGATCCCCGAGCCGAGCGGGCACGCGAGCGCATCGTGCTCACCGGTGACGTGCCGAGCCCGGTGTCGCCGCCGAGCGGATGCCGCTTCCGCACCCGCTGCTGGAAGGCCACCGAGATCTGCGCCGAGGTCGTGCCGCCGCTCGTGGAGCCCGCACTCGTCGCCCCCGGCAGCACGCATCGCGTCGCCTGCCACCACCCCGCCGAGCGCGACGTCCTCTGACCCCGCCCCCACCTCTCATCTCCACCCCCGTGTGTTCCGGTCGCGATATGTCACCCGAAAAGACCGAATCAGGTGACATATCGCGACCGGAGCAGAGGGGATGTCCCGGAAGGAACCACCCATGACGACCACGCACCGCATCGCCGTGATCGCCGGAGACGGCATCGGCCCCGAGGTCATGCCCGAGGGGCTGCGGGTGCTGCGAACCGCGGCCGCCCGCTTCGACATCGCCCTCGAGTTCGAGGAGTTCGACTTCGCGAGTGCCGCGTACTGGCAACAGCACGGGCAGATGCTGCCGGACGACTGGTTCGAGACTCTGCGCGAATTCGACGCGATCTTCTTCGGCGCGGTCGGCTGGCCCGATGTGGTGCCCGACCATGTGTCCCTGTGGGGGAGCCTGATCCAGTTCCGCCGGGCGTTCGACCAGTACGTGAACCTGCGCCCGGTCCGGCTCATGCCCGGGGTGGTCTCCCCGCTCGCCGGACGCGCCCCCGGAGACATCGACTTCTACGTCGTGCGCGAGAACACCGAGGGCGAGTACTCCTCGATCGGCGGACGCATGTTCGAGGGCGCCGACCGTGAGTTCGTGCTGCAGGAGACCGTGATGACCCGCACCGGCGTCGACCGGGTGCTGCGCTACGCGTACGACCTGGCGCAGCGCCGCGAGGCGAAGCACCTGACCTCGGCGACCAAGAGCAACGGCATCTCGATCTCGATGCCGTACTGGGACGAGCGGGTGGCCGCGGTGGGTGCCGACTACCCCGACGTGCGCCGCGACCAGTTCCACATCGACATCCTCACCGCGAACTTCGTGCTGCACCCCGACTGGTTCGACGTGGTCGTGGCCAGCAACCTCTTCGGCGACATCCTGTCCGACCTCGGACCCGCCTGCACCGGCACGATCGGCATCGCCCCGAGCGCCAACATCAACCCCGAAGGGGTCTTCCCCAGCCTCTTCGAACCGGTGCACGGCTCCGCGCCCGACATCGCGGGCCAGGGCATCGCCAACCCGATCGGCCAGATCTGGTGCGGCGCGATGATGCTCGACCACCTCGGATATCCGGAGGCCGGAGCCGCCGTGCTCGCCGGGATCGAAGACGTGCTGGCTCGTGGCGCGGATGCGGCGCCGTTCACGCCGGACCTCGGCGGCACGGCCACGACGACGGACTTGGGTGCGGCGATCGCGGAGGCCGTCGCCACCGTCTGAGCGGATCGCTGCACGCCGACCGGCCGACACCAGCCGTTCACGAATCGTTCCTTTCGGAGTACGGCGGTCTCGTAATTGCCCGTCACCTTCGGGAGTTGGAATACCGATGTTCTCGGAATTCCGAGGCATCTCCCTCCCGAAAGGTCATCATGCGCCGCTTCACCCTGCCCGTCGTCGGCCTCCTGGGCGTGGCCGCCCTCACCCTCACCGCCTGCCAGGGCTCGACCGCCGAGGCCGCACCCGCCGATCCCGACGCCCCTCTCACGATCGCCACGATCCCGGTCGGAGACGACCCCACCGCCGAGAACCCGATCGAGGTGTTCGCCGAGCTGCTGGAAGAGGCCACCGGTCGCACGGTCGAGATCACCGATGTGCCCGACTACCTCAGCGTCGTCGAGGCCATCCGCGCCGACCACGTCGACATCGGCATCATGAGCGGTTTCCCGTCCGCACTCGCCGTGAACACGGGTGAGGTGGATGCGCTGGTCGCGTTCGAGGGCGACGGCAAGCCGGTCTCGACCTGCGTGGTGCGGGAGGACTCGCCCATCCAGACCGTCGAGGATCTCGAGGGTGCGACCGTCGCCTTCGCCGACCAGGCCTCCAGCTCCGGCTACTTCATGCCCGTGTACATGCTGCACGAAGCGGGACTCGAGCAGGGCACCGACTACGAGGCGATCTTCGCGGGCGGACATGAGGGCAGCTTCGCCGCACTCGAGCAGGGGCAGGTGGATGCCGCGTGCACCGCCATCATGCTCACCGAACTCGGTGCGCCGATGTTCCCCTTCGCGGATGGCGAGTGGCGCGCGGTCGGCGAGAGCCCTGCGATGGACATCCAGGGAGCCGTTCTGGGTCGTCCGTCCCTGGACGCCGAGACGCGCAAGGTCATCCAGGACGGCATCGCCGAGGTGTTCTCGCCCGCCAACGCCGAGCGTCTGGGCGCGTACGGGGCTTTCGCCGCCGCCCCGCAGACCGTCGACCCGAAGGCCTCCGCCTTCACCTCGTTCGCCGAGATCGCCGCGGTTGCGGGTGTCGAGCTCGAGGACCTGAAGTGACGGTGGCCGCCCCGGCCGCGCGGGTGCGCGGCACACACGGAGAGGGTTCCGCCGCCGACGGGCGTGTTGCGGATCGACACGCCCAGGCGCGCGCAACTGATCTGCGTTTCGGCACCGACGCCCGCGCCGAAGGGCCCGTCGTCACGGTGCGCGGCCTGCGAGTCGCGTATGACACGACGACGGTGCTCCGCGGAGTCGACCTCGACCTGTTCCCCGGCGAGATGGTCGCCCTGCTCGGTGCGTCGGGTTCGGGCAAGTCGACACTCATGCGCAGCCTCACCGGGTTCGCCCCGATTTCGGCCGGCACAGTGCGGGTCGCGGGCCATGACGTCACGAACCTCGGTCGCGGCGAACTGCGCACCCTCCGCTCGGGGGTCGGCCAGGTGTTCCAGCAGTTCAACCTGATCCCGCGGCTCAGCGTGATGACGAACGTGCTCACGGGGGCACTGCACGGCGCGGGACCGATCAACCTCGCCGGCGGTTTCACCGGGGCCCATCGCCGACGGGCGCTCGAACTCCTCGATCGGGTCGGCATCGCCCACAAGGCATCCGCTCCCGCGCGCTCGCTCTCGGGCGGGCAACAGCAGCGCGTCGCGATCGCCCGAGCGCTCATGCAGCAGCCCACGGTGATCCTGGCCGATGAACCGGTCGCCTCGCTCGACCCCCGGCTCGCCGGCTCGGTGCTCGACCTGCTGCGGGAGATCGCGACGCAGGACGGCATCCCGGTGCTGGTCAGCCTGCACGTGCTGCCCCTCGCCCTCGCGCACAGCGACCGGATCGTGGGACTGCGCCACGGCGAGATGCTCGTGTCCGGGGCGACCTCGGGGCTGGATGCCGCGGCGTTGGAAGCCCTGTACGACGACGAGGAGCACGGCGATGACGACGACCACTGAGCCCCGCACACCCGGTACACCCCGCACCGACCGCACCGACCGCACCGACCGCACCGACCGGACCGACCGTCCGCACCTCGACCCGGCGGAGCGCGCCCGCCTCGAAGCGGCGTTCCGGGTGCCGCGCGCCCGCTTCCTGATCGGGCTGCCGGTCGCCGTCCTGCTGCTGATCTGGTCGTTCAACGGCGCCCAGTTCAACTTCGTGAAACTCGGTGAGGGCGCGGTCAACATGGGCGAGTTCCTGTCGCGCCTGTTCCCGCCTGACTTCTCGAAGATCGGCACCATCCTCGCCCTCCTGCTGGAGACGTTCCAGATGGCCGTGGTCGGCACGGTCCTCGGTGCGGTCCTCTCGCTGATCATCGCGTTCGGAGCCACGTCGACCCTCGCGCCCAGGTGGCTGTACTACCCCACACGCTGGGTGATGAACATCATCCGCTCGGTCCCCGACCTGGTGTTCGCGCTCATGTTCGTCTCGGCTGTCGGGCTGGGTCCGTTCGCGGGAATCCTGGCCATGACGCTCGGTTCCATCGGGTCGATCGGCAAGATCTTCGCCGAGGCGATGGAGCAGGTCGACCGCGGACCGGTGGTCGCCATGGAAGCGGTCGGCGCCTCGAAGCGGCAGGTCATCCAGTACGGCGTCCTGCCGCAGGCCGCGCCCCTGCTCACCTCCTACACGCTGCTGCTGTTCGAGGGGAACGTGCGCGGCGCGACCATCCTCGGACTCGTCGGCGCCGGAGGCATCGGACTCGAACTGACCACGGCCATGCGCATGTACGACTACGGCCACCTCAGCGCCATCATCATCTGCATCATCGTGCTCGTCACGGTGATCGACCAGGGCAGCGCCCTCATCCGAAGGAGAATCACATGACCCTCATCGACACCGACCTCGTCCTCAGCGCCCCGGTCAACCTGCGCGATCTCGGAGGCATCGCGATCGACGGCGGTGTGCTCCGTGAGGGGGTCGCCATCCGCGCCGACGACCTCGCCTACGTGACCCCGCAGGCCGCGGACCAGCTCATCGATCGTGGGCTCACCGCGATCATCGATCTGCGCTCGCCGCGGGAGGCTTCCCTCACCGGCCGTGGCCCGCTCGGCGCGCATCCGGTCGCGTACCACCACCTGCCGCTCATCGCGGACGTCGGGGAGACGATGGATCGCGAGCAGCCGGCGCTCACGGACGAGGCGATGGGACTCATGTATCAGCGCATGGCCGAGAGCGCGGCGCCCCAGCTGGTGATCGCGCTCACCGTGATCGCGCACACGCCCGGTGCGGTCGCCTTCCACTGCGCCGCCGGCCGAGACCGCACCGGTGTGCTCGCGGCCATGCTGCTGCTCGTGCTCGGCGCGGCCGACGACGACATCGTCGCGGACTACGCGCGCACCGGCGACAACATGGTCGCAATCATGGCGCGCACGGCCCCGGTGATGGGGGCGATGTGGAAGGCACTCGGCTTCGACGCCGATGCCCTCGAGAAGTCGTCGTCGTTGTTGGAGGGCTCGATGGACGTGTCGATGCGCAGTCTGCTGGACACCCTCCGCGCGCAGCACGGTGACCCGCTGACGCCGCTGCGCGCCGCGGGACTCTCCGATGCCACGATCGCCCGACTCCGTGCCAAGGCCCTGGCCACGTGACCGTCCTGGAGAGGAAAGCCGGGGCTGCGGTCGGCCGCCGCCCCGGTCGACCGCGTGACGAGGAGATCGATGGGCAGATCGTCACGGCGACGCTCGAGATCATCGATGCGGGCGAGGAGGTCACGGTGTCGCGTGTGGTCGCCCGCAGCGGAGTGAGTCGGGCGGCGCTGTACCGACGCTGGCCCTCTCTGACGCTGCTGATCGCCGCCGCGCTCGACGTCGGGCGCGAGGTGCCGCCGGAGTACCCGGTCGATGCCGATCTGCACGAGATCCTGCTCGCGGGGCTCGGGCTCGGGGCCGACGGTGTGGCGCCCTCGGCCCCCGGCTACTCCGAGGCGCGATTCCGGCAGCGCATCCGTCTGGTGATGGCCGATCGTGCGCTGCAGAAAACGTATTGGCAGTCGCATGTCTCGCGGCGCCGGGTACCGCTGCAGAACGCGCTACGGACGGGCATCGCGCGGGGCGAGCTGCGGGCCGACCTCGATGTGGAGGCCTGCTTCGACGCCATCGCAGGTGTCGCGTACTACCAGCTCGTCGTGCGCGGCGACCGGGTCAGCGATCCTGCGGTGGTCGAGCGGATGCGCGCCGCGATCGAGGTGATCTGGCGCGGGATGGTCGCTGCCTGACGTGAGCGCCTCGGTGCGGGATCGAGAACGCGCCTCCGCCGGGGGTTGCCGGTGCGGTTTTGATCCCGCAACGGCCGCGGTCAGCTCTTCGTGAGGTCTTGCGCGAACATCACGAGGATGCCGCTCGGGCCGCGCAGGTACGTGAGCTTGTAGAGGTCCTGATATGTCGCGACGCCGCGGAGCGGGTGGAATCCGTGGCGGGCGGCGATGGCGAGGGACTCGTCGATGTCGTCGACGGAGAACGCGATACGGTGCATCCCGATCTCGTTCGGAAGCGTCGGGTCCGTCTCGATCGCATCGGGATGGATGTACTCGAAAAGCTCGATCTGGCCGCGTCCGTCCGGTGTCTGCAGTACCGCGATCTTGGCGTGGTTGCCGTCGAGCCCGACGGCGGTCGCCGCCCACTCTCCGCTGACTTCGTCGCGGCCGAGCACGGTGAGACCGAGGTCGGTGAAGAAGGAGATGGTGGCTTCCAGGTCGCGGACCGCGATGCCGACGTTCTCGAGGGTGATGGGCATGACGGGATGCTACTCGGGATCGCCGCGCACGTCAGGGCTAGCCTCCGAGTTTCTCGGCGCAGGCGACGCAGTACTCGGCGAAGGGCCGTGCCTCGAGGCGGCCCGCGGGGATGGGGCGTCCGCAGTTCGCGCAGAGGCCGTAGGTTCCGGCATCCACCCGGGCCAGCGCGTCTTCGACCTGCCGGAGTTCGGATGCCGCGGCCTCGGCGAGTCCGGTCAGGCGCGACCACTCCGACGACAGGGTGACGCCCTCGGGGTCGTGCTCGTCGTCGTCGTTGGAGCCCTCACGGTCGTGCGTGAGCTCGTCGAGCGTCGCAGCGGTGGCCTGCACGCGCGCCTCGGCCCGAGCGCGCAGTGCGAGCAGGCGATCACGGGCGTCGGCGGTCATTCGACCACTCTAGGCACCGGGGGCTGCCCTCGGCTCGAATCGCGCAACGGGCTCGATACGGCCCCGGGATCGAACCATTCACGCGATTCGAACGGCGGGAGAAGCTACACCGTCGGGGTTCGCGTCGGTACCGAGTCGGTCGTGGTCGGCACGGCCACCGCCTTCATGCCGGGGTGGTCGCGTTCGAGCGCGGCACCTTCCATGTCGACGTTCGGCAGCAGGCGGTCGAGCCATCGCGGCAGCCACCACGCCGAGCGTCCGAGCAGGTGCATGAGGGCGGGCATGAGCAGCATCCGCACCACGAAGGCGTCGAGCAGCACCCCGAACGCCAACCCGAATCCGATCGAGCGGATGATCGTCGACTCCGAGAAGATGAACCCGCCGAACACCGACACCATGATGAGCGCGGCGGCGATCACGACCGAGCGGCCGGCGCGGAAGCCCTGGGCGACGGCATCCCGCGCCGAGGCCCCGTGCACATACGCCTCGCGCATGCCGGAAGCGAGGAACAGCTGATAGTCCATGGCCAGCCCGAACAGGATGCCGACGAGGATCACGGGCAGGAAGCTCAGGATCGGTCCGGTGCTGTGCAGCCCGATGATCTCGGCGCCCCAGCCGAACTGGAACACGGCCACGATCAGCCCGTAGGTCGCGAACAGGGAGAGGACGAACCCGCCCGTGGCGATGATCGGCACGAGCAGCGACCGGAACACCACGATCATGATGAGCAGGGAGAGCCCGACCACGACCACGAGGTACAGAGGCAGGACTCCCGCCAGGGCTTCCGAGATGTCGATGTTGATCGCGGCCTGACCTGCCACACCGAGGGTGATCCCGTCGTCGATCGCCGGCATCGAGCGCAGGTCCTGCACGAGTGTCTCGGTCGACGCGCTGTTCGGTCCCTCCTCCGGCACGACCTGGAACGCGAGCAGGGTGTTGTCGTCGGAGGTCGCGATCGGTGCGACGGCGACCACGTCGTCCTGGTCGGCGATGGCCTGCGCGATCGTGACCTGCGTGGCGAGCAGGTCGTCGTCGCTGACCGCGTCGTCCAGGGTCGCGGTGACGAGCAGAGGGCCGTTCGCGCCCGCGCCGAACTGTTCGTCGACGGTCTGGAAGGCGCGGTAGCTGGTGGAGTCGCTCGGCTCGCTCGAACCGTCCGGCAGTCCGAGTCGCATCGACATTGCGGGGATCGCGATGATCAGCAGGGCGACGACACTCACGACGGCGGTGACCACGGCTCGGAGCGTCGACATGCGCTTCACCGGCTTGCCCGCGGCGTGCTCCTCGCCGATCGTGCCGCGCGCGCGACGGCTGAGCAGGCGCGGACCGACGAGGCCGAGGATGGCGGGGGCGAGGGTGATCGCGACGAGCACGGCCACCGCGACGCACACCGCGCCGACCGTTCCCATGAGGCCGAGGAAGGGGACGCCGGTGACGTTGAGGGCGAGGAGGGCGACGATCACCGTCGTGCCGGCGAAGACGACGGCCGTGCCGGAGGTTCCCGTCGCGAGACCGATGGACTCTCGCACCGGGACGCCGGCGAGCATCTGCTTGCGGTGTCGGTTCACGATGAACAGGGAGTAGTCGATGCCCACCGCGAGGCCGAGCATGACACCGAGGACCGGCGTCACCGAGGCCATGTTCACCACGCCCGAGAACGCGAGGGATGCCGTCACGCCGACGCCCACACCGACGATGGCCGTGACGATCGGGAGAGCGGCGGCGAGGAGCGAGCCCAGCATCACGATGAGGACGATCGCGGCGAACGCGAGACCGACAGCCTCTCCGACGCCGAAGATCTCCGGGACGCCCTGTGCGATGTCGGTGCCGAAGTCGACCTCGACGCCGTCGATCGGTGCGGACTCGAAGTGGTCGATCGCGCCCTGCTTCACCTCTTCGGAGAGCTCGAGACGCGGGTCGACGAAGGAGATGTTGACGATGGCGGTCGATCCGTCTTCGGAGACCACGCCGATGCCGTCCGAGAGGGCGAGGAGGGTCGTGCCCAGCTCGACCTGATCGGAGTTCTCGTCCAGTTCGATTCTCTTCGACGCGAGAGTCGCCTGCTGGGCCTCGAGTTCGGCCGCCTGTGCGTTCAGCGCGGCCAGCTGCGCATCGAGGGCGGCCAGCTGCTCGGGGCCGGCTCCGGACTGCTCCGCCTGGGCGCGGGCGGCGGTGAGCTGCGCGATCCCGGCCTCGAGCTGAGCCCTGCCGTCATCGAGCTGGGTCTGGGCCGCATCCAGCTGCGTGCGGCCGTCGGTGATCTGCGCCTGACCGTCGGCGAGCTTCTGCGCCTGCTCGTCCTGCTGCTGCTGCGCGTCGAAGGGGTCGATCACCCGGGCGACGCCGTCGAGGTCCTCCGCGCTCACGGCGAGGTCGGAGATCTCCTGCTTCTGCTCGTCGGTGAACGGCGATCCGTCTTCGGTCCGGTAGACGACGGTGCCCGTGCCGCCGGCGGTGTCGGGGAGCTTGTCGGCGAGCTCGTCGGTCACGGCGCCGGAGGCGGTGCCGGGGATGTCGAAGCTGTTGCTCAGCGTGCCGCCGAGGGTGAGGAAGGCACCGACGCCGAGGCCGAGGATCACGACCCACGAGACGATCACCGTCCAGGCCTTGCGCGCAGCGAACGAACCCAGACGGTACAGCAGTGATGCCACAGTGGTCTCCTTCAGACTCAAAGATCATACGGCACGTCTCGTCTAGGGATCTGTGGCTATCCTGAGTCCATGGTCAACGAGCATCGCAGCGGGCCCGTGCGCAGCACCGCGGCGCGCGAAGCGATCCTCGACGCGACCTCCCGCCTGTTCCACGCCCAGGGGTACGACCGGCTCACGATCGAGGGCATCGCCAAGGAAGCCGGGGTGGGCAAGCAGACCATCTATCGCTGGTGGCCGTCGCGGGGTGCGCTGATCGCGGACTGCCTGGTCGACGGGCGCCTCATCCCCGTCGATTTCGTCGTGCCGGACACGGGTGACCTGTTCGCCGACGTCGAGGCATGGCTGCAGTCGGTCTTCCGAATCCTCGAGACGACGCAGGGTCAGGCGTTGCTGCAGTCGCTGGTCGCCGCCGCCGCGGAGGATGCCGCGGTCGGCGCTCACCTCGGAGGAAGCCTCGGCGTCGAGCAGCATCTCTCCGAGCGTCTGCGCGGCGGGATCCGCGACGGCGAGCTGCCGGAAGACGCGCCCGTCACCCAGATCGGTCGGGCGATCCTCGGGGCGATCATCGTGGAGTCGCTCGGTCGCGAGAGCCACGGACCCGGCGGGATCATCGAGCTGATCCGGTACCTCTTCACGCGCTGAGTCGCGCGTGTGTCGTGCGGTCGGCGTTGAGTCTCAGCCGAGGAGCAGCGTCAGCACCGTCGCGCCGCCACCGGCGAGGATCAGCGCGATGATGACCGTCCACGCGACGATGCGGATGCGCCGGTTGCGCTTCTCGCCGAGGTCGCCGTAGTCCTCGCTCAGGTTGTCGCTCATGCGCTGACCTCCGTGACGGTCGGACCGAAGTAGGACGGGAGCGTGGCCTGCGAGCGCTCGCGGAGCTCGGCGACCGAGACGGTGAAGACGCCCTGGACCTCGAGCTTCGCGCCCTCGTCGTCCGTCACGCCGATGCGCATCACCGGGTAGTCGCGTCCCTCGCAGAGGCCGCGGAACTTCACGTCGTCCTCACGGGGCACGGTCACCAGCACGCGGCCGGTCGACTCGGAGAACAGCGCGGATGCGGCATCCACCCCATCGCGCTCGATGATCTCGTTCAGCCAGACGCGGGCGCCGACGCCGAAACGCATGACGCCCTCGGCGAGGCCCTGCGCGAGGCCACCCTCGGAGAGGTCGTGCGCCGAGGAGATCAGCCACTCGTCGCGAGCCGCAGAGAGCAGACCGGCGAGGCGCTTCTCCGCCGCGAGGTCGACCGCAGGCGGCAGACCGCCGAGGTGCTGGTGCACCACGTCCGCCCATGCGGAACCGGAGAGCTCGGTCGAGGTGGTGCCGAGCAGGTAGATGTTCTGGCCCTCGTCCTGCCAGCCGGAGGGGATGCGGCGCGAGACGTCGTCGATGATGCCGAGCACGCCGACCAGCGGGGTCGGGTGGATCGGCACGTCGCCGGTCTGGTTGTAGAACGAGACGTTGCCGCCGGTGACCGGGGTTCCCAGCTCGTAGCATCCGTCGGCCAGGCCGTCGACCGTCTGGCCGAACTGCCACATGACCTCGGGGTTCTCGGGCGAGCCGAAGTTGAGGCAGTCGGTGATCGCGGTCGGCACAGCACCGGTGACGGCGACGTTGCGGTACGCCTCGGCGAGGGCCAACTGCGCTCCTGCGTACGGGTCGAGCTGGCAGTAGCGGCCGTTGGCGTCGGTCGAGACCGCGAAGCCGAGGCCGGACTCCTCGTCGACGCGGATCATGCCGGCGTCGTCGGGGAAGCTCAGCGCGGTGTTGCCGAGCACGTAGTAGTCGTACTGGTTGGTGATCCAGCTCGTGTCGGCGAGGTTCGGCGAGGCGACGATGTCGAGGAACTGCTCGCGCAGCGTCTCCGGGTCGTTCGAGCGGGGGAGGTTCTCGGCGGCGTCTGCCTGGAGGGCGTCGATCCACGTCGGGTAGGCGACCGGGCGGTCGTAGACGGGGCCGTCGACCGCGACCGTCGAGGGGTCGACGTCGACGATGCGCTCGCCCTGCCAGTCGATGATGAGGCGTCCGTCACCGGTGACCTCGCCGAGCACGGAGGTTTCGACCTCCCACTTGTTCACGACCTCGAGGAACGCGTCGAGCTTCTCGGGCGCGACGATCGCCATCATGCGCTCCTGCGACTCCGACATGAGGATCTCCTCAGCCGTGAGCGTGGGGTCGCGCAGCAGGACGTTGTCGAGCGAGACCTTCATGCCGCTGTTGCCGTTGGCCGCCAGCTCGCTGGTCGCGCAGGAGATGCCGGCGGCGCCCAGGTCCTGGATCGCCTCGACGAGCTCGCCGCGGTACAGCTCGAGGCAGCACTCGATCAGCACCTTCTCGGCGAAGGGGTCGCCCACCTGCACCGCGGGGCGCTTGGTCGGCCCGGTGGAGTCGAAGGAGTCGGAGGCGAGGATGCTCGCGCCGCCGATGCCGTCGCCACCCGTGCGGGCACCGAACAGGACGACCTTGTTGCCGACGCCGGTCGCGTTGGCGAGCTTGAGGTCTTCGTGACGCAGCACCCCCACCGCGAGCGCGTTCACGAGCGGGTTGGCCTGGTAGACGGCGTCGAAGACCGTCTCGCCGCCGATGTTCGGGAGGCCCAGGCAGTTGCCGTAGAAGCTGATGCCGCTGGTCACACCATGCACGACGCGGGCGGTGTCAGGATGGTCGACCGCACCGAAGCGCAGGGCGTCCATGACCGCGACCGGGCGGGCGCCCATCGAGATGATGTCGCGGACGATGCCGCCGACGCCGGTCGCCGCACCCTGGAAGGGCTCGATGAACGACGGGTGGTTGTGCGACTCGGCCTTGAAGGTGACGGCCCAGCCCTCGCCGACGTCGACGACGCCCGCGTTCTGGCCCATGCCCACCATGAGGCGTTCCTTCATCTCGTCGGAGACCTTCTGGCCGAAGCGGCGCAGGTAGTTCTTCGACGACTTGTAGGAGCAGTGCTCCGACCACATCACGGAGTACATCGCCAGCTCGCCCGAGGTGGGCCGGCGGCCGAGGATCTCCTTGATGCGCTCGTACTCATCGGGCTTGAGTCCGAGGGCCCCGTAGGGCTGCTCCTTCTCGGGCGTCGCGATCGCGTTCTCGACGGAGTCGGGGACGTGCTGGGGGGAAGGTGCAGGGGCGGTGGTCACGCGCACTCCAAGGGAAGGGGCCGGCGGGGCATGTCCAGTCTACCGGCGCGGGTTCGGCCCCGATTCCTGGCGGGCGTCATCGGATCGTTGCACTCGGCTCCGTCGAAGCCGTCGCCAGGCTTCGTAGGGTGGCGGTATGCGCCTGCGTTCTCTCGCCCTTCTCGGTGTCGCCGCCGTCATCGTGCTGTCCGGATGTAGTCCTGAGCCGGTGGTCCCACCGAGCCCGTCGGCGTCGTCTCAGGCGCCGACGCCGACGCCCACCCAGGAGCCGATCGTCGCTCCCGAAGCCGCGTTCGATGTGACGTGCGACGATGTGTCCGGCGTCGTGATCTCCCTGCTGGGTGCCTCGGTCGAAGGGGAGAAGGACGCGCTGCTGCAGGTCAACGCGCCGAACTGGTATCCCGGACCCCCACAGTTCATGATGCAGCGGGCGGGCGGCATCGGGTGCTCAGCCGGGGACCCGGTGAGCTCCGGCGCCGAGGGGAGCATGGATCTCGTCTGGGAGATCGTGATCGTTCCGAATGCGCAGGTCATCGTCGACGGCGTCGTCACGCGAGGGGGGCGGTTTCCTGAGCGCGAAGACGTCTGGTGTGGTGACGGCCACTGCCAGGTCAGCCTCCGCGACGGTGACGTGCTGATGACGGGGATGCTCCGAGCATCGGGGCTCGTCGAGAGCGACGCCGACCGTGTGCGGACCGCGATGGCGGGGCTGCTGGCATCGGCCTCCGGAACACTCCGCGACGTCGAGTAAGGGGCGAGTGAGGTCGCCGGATTGGCGTGTGAGAGCCTTCTCACCGCAGAAGAGCTGACTGAGCAGCTGGGCACGCCTGTCGAGATCGTCGATCACACCCGGCTGGGAGGGTGGGGCGTTCCCGCTGAGGTGTACTACGTGAACGGCGGGGGCCGCTACTGCATGTACGCCGAAGGGCAGGACGTCTACAACGACGCCACGTTGCTCTCGTTCACAACCCTCCCTTCGGGTGCGTGGGCGTTCGAGACGCTCGATGGTGAGACCCCTGTCACCGTTGCGGGTGCGGATGCTGCGCTCTCCGGCGTCGACTTCTACGGCCGGCCGGTGCTGGATGTACGCGTCGGACTCGACTGGCTCCGTTTCGTGACTCCCGAGGGCTCCGACGCATCCGCGATGACTCCCATCGCCGAGATGGCCATCCAGCACCTCACGCGAGGACGCCCTGCCCCGCAGTGATCGAGGCGTGTCGCTCGGGAGGGCACGGATCAGGACGACTCCGCTGCGCCCGCTGCGACCGCCGCGGCGATGCGCCGCTCGGACGACGCTCTTCCTGAGTTGTGAACGGCTGTCGCGGTGAACAACTCCTCAAATGCGGGGTCGTTTCGGTCCGCAGACGGCCATCCGGCGTCGAACACGCACGTTTTTGAGGAGTTGTGAACGCGGCTGCGTGAAGCCGGGCCACGGCCACGTGCCTGGCCACGCGCGGCCAGGTTCGTGCGGACCGACGCGCGATCCCGCCACGGGTCGACGGATCCCCTGGAATGGGGGGTTGTCGAGAGAAAACCGTTCACATGAACGGTTTTCTGCGCTATCGTCGGTGCACGGCGCAGCGAGGCGTCGCCTGAGCGGGGCAGAGCTGTCCTGTGGAACGGAGCAGAGCACATGAACGACCGTCGAGCCTTCGACCGGCGCACCTTTCTCGTGGCCGGGGCGGCCTCGCTGGCGACCGTCGCGATGACCCCTGCGCTCCCGGCTGCTGCCGCACCCGTCGAGTCGCCGGTCGCGGCGCCCGCTCTTCTTCGCGGCGGCCTGAACGCGCAGACGCGCCGATTCGACACGCGCCAGGTGCGGGGGTGGGCGGCCGACACCTGGCGGAGCCTCGTCGCGATGACCGACCCGCGCACCGGCCTCCCCGCCGACAACATCACCGAGGGGCTCAGCGTCGGGGAGCGCTCCGGCTACACGTCTCCGACGAACATCGGTGGCTATCTGTGGTCGACGCTCGTCGCCCGAGAACTCGGCCTCATCTCACGGGGCGAAGCGACCGGGCGTCTCATCCGCACCCTGAAGACCCTCGACCGCATGGAGCATCACGCCCCGAGCGGCATGTACTACAACTGGTATGACGAAGCCACGGGCAAGGCGCTGCGCACGTGGCCCGATTCGGGCGATGTCATCCATCCTTTCTGCTCCAGCGTCGACAACGGATGGCTGGGTGCCGCGCTGCTCACGGTGAAGAACGCGGATCGGGGCGCGGCGCACTGGGCGTCCAAGGCCTTCGACCGGATGCGGTGGGACGCGTTCTACAACGACAACAGCGACCCCGAGCACCTGGTGCGCGAGGGCGGACTCATCCACGGCGGCTTCTTCCCCTTCGACCACGACCGGCCGGGCGGCGTCTACCGGGGCACGCACGTCGGCGGCGAACCGGTGTGGCTGACCACGCACCACTACGACACCGTGGTGTCCGAGACGCGCATCACCACCTATCTCGGGATCATCACGGGACAGATCCCCGGAAAGCAGTACTACGCGTCCTGGCGCACCTTCCCGGCCTCCTGTGACTGGTCGTGGCACGAGATGCAGCCCGTGGGTGAGAGTCGCACCTACTTCGGTCTCGACGTCTACGAAGGCGCGTACACCTACCGCGGGATGCGCATCGTGCCGGGCTGGGGCGGCAGCATGTTCGAGGAGCTCATGCCCGACGTGTTCGTGCCGGAGGCCCGGTGGGCGCCCGGGAGCTGGGGGCGCAATCACCCGCTGCACGTGCGGGCGCAGCGCGAGCACGGTCTCGACGAGGCCGGCTACGGCTATTGGGGGTTCAGCCCGTCGAGCAACCCGGCAGGCGGGTACCGCGAGTACGGCGTCGACGCGCTCGGACTCAACCCCGACGGTTACCTGTCCGACCAGGAGGGAACGAATTTCGACCCCGGCTTCGGCGACTGTCGGCCGGCGACGAACCCGACACCGACCTACGGAGACGGCGTGGTCACCCCGCACGCCGCGTTCCTCGCGATGATGCACGAGCCGGCGGAGGCGTTCACGAACCTCGCGAACATCCAGCGGGACTTCGACGCGTACGGGCGCGGCGGCTTCTTCGACGCCGTCGCCGTGCGATCGGGCACGGTCTCCCGTCGTCACCTCTCGCTCGATCAGGCGATGGTGATGGGCGCGATCGGCAACGTGCTCTGTGACGGCGTCGTCCGTCGAGGCTTCGCGACGCGGGCCGTCGAAAACCGGCTCCGCCCGGTCATCGGTATCGAGAGGTTCGGTGCCGGACGCGCCTGAGCAGCGTCCGCCAGGCGTCGACAAGAAGCAAGACCCCATCAGATCGGAAGGCGATCACATGAGAATCAACAAGAGACTGGCGGCGTTCGCGCTCGTCGGCGTGACACTGGCGACATTGACGGCCTGCGGGAGGGCGGATGCCGGGCCCGCGGAGGGCGGAGGAGCGGAGGACATCTCCGACGGACCGGCCACCGGCAGCCTCACCGTCTGGGCCATGGGAGCCGAGGGGGAGAACCTCGACGAGCTGACGAAGACCTTCGAGGAACAGAACCCCGACGTCGACGTCGAGGTCACCGCGGTGCCCTGGGGTTCTGCGCACGACAAGTTCATCGCCGCGATCGCGTCAGGCACCACACCGGACGTGGCTCAGGTGGGCACGACCTGGATGGGTGAGTTCGCCGGCCTGAACGCGCTCGACCCGGTGCCCGCGCAGATCGACGACAGCGTCTTCTTCGAGGGCGCGAACGCCACGAACCTGGTGGACGGCGTCTCCTACGGCGTGCCGTGGTACGTCGAGACCCGCGTCGTGTTCTACCGCACTGACATCGCCGAGGCCGCCGGCATCACCGAGCCGCCGACGGACTGGGACGGACTGCACGACATGGCGGCCGCAATGAAGACGCAGCCGGGAGTGGACTGGGGCATCAGCCTGCAGCCCGGCGGAACCGGTTCCTGGCAGACGCTGCTCCCGTTCATGTGGCAGGCGGGCGGCGACATCACGAACGACGCCCTGACCGAGTTCACGTTCGACTCTCCGGAGAACGCGGACGCGTTGTCCTATTACCAGTCGTTCTTCACCGACGGTCTCGCCGACAGCGCCCCCACCGAGGGCACGACGGAGGCGGACTTCGTCGATGGCCGTGTGCCGATGTTCATCTCCGGTCCCTGGATGATCGGCAGCGTCGAAGCGCTGGGCGGCGAGGGATTCGCCGACAAATACGGCGTCGCGGTGATGCCCTCTGCCGAGAAGGAGGCCTCGTTCGTCGGCGGCTCGAACCTCGGCGTGTTCTCGAACACGAAGAACCGGGATGCCGCGTGGAAGCTCGTGCAGTTCCTCACCGAGGAGGAGACCCAGGCCTCGTGGTTCGACATCGTCGGCGACCTGCCTTCCGTCAAGGGGGCATGGACGACCGATGCATTGAAGTCGGATGAGAAGCTCGCCGTCTTCGGGACGCAGCTCGAGACCGCGAAGGCACCGCCGTCGATCACGACGTGGGAGCAGATCGCGACGAGCCTCGACGCGCAGGTGGAGGCCGTCACCAAGACCGGGTCGGATCCGGCGGAGGCGCTCCGAGCCGTGCAGCAGGAGGCCACATCGATCGGGTTCGGCGGCGAATGACCGTCGCCGCTCGGCAGCCTCGCTCGGGTCGAAGCAGGAGCTTCCGCTCGAGCGAGGCACGGGCGGGCCTGATCCTCGCCCTCCCCTTCTGCCTCCTGTTCGGGGTCTTCACCGTCTGGCCCGTGTTCCAGTCGATGTTCATGAGCTTCACCGA
The DNA here is from genome assembly GCF_023101205.1 of Microbacterium aurugineum. Lineage (NCBI taxonomy): Bacteria > Bacillati > Actinomycetota > Actinomycetes > Micrococcales > Microbacteriaceae > Microbacterium > Microbacterium aurugineum. The sequence goes on along the minus strand of NZ_CP078078.1, from coordinate 3,294,549 downwards.
TACTCGGGTGACCGACATCAAGACTCCGTTCAACGTCGGCTTCGTCGGCCTGGACAACTACGCCAAGGCTCTCGGAGACCCGCTGTTCCTGCGCGCCGCCACCAACACCGCCGTGTTCGTGGCGGTCGGGGTCCCGCTGACGATAGCGGTGGCGCTGCTCGCGGCCGTCGTGCTCGACAAGGGCATCAAGCGCTTCCGCAACTTCTTCCGGGTGGGCTTCTACACACCCGTGATCACCAGCATCGTGGCGGTCGCGGTGGTGTGGAAGTTCCTCTATCAGCCGGACAACGGTCTCATCAACACCGTGCTCGGATGGGTGGGGATCGACGGGCCGCACTGGCTCGGAGACCAGCGCACCGCGCTGGCCTCGCTGATCGTCATGGCTGTGTGGCGGAACTTCGGCACCGGGATGATCATCTTCCTCGCGGGCCTGCAGGCTGTGCCGCCGTCGCTCCTGGAGGCAGGCTCCCTCGACGGCGCCGGTGCATGGAAGCGCTTCTGGCACATCACGTTGCCGACGCTGCGGCCGACGATGCTGTTCGTCGTCGTCACCACCACGATCGGATACCTGCAGTTCTTCGAGGAACCGTTCGTCATGACCGACGGCGGTCCGCTCAACAGCACCCTCTCCGTGTCGCTGTACACCTACCGGCAGTTCGGATTCGGCAACTTCGGGCTCGCGGGCGCGATGGCGTACATCACGTTCATCGTCGTCATCGTCGTCACTTTCATCCAGTTCCGTGTGAGTAGAGAGAAGAGCTGATGCGCGCATCCCGGAACCGGGTGTGGATCTACATCGCGGTGATCCTCGCTTTCGTGATCGTCGTGATGCCGTTCCTCTGGATGGTGCTCGGCGCGTTCAAGACTCAGGGCGAGCTCCTCGCGTCGCCGCCGACCTGGTGGCCGGCGAACCCGACGTTCGACAACTTCGTGCGACTATTCGAGCGGCTCGACTTCGGACGGTTCTTCTTCAACTCGGCGACCGTGGCCGTCGTCGTCACCACGGGCAACATCCTCTTCTGTTCGATGCTCGGGTACGCACTGGCGATGCTGGACTTCCCGGGCAAGAAGGCGATCTTCATCGCGGTGCTCGGCACGTTGATGATCCCGGGGCTGGTCGTGTTCATCCCGCAGTTCGTCCTCGTGGTCAATCTCGGACTCGCCGACACGCTGACGGCGTTGTTCATCCCGTTCCTCGCCGGCGCGTTCGGGGTGTTCCTGATGCGACAGTTCTTCCTGGGCACTCCGCGCGACCTCCTGGAGGCGGCGCGACTCGATGGCGCGGGGGAGTTCCGGATCTTCTTCCGTGTGTACCTGCCCCTGGCGGGCCCCGCCATCGCCACGCTCGCGACCCTCACCTTCCTCGGCTCCTGGAACAACTTCCTCTGGCCGCTCGTCGTCGCCAGCAGTGAGAAGACCTACACGCTGCCGGTCGCGCTGTCGCTGGTGTCGACGGGGCAGAACGCGACGGACTTCGGCCTGCTGCTCGCGGGCGCGACGGTCGTCGTGCTGCCGGTCCTGGTCGTCTTCCTCTTCTTCCAGCGATTCATCATCGAGGGCATCGCCACCAGCGGCATCAAGTGATCGTCGCCGCACCGCCCACACCCCAGAGAGATTGAAGGAAAGTGCACTACTCCCTCCCCGTCATCCGAGCGCAGTTCACGTCGGCAGGAGCCCTGGGCTCTCTGCAGGCCGGGCCCCTCAGTCTGCTGCAGTATCCGGCCAGCGAGCTCGAACCGGGGCCGCACCAGGTCTGGCTCCGGTTCCGCAGCGCGGAGGGGGTGCACGCGCATCCGCTCACCGGTCCCGCGTGCGAGGGCCGGGTCGCTCGCGGTGACGGCTCGGCGCTGGTCTCGGGGACGACCCGCGGAGTGGAGTGGCAGGTGTGGTGGGAGCACCCCGCAGACGGTGTCGCCGGCTGGAGCGTCCACCTCCGCAACGCCGGGTCCGAGCCGGTCGCGCTGGACGTCGTGCACCTGATCGATCCGGCATTGACCGCGGCCGAGAGCCTGCGTGAGAACGAGTTCTACGTGTCGGACTACCTCGATGTCCAGCCGCTCGGCGAGCCGGAGGTCGCGTGGCTCGCCGTCCGGCAGAGCATGCCGGGACCGAGGAATCCGTGGATGGCCGTGGGGAGCACCGAGCGGGTGGTGGGGTGGTGCACGGATGCCCGACAGCTGGCGTTCCCTGACGGAGGACTCGATCTCTCGCGGGACCTTCCGTCCCGCCGCCTGCAGGGCGAGCACACGTTGCTGGGCCTGCAGACGGAGACTCGGACGCTGGCGTGCGGCGAGACCCGTGCGTTGAGGTTTCCCGTCGTGGTCGTGGACGACCATCCCGGCCGGACGGACGCGAGTGACCTGGCGTTCGTGGACGCGATCGATGGAGGAGCGCCGTGGCGCACGGAGCCGCCGCAGCTCGGACCCCTCGCCGCCGTCGTGCCGACGCTCTTCAGCCCGGTGCGCACGGCGATCGTCGAGGACCTGTCCGAGGAGGACTTCCTCGCGGTGGGCGGCGCGGACGCCGAGGGGGTGGAAGACGGGCCGGACGGCGCCTGGGCGTACTGGGCGAGCGGCCGCCACGTCGTGTCCGGCGCGAAGGAGCGTGCCGTCATGCGTCCGCACGGTCACATCTCGCGGGTGTCGGCGGGCCCGCATCCCGCTGATCTCACGGTCGCCTCCACGGCGTGGATGAACGGTGTCTTCGCCTCGCAGCTCACGATCGGGCATGCCAGCGCTGCGCCGCTCCTCTCGGTGCGGCGCAGCGCCGTCGGGCTCAAGCGCGCCGATGGGCTGCGGCTCTTCGTCCGCGGAACCACCGGCCCGTGGCTGATGCTCGGCACCCCGAGCGCGTGGATCGTCGACGGCCCCCGGGCCCGCTGGGTCTATCGGTGGGATGGACGGCACATCGAGGTGGTCAGCACACTGACCCTGCGGGAGCTGATCGTCGAGGTGGAGGTCGTCGAAGGCCCGCCCATCGAGCTCCTCGTATCGGCCCATGCCGATGCGGTCACGGCCTCCGGAGAGGACGGCTCGCTGTTCGCCGACGGCCGCAGCCGTGACGACCGGTGGCGGGCGAGGGTCCATCCGGCGGGGACGGTGTTCCGGCACCGCATCGTGCTCGTCGATCAGGCGGACGCGGGTGAGCGTGAGGCGCTGTGGCGTGCTCCCGAGCTTCACGGCGATGACGAGAGCATCCGCCGCCTGAACCGCATCCTGCCGTCGTTCGTCGCGGACGCGGCCATTCACTACCAGGCGCCGCGAGGGCTCGAGCAGTTCACGGGCGGCGCATGGGGTACCCGTGACGTCAGTCAGGGACCGGTGGGACTGCTCCTGGCCACCGACAGTCCGGCAGTGCTGCGCGACGTGCTGCTCACGGTGTTCTCCGCGCAGCAGACCGACGGCGACTGGCCCCAGTGGTTCCAGTACCTCCGTGACCATCGTGCACCCGGCCATCGGGACAGCCACGGCGACGTGATCTATTGGCCGCTCCTGGCGCTGGGGGAGTACCTGGAGGCGACGGGGGACGACGGCATCCTGCACGAGCGGGTGTCGTCCGTCGGGACGGACGAACTGTCGCCGCCCTCATCGATCCTCGAACACGTGGAGGCGGCGTTCGGCCGACTGGCATCGCGCCGCAGCGCCGACCCGCGACTGCCTGCCTATGGGCACGGAGACTGGAACGACGCCCTTCAGCCGGCCAGCCCCGCCCTCGCGGCCTCGCTGTGCTCGACCTGGACGACCGAGCTGGAGATCAAGGCGCTCGAGACGCTCGGGCCCCGTCTCGCCGATGCAGCCCCTGACCTGGCCGACCGGATGGCGTCGCTCGCGGCCGGCACGCGCAGCGCGTTCCGCGAGCGCCTCCTCGTGGACGGGGAGCTGTGCGGGTACTCGATCATCACCTCGGACGGACTCGAGCCGCTCGTGCATCCCGCGGACGACCGGACGCACATCGGGCACGGATCCCTGCAGGTGATCCACGCGATCGGCGACGAGCTGCTCACCCCCGAAGAGGCCTCGCACCACCTCGCCCTCGTCGACCGGCACCTCGACGGCCCCACCGGCATCTACCTGTTCGACCGGCCCCTTCCCTATCACGGTGGGGTCACGCGGACGTTCCTGCGGGCTGAGGCGGCATCGTTCTGGGGGCGCGAGATCGGGCTCATGTACTCGCATGCCCACACCCGGTGGGTGCAGGCGCTGCTGCGACTCGGCTTGGCGGAGCGGGCGTGGAAGGCGTTGCAGCTGCTGATACCGCAGGGGGTGCGATCGGCTGTGCCCGGAGCCGCGGCGCGGCAGTCGGATTGCTACTACTCGTCCTCCGATGCGGGGTTCGTCGACCGCTATGAGGCGCAGGAGCACCCGGACCGTCTCTTCGATCCGGAGTTCTCGTTCGAGGGAGGGTGGCGCGTGTATTCGTCCGGGCCGGGACTCATCCTGCGGATCCTGGTCGAAGAGGTGCTCGGATGCCGGTGGACCGTGCACGGGCTCCAGGTCGACCCCGTGCTCCCCGGGGTGTTCGACGGCTCCTCGGCGCAGATACGGTGCGGAGGCAGAGACGTCATCGCGACCTACCGGGTCACGGGGGAAGGGCACGGTGTGCGGCGCGTGCTGCTCGACGGACGCCCCGTCGACACGACCCCTGTGCCGCGACGATACCGGCGGGGTGGAGTGTTGATTCCGCGCGCGACCTGGGAGGCGCAGGAGGCCGGCGAGGTGCGCCTCACGATCGAGGTGGGCTGATCCCGGTCACGCCTCCGCGGCGGGCGATTCCTCCGGCGCATCCGACGGGAGGAAGTATCCGCGCACGAACTCCTCGAAGAGCGGCACCATGTCGACGGACTCGTCGAGCAGCCACTGCAGCTGGATCCCGTCCATCACCGCACTGATCAGCCGCCCCGCGAGGTCCGGGTCGAGGTCGGTGCGCACTTCGCCCGCCTCCTGCGCCCGGCGGAGGAGGTCCCCCGCCCGGTCGGCCGCGGAGCGGTAGCGGTCGACGAACTCGTCGTGCAGGGGGTGCTCCGGGTCGGAGGCCTCCGCCGACACGATCGCATACAACGATGCGAGGCCGCGGGATGACTGGTTGTGCGCGACGACCTTGCCGGCCTGATCGATGAGCGTGTGCTCGGCGGGCTCTCCTGCGGCTCCGCGGACGGTCTCGTCGCGTTGGTGCAGCACCTCGGCGAAGAGTTCCTCCTTGTCGGCGAAGTGGTGCATCAGTCCGGACTGCGTGAGCCCGACCCGCCGGGCGATCTCACGCATCGAGCTGTTTCGATACCCGGTGCGCGAGAACAACTCCAGCGCTTCGTCGACGATCGCCTGCCGCCGCGCCTGGCCCTTCGCGTAGCCTTTGCGCTGCTCCGCCGCGGTTCCCCGCTGCTCCGTGTCGCCTGTGTCCACCGCTGCGCTCCCGCCTCGATACCCGACTCAAAACCTAACACCTGAACGGCTTTGCAGCGGTCGCCCGATGCCGCGGTTCACAACTCAGGAGAAGTCGCCGATTCAGCCCGCGGGGGTCGATCCGGGCAGGAGGACTGCGCTCTTCCTGAGTTGTGAACGCCTGTCGCCGTGAACAACTCCTCAAAGACGGGGTCGTTTCGGTCTGAAGTCGGCCACCCGGCGTCGAACACGCACGTTTTTGAGGAGTTATGCACGCGGCCGCGCGGAGACCGTCACGCGGGCGGCCACTGCGGATGCCGGGCCACGGCCACGCGTGCGGCGAGGTCCGTGCGGACGGGGGAGGACACGGCGTCGAACCCGAGGGCATCGGCCCACCCGAGCGCCAGGAGTGCGTGTCCGGCTGCGTTCGGGTGGAACGCGTCGTCGAGCAGCCCCCACGCCATGTCGTCGTTGCCGGGGCCGGTCCCCTCGGAGAAGGCGGTGAACGCGGCGTGCTGGTCGACCAGGATCACCCCTTCGCGCGCGGCCACTTCACGGACCGCCTGCGCGAACTCGCCGATGCGGGCGCGGTCGGGCGCGTGATGCAGGTCCACGGTCGGCGGGGTCTGCAGCACGGGGATCCCGCCGTCGTCCCGGGCGCGCCGGACGACCTCCGTGATCGAGGCCGCGAACGCCGTCACCTCGATCACGGGGTCGAGCCATTGTGTGGTGCAGTCGTTCGTGCCGATCATGAGCGTGACGACGTCGGGCCGCCAGTGCGTCACGCGGCGCGCGAAGTCGCCGAGGATCAGGTCGGCCCGCCATCCCGTGATCGCCGTGTTGACCACCGTGTCCTGCACCCGACCGGCATCACCGCGGATCAGCTCGTGCAGGTGGTCGACGTAGTTGCGGGCGCCGCGGGTGTGGATGAGGCCGTGCGTGATCGAATCGCCCGTGAACACCCAGGTGAGCGGTGCTCCGGAGGCGAGCAGCCCCCGGAGCACCGGAAGGTCATCGGTCATCCGGTGACCTTCAGCTGCACGTCGATGAACCGCGGACGGTAGATCGAGGCGTCGTCGTACACGTCGCCGACGTTGTCGAAGGTGTTCACGTTGTACGACACGAGGATGCGGTTGCCGTGTCGCAGGTTCGGGTGCTCGTGCGCGTTGTAGGTGAACACGTCGGGGTCTGCGTAGCTGCCGAGCGCGCCGGTCTCCGGGGTGCGGTACAGCTCGACCGGATCGGTGAACGGTCCGGTCGGCGAGCACGAGGTGCGTGCGACGATGCGGGTGCTGAACAGCTCGGAGGTGTCCTGCGTGACGAGCAGGTAGCCGTCGCGGAACGGCGCCACGCTGAACTCGTTCGCCACATACGGCACCACGGGCACGGCATCGGCCTCGGACGCCGACCAGGTCGTGCCGTTCCAGTAGGTCCACGTGCCCGTGAGGCCGTCTCCGCCCTGCACCTTGGCGACGTAGGCCGAGCGCACCCCGCCGGGGTCGGCGATGCCGTAGACGTAGGTCGTGCCGCGTTCCTCGAGCGTCCACGATCCCCAGTTGATGCCGGTCGCAGAAGGCAGGTCCACGATGCTGTCGAGCTGCAGCGTCCGCCCGTCGAGCGTCGCGAGCCGGTTCGCGGTCCACGCGAAGTCCCATTGGCCGGTGCCGGTGCGCGCGAACTGCAGCAGCGGAACCTGCACGGTGCCGTGACGGCCGGGCGTCGGGTCGCCGATCCAGTACCACTTGCCGTCGGGCTCGGGCGGGATGATGCCGGCCGGATCCTCCGGCGTGCCGCCCGTGATGGTCGTGAGGTCGCCGCGGCGGTCCTGCACCACGACGGAGTTGTTCACGAAGGGCGAGTCGGTGGGGCGTGATCCGTCGGGGTTCACCGTGCCGAGGAAGGTGTCCGAGAAGAACCAGCCGGTCTTCCCCTTGCCGAGGGGCAGCGAGTAGGTGCTGTCACCGCCGGTCCACTCCCCACCGGTGTTCCCGTAGGTCGTGAACGTCTCGGTCAGATCCTGGTTCACGCTCGCCGTCGCCGTGAGCGTCTTGTCGACCAGCGAACACTGCCCGTTCCCGTTCCCGTTGCCGTGTCCGTGCTGCCCGTTGCCGTGCCCTCCGCCGGCGGGGACGGCCGCGCTCGCCGGAGCGGCGAACAGGGCCCCCGCGCACAGGGAGGCGACGGCCAGGCCGGCCGCGATCATGCGTCTTCTCATCTCGATCACTCCTTCGTGTTCGTGTGGGTACTGCGTGGTGGTCGGGGCTCAGCCCGCGGTCTCGGTGATACCTCCGGAGGCGTGGATGTCGTAGTGGCGCTCGCCGACGCGCAACCCGCGCAGCACCGCCTGCGGGTCGAGCGCGGCGACGCAGCCCGCGGCGCGCACCGTCCCGTCCGCGGCGACCGAGACGCCGAACAGGGCCTCGATCACGAGCTCGATCCAGGCGCCGGACGAGGAGCACGACCAGTCGATGATGTACGGCAGCTGCGGCGGGGCTTTGCGGGCGCCGCCGTTGATCCCGGGCACGGCCTCTTCGACGAAGTGCGCCTGCCCCATCGGGCCCTGGTTCGCGGTGCGCGACAAGCCCTCGACCCAGGAGGTGAGCACCTCGGGGGCACCGAGGGCGGCGAGCGCGCGACCGGCATCCGCAGGCCAGGCGGGGTAGGCGCCGTTCCACTGGTGGTCGGGGCGCGGACTGTAGCTGGCATCGGCATCCCACGGGGAGAGGGCGCGCATCCAGTTGTCGGTCTGCAGCTCGCGCTGGAAGAACGAGACCATGTCGTCGCGCACACCGGGGGTCAGGTCGTCGGCGATCGTGGTCCCGACCACGCTGAAGTCGTAGCAGTGCCGGACCGGGAGCTGCGTGCCGTCGGGCTGTCCGGCGGTGAAGATGCCCTCGCCGGGGACGTAGCGCGCGATCACTGCGGGCAGCAGGGCCTCGGCCTCGGCGCGCAGGTCGGCCGCGGAGGCGCTGTCGCCCTGGAGCTCGGCGAGCGAGGCCGCCGTGCGCATGCTCCACACGTTCGCGGCGTTGAGGCTCGCGACCTCGTGCGTGTATGAACTCACGCACTCGAGCGGTTGTCGATCTCTCCGTAGTCGGCCAGGGGCGTCCCTCGGCGCAGGTCCTTCCAGGCGGTCGCCCATTCCCGGACGGAATCGGCGACGGTCTGGCCGCCGACGACCTCGTCGAGGAACGCCGTGTCCCCGGTGAAGCGCACATAGTCGTGCACGAGCCGCGTCATCGCGTAGTCGTTGACGGAGTACCACCGGCCGACCGGTCCGCCGGTGAGGGACGAGGTGCCGAAGTGCGAGTGGATGTCGAGGGAGATCCAGTGCCGCAGCTGGGAGCGCATCTCGCCCGGGTCGAGCAGCGCGTGGCTCACGGAGCTCAGGCTGTAGTCCCAGATGAACGTGGTGGTGCCCCAGTAGTTGGGCATCAGGGTGTCGTACGAGCGCCCGAGCACGTTGCCCGCGAAGTCCCGGCGGAACCAGATCACGCCCAGAGCGGCCCACCAGTACAGGCGCCGCAGCGGAGCGGAGGTCGTCTCGAGCACGGGCAGCGCGCCGGAGAACTCTGCGTCGTCGGGGTCGAAAGCGGCGTGCAGCTGGCGATTCCAGAACTCCTCGGCATCGGTCACCGCACCGGGGACGTCGGCCGTGACGAGGTCGAAGGTGCGGGTGGCGTCGGCCACGGAGGTCCCGATCGCCTGCACGTATCCGGTGCGGCTGCTTCCTCTGGCCGGCACGGCGAGCGACGTCGTGAGCTCTCCGCCGCGGCCGTTGCCTCCGATGCCGGCGTCGAAGGCGTCCGGCAGCTCGGCGACACCGCTCAGGGCGGCGGATCCGCCCACGATCCCCTGCACGCTCCACGCCGTGCCATCCGCCGAGGAGAACGTGAGGCGCTCGCCGTCGACGGTCGCGGTGTCGCGCTCCGAGGGGGACTCGGCGTCGAGCCAGGCGGTGTCCGAGCGGGTCGCCCGAGCGGCGGCCGAGAGTCCGAGTCGCACCACCCTGTCCATCGCCCCGGTGTTGTGTACGACGATGTCGATCGCGACCGCCGTCCTCCCCGGCACGCACACGGTGGTGGTCTCGACCTCCAGGTCGCCGACGGTCGCCCGCCGCACCACCCTGTCCGGACGCCACTCGTGCGTGACGGGTGCTCCGTAAGAGGCGAACAGTCGGCCGTCTACGAACAGCACCGCCGTCTGGGTGAGTCCCTGCGACACGGGTGGGAACTGCACGGCGCTCACCGCGGTCAGATCGTGGTCCACGCGCACCGTGCCGAGCATGTTGGTGAGGCCGGTCGGCGCGATCATGTCGTCGAAGTGGTGGGTCACCGCATCGGCGGCGAGGTCATCGACGGTGGGGATGAGGGGATGCATGATGCCTTTCGAGGGGCGGGAAGCGTGTGGGGTCAGTACTGCCCGAGTGCGAGGCCCTTGGCGAAGAAGCGCTGCGTGCACAGGAACAGCACCACGGTGGGGAGCGAGACGAGCACGGCCGCGGCGAGCACGACCGACATCTGCGCACCGCCGTAGGTGCTCTGCATGCCGGACAGGGTCGTGATGATGGGGCGGATGTCGTCGGACTGGCTGAGCGTGAGGCCGAGCAGCAGGTCGTTCCACACGAAGGTCGCCTGCAGGATGAAGATCGCCACGAGGGCGCTCGACGCCATCGGCAGGTACATGCGCGTGAAGATGCGCCAGGTGGTGGCACCGTCGAGCACCGCGGCCTCGAACACGTTGTGCGCGACGCCGGTGAAGAAGTTGCGCATCACGAATGCCGAGAACGGGATCGAGATCACGGTGTAGATCATGATCATCCCCAGGCGGGTGTCGAACAGGCCGGTGCGGGAGTACGCGTCGAACAGCGGCAGCAGCACCATCTGCAGCGGGAACACGGTTCCGCCGAAGATCACGACGAACCAGAGGAAGCCGCGCTTGAGCCGCAGGGCCACGATCGCGAACCCGGCGGCGGCACCGACGAGCACCGCGATGGTCGGCGAGACGATCGAGTAGATGAGGGTGCTCACGATGCTGTCGCCGATGCCCGAGAGCTCCAGCGCCTGGCCGAAGTTCTCGAACAGGTGGAAGTCGGTCGGGATCCACGACTCCTTCGACGTGAAGGTCAGCGGGTCCTTCATCGCGTTGACCACGAGGAGGTATGCCGGCAGCAGCCACACGATCCCGAGGAGGACGAGCACGGCCGTTCTGATGATCTTCGACATCACATCTCCTTCTTCGGGGAGAGCTGCTGACGCAGGTACAGCACCGAGGCGATCAGGGTGATGACCGTCAGGAACACGGCGATCGCGGAGCCGAGTCCGTAGTCGCTGTTCACGAAGGTCTCCTTGTACATGGTCAGCGCCAGGGTCTCCGAGACCGTGCCCGGTCCGCCCTTGGTCATGCCCCACACGATGTCGAAGGTCTTCAGGCTCGCGACGATCGAGAGTCCGACGACCACCGCCGTGAGCGGACGCAGCATCGGCCACAGGATGCTGGTGAACAGGCGCGGGCCGCCGGCACCGTCGATGCGTGCGGCCTCGAGCGGTTCCTTCGGGATCGCCTGCAGTCCGATGGTGAACAGCAGCGCGTTCACGCCGACGCCCTGCCACGAGGAGGCGATGATCATGACGATCGTGTTGAGCGGAGCATCCAGCAGCCATCGGGGCGGGTCCGTGATGCCGAACGCAGCGAGCGCCTGGTCGAGCGCGCCGCCCGAGGAGAGGATGAACGACCACACCACGCCGACGCCGATGCCGGAGAGGGCGTAGGGGATGAGGAAGGGGAGGCGCAGCCAGATGCCGCCGCCGAGGTTCCAGGTGAGCAGAGCGATCGCGAGACCGATGCCGACCGGGATGATCAGGGTGCCGATCACCCAGAGCACGGTGTTCAGGGCCGAGCCCACGAAGTCGCCGTCGGTGAATATCTCGACGTAGTTGTCGAGGCCGATCCAGGTCGGGCTGCCGAGCCCGTTGTACTTCGTGAAGCTGAGGAACACCGTCCACAGCAGCGGGAGGTAGAGCAGGACTGCGACCAGGATCACGCCCGGGGCGACGAAGCCCCGGGCGGACCACTGGTACGGCGTCTTCTGGTGCGCCATCCGCTCGCTTACTCCTGCTCTGCCCAGTACTTGTCCGCCGTGGCCTGGATCTTCTCCAGGAACGGCATCGGGTCACCGGGGTTGGCGTTGAAGGCGCCGAACTGCTCGATCGCGGTGGTCACGATCTCGGTGGGCATGGCTTCGAAGAACCGGTCGTAGAGCGAATAGCCGTCGCCGGCGATCTGCTCCCCGATCTCGGCCAGGGCGGGGTCGGACACCGTGGCCTTCGGGTTGAACGCGACGTCGCCGTGCGCATCGTTCCAGGCCGTCTGGGCATCGGGCGACATCCACCACTCGGCGTAGGCGAGACCGAGGTCGCGCTGCTTCGAGTTCTCGGCCGTGCAGATCGGACCGGACTCGACCGCCACCGGAGTGGTGTCGAGGCTGTCGTTGACGGCCGGGATCGCGAACATCCCGTAGTCATCGGTGGTCATGCCGGCGCCCTCGAGGTTGCCCGCGAAGAACGTGCCGAAGTTGATCATGGCGTAGTCGCCCTGCTTGAGGCCGACCGCGGGGTCGGTCGTGCTCCCCGCGTCACTGAACCAGCCGGCCTTCTGCTCGTCGAGCCACACGTTCATGATGTCGACGATCTCGGGGTCGGTGTATTTGACGTCGCCCGTGGTGAGCCCGGCGTACAGATCGGGGTCGGTGGAGGCGACCAGGTGCTGGAACCACTGGAAGGTGAACAGCACGCTGGTCTGGTAGTACGGCGTGACCCCGCCCTCCTTCAGCGTCTCGGCGGCGGTGTTCAGCTCGTCCCAGGTGGTGGGCACCTCGACGCCGTTGTCGGCGAAGGCGGCCTTGTTGTAGAACATGATCCAGTAGGCGATGTTCATCGGCACGCAGTACTGCTTGCCGTCGAAGGTGTAGCTGTCGCGCAGGTCTTCGCTCACCCAGCCCTCGTCGACGGCCTGGGACCAGATGTCGGTGGTCTCGGCGACCAGTCCCTCGTCGACCAGCTGCTTGAGCGAGTCACCGGTGTGCCAGGTGAACAGGCCGGGTGACTTGTCGGTGCGGAACGACTGCTTGATGAAGGCGTCGTACTGGTTGGCGTCGGAGTACCCGGTGGTCTTCAGCGTGATGTCGACGGCGTCGCCGCTGACCTCGTTGAGCGACTCGAAGTCGGGCTTCCACGCTGCCTTGTCGGTGTAGAAGTTGAGCGTGCCGGTCACCTCTCCGGCCTCTCCGGAACCGGAGTCGCCGGCGCACCCGGCGAGTGCCAGGGTGCCGAGGAGGAGACCGGCCGCGGCTGCGGCGATCGTGCGTCGCGAAATCATTCAGAACTCCCTTGTTCGTTTGGTATCGTTACCAGAAATCTGGATTCACGCTACCAAGGTGATGGATGCGGTGCAAGGGATTCCTGTGGTGGGAGTCCCCGGCGATGGATGCTGCATGGTGCGCGGTGTTCAGTTGTCACTCGTGCGCGAGCCGCGCACGTAGGCCTTGACGGTCGCGAAGCGGGCGCTGCGCGAGTTCTCGGTCCGTTCGATCCGGTACGCCCCCACCGCTGCCGGGACGATGAACGTCTCGGCGTAGTGGATCACGAAGGGTGCGAAGGCGTCGGTCGGGCTCACCACGCGCACCTCGTCCCCCTCGACCAGGTTGAGCACGTTGACCGTGCCCTCGGTGTCGTGGTCGGCGCCCTGTTCGAACCAGTGCCGGCGCACCTCGATGAACTCCAGTTCGTGCAGGCCGGTGCTCTCCTCGATGACGTCACCGTCGGTGCGGATGGTCTCGACCTGGTCGAGGAGGTTGTCGCCGACCCACGTCGTGTCGCGGTCCCATTGGATGTTGCGGGCGCCGTGGTCGAGGTGCACGGGGCGAGGCACGCCGTCGAGGCCGACACGGCCCCAGTCCCAGAGCTTGAAGGTGAAGATGAACGGCGTCGCCGAGATCTCGAGAACCATCGAGTTCGCGCCCGAGCAGTGGATGGTGCCCGCCGGGATCGCGAAGTGGTCGTGCTTGCGGGCCGGGAAGGAGTTGACGTACTTCTCCGCCGGGAAGGGGTGCTCGCCGTCCTGCGCGGTGGCCAGGTCCTGCAGCATCTCGGCGCGGTCGATGCCCTCCTTCGTGCCCAGGTAGACCACGGCGTCGTCGCCGACGTCGAGCATGTAGTAGCTCTCGTCCTGCGTGTAGTGCATGCCGAACGTGTTCTGGATGTAGTCGGTCAGCGGATGCACCTGCAGGCTGAGGTTGCCGCCGTCCATCGTGTCGAGGAAGTCGAAGCGGATCGGGAACTCCGCGCCGAAGCGGGAGAAGGTCTTCGCGCCGAGCAGATCGACCGGGCGGCTGAACACCAGGTCGAGCGCGGGGATCTCGACCACTCCGCCCTCGCCTTCGAGCAGCAGCGAGTTCTCCTCGGGGACGCAGTCGAAGCACCACGCGTAGTTGTCCTTCGAGGGGTCGAGTCCGATGAGGTTCTTCATCCACTGCCCACCCCAGACGCCGGGGTCGAAGAACGGCACGACGCGGAACGGCCGGGACGCGGCATCCTTCAGCGCCTGCCGGAAGGCGGTGCCCGTGATCATGCCCGCCTCGGGAGAATCCGGATGCGGCTCGGCGGGGGCGATCGCGTTGCCGTCGAGCACGAAGTCGAGTGTGTCGAAGAGGCTGCGCTTGTGGCGGTCGGCGACGCGCCACTCCACGAAGAAGCCGCGCTTGTACTTGCGCAGGTTGTCTTCCGCCGCGTTGTCGGCGCGCCAGTTGGTGGCACCCTTGCGCTGGCGCAGCTGGATCTCCCAGCGGGCCATGTCGACGAGCACCGTCGCGGCGGAGCCGTCCAGGCGCGGCGCCAGGAGAGCGGCGCCCCAGCCGATCACGACGGTCGGGGTCTGCGTGATGCCGGCGGCGAGGGCGTCGAGCTGCGCGGCGTCGTAGAAGTCGGCGAGGGTGAAGTGGCTCATGACGCCGAAGACCCGGTCATCGGTGAGGTTCGGTGCGATCAGCTGCTCGACCTCGGTGACCGGGCGAGCGGCGGTCTCGACATCCTGCACGGTCCACTCCGGCAGGGCGGATCGCACCTGTGCCGTCAGGGTCGGGAGGTCGACGCCCGGGTACGTGTCCACGAGGAGCACGGGGGCGGTGCCGGTCACGCGTGCACAGGCTTCGGCGAGCTCGGCCGCTGCTTCCCAGCCCTCGGCGCCGCGGAGGATGCGCTCGCCCTCCGGCAGGGCCACGGTGGGCTGGGTGTCGTAGCGACCTCGGGTCGTGTGCCCTTCGTGCATGTCGCTGATCGGGGTGGTCACTTTTCCTCCTGCGGTGTTGCGGTGTGGGTGGTCGTCGAACGGGCCAGGACGCTGAGTCCGCGGGCTACCGAGAGCTCGGGCTCCGGCGGGACGACGAAGCGCGGGGGCGTCATCGAGGGCCAGAGGTGTGTGCGGACGTGGGCTTCGATCGGCGCACGGACCGCGTCTCCTGCACGGAGGATTCCGCCGGAGAGGATCACCACGGCCGGGTCGTAGGAATGCACGAGCGACGTGACGACCGCGCCCCACACGTGCAGGAACCTCGCCCGGAGTGCCGCATGCGCGTCGGTGGTGAAGACCTCGGTCATCGTGACGGCCTCCGGGAGGGCGCGTGTGCTCGCGAGGGCTTCTCCGCAGCCGACGTTGCCGCAGGGACAGAGGGGCCCGTCGAGGTCGACCGTGAGGTGTCCGCCGAGGATGCCGGCGTGCCCGGTGCGTCCACGCAGAGGTGTGCCGTCGATCATGGCCGCCGTGCCGATCCCGGTGCCGAGGGTGACGAGCACCGCGTCATGTTCTCCGGGTGCGCTACCCGACGACGTCTCGCCGATGAGGGCGGCCCTGGCGTCGTTCTCGACCGTGGCGGGGAGCCCGAACTCGGTCAGGGACCAGGCGCTCAGGTCGAAGTCGCGGAGGAAGTCGTACTTCGCGTTGGCGTGCAGCATCCGTCCGGAGTGCGGGTCGACGACGCCGGGGACCGCGATGCCGACGGCCTCCGCGGGGCGGTGCGCGTCGTCGAGGAGACGGTGGGCTTCCGCGGCGGCTACGGAGAGGTCGGCGCTCGTTCCTTCGATGCGGACCCTGCGTGCTGCGACGACACGGCTGCCGTCGATCAGGGCGAGTTTGATCTCGGTGCCCCCGAAGTCGGTACACAGCTCCATCGGTCCTCCTCGTCGATGATTGGTAACGTTATCAATGCGGTGGAGGGGTGTCAACACTGCACGAATGTCGGGAGCTTTGCCGCCTGCACGGTCCGTCTGCCCGGATTCTCCCGACGCCTGTCCCTGCTCCCGACAGGTGTGCGCAGAGCCCGCGCAGTGACAGTCTCGTGCAGGTGACGTCAGCGCACGCCGCGGAGTGAGACCGGCAGCTCGATCTCGCGGGTCGCGGCGTCGAGCTTCCCCCCGTCGAGACGGTCGAGCAGCAGACGCGTGGCGGCTCGGCCCAATTCGCGCGGGTCGTGGTCGATCACGCTGATCGGCACCGGCGAGAGCTCGGCGAGCTCGAAGTCATCGAAGCTCACGATCTCCGGGAAGTCGGTGGCACGGCGCGATCCGGCGTTCAACTGGGCGCTGATCTCCTTCAAGGCACCGATCGCGTTGCGGTTGTTGGCGCAGAAGATCGCGGTGGGGGGATGCGCGGCGTCGAGGAGAGCGCGGGTGGCGTCGCGGGCCTGGTCGACGGTCTGCTGGTTCGTGGCGACGATGTCCGGGTCGACGGTCAGACCGTGTTCCGACAGGGCGCGGACGAAGCCGGCGTAGCGGCGCTCACCGGTGAAGATCGAGAGCGCGTTGCCGAGATAGCCGATGCGGGTGTGGCCGTGCTCGATGAGTGCGCTGGTTCCGCGGTGGGCGCCGTCGTCGTCCGCGAGCACGACGCTGTCGGCAGCGAGCCCCTCGATGCGGCGGGAGGCGAGGACCACGGGGACACCCTGACTCTGGGAATGGGCGAGGTGCGCGGACGAGGTGCCGGCGGGGACCACGATGAGCCCGTCGACCCGGCGGCCGAGGAAGTCGCCCACGAGGTCGGCCTCGCGTGCGGCGTCTTCGGACGTGTTCCCGAGGAGGATGCGACGGCCCGTCAGTGCGGCTTCCTCCTCGACGCCCAGCGCGAAGGTGCTGTAGTACGGGTTGGCGATGTTCGTGATCGCGACGCCGATGAGTCCGCTGCTGTGGCCGGGGCGGATGCTGCGGGCGTTCTCGTTGCGGTGGTAGCCGAGCTCGGCGACGGCCTCCATGACGCGCTGCTGCACGTCGGGCTTCACGTTGAGTCCGCCGGAGAGGGTGCGCGACACGGTCATGGGGCTCACGCCCGCTCGGGTCGCGACTTCCTTGACGGTCGGGCGGCGCGCTCGTTCGCTCATCACTGCCCTCCGAGGTGTGGTGTCGCCGATCAAGGGAACGTTACCAGCGGGGCAGCCGCGGCGCGTCGCGTTCACAACTCCTCAAGAATCCTGTCGTTGCAGTCTTCCCCGCCCTGCTCTGGGCCGAATGGGCTGAATTTTGCGGAGTTGTGAACGCTGCAGACCCGAGCCCCTCCCCCTGGGGCGTCGTCACGCACCGAAATCTGACCTGCACCGGCGCGCGGCCGTCCGTAGATTGGTCGGATCCTGCCCGGGAGGAGACCATGCCTGACGACTGTCCGTCGCATCCGTTCGATGCGCGAACCCGAGTGCACCTCGATCGTCCGCAGAGCCGCAAGTGGAGCCTGCATCCCGGTCGGATCGGCGCGTGGGTGGCGGAGATGGACTTCGGGATCGCGCCCGAGATCGCCGACGCGCTGCACCGCGCGATCGATGACGAGAACCTCGGCTACCTGTCGCCCCCGCAGGCTGCAGAACTCGGAGAGGCCACCGCCGCGTGGATGCGGGACGAGTACGGCTGGGCGGTCGACCCGGAGCGCGTGCACCCGGTGTCGGACGTGATGGCGGCTCTCGGCGTCGCGGTGCGGGAGTATGCGCCCGCGGGGTCGCCCGTGATCGTGCCCACACCGGCGTACATGCCGTTCCTGACATATCTTCCGGCGATCGGCCATCCGGTCATCGAGATTCCGGGTGTCGAGGTCGACGGGCGGTGGCAGCACGACCTGCAGCGCATCGACGAGGCCTTCGCTACAGGAGCGCGCACGCTCGTGCTCTGCAATCCGCACAATCCCACCGGCGCGCTCCTCGGTCGCAAAGAACTCGAGGCGATCGCGGAGGTGGTGGAGCGGCACGGCGGACGGGTCTTCGCGGACGAGATCCACGCCCCGCTCCGCTATGACGGCGCCCCGTTCGTGCCGTATGCCTCGATCTCGGATGCCACCGCCGCCCACACCGTCACGGGGACGAGCGCCTCGAAGGCGTGGAACATCCCCGGACTGAAGTCGGCGCAGCCGATCACCTCGAACGACGCGGACCAGGCGCGGTATCGACGGTTCGGCTTCGCGGTGCAGCACGGTGCGTCGACCCTAGGGGTTGTGGCCTCGACCGCCGCATACCGTCACGGTGGGCCATGGCTGTCGGACGTGACCTCGTACCTCGACGGGTCGCGGCATGCGCTCGCGGCGCTGGTGGACGAACACCTGCCCGGTGCGGTGTACCGCATTCCCGAGGCGACATACATCGGCTGGATCGATACCGCTGCCCTGCGGATCCCGGGGCCGCCCGCCGAGTTCTTCCGCGAGCGGGCGGGGGTCGTACTCACCGAGGGGCGGCTGTTGGGTCGCGGTGCGGAGAGCCATGTGCGAGTCGTGTTCGCGACGCCACGTCCCATCCTCGCGGAGGCTGTCACGGCGATGGGTGCGGCGGTTCGGGAAGCCGGTCTCCTGCGCTGACGGCCTCCGCCTCGAGCTCCCGTCAAGAGGGTGTCAAGGGGCTCTGCCGGTGTCGGTGGTCTGGCGTAGAAAGGAATGCGAGAGAAGGGATTCCGCATGGCCGCCGGCGATATCGAGACGTTCCACCGCAACGGCATCTGGTTCAACCGCATCGAGGGTGAATCGCAGACGTTGGGCAGCAGCTTCGAAGATGAGGCCGAGGCGGTGAAGGTCGGTCGCAGCGCGGCGGTCGCGCGCCAGGTCGCGCACACCGTGCGCACGGAGGAGGGGCCCTCGCCGGAGGCGCACATCTACGATCTCCACCCACGTGAGCTGATCGGGTGACCGGGGCGCCCTCGGATCCGCCTTCGCGCCAGGAGTCCGAAGGAGGGATGCTGCTGCAGGCATGTGTCAACGGTGCCCGCGATCCGGCCGAGCATCCGTGGTTGAGTGCGGATGCGAGCGTTGTCGCCGAGGATGCGGCGCGGGCTGTGGATGCGGGCGCGCGGGAGGTGCACGTGCACCCGAAGAACGCGCGTGGGAACGACAGCCTCGCAGCGCCGGACGTCTCGCGGTGGGTCTCGGCCGTCCGCGCGGCGCGGCCCGGTGTCCCGGTGGGGGTCACGACCGGGGCGTGGGCGGAACCCGATGTCGAACGTCGTCTGGCGGCGATCGCGTCCTGGACGGAGGCGCCCGATCATGCCTCCGTGAACTGGCATGAGGTCGGTGCTGACGAGGTGGCGGCTTCGCTGCTGCGCCGTGGCATCGCGGTGGAAGCGGGGCTGTGGGATGCGTCCGGATTCGAGGTGTGGAAGCGTTCGCCCGTCCGGGGTGAGTGCTTGCGGGTGCTGATCGAGTTGCCGGATGAGCCGGCGGAGACCGTGCGCGCGCATGCCGAGGCGATGATCGCGCACGTCCGGCTGGAGGAACCTGACATGCCGATCCTGCTCCACGGTGAGGAGAGGTCGACCTGGCCCGTGTTCGATCTGGCGGTCGAGCTCGGCCTGGCCGCACGGATCGGGCTGGAAGACACGCTCCTCCTTCCCGACGGCAGCACGGCGCCCGGCAATGCGGCGCTGGTGCGGGTGGCTATCGAGCGGATGCGGGGAGTCTGACCGACCCGGCAGCGCCCCGGGGGCATCCTGGGGTCATGTTCGGTGAAAACGTGCTTCTCTTCATCCTGTTCTGGGCGGCCGTGTTCCTCAGCGGCATCCTCATCTCGTGGCTGGTGATCTACTCGGCCGTGCGCGCGGCTCTCTCCTCGCATCGGCAGGCGATGGCGCGTGACGGGCGTCCGGGTCAGGTCTGATCTCCGGGCTCTTCGGCTGAACTGCACGGTCGCCACCCGGGCGGGCTCGGTCGTGTCTTCCCGGGAGCCCGGCCTGCGTGTGACACGTTCTTCTCTATGACTGAATCGCCCGTCGTCGCTGCCGATCCGATCGAGCGGTCGCGCGCTCTGCCGCTCTTCCTCGGCATCGGTGGTGCCGTGCTGGGCCTCTTGCCGTGGGCGA
The DNA here is from genome assembly GCF_023101205.1 of Microbacterium aurugineum. Taxonomy (NCBI): domain Bacteria; kingdom Bacillati; phylum Actinomycetota; class Actinomycetes; order Micrococcales; family Microbacteriaceae; genus Microbacterium; species Microbacterium aurugineum. Next base: position 3,274,805 of record NZ_CP078078.1, on the reverse strand, counting down.
TTGCCGGCACGTTGCCGTTGCAGAACCTGTGGGCGTCGCCGACGATGCCGGAGGACATGCCGTTCGTGCTGCTGCCGCTGAGTCAATATCAGGCGACGCTGCTCTTCTCTCTGGTGCTGCTCGGCGGGGTGTTCGCCGGCATCGCGGTGCACGTGGTCGCGCGGCGCCGCGACGTCGCAGTCTGGCCGGCGGCTCTCGGTGTCGCGGTCGTGCATCTGGTCGCGATCATGCAGAGCTTCGGCGTGTTGGCCGGAGGGCTCGGGCTCGGCCGTGGGGGTGACTCGCGCGCGATGCTCTACTTCGCCGGCATTCTAGGTGGCGTGATCGTGGCAGCCCTCCTGGCGCAGCTCGGCGTGTGGATGACGTCGCGCCGCTCGATCGGTGTCGCTGCGCTCGGTGTCGCGCTTGCGGCCGTGCCGTTCGGGAGCTGGGTCGGCCGGTGGTTCCTGGCTTTCACCGGCGAGGTGTTTCCGCTCGTGTTCCTGCCCGAACTGCTGCGGTGGATCCCGGCGATCGTGGTCGGCGCTGCACTCGTCTGGTGCGGGGTGCGGCCGGCGCCGCGGATCGTGGTGTGGGTGGTGGCGCTGCTGTCGCTGTGGCTGGTGCCCGCGCTGTTCACGGCTATCCAGTACGGGCTCGGGATGCGGGTGCTCGACGGTGATGTCGCAGAGATGGCACGGGTCTCGGTGCAGTTGTTCCCGATGGTGCTCGCGGAGGTGTGGCTGCCGGTGGTCGTGGCTCTCGTGATCGCAGTGGTCGGGACGGTGGTTCGGATGGTGGTGGAGCGCGATCGTCCGCGTGAGGTCACCGGCGAGCGCGTGCTCTGACCGCCCCCGATAGGGTGCAGGCATGGAAGCGACACAGGGTGATGCAGCGACCGTCTCGGCGGAGGAAGCGCAGCGGACGATCATCCGCCGCTGGTCGTGGACGGTTGCGGTGGGACTCCCGCTGATCGCGACGATCGTCGGTATCGCGCTCACGAACACCGGGACGATCGAGCAGTGGAACTCGCTCGGCGATGACATGTATGACATCGTCATGCTCGCCGTCTGGCCCGCCGGCCTCGTGCTGCTCAGCGTCGGACTGCTCGGTCTGATCGCGACGGCTCTCACTGCCGCGGTGCTCACGACGAGGCGCTCCTCCTAGCCCAGACGCGAAACGCCCCCGCCGTTCGGGTCGGCGGGGGCGTCGGTCTCGCGGGTGCGGTTTACTGCACCGACCATCCGCCGTCCGAGGCGAGGATCGCGCCGTTGATGTTCACGGCATCGTCCGACAGCAGGAAAGTGATGGATGCCGCGAGGTGCTCGGCCGTCGCCACAGTCGGGATGGCCTGCTGGAACGGGGCGAGCCGGCCGGAGCCGTACTCGGACATGTGCGGGGGCATCGGGATGCCGGTCGCGACGCCGCCCGGGGCCACGGAGTTCACGCGGATGCCCTTCGGCCCGTACATGAAGGCTGCGGACTTGGTGACGCCGATGATGCCGTGTTTGCTGGCCGTGTAGGCGTTGCCCGAGGCGTTGCCGCGCAGGCCCGCCTCGCTCGAGACGTTCAGGATCGCGCCGCGACCGGCCGCCTCCATGACGGGGATGACCGCGCGCATGAGCTTGAACGGAGCGGTCAGGTTGATCGCGATCACGCGGTCCCAGACGGCGTCGGGGGTCTCGCCAGCGGGCGAGAAGTCGTCGTTGATGCCGGCGACGTTGGCGAGACCGTCGATGCGGTCGCCGGCGGCAGCGAGGACGGCGTCGATCGCGTCCTGCGTCGTGAGGTCGCCCGCGACCGTGACGATGTCGGCGTCCGGAAGTTCGGTCTTGAGGGCGTCGAGCTTCTCGGCGGCGATGTCGCTGGCGATCACGCGTCCGCCTTCGCGGGCGATGCGCGCGGCGGTGGCCTTGCCGATCCCGGAGGCGGCGCCGGTGACGATCACGGTCTTCCCGGCGAAGCGACCGGCGGTGGGCTTCTCGGTCCAGCCCTCGGAGGCGTCGTCTTCGGGGATCTCGCCGCCGTTGGCCGCGCGGACGAGGTCGTCGACGACCGACTGGGGGAGCTGGCCCTGGCTCATCGCGACGAGCTGCTGCAGGGGGAGGCCGAGCACCGGGGTGAGGAGCTCGGGATCGGCGCCGGTCTTCTCGAAGAGTCCGCGGATGAGGGGCCCGCCGGTCGGGTCGTTCATCCAGTCGCCGATGGTGGAGTGTGCGGTGAGGGCCATGCTCGTTCTCCTTGTTCGGGTTACGCAACGGTGCGTCTACTTATGTTCCAGTGTACGCCTGAGTACGCTCGGAGGGTGCCTCGTCCTCGTAGTGAAAGAGCCCGCCAATCCGTGCTGGAGGCGATGCGGCGCGCGCTCGCCGCGGGTGGCTACGACGCCGTGACCATCGAGGGGCTCGCGGAGGCTGCGGAGGTCTCGAAGCAGACGATCTACCGGTGGTGGCCGTCGAAGGCCGCGATCCTCGGTGAGGCGCTGCTCGAAGGCGGATTGCCGGGTGCCGAGGTGTCGGTCCCGATGACGGCCGATCTCGGGGCGGACCTGCGGGCGTGGTTCTCGGCGATGAGTGCCGCGCTGGCGGATCCGGAGGGCGTCGCGGTGGCTCGCGCGTTGATCGTGGTGACCGCGTCGGATCCCGAACTCGGCTTGGCGTTGAACGAGAAGCTCGCGGCACCGATCCGCGAGTGGGTCGCGGGACGGGTCGCACGGGCGGTCGAAGCCGGAGACGTGCGGGCCGATGTGGATGCGGCGGCCATCGCGGATCAGTTCATCGCGATGGCCAGCTATGCCGCTCTGCTGGGGCGACCGTTGAGCGATGGACGGGTGGACGCGACGGTGGCGGTGTTGCTGCGGGGGATCGGCGCGTAAGCGGGACTAGAGCTCGTGCCGGTGGAGCAGCAGGAGAGCGGCGGCGGCGACGCGGATGGAGGCGTCGTCGACGTATCTTCCGCCGATGATGGCGAGCAGCAGCCCTTCGATGGAGCGGAGGATGGCATCCACCTGGCGTGCGTGTGAGGGGTCGCGGCGGATCCCCTCCCACCGGGATCGGAACGAGCGGAGCAGTTCCAGGATGAGTCCGATGAACGCGGCGGTCCGGCTGTCGATCCCCAGCTCGGCGGTGGCCGGCCACCATTGCTCGCCCATCGATTCGTCGAGGTTCGCCAGGGCGCGCTCGAGGGTGTCCTGACCGAAGAGGTCTTCGCACGTGCGCATGAGGCTCTCGCGGTCGAAGCTGTCCCAGTGCGGGGCGGGCGGCAGGGCGACGGTGTCGGCGGGGAAGGGCACGGCTTCCGAATACGGAGGTGCCGAGTCGCGCTCGGCCTCGCGGGCATTCAGCGAGGTCAGGTCGGACTGGATGAGGGAGAGTCGTTCGCTGATGTCCCCGCCCTGGGTGGTGACGGCGGCTTGCAGATCTTCCAGGCGTGACCGGGTGGCGGTGGTCGTGTCGTCGATGTGGGTGGTCTTGTCGCGAGTTTCGGTGACCTTCTCCTCGACCTTCTCGACCAGCTTCTTGAGCGTGACGCCGAACGCGCTGAACTCCGAGAGGTCGGGCCAGAGCAGCAGGAGAACGAAGATCACCGCAGCGAGCACGCCCGCGCTCGTCAGATTCGGGCCGGCGCAGGTGCGTGTGATGCCGTCCTTCTCGGAGTCGACGACCTCGCACACCTGGAACCATCCGGTGAGCGACAGGTAGACGGCCAGCCCGACGATGACGAGGACGAGAAGGTAGCGGAGGACCCGTCCGCCGGGGCTCTTCAGCGCGTCGTGGAGCTTCTCCAACCGGCCCGGCGTGGGCTTGGGGTCCTTTTTACGGGTGTCCGCCGTCATGGGGCTCATGGTGGCAGAACTCCAGGTGCTCCGGAAGGGGTGCTGCGGAAGGGGGCTGCGTCAGGACTCGGTGGCGATGGCAGTGCCGCGACCGTAGGTCGGTTCCGGTGCCACGGCGAATGCCGGGGTCACAGGAGCAGTAGCCTGCATGCAGACGGACTGCAAGTCCTTCGTCTGCACGAGCTCCGGCTCGTTCGCTCTGTCGTAAGGAGAAGGAGTCTTGGAAGCATCGCTTTTCAGCTGGTGGGGGCTCATCATCAGCGTCGCGGTCGTCGTCGCCATCCTCGCGATCGCCTTCCTTCTCGTGCGGGCGGTCGTCCGTTGGGTCAGGCGGCGAAGGCGCGGGAGTGCTGCCCGCGGGTCGGGTGGGGCGACGGGCTAGCTCCCGACATTCGCTTGCGGTGTCGTCGTCGCCGTGCGCCCGTCCGCGAACCGCGCCTGGGCTCGGTCATGCCGCTTGCCGACGGGAACGAGCTCCGTGGCCTTCGGCAGGCCCATCGGCTTCGTTGACACGTAGACGCTCTCGGCGGTGTCGACGCGGAAGGTCTCGTGCCAGACACCCACGGCTCCCGGCGCCTTGCGGGCGGCGCGGTTGAAGGCGGTCCAGGCAGGGCGGTGCTCCTGGTTCGGGCTGGAAGCGTAGGCGTAGAGCTTGTCGACCGACGACCAGTACTGCACGACGTAGGGTCCGCCCGAGCCGAGGAGCAGGTGGTAGCCGAGCAGGCCCGAGTCGGGTTCGGTGCTGAGTTCGCGCAGCATCCGAGGCATGGCGACGAAGGCCGGCATCCACAGATCGGGGCGCCACCAGCGGTTGATCTGCATCCCGATGTGAAACACGACGAGCTCACCCTCGTGGCGGTGGGTCATGCGGCCCGTGATGACTTTCGACATGGAATCTCCTTGATTAGATAGCGTCACTATCCATAATGGATAGCGCTACTATCGATGTCAAGAGGTGGCCATGAGAATTTCCGAACTGTCAGCCGAGGCCGGCGTGACCGTGCCGACGATCAAGTACTACCTGCGCGAAGGGCTGCTGCCCGAGGGTGAGCGGACGTCGCCGACGCAGGCCGCGTACGGCGAGAGGCACGTGGAGCGGCTGCGGGTGATCCGGGCACTGCTCGACGCCGGGGTGAGTATCGCGGAGACGCGGCGGGTGCTCGGGACGCTGGACGATCCGCCGGCGAGTGCGCACGACCTGCTCGGAACGGCGCACGCGGCGATCACTCCGCCCGTGGATGAGGCGTTGGATCTTGCTGCGGCGGAGGACCTTGTCGCGGGGCTCGGGTGGAAGCCGGGCATGTGCGATCAGGCGGTGCTGCACGCGGTCGCGCGCGCGATGCAGGGATTGGAGCGCGTCGGGTTCACCGTGCCGGACGCGGTGATGGCGGAGTACCTCGCGAGCATGCGGCGGATCGCGGACGCGGAGATCGCCGGGGTGCCCGAGGAGTCTGCGGAGGCCGCGGTGCGATACGTGGTGCTCGGGTCGGTGCTGGTGGAGCCGTTGTTGTTGGCCCTGCGGCGCGTGGCGCAGCAGGTGAGCTCGGGGGAGCGGTTCGGGGGAGGTGTGGTTTAGCGCGTAAGCGCAGCGGCAAGATGTGCTCGGAGCGCCGGATCACACACGTAGACGTACGTCCCCCGCATTCCACGGGTCAGCAGAACCCCATAGATGTTCCGGATGAACGTCAGTAGATCGTCGTCCCCGAATGCATCCTTGAGGTGCCCGGTGTTCTCCTTGCCCTTCTTGTCTCTATAGTTCTCGCGATCGGCGACGATTCGCCCGGTTGCCGGGTCGAGGCGGAGGTCTGGTCCGATGATCACGCCCGCGTAGTTGAGGTCGTATCCCTGAACGGTGTGGATGGAGCCGACTTCTTCAAGGGACCCTGCGGAGTTGATCCAGTCCTTGTCCGTGCCGTTCCATCGCATCCGTTCATTGCCGAGCTCGATGTCAAACGCGTCTGGATTCTTCTTCGACACCCAGTCCCACGCGTAGCCGGCCACGAGGCGGGATAGGCCGACTTCGGCATCCCGTTGTCGGATGGCGCCGCGCATCTCACCAAGGTCGTCGAAGAGTCGGAGTTCGTAGTCGCCTAGCTCGGGGAGTTCAGGCTCTTCGTCCCGCAGCAGGGCGCGCACGAACTCGACGTAGTCGGCACCAGCCTGTACACGCATCTGCGTGGTCAATCGGTAGAAGCGGTGCTCATCCTTCGCCTCGTTCACTGCGGCGCTGAGGGCTTTGGGTGAAAGGTCATGCGGCCGCACACTCTGCTCTCCATCGACGAGCAGGAGCTGATGCTTGCTTCGGGCCCTAATCCAGTCAAGCTGTGTGTAGCGGGCATCATCCTCTCCAAACAGAGCCGCGTTGATGTCACGGAACTTCTTGTTCTGCACCCCAGACGCCTGGTTGGCCCGCTGACCCAACCGATGAGTCTCATCGACGAGAACCACGTCGAATTCAGCATTCGACTCGCCGAGCTGGAAAGGCGACATCACCATTTCGGCGTCGAGCTTGGGAGTCTTCTTGAAGACCTTCTTGACCGACTCACGCAGCGACTGTTGCGGGATCACAAGCGCCATTCGAAGTGTCTTGAGCAGCTCGCGATTCTCTGGGACAAAGAACTCCGAGAACATCGAGTCAGGTTCGACACCGTCATGGTCCTGGTAGTCGCGGATATCAGCGAGCAGCTTCATCAGGAAGATCGCGATGATCGTTTTGCCCGTCCCGGGGTTTCCCTGGACAACGAGCGTGGACCGCGCGCCGGGGTCCTGGAGGTCGTCGAGTAGCCCCTCCACGATGTCCATGATCGCGATCCCCTGGTCGTCGGTCAGGGCCTTGAAGGGCGAGAGCTTGAACAGGTCGGAGTTCTCGATCTGTGGGATGCTGCGCGAGAAAAGCCCCTCCGCCCGCAGCGCCTCAAAGACGTCGCGGAAAGACTCACGGTAAACGTCGCGGTCGTAGTACTGCGCGTCCGTCAGTCCGTCATTGCCGTTGAGGATGCGATATCGACCGTCCCCCGAGAACCAACGGATGAGATGCGACTCGAGATCGAGGCACACCGACTTGTTATAGGTGTGATCCACGACGACGCGGATCGATTCGAGCGCCTCGTTCCTCTTCGAGCCAGCGAGGTGCTGTCTCATCCGGGTAGCTGCGCTTACCGTCTCGCCGACGTAGAGCCCGGGGGGACGACGCTGACTGTCCCCTTCAATCACATAGACAACGGGCCAGTTCGTGTGGCGAGTATCGTCGCGTGCCCACGAGTCGACGGCGTCACGGCGGAAGGCAAGACGCTCGATGCTGAACTGTGTCACTCCGGCCCCTCGGAGAGCTTGTTGTACTTCGTCATTCGCCCCTTAGCGAGCTCGACGGGGTACTTCGCCTTCGTGGACTCCAGCTTCTTCATGATGATCTCGTCGAGGTCGACGCCGATCTTGTTTGCGAGGTGGATGCAGTAGGTGACGACATCCGCGAGCTCTGCCTCCACCTGCTCCTGGTCGAACTCTGGTGACCACTGGAAGCACTCAAGAAGCTCGCCGGCTTCGATTGAGATGCTCTTAGCGAGGTTCTCCGGCGAGTGAAACTGGTCCCAGTCGCGCTCTGCAACGAAGGCACGGAGGGCGGCGAGAGTCTGCGGCGACGGCATGAAGCGACGCTAGCAGCTGGCTTGCTCGATGGGAGTCCTGCGGTGGCCTACCTGATTCGCTGGGAAGCCGACGGCAGGCCTAGAGGAGTCCGAGAGGCGGCGAAACTGCGATTCCGCTATCGTCTCGATCAAAGCGTGTTCGACGAAGAACGGAGTGATGGTGGAGTTTTCAGAGCGTCTCGATTCCCTCGCAACGAAGGTGAAGAACCAGGCGACGGCGATCGGAACCGAGGAAGCGACGAAGAACGCATTCGTCATGCCGTTCATCTCGACCATCCTTGGCTACGACGTCTTCGACCCGCTGGAGGTCGTCCCGGAGTTCACTGCAGACGTGGGAACCAAGAAGGGCGAGAAGGTTGACTACGCCATCATGCGCGACGGTGAGGTTCAGATCCTCATCGAGTGCAAGCCATCGATGGGTTCACTCAAAGTCGAGCATGCATCTCAACTGTTCCGGTACTTCTCCGTTACCAATGCTCGGATCGCGGTGCTGACCAATGGTGTCCTTTGGCACTTCTACACAGACCTGGATGCGCCGAACCGCATGGATGGCAAGCCGTTCCTCGTTCTTGATCTGCTTGACATCGATGAGACCCTCATCCCCGAGATCCAGAAGCTCAGCAAAGAGAGCTTCGACCTTGAATCAATCATCAGCGCAGCTGAGGAACTGAAGTACATCGGGGCGCTCAAGAGAGAGATCGCGAGCCAGTTCCGTGAGCCCACTGATGAATGGATCAAGTTCTTTGCGACGCGCGTCTATGACGGCTCCTACACACAGAAGGTACGACAGCAGTTCACGGGATTGGTTGGCAAGGCAGCGCATCAGTTCCTGAATGAGCGCGTGAATGACCGCTTGAAGGCAGCTCTCGGAGTGAGCGGCATCGCCCAGGCTGCTGACCCGGCGCCAGCAACAAGTGCCGAGGCGGTGGAGGCAGATCTTGACCGCGACACCGAGATTGAGACCACTCTCGAGGAGCTCGAGGGGTACCAGATCGTCAAGGCCATCGCTTGCGGCGAGGTGAAGCCGCAAAGGGTCACGCATCGCGACGCAAAGAGCTACTTTGCTGTGCTGCTTGACGACAACAACCGGAAGCCCGTTGCGCGTCTTCACTTCAACGGAAAACAGAAGTACTTGGGTCTGTTGGATGAGGACAAGACCGAAACGCGACACCCGATTGACGAGTTGGATGAGATCTACTCGCACGCTGACGAGATCCGGGAGGCGGTTCGTCGGTACAAGGACTAGGGACGTAGTCTCGGGCGCGGAAACCGCGCGGTCGAATCTGCCACGCTCAACGGTCGAGCGGCTGCATCGCGACTACCTCGCCGCGTTGTCAAGATCGCCTGGGCAGATGTCGTGATCACCGAGGACGAGCGTGCCGGTCCGCCCCCCTTCCCCCACCCCCGGTTCCTCCGACATGATGAAGAGGACCGACCTCGAAGGAGTCCGCCGTGTCACTCACATCACCCCCGGCCCCGCAGCCCGACGCCACTGCCGCCGGGCTCCCCGGAGCTGTGGTGATCATAGGCATCCGACGGCTCCTGATCTGGGCCCTCGTCGCGGGAGTCCTCTACTCCGTCTTCATAAGCGGCAGCAAGGGATTCTGCCCGGGAGGTATCGATGCCGATGGCGGGTTCATCGACGCCGAGGGTCGATCGGTCGAGCAGGCTCCGATGTGCGTCTCGTTGGCACTCCGTCCCAGCGTGTTCGTCTATGTCGGCATCGCGCTGATCGTCCTGATCGCGATTGGGCGCGTCACCAAGGCATCGGATGAGCGGGCCGCCCTGAAGACGCTGGAACGCGCGATCCGAGGAGCCGGTCTGCTTGTCGCCGTGGCACTCGTGGTTTCGCACGTGTGGTTCCAGCTGATTCCGCTCGAGCAGTTCTCGTCCGGCTCCTGGTCCGTCTTCAGCCCCTTCCCACTCGGGGTCATCGACGTCGTGATCGAGCCGATGACGGGGCCCTGACGGCCAGGCGGCGCGCGGCCTACCGCCCCGCCCGCACCCGCAGTCCGAATGCGATCCCCGCGAGCGCGATCACCACGATCCCGTACCCGACGCACACCGCTTCGAGCCCGAACACCCCGACCAGCGCACCGGCGATCACGGCCGGCACTCCGAAGGCCAGATACGCCAGCACATACAGGACGGCGAAGGTGTCGGCCCGCTGCGTCGCCGGGATCCGCGGAGCCAACGACGCGACGACTCCTGAGAACGCGGTCCCGAAGCCCATGCCGGTGACCGCCGCCGCGACGAGGTAGAACGGCAGCGACCCCATCCCCAGGGCGATCAGCGACAGCAGCGTCCCGACCCCGAGCGCCGACGTGCCGAACAGCACCATCGATCGCGCGGAGATCCGCCGCAGCACGAAGGCCGTCACCGCACCGACACCGGCGAGCAGCACGACGCCGAGCCCCTGCCACACGTGCGCCTCCCCGCCGAGCTCACCCCGCACGATGTTCGCGCCGAGCGACAGGAAGAGTCCACCCGTCGCCCACCCCGCGATCACGGCCGGAGCCCCACGCCAGAAGTCGGCCCGAATCGCCGGAGGGATCGACAGTCGGAAGCTCAGCGACGCCCACACTCCGGGAGTGCGCGGCGCGGTCTCCGGCACCAGCAGGAACAGCGCCGCCAGCACGAGGTAGACCGAGCTCAAGGGCGCGAACACGTCGAGCAGGGCCTCGCCGCTCACGTCGAGCATCACCCCGGACGCGAGCGCCCCGAGTGCGAGTCCGATCCCGGGGCTCAGCGCGTTCCACAGTGCCGCGACCCCGGCGCGCCCACCCGGTGCGAAGTCGAGCACCGTCGCCGACAGGGCCGAGATCAGCAGACCACTCGCCACGCCCTGCAGGATGCGCGCGAGGAACAGCACCGCGACGGCATCCGCGTGCCAGAAGAGGAACATGCTCCCGGCCAGCAGCAGGAACCCGGCGATCGCGACAGGACGACGACCCACGTGATCCGAGAGCGAACCGGCGGTGAGGAGTGTGAGCAGCAGCGCCACCGCGTACACCGCGAACACGGCGCTGATCACCACAGCCGGGAACCCGATGTCCTGCGCGAGCACCGGATAGAACGGCGACGGCGCACTCGCCCCGACCATCATCAGGATCTGCGCCACGATCGCCAGCACGAATCCGAACCGGGCGCGGGGGACTGCGCCATGCGCGGTGTTGCCCGCCATCGACGGACGGATGATCGGCGCGGTGCTGGTCATGGCGACTCCTCATAAGGTTCGAGAATCATCGAACTATCGGAGCGTACTCGCCATCCTGCGATTGTTCAACTATTCTCGAACCATGCCTGGCGATCTCCCTCACCCGGAGCGCTCCGAGATCCAGCTCACGGATGTGCTCTTCGCGCTCAGCGACCCCGAGCGCCTCGCCATCGCGCGCCAGCTCGCCGACGGGCCGCTCGACATGGCCGCCTGCCACGCCACCGATCCGAACCTCCCGAAGTCGACCAAGTCGCACTTCATGAAGGTGCTGCGCGAAGCCGGAGTCATCCGCAACGAGCCCAACGGGCGCCGGCGGATGCTGACGCTCCGACGCGACGACCTCGACGCGCTCTTCCCGGGACTGTTGGATTCGGTGCTGCGCACTCCGTGATCGCCCGCCGGTCGTCGAGCCGGGATATCTTGCCCACCCGAAAGAGTGAGTGTATAGTCACTCATATGTCCAGCACTCGCAGTTCCATCCTCTCGACAGCCGACGCCCGTCGGCCCCTCGTGGCTGCGGCAGCGCTGGCGGCGTTCGCGCGCGGTGGCTATCACGGCACGACCGTCGCCGACGTGGCTCGCGAGGCCAAGATCTCGCCGGCCTACGTCTTCAAGCTGTACTCCGGCAAGGAGGCGCTGTTCGTCGTGGCGCTCGAGGCTTGCTTCGACGCGATCCTCGCCGCTCTCGAGGAGGGGGCGGATGCCGCCGCCGACACCTCGCCGGAAGGCGTGCTCGACGCGATGGGTGATGCCTACGCGCACCTCATATCCGACCGGACGCTGTTGATGTTGCAGGTGCACGCGCAGTCGGTCGCCGAGATCCCCGCCGTGGGTGGCGCGCTGCGGCAAGGGCTCGAACGCGTCACGACGTTCGCGAAGACCCGTTCACGGGCGAGCGACGACGACGTGCAGCGCTTCATCGCGTACGGGCAGCTCTGTCACCTGATCGTCACGACGCAGCTCGACGGGCGCCCGGGGGACTGGGTCGCCCTGCTGACCAAGGGGATCACGCACCCCGACTGATACGTCTGTCGGAGGCGGGTCCTTTACCGCGTCCTCAAGAGTGAGTGAGCAATCACTCAACACCTCCTCCACCCACAAGAATCCAGAAACGGAGCACGTCATGACCACCCTCGCCTCCCTCCCGGCGGTCGCCGCACCGCGCAGCACGCGTCGCTGGCTCGCCCTCAGCGTCCTCGCCCTCGCCCAGTTCCTCGTGGTGCTCGACGCCTCGATCGTGAACATCGCCCTCCCCGTCATCGGGCGGCAGCTGGGCATGGATACCGCCACCCTCTCGTGGGTGATCACCGCCTACGTGCTCGCGTTCGGTGGCCTTCTCCTCCTCGGTGGACGCCTCGCCGACCGATACGGGCATCGCCGGGTGTTCCTCCTCGGAGCGGCCGGGTTCGTGGCAGCATCCGCGCTCGCCGGGTGCTCCTTCTCGAGCGAGATGCTCCTCTCCGCCCGCGCCCTGCAGGGGGTGTCGGCCGCGCTCCTCGCCCCGGCCGCCCTCGCGCTGCTGACCCAGCTGTTCCCGGACGACGCCGAACGCACCAAGGCGCTGGGCGTGTGGGGAGCGGTCGCCGGCGCCGGATCCGCCGCAGGGGTTCTGCTCGGTGGGGTGCTCACGGCGACCCTCGGCTGGCAGTCGGTGTTCTTCGTGAACGTGCCGATCGGTGGGCTCGTGCTCATCGCGATCCCGCTGCTCATCACCCGCGACGGCCTCCGTGTCTCCGGTCGACTGGATGCTGCCGGCGCCGTGACGGTCACTGCCGCACTGGTCTCGCTCGTCGGTGCACTGAGCGCGGTCGAGCAGGTCGGGTTCGTGCATCCGTTGCCGCTGGGACTGCTCGCCCTCGCGCTGGTGCTCGGAGGGGGCTTCGTGGCGATCGAGCGCCGCGCAGCCGCTCCTCTCGTCCCGCTCCGCGTGTTCCGGAACCGCAACCTCGCGCTCGGCAACATCGTCATGCTGCTGGGCGGGGCCACCATGGTCGCCCTCTTCTTCGCCCTCTCGGTCTACATGCAGGCCGTGCTCGGCTATGACGCCCTGACCGCGGGCCTCACGCAGCTACCCCTCGCCGGTGTGCTCGTGCTCGTCGCCGGCGTGGTCCCTGCCGTGATCGTCCGCGTCGGCACGCGGCCGGTGCTGATCGGGGCGCTGCTCCTCCTCGCGGCAGGGCTCGTGTGGCTCTCCGCATCTCCGGCGGATGCCGCGTTCCTCACGAACCTGCTCGGCCCGACCCTCCTGATCGGCGTCGGACTCGGCGGCGCGGTCGTCGCGACCACCCAGCTCGCCGTGGACGGCGTCGAGGGCGGAGAGGCCGGACTCGCGGGTGGACTCGTCAACACCAGTCAGCAGTTCGGTGGCGCGATCGGGCTCGCGGTGCTCGGCACGGTCGCCGGGCTCCGCACCGCGGCACTCTCGGCGGAAGGGTCCTCCCACGCCGAGGCCCTCACGGGCGGGTTCTCCTGGCTCTTCCTCGGCGCGGCAGGACTGGCGGTCGTCGGCGCGGCGATCGTCGCGGTCTGGCGCCGCGACTGAGGGTGTCGGAGCGAGCCCGTGGACGACGTCGCTGGGTACGTTCTCCACGGGGTCGTTCGCGTGGGTGGGAGCGAAATGACCATCTGAGTTCGCCGGGAGTCACGGTAATGACAAGTGTTTGTTGCGCATTGGTTGGCATTCTGGCCTCAGATTTGGAACGGATGCCGAGATGGGCGGATACTTCTGGCATCCCGGCCGTCGTGAATCGGCTCGGGGAATCGACATGCAGACCTCCACCGCACTCGCGCCAGGAACGACCATCGCCATCGTCGGCGCCGGTCGTGTCGGACGCGTGCTCGCCGGGGCACTGCGCGCGGAGGGGTTCGACGTCCTCGGACCCCTCCGGCGCGACCAATCGATGCCGAAAGCGGACATCGCGCTGCTCTGCGTGCCGGACCGCGCCATCCCGGCGGTGGCGTTCGTCGCGCGACCGAACGTGCGGTTCGTCGGACACGTCTCGGGTGCCACCTCGCTCGACGACGTCGATTTCCGTTTCCACCCGCTGCAGACCTTCACGGGGACCGAGCCGCCCGAGGTATTCCACGGCATCGGCGCCGCGGTCGCCGGCCGCACCGACGAAGCCCGCTCTGTCGCCGAGCAGCTGGCCCGCGTGCTCGGGGCCCGTCCGTTCACGGTCGACGACGAGCACCGCGTGAGCTATCACGCGGCCGCATCGTTCGCCTCGAACTTCGTGCTGACGGTGCTCGATGCGGCCGAGCAACTCGCCGTCGCCGCCGGTATCCCCGAGGGCGAGGCTCGCGAACTCCTCACCCCGCTCGTCAGTCGCACCATCGAGAACTGGGCACGCGTCGGAGCGCAGGAAGCTCTCACCGGACCGATCGCCCGAGGGGATGAAGCCACGGTCGCGCGTCAGAGGTCGGCTGCGGAGGAACACGACCTTCAGGCACTGTTCGACGCCCTCGCCGTGGCAACCCGAACGATCGCCTCGCGGGAGGAAGAGTCGCGAGGGGTGCCGTCGTGGGAGGCGGTGTCGCGTGAGGGGGCGCGGGAGAACCCGTTGCGAGATGTTGCCGGCGAAGAGAAGGAGTCTTCTGTATGAGGATCCTCCGCACGATCACCGAGGTTCGGGCGGCCGTCCGCGACGCACGGCGCACAGACGCGTCGGTTGGGCTCGTCCCCACGATGGGGGCGTTCCATGACGGACACCTCTCTCTCATGCGTGCGGCTCGAGCGGCTTCTGATCTCGTCGTCGTCTCGCTCTTCGTCAACCCGACGCAGTTCGGCGCGAACGAAGACCTCAGCACCTATCCGCGTGACGAGGCGCGAGACGCCGCGCTCGCCGAGGCCGAGGGCGTGGATATCCTCTTCGCCCCCGCGGCATCCGAGATCTACCCCGACGGGTTCGCGACGAACATCCACGTCGCCGGCCTCACCGATGTTCTCGACGGTGCGAGTCGCGGCGCACATCACTTCGACGGCGTCGCCACGGTCGTCACGAAGCTGTTCGGGATCGTCCGCCCTGATGCCGCCTACTTCGGGCAGAAGGATGCGCAGCAGGTGCTGGTCGTCCGCCGCGTCGTACGCGACCTCGACCTGGACGTGCGGATCGTCGCGTGCCCGATCGTGCGCGAGGCTGACGGGCTCGCGATGAGCTCGCGCAACGTCTACCTCGATGCGGACGCCCGTGCTCAGGCGACCGCGCTCAACCGTGCCCTCGACGAAGCGACCGCGGTGTTCGACGGCGGTGCCCGTGACGCCGGCAGCATCCTGTCGACCGCTCGTCGCGTGCTGGACGAGGCCGACATCGATCCGGAGTACCTCGAGCTCCGCGATGCCGAGACTCTGCGCCCTCTCGCGCGCGTCGACCGTGACGCTCTTCTCGCCGTGGCTGCGCACATCGGGGCCGCTCGGCTCATCGACAACCACATCCTCTCCGGGGGCGACGTCGCCGCCGGCCCCACCGCGACGGAGGTCCGCGCATGAGTGCCCAAGCTGGTTCCCACCGCCGTGTCACCCTCGCTGCCCTCGCCGCGAAGAAGGACGCCGGCGAAGCGCTCGTCATGGTCACCGCGTATGACCACCCCAGCGCGCAGATCGTGGAAGCTGCCGGGGTCGACATCGTGCTCGTGGGCGACTCGGCCGCGATGACCGTGCTCGGCTACGACAGCACGGTGCCGGTCACGGTCGACGAGATGCTCATGCTCACCAAGGCTGTTCGCCGCGGATTGACCTCCCCGCTGCTCATCGGCGACCTGCCCTTCGGGTCGTATGAAGCCTCTGACGAACTCGCCCTCGCGACGGCACAGCGCTTCATCAAGGAGGCCGGCTGCGACCTCGTGAAGATCGAGCGCGGCGGCACGACCGTCGACCGCGCTCGGGCCCTGGTCCGAGCCGGCATTCCCGTGGTCGGGCACGTCGGACTCACCCCGCAGACCGCGACGGCTCTCGGCGGCTACCGCGCGCAGGGTCGCACCGCCGAAGCCGCGCTCGCCGTGATCGATGATGCCCTCGCCCTGCAGGATGCCGGGTGCGCGATGCTCGTGGTCGAAGCAGTGCCCTCCGAAGTGACCGCAGCCCTCATGCCGCGCCTCGACATCCCGGTGATCGGTATCGGCGCCGGAGCGGGTGCCGACGGGCAGGTGCTCGTCTTCCACGACCTCCTCGGGCTCTATGACGGCGGGGCAGCAAAGTTCGTCAAGCGCTACGCCGATCTGCGCAGTGCGGCCATCGACGGCGTCGAGGCATACGCGCGGGAGGTGCGCAGCGGTATGTATCCCTCGGCGGAGCACGGCTACACGATGGCGCGCGGTGAGGCGGCGCGCCTGGAGGAGATGCTCGCGACGCGCTGATCCAGCCGGCGCGTGGCCGATCGCCGGCCCCATCGAGAGCATCGCGGGCGTGCGACTCGCATCCGGGGTCATTGCGTGGGGTCATGTTTGCATAGTACATAGTTTCTAAGGCGGTTGGTGTGTGATCTCGCGCTTGTGGATAGTTCGCATAGATTCTTGGCGATATTCCGGCATGTAATCGAATAACGCTTCGAAAGTAGAGCCATTCCGGGTTAGAGTGAAGCATGTCCACTTTGACCGGGTTGCACGAGGCGATGGCTCGCCTCGATGACGCGTGGTCGCGCGCTGAGGAGACCGACGATCTCTCTCGAGCGCAGCTGATCGCCGTCAACGATGCGATCGGTCTGTTGCAGCGGCGTCTGGATGCTGTGCACGTGGAGGTGGCGGCTGGTATCTCACGCGAGTCGCGCCCCGAGTTGGGAGCAGAGAGCCTCGCGAAGCAACAGGGCTTTCGGAGTCCGGCGAAGCTGATCGCAGCGACGTCCGGGGTATCGACGGGTGATGCGCAGCGTCTCGTCAAGGTCGGCGAGGCGACGGCGCCGCGTATGGACCTGATCGGAGCGCGCTTGCCGGCGAGGTATCCGCTCGTACGCGAGGCGCTGGCCACCGGGGCTCTCAGTGCGCAGGCGGCGGCGATGATCGTCGGGCTGCTTGATCGGTGTCGAGTGGCTGCCGGCCCGGAACGCATCGCCGAGGGGGAGCGGGTGCTTGCCGAGAAGGCTCAGGGCCTCGCGCTCGACGACGTCCGCAAGCTCGTGGTCCGCGCGGAGGCGTGGCTCGACCCGCGCGGGGTCGAGCCGAAGGAGGAAGAGCGCCGCGGAAAGCGTGCGCTGACGCTGTTCGAGCGTGATGGCATGGTGCATCTGAGCGCGGTGCTGGATGCGGAATCGGCGGCTCCGGTCGTGACGGCGATCCGGGGGTATGTCTCAGCGGCATTCGCAGCGCGGAAGGATGCGCCGGATCCCGATGCAGTCGATGCGGATCGTCGTTCGGTGCCGATGCTGCAGGCGGATGCGCTGGCCGTGTTCGCCGCGCATGTTCTCGGGTGTGCGCAGCGGGTGCCGTTGGCGGGTGCTACGGTCGTGGTGCGAATGCGGCTGGAGGAACTGGAGTCCGGATCCGGAGCCGCAGAGGTCGACGGGATCGAACAGCCGGTCAGTGTCGGTGCGGCGCGGCGGATGGCCGCGGGCGGGGGCGTGATCCCGTGCGTGCTCGGCGGTGCGAGCGAGGTTTTGGACTGGGGGCGGGAGAGACGCCTGTTCACCCGGGCGCAACGGCTGGCTCTGGTGGAGCGGGACGGTGGGTGCGCGATGTGCGGGTTGCCGCCGGAGATGACGAAAGCGCATCACATCCGCTGGTGGAGGCGAGATCGCGGGCCGACGGATCTATCCAATGGAGTGCTGCTGTGTGAGACCTGTCACCATCGCATTCACGACAACGAGTGGGAGATCCGTATCGATGGGGCTGGCCCGGTAGGACGGGTGTGGTTCATTCCACCCGGATACGTCGACCCCGCCCGCACGCCGCGCCTGGGGGGACGTGCGCGCTTCGACATTGCGGCCTGAGCGCGACACTGTGCGAGGTTCCCGGCTGTCGGCGAGTGGTTGTCGGGGAGTGGTTTTCGGAGGGCGGTTGTCAGGGAGCAGTTGTCAGAGGGTGGTTGTCGGGGAGTGGTTATCAGAGTGAGTGGTTGTCGGCGAGCGGTCGTCAGAGAGCGGACATCAGAGAGCGGACATCAGAGAGCGGTTGTCAGAGATCGGCCGTCGAGGGCGGTGATCAGCGGGGCCCTTCGTGCTCTGAACCGGGAGGGGTGGCACCCGAGAACTTGTCGCAGAGCGAGAACTCCCACCCAACCCTCAGCCTGAACGATATATCGTTGAGTATCGTTCACCACAGCAGGAGGTCATCATGAACAACGCATTCCCCTCCAACCCGTTCGGCGGCAACGGCGGCTCCGGGAACAACGGCGGCTCCGGCGGACCGGGCGGAATCTTCGGTGGATCCGGGTTCGGATCCGGCTCCGGGTTCGGATCCGGCTCCGGGTTCGGCGCAGGCCCCGGTGGGCCCGCCGCCGCGATCTTCGAAGCCATGGACCAGCTCCGCAAGTCGTTCGAGTCCCGCCCGTCCGGCGGCTCGCGCATGGCCCGCGGCGACGTCCGCGCCGCCGTGCTCTCACTCCTCGCCGAGAAGCCCATGCACGGCTACCAGATCATCAACGAGATCGCCGAGCGCAGCGGCGGCACCTGGAAGCCGAGCGCCGGCTCCGTGTACCCCACTCTGCAGCTGCTCGCCGACGAAGGACTCATCGAGGCCGAGGAGCAGAACGGCCGCAAGACCTACTCGCTCACCGAGGCCGGCCGCGCCGTCGCCGACGAGAGCTCCGAGACCCCGGCCCCGTGGGAGTCGTCGTCCGGCAAGGACGGACACCGCGACAGCGCCCGGTTCAACGCACTCCCGAAGGCGGGCGTCGACCTCGCCGCCGCTGCCGCCCAGGTCGGACGAAGCGGCTCGCCCGAGCAGGTGCAGCAGACGATCGAGGTCCTCGACGAAGCCCGCCGTAGGCTGTACTCGATCCTCGCGCAGGACTGACCGCGCAGTGCGGCGGCATCGAGTGAGGACCTGCGAAAGGGCCACACGATGACGGATGCTGCGGCACGGGGTGCCCACCGCGCCCGGTACCGCCGCATCCTGTCGTTCGCCGGCCGGGAGTTCCTCAAGATCTGGTGGTTCGAGCTCGTCCTCCCGCGCCTCGGCATGAGCAGGGTCGCCGAGCGCACGCGCGGGCCACGGATGCAGACGTTCGCGCGCCGCTTCCACACGCTCGCCGTGGAACTCGGCGGACTCATGATCAAGGTCGGACAGTTCATGTCGTCGCGCCTCGACGTGCTCCCTCCGGAGATCACCAAGGAGCTCGAAGGGCTGCAGGACGAAGTCCCCGCCGTCCCGACCGCGGCGATCCGCGCGCTCGCCGAGGCCGAACTGGGCATCCCGCTCGAACGCGCCTACGCCTGGTTCGACGACACCCCGGTGGCGGCGGCCTCACTCGGCCAGGTGCACCGTGCCCGACTCGCCGCACTCGACGCTGCCGACACCGGCCTCGAAGACGTCGTGGTCAAGGTGCAGCGCCCCGGGATCGACGAGATCGTCGCCGTCGACCTCGCGGCGCTCCGTCGGGTCGCACGCTGGCTGACCCGCGTGCGCCTCGTCGCCGACCGCGTCGACGCGCCCGCGCTCGTCGAGGAGTTCGCCGAGACCAGCCGCGAGGAGATCGACTACCTGCACGAAGCCGCGAGCGCCGAACGGTTCCGCGAGAACTTCGCCGACGACCCCCGGGTCGGCATGCCGGAGATCGTGTGGGAGCGATCGACCCGCCGCGTGCTCACGCTGTCCGACGTCACCGCCATCAAGATCAACGACACGGATGCGCTGCGGGCCGCCGGCATCGACCCCGCCCAGGTCGCCGAGGTGTTCGCCGAGGTCATGTTCGACCAGGTCTTCACGCACAGCTTCGTGCACGCCGATCCGCACCCCGGCAACATCTTCGTCACGCCGACCTCTCCGCCCTCTCCGACCCCGCCGACCCCGCCGACCACGCCGCCGGCGGATACGACAGATGCGACGCCCGGCGGCTTCCGGCTCACGTTCATCGACTTCGGCATGATGGCCGAGATCCCGGCGAGCCTCCGCGACGGCCTGCGCACCCTCCTGATCGCGGTCACCGGCCGCGACAGCCGGGGCCTCGTCGCTGCGGCCCAGGAGATCGGGGTCCTGCTGCCCTCCGCCGACACCCGCGAACTCGAACGCGCCCTCACCGCCCTGTTCGCCCGGTTCGGGGGCATGGGTTTCGCCGAGCTCAGCAAGGTCGACCCCCGCGAGTTCCGTGACTTCGCGGAGGAGTTCGGCGACATGGTGCGCTCGCTCCCGCTGCAACTGCCCGAGAACATGCTGCTGCTGATCCGCGCCGTCTCGCTGACCTCGGGCATGTGCAGCGGCCTCGACCCCGCGTTCAACGTCTGGGACGCCGCTGAACCCTACGCCGGCCGCCTGCTGCGCGACGAGAGCGGCACCATCGTGCAGGCGTTCGCGAGCCAGGCGATGGACACGATGAACACGACCTGGCGCCTGCCGAAGCGCATCGACGACATCATCACCCGCGTCGACGACGGCACCGTCTCGTTCGACACTTCGCGCCTGGAACGCCGCCTCGATCGGCTCGAGGGCATCGCCCGGCGGATCGCCTCGGGCGTGCTCTTCGCGGCGATGCTCATCGGCGGCGCACTGCTCGTGCCGGCGGTGCCCCCGCTGGGCATCACGCTGATCTGCGTCTCGGTGCTCCCCCTGCTGCACTCCCTGTTCGCCGGCGTCGGCCGACGGGGCCCGCGGTAGGCGCGGCACGCCCGAGAAACCCGCACCGTCGAGCATGCACTCGCGCCCCCGCAGGCCCGGCGCGCCGGGGATCGGGCGGATGTTCCGGCATATCGCACAACGAGGGGGCGGCGCCGCGCGTGACAGGATGGGATGCCATGGAGACTCCTGACGAGAAGCCCGATGAACGCTCCGCAGGAAAGACCCCTCCGAGCACCCGGACAGGCGCCGTCGGCACGGGCGTGAACCGCCTGCCGGCCAAAGCCACCGAGACCGCCAAGAAGATCGTCCGCGACATCGCGGCGGTTCCTCCGCGCAGCGTCCACCCGGCGCTCGTCCCGGGCGTCTCGGTCGAGGAGACCGGTCGCACCTACCGCACCGACCCGCTCGTGTTCGGCGTGGCGGCGACCCTGACCCTCGCCTTCATCGCCTGGGGCGTGTTCGCGGGCGACAACCTCGCCGGCACCACCCGCACGGTCCTCGACTGGGTCGTCCAGTACTTCGGATTCTTCTTCACCACCATCGCCACCGTCATCCTGGTGTTCATGCTGTTCATCGGCTTCAGCCGCTACGGACGCATCCCGCTCGGGCGCGACGACGAAGAGCCCGAGTACTCGATGTTCTCCTGGATCTCGATGCTCTTCGCCGCCGGGATGGGCATCGGCCTCGTGTTCTGGGGTGCCGCCGAGCCGCTCACCTTCTTCGAGAGCCCGCCGCCGGGCACGGTCGAGGCGAGCACCCTCGACGCCATGCACACCGCGCAGACGCAGGTGCTGTATCACTGGGGTCCGCAGGCCTGGGCGTTCTATGCGCTCGTCGGTGGTGCCATCGCCTACGGCGCCTATCGCCGCGGCCGCACGCCCCTCATCTCCTCGATCTTCGCGCCGCTGCTCGGCGAGGGGCGCACGACCGGTCCGCTCGGCCGCACCATCGACGTCTTCTCGATCATCGTCACGCTGTTCGGCACCGCGGCGTCGCTGGGCCTGGGCGCCTTGCAGATCGGCCACGGCGTCGAGATCGTCAGCGGCATCGGCGAGCTCGGCAACGGCATCCTGATCGCCGTGATCGCCGTGCTCACGGCCTGCTTCATCGCGTCGGCCGTCTCGGGGGTCTCGAAGGGCATCCGCGCGCTGTCGAACATCAATGCGGTCGTCGCGCTCCTGCTCGCCTTCTTCGTGTTCTTCGTGGGGCCGACGCTGCTGATCCTCAACGTGATCCCGTCGGTCGCCGTGCAGTTCATCGGCGACCTCCCGCAGATGATCGGCCGCTCGGCATCGCAGGGTGAAGCGGCCGAGACGTTCCTGTCGGGCTGGACGATCTTCTACTGGGCGTGGTGGATCTCCTGGTCGCCGTTCGTCGGCATGTTCATCGCCAAGATCTCGCGCGGGCGCAGCCTTCGCCAGTTCGTCTCCGTCGTGATCGTGGTGCCGTCGGCCATCTCTCTCGTCTGGTTCGCGATCTTCGGCACCACGGCGATCCAGCAGCAGATGGACGGCGCGAACCTCACAGTCGACCCGCCGGAGGAGGTCCTGTTCGGCGTGCTCGAGAACCTGCCGTTCTCGCTGATCACGAGCGCCATCCTCATCGTGCTGATCGCCATCTTCTTCGTCACGGGAGCGGATTCGGCCTCCCTCGTGATGGGCACGCTGTCTCAGCAGGGCAGGCCGGAGCCGTCGCGCTGGGTCGCCGTCGTGTGGGGTGTGCTGGTCGGAGCGATCGCCGCCGTGCTGCTCGTCATCGGCGAGGAGGGCAGTGGTCTGCGATCGCTGCAGAACGTCACGATCATCGCCGCGCTGCCCTTCGCGATCATCATGGGGTTCATGATGATCGCCTTCATGAAGGATCTTCGACGCGATCCGCTGATCCTCCGTGAGCGTTATGCCCGCGCGGCCGTCCGGCACAGCGTCATGGCCGGTCTCGAGGAGTACGGCGACGACTTCGCGCTCGTGCCGGTCGAATACGACCACTCCGAGGACGACCTCGACTGGATCGACGAGTCGACCGTCGACGAGACGCTCGCCGAGGTGTACGAGGCCGCGACCGAGGCGATCGACATCATCCCGCCCACCGAGGTGGATGCGGTCGTCGAGGCGTCGATCACGGACCCGACGGCTGCTCCGGACCCGACGGCCGCCCCGGACCCGACGGCTGCCCCGGAGCAGCCCCGCACGGACTGATCCGCTAGGACGCCTCCTCTGCGGCAGCGGTGATGCGGGCCGCCATCCCGGCGAAGATCAGTCCGTGGAAGGGCAGCACCGCGAGCCAGTACAGGCGTCCGCTCAGTCCGCGGGGGAAGAAGATCGCGCGCTGCTCGTAGCGCGCGCCTTCGCCGTCCGGCACCGCACGCAGCTCGAGCCAGGCCTCGCCGGGCACCTTCATCTCGGCGCGGAGGCGCAGCAGGGATTCGGCCTCGGTCCTCTCGACCGCTTCGACGCGCCAGAAGTCGATCGCGTCGCCGACCCTCGCCGCGGTGCGGCTGCGGCGTCCGCGACGCAGGCCCACGCCACCCACGATCCGGTCCATGAACCCCCGCACCGCCCAGAGCAGGGGGGAGGAGTACCAGCCGTTCTCGCCGCCGATGCCCAGGATCACGCGCCACAGTTCCGCCGCGGAGGCGCGGGTGGCGACGGACCGCGAATCCGTGAACACGGTGCGTCCGGCCCAGTCCGGGTCGCTCGGCAGCGGGTCACTGGGCGCGCCCGACACTTCTGAGTCCTGCCAGCTGGTCTCGATGCTGTCGCCGCGCACCCGTCCGAGCGCGAGGTCGACCGCCCGCCGATACGGGGTCAGGCCGTCTTCGGGCCGCGGGATCAACTCGTCGACCGCGTGATCCTTCATGATGCACTCGTTCTGCAGCGATGCCACGAGCGGCCGGGCGATCGAGCGCGGCACCGGCGTTACCAGGTTCACCCAGTGCGAAGCGAGCCCCGGCGTGAGCACGGGGAGGGCGGCGATGGCGCGCTGGCGGAGCCCGGCTTCGACGGCGTAGCCGTTCATCATCTGCCCGTAGCGCAGCACGTCCGGCCCGCCGATGTCGACGGCACGGTTCACATCGGCGTCGACGCGCGCCGCCCCGAGCAGGTAGTGCAGCACATCGCGGACGGCGATCGGCTGGATGCGGTTTCGCACCCACTTCGGTGCCGGCATGTACGGCAGCACGTCGGTGAGGTGGCGGATCATCTCGAACGACGCCGACCCCGAGCCGATCACGACGCCCGCTTGCAGTACGAGCGTCGGCACGCCGGACTGCAGGAAGATCTCCCCCACACGAACACGCGAGCGCAGGTGCGGTGACAGCTTCGCGTCGTCGGGATGCAGTCCGCCGAGGTACACGATCCGTCGCACGCCTGCCCGCGCTGCGGCTTCGGCGACCGTCGTCGCCGCCCGCTCGTCGCTCTCCTCGAAGCCCTTGCCGGCGGACATCGAGTGGATCAGGTAGTACACGACGTCGACGTCGTCCATCGCCGTGGCCACGGCATCCGCATCATCCGCCGAGCCTTCGACGATCTCGCAGTCGCCGCCCCAGGGGAAGGAGGCCGCGCGCGCGGCGTCACGCGCCAGGACCCGCACCCGGTAGCCGGCGTTCAGCAGCCGCGGGGTTAGGCGTCCGCCGATGTAGCCGGTCGCCCCGAGCACGAGGGCGCGCGGGGCGGAGCCGTCGTCGCGGGGTGCGGCGCGCAGCGCCTCTTCACGGCCGGTGGGGTGGGTGAGTTCGGGCATAGGTCGAGCGTAGGTCGCCCCCGCGTCCGGTGGAACGGGGTTGCGGGGCGTCGTGGCGACCGGTACGGGCACAAGCCCCTATTGCAATGCAAGGGTTGCGTTTCCGCCCGCAACATGCAACCCTGAAGTTGCAGTCGGTCGCCCGGCCGACGGAACATGCAGGAAGCGCCGAAAGGAACCATCATGGTGAACATGACCCACAACGAGGCGTCCGTCGTCGACGAGGAGACCTTCTCCGTTCGGCGGACCATCCTGATCGCAGCACCCGCCGACAAGGTCTGGCGGGCAGTGGCCGAGCCGGAGCACATCTCCCGGTGGTTCGGGCGCACCGTGCTCGACGGCACCGGGGTCGGCGCGACCGGCACGATGACCTTCCCCGACTACGACGTGATCCCCCTGCGGGTCGAGGAGTACGACGAGCCGCGGCGCATCACCTACCGCTGGAACAACGACGACGCCCTCGGTGCCTTGCCCGACAGCATCGACGAGACCACCTCGACGGTCTTCACCTTCACGCTCGAAGAGGCCGAGGGTGGCACGCGCCTCACGGTCGTCGAGAGCGGCTTCGAGCGCACGTCCGACCCGCGCGCCAACCTGCAGTCGCACCGCACGGGCTGGGACCTGGAGCTGGACAAGATGGTCACCCTGGTGGAAGGCGAAGCATGACCGCAGCAACCCTCCTGCCCATGTTCTCGGCGCTCGCGGACGAGACGCGCTGGCGCATCCTGACGGAGCTCGGGGAGGCGGAGGCGTCGGCATCCGCGCTCGCCGGGCGCCTTCCGGTGTCCCGTCAGGCGATCGCGAAGCATCTCGCCGTCTTGCAGGAGGTCGGTCTCGTCGAGCCCGTGCGGGTCGGCCGCGAGGTGCGCTTCCGCGTGGTCGGTGCCGAGCTCTCCGCCACCGCTGCGAAGCTCGACGTGATCGGGCGCGAGTGGGACCGCCGCCTCGCCGCGATCAAGGAGATCGCGGAGGGGCTGTAGGGGCTCGGGGTGTCGGGCTGGCGGCGACGGCGGGTCAGCGCGCGGGGCCCGTGTCCTTCTCGTCGCGGATGGCGTCGCGCAGCTCCTGGTCGAGGTCGGAGGCCTCTTCGATCGCCGCCGTCATGCCGGCGAGGAACCGCGTGACCACCGCACGCTCGTCGTCGGACAGCTCGTCGACCAGGGCGAGCATGCGTCGATGCATGGCCCCGAGGGTCGCGCGGACCTCTTCGTCGCTGCTCACGGTCGGCACCACGACTCCCGCGCGGCGGTCGGTGGGGTGGGGCTCGCGACGGACGTGTCCGCCCTTCTCGAGCCGGTCGATGAGAGTGGTCGTCGACGCCGTGGAGATGTCGAGCATCTTCGCGATGTCGATCGGGCGGACGATGCGGCCCGCCCGCTGCTCCCGGAGCAGGAAGCGCAGTGCCATCAGGTCGGTTTCGTTCATTCCCATCGATGCGCGGGTGCGTGCGCGCATCGCGGTCTCGGCCGCCCGGTAGCGCCGCAGCATGTTCAGCACGTCGACGGTGCTGACGTTCCCGCCGTCGGGGTACCAGTATCCGGAGCGCGTGTACTCCTGGGGCTCGCTCATGACGCCACCACCTCTCCGTCGGCCTCGGGGAGGGACTCCCGTTCGAGCATCTCCACCGCTCCCGCGGCGACGCCGACGGGGACCACGAGCAGGAACCCGCCGGTGATCGCGTCGTTCTCCGCCACGATGATCTGCTCGATCCTGTCGCGAGGAATCCCGGGGAACCGGCTCTGCAGGTGCTCGAGCAGGCTCGCATAGCCGATGAACTTCTCGTCCTCGAGGGTGACCGGGTCGACCATGGGTTCCTTTCGCGCGGTGAGTCAATCCTCTCATCGTGGGAGGGTGCCGGCGACGACCGAATTCCCTAGTTCGTCAGGTAATAAGGCTGCCGAGGTAACATGGGCACCTGGGCCGCGGGGGAGGTGCGTAATGGGGAATGGTCTGGACGTCGTGGCATCGGAGCTCGCCCGCGATGTCGAAGAGTTCCGGCGGGCCGAGGCGCAGCTGCGTCGACGGCTGGCGGCAACGCGTCAACCCAATGAGACGGATCGATCGGCCATGCGTATCATCGCGTCGGCTCCGGTCGATTCTCCGGTCACGCCCGGCGAGCTGGCCGCTCAGCTCGGGGTGAGCACGGCGGCCGTCACCTCCGTCGTGCGCCGGCTCGCCGAGCGCGGTCAGGTGGTCGTGGCCGTCCATCCGGACGACGCGCGGTCGAAGATCATCCGTCCATCTCTTCGCGATCTGCACTCTCCTGCCGACGAGATCTCTCGCCGCATCGAGCGGGTGGAGAGGGAGTTCGCACCCGAGCAACTCGCCGCGATCTCGCTGTTCCTGCGGCGCCTCGCCCGCGAAATCGAAGGCATCGAATAGGCCCGACTTCCATTTAGCTAGTTAAACTAGTAATCTAATTCCTGTACGAAATACGGGAAGGGGACGTCATGGGTCTGCTCAGCTACGCCGGAGAATCGAAGGTCATCGAGATCGACGACCCGCTGCTCGCGCATCTCCGACTCGTCGCCGTGACGAAGCTCCGTCGGGGCGAGTCCTTCCCGCTCACGCTGCGTACGACGGAGTCGACCATCGAGACCCTGTGGATGCACGCGTCGATTCCGGTGCGCTTCGTGGTGGACGACGAGCGTGAGCTCCAGCGGCCGTTGCTGGTGAAGATGATGGCTGCCGCGAGTTCGGCGAACGGGCTGGACCTCACGGATCCCGACTTCGCCGCGTCGTTGCCGTCTGCGGCACCGATGCACGCGGTCGCCTGAAAGCTCGCCTCCGTCAACTCCGCGCTCCTGGGCAAAGCAGCGCGAAGACCGGACGGAGGTGTGTGGCGGTGTCACCGGGGGGTGACGACATCGCTGCTCTTGGCATCCGGCCGCCCGGAATCGGGTCCTGGCGGCCGGATGCCCTTCGCTCAGAGGGCGGTGTATCCGCCGTCGACGAGGTGGTAGCTGCCGGTGATGAAGCTCGCGGCGTCACTGGCGAGGAATGCGATGAGGTTCGCGACCTCGTCGGCCTGGCCCAGTCGGCCGATCGGGTGCTTGCTCACGAGGAACTCCTTCGCCTCGTCGCCCATGTTCGCGAGCAGCGGGGTGTCGATGAAGCCGGGGCCCACCGAGTTCACGCGCACCCCCTTCGCCGAGTACTCGAGCGCTGCCGACTTGGTCATGCCGACCACGCCGTGCTTGGCGGTGACGTAGGCGGGCGAGCCGGCGAACCCGACGCTTCCCAGGATCGAGGCGATGTTCACGACCGATCCCCCGCCGTTCGCGAGGATCGACGGGATCTGCGCCTTCATGTTCCGGAACACGGCGTTGAGGTTGATCGCGATGACCTTGTCCCAGGCGTCGTCCTCGTACTCCGCGGTCGGGGCGGTCGCGCCGCCGATGCCGGCGTTGTTGACCCCGATGCGCAGCGGAGCCAGGGAGTTGGCGGTCTCGATGGAGGAGGCGATCCAGGCGGCGTCCGTCGCATCGCCCACGGAGGCCTCGGCCGTGCCGCCGGCCGCGCGGATCTCCTCGACGACCGCGTTCGCGTGCTCGGCATTCAGGTCGTTGACCACGACCGCTGCCCCGTTCTTCGCCAGCAGGAGAGCGGTCGAGCGTCCGATTCCGCTGCCTGCTCCCGTCACGATCGCCGAGCGGTTCGAGACGTCGTACTGAGCCACGAGAGACTCCACTTCCGGGCGGGCACGGTGCCGGGAGATCTTCTCGGACGGTCCGTCCTTCCTTCCACCCTACGCCTTCACGACCGGGGTGGATTCACGTGAATGGAAGTGTCCCCGTGTGGAAGGTGCCGGTCAGGCGTCGGCCACGTCGATCCTGCTGAGCGTGGGCGGTGCCAGGATCGCACCCGTCTCCACGGTCTCGACATCGCGCCGGCCCGTGAGGCGCGCGACCGCATCGTCGAACTGCTCGTCGAGCGCGGCCAGTGCGCCCGGTGCGTCGTGGTGCGACAGTGCGTCGATCAACGCCTGATAGGTGGGTGAGACGGAGGCGGGCACCGCATAACCTTCGTCGGCACTGAAGCTCGCGATCCGCGTCTGGAGCGCGAGCGTCATCATGGCGCGGGAGAGCCGAGGGCTCTGCGCGGCATTCACGAGGGCCTGGTGGAACGCGATGTCCGCGTCGCCGATGCCGAGTGCGTCCGCGCGGGTGCTCGCCTGCCTCAGCTCGGCCAACGCGCTCTCGAGCTGCTCCGCCGCCGGAAGCCGGTTCTTCACGATGAGGCGCACGGCTTCGCACTCCACGGCCCGGCGCTCGGTGTAGAGGTCGGCGATGCCGTCGACCGGGATCACGCTCACGCGCAGGCCCCGACCCGGAAGTGCCGTCAGTGCGCCCTCCTGCACGAGTCGCTGCGCCGCCTCGCGCAGGGGACCGCGGCTCACGCCGAGCTTCGCGGCGATGTCCACCTCGCCCAGGGGGCTGCCGACGGGCAGTGCGCCGGAGAAGATCGCCGACCGGAGTTCGGCCGTGATCAGGTCGACCGTCGAAGGCCGTGCCATGCGGAAGACCGCGCCGGGCATCCCGTTCGGGGCGGGCGTGAGTGGCATGAGCGCTCCTGAGTCGATCGTCGGTGACTCCATTCTGCATCCGACGTGTGTCGGAGCCCGACACGTGTCCGCACGGGCCGGGCACCCCACCATAACGAGTTTGTATAAATGTAGACAATCCGACAGTCTGAATGTGCACAAACGGTCGATCCGGCATAACGTGGCCGTCGGCCCGAGACCGGAGAACGGTCTCGCCCGCCCAACCGCACGCCCGATATCGAAAGAGGAACCGTATGCCCTCCACCCGAACTCATCTGCGCGCCGGCGCCGTCGCGGCCTCCGCCGCGCTCGTCGTGACTCTGGCCGCCTGCTCGTCGTCCGGCACGGACGAGGGGAGCGGCTCGACGCTCGAGCAGCTGCAGAACGACGGGAAGATCACCGTCGCGATCGCCGACGAGCGTCCGTACTCGTGGGTCGAGGGCGGCGAGCCCACCGGCGCGACCATCGCCATGCACCGCGAGATCTTCTCGAACATGGGGATCGACGACGTCGAGGTGGTCGAGGTCGACTGGAACTCGCTGATCCCCGGACTCAAGGCCGGCCGCTTCGACGCGATCAGCGCCGGGATGTCGATCCTGCCCGAGCGCTGCGAGGAGGCGGCGTTCAGCGATCCCGAGATCATGTACACCACCACGCTGATGGTGCCCGAGGGCAACCCGCGCGGTCTCACCGACCTCGACTCGGTCGTCGACGACCCCGAGGTCACGCTCGCCGTGCTCGGCGGAGGGATCGAGAGCGGATACGCCGAGAAGCTCGGCATCTCGAACACGGTGTCGGTGGACAACGCGCAGTCCGGCATGGACCTCGTCGCCAACGGGCGCGCCGACGCCTTCGCGATGACGGCGATCTCGCTGAACTGGATGGCGGACAACAACCCGGACGCCGGCGTCGAGACGACCGAGGCGTTCGTCCAGGAGATCGACGGCGTGCCGCAGATCGGTGCCGGGTCGACCGTGTTCCGCACCGGTGACACGGAGCTCCTCGACGCATACAACGAGCAGCTCGCCTCCATCACGGGCGACGAGCAGGCCTACCTCGACCTCGTCGGGGAGTACGGCTTCACCGCGGAGAACCTCCCGCCGTCCGACCTGACGACCGCCCAGCTCTGCGCGGGCGAGCTCGGCTGAGGCCACCGGCGAATGGACAATCTGTCCGCGTTGTGGGCGGCTCTGCCCGCGATCGGCGGCGGCGTGCTCGTCACGCTCACGCTGACCGTGGGCGGGGCCCTCCTCGCGCTCATCGTCGCGGTGGTGCTCGGTCTCTCGGTCCGTGCCGAGAACATCGTCATCCGGGGCACCTCGCGGGTGATCATCGAGTTCTTCCGCGGCACGTCCCTGGTCGTGCAGCTGTTCTTCCTCTTCTTCGTGCTGCCCCAGCTCGGCGTCTCGATCTCCCCGATCGCGTGCGGCATCCTCGGCCTCGGTCTCAACTACGGTGCCTACGGTGCGGAGGTCATCCGCGGCTCGATCAACTCCGTCCCGACCGGGCAGTGGGAGGCGACCACCGCCCTGAGCATGACCCCTGCACACCGGATGCGCCGGGTCATCTTCCCGCAGGCCTGGGCGCTCATGATCCCCTCTCTGACGAATCTGCTCATCCAGTTGCTCAAGGGCACCGCGATCGTCGGGTTCATCACGCTCATCGACCTGACCGTGGCGCTGGACCGCCTCCGCATCCAGACCGACACCTTCTTCTACGGCGTCGTCGGCATGGTGCTCTACTTCGTGATCGCCTACGCGCTGACCCTCGTGATGAACGCCCTGGAGGTGCGCGCGAAGCACAAGCTCGGGCGCGGGGAGTCGCTGGCGGAGACCCTGCGCTTCCGCTCGCCCGTCACCCGAGGGGAGACCGCCGCATGAACGGACCCATCTGGAGCTGGGACACCGCCTGGGCGGCGCTCCCGCACCTGCTCGAGGGCTTCTTCACGGTCACCCTCGTCGTCACCCTGGCCGGGAGCGCGATCGCCGCCGTGCTCGGCCTCGTGATCGCCGTCGTGCGCCGCAGTGCCCCTCGACCCGTCGCGGCGAGCGTCGGCTTCCTGGTGAACTTCATCCGGATGACCCCGATCGTCATCCAGCTGCTCTTCGCCTACTTCGCGCTGGTGACCGTGGATCCGCTGACCATCGGCATCGCGGTGTTCGGCATCCACTACGCGACCTACATGGCCGAGGTCTACCGTGCCGGCATCGAGTCCGTCCCGCGCGGGCAGTGGGAGGCTGCCACCGCCCTGAGCATGTCCCGCCCGCGCACCTGGACCGCCGTGGTGCTCCCGCAGGCGATCAGGGCGACCGTCCCTTCCCTGGGCAACTACGTGATCTCGATGCTGAAGGACACCCCGTTCCTCATCGCCATCACCGTGGCGGACATGGTCAGCAACGCCCTGGAGTTCGGCGGGAACAGCTTCCGCTACCTCGAGCCCATCACGCTCGCCGGCGTGATCTTCTTCCTCGCCAGCTACCCCGCATCCGTCCTCGTCCGCAGATTGGAGAAGCGCCTTGAATACGCCTCCTGAGAACTCCCGTCCCGCCATCCGCTTCGACGCGGTGCACAAGCGCTACGGCGACCACGTCGTGCTCGACGGCCTCACCTTCGACGTGCAGCAGGGCGACCGGGTCACGCTCATCGGACCGAGCGGTTCGGGCAAGACCACGATCCTCCGTCTGGTCATGACGCTGGAAGAGGCCGACGGCGGATACATCTTCATCGACGGGGAGCCGCTCACGCACGTCGAACGCGGCGGCAAGCGCGTGCCGTTGCGGGAGAAGCACCGCAACGAGGTGCGCAAGCGCATCGGCATGGTCTTCCAGCAGTTCAACCTGTTCCCCAACATGACCGTGATGGAGAACCTCATCGAGGCCCCCGTGCACGTGCTCGGCATGTCGAAGGCGGCGGCCACCGCGAAGGCCACCGACCTGCTGCAGAAGGTCGGCCTCGCGGACAAGGCCGACGCCCATCCGCTGCAGCTCTCGGGTGGCCAGCAGCAGCGGGTCGCCATCGCCCGGGCGCTCGCGATGGACCCGGAGATCCTGCTGCTGGACGAGGTCACCAGCGCTCTGGATCCCGAGATCGTGGGGGAGGTGCTCGGCGTGCTGCGCGACGTCGCCGAGACGACCGACATCACCATGCTCATCGTCACCCACGAGATGCAGTTCGCCCGGGACGTCTCGAACCGCGTGCTGATGTTCGATCAGGGCAGCATCGTCGAGGAGGCCGACCCCGAGACGATGTTCTCCGCGCCGCGCGAGCAGCGCACGAGGGACTTCCTCTCCGCCGTGCTGAGCGACTGAGCCTCGAGCGCGTTTCCCCCTCCCGCTCCTCGCGTCGTCGACGCGAGGAGCGCCCTCCCGGTGGAGGACGAGGAAGCGACGATCCGACGATCCTGTGAGCGCCCCGTGAGGGTCGCCGGGATCGTCGTATGGGTTCTGTAAGGGCGGTCAAAGCAGGGGCACCGAGGGGTGTTGTATCAGGTGTTGCGTCCTCGAGACGCGCGGTCGCCGCCCGGCGATCGCCGCAGCCTGAATGGAGCTCTCTGTGCTTGACCTCGTCTACGTGCTGGGCGTGATCGTCCTGTTCGTGACCGTCGGCCTCGTCGGGAAGGCGGTGGAGAAGCTGTGATCGTGTTCGAGCTTCTCGCGACCGTGCTCGGCGTCGCTGCTGTCGTCTACCTGGTGTTCGCCCTCGTGAAGCCGGAGCGTTTCTGATGGAGTGGGGCTTCCTCATCGCGAGCGTCGCCACCCTCGCCCTCGCCCTCGCCCTCGTCTACAGGCCGGTCGGCGACTACATGGCCTGGACCTTCACGACGACGAAGGACTGGGGTGTCGAGCGCGGCATCTACAAAGTCATCGGCGTCGATCCGAAGCGCGAGCAGTCCTGGCAGGCATATCTGCGTTCGGTTCTCTCCTTCTCGATCGTGGGCGTCCTGCTGCTCTTCGCGCTCCAGCGCACGCAGCAGTGGTTTCCGTACGCCCTCGGCAACGAGAACGTCGAGTCGGGGGTGGCGTTCAACACCGCGATCTCCTTCGTGACTAACACGAACTGGCAGGCCTATTCGGGTGAGGCGCTGTCGTACACCGTGCAGTTCGCCGGTCTCGCGGTGCAGAACTTCGTGTCGGCAGCGACCGGAATCGCCGTCGCGATCGCGCTCGTGCGCGGCTTCGCGTACCGTCGATCCGGCGTCATCGGCAACTTCTGGGTCGACCTCGTCCGCGGTACCTTCCGCATCCTGCTCCCGCTGTCGATCATCGCGGCCATCGTCCTGATCGCCGGCGGCGTCGTGCAGAACTTCAACGGCTACGTCGATGTGAGCACGGTCTCCGGTGGCACGCAGACGATCCCCGGTGGTCCCGTCGCCTCTCAGGAGGCGATCAAGGAGATCGGCACGAACGGCGGCGGCTTCTACAACGCGAACGCATCCCACCCCTTCGAGAACCCCGCGGCGTGGACGAGCCTGCTGCAGTGCTTCCTGATCCTGCTGATCCCCTTCTCCCTGCCGCGGACGTTCGGCAGGATCGTCGGCGACAACCGTCAGGGATACGCGATCCTCTCCGTCATGGGAACGCTGTTCCTCGCGTCGACCTTCGCTCTCGCGGCGTTCGAGTTCGCGGGCCGCGGTTCGGCTCCGGAACTCGCCGGCGCCGCGATGGAAGGCAAGGAGGCGCGGTTCGGGCTCGTGCAGTCGGTGCTCTACGCGTCGACCACCACGCTCACCTCGACGGGGTCGGTGAACTCGATGCACGACTCCTATACGGCTCTCGGCGGAATGATGCCGATGGTCAACATGCTGCTCGGCGAGATCGCGCCCGGTGGTGTGGGTGCCGGCCTGTACGGGATGCTCATCATCGCCGTGATCGCCGTCTTCGTCGCCGGCTTGCTCGTCGGACGCACGCCGGAGTACCTCGGGAAGAAGATCGGGCCGCGCGAGATGAAGCTCGCGAGCATGTACATCCTCGTGATGCCGATCCTCGTGCTCGGGGGCGTCGCCCTCAGCTTCGCGATTCCCGCGCTCCGCGGCAGCATCATCGACGAATCGCTCGCGAACAGCGGTTCGCACGGCCTCTCCGAGGTGATCTACGCGTTCGCCTCCGCAGCGAACAACAACGGATCCGCCTTCGCGGGCCTGACCGCGAGCACGCCGTGGCTGACGGCAGCACTCGGTGTCGCAATGCTCCTCGGACGGTTCCTGCCGATCGCCCTCGTCCTGGCCCTGGCCGGTTCGCTGGCCGCGCAGGACAAGGTCCCCGCCACGGCGGGCACGCTGCCGACGCATCGACCGCTCTTCATCGGTCTCACCGTCGGCACCGCGGTCCTGGTGACCGCACTCGTCTTCTTCCCCGTTCTCACGCTGGGTCCCCTGGCGGAAGGGCTGCTGTAACCATGTCCACCATCACGCACACCCCGTCGCCCGAGACATCCGAGGCGACCCCACCCGCACCGCGCAAGACGCTCACCTGGGCGCAAGTGCGAGCTGCCCTCCCGGGCGCGCTGCGCAAGGTCGACCCGCGTGCCCAATGGCGCAATCCCGTCATGTTCATCGTGTGGGTCGGCGCCGCCCTCACCACGCTGCTCGCCGTCGCCGAGCCCTTCCTGGGCGGCCCCGCGACGTCGGGTGGCAGCAGCGTCCCGTGGTCCTTCACCGGGATCATCGCGGTGTGGCTGTGGCTCACGGTCGTCTTCGCCAATCTGGCCGAGTCGATCGCCGAAGGACGCGGCAAGGCGCAGGCCGACACGCTGCGCAAGACCCGTACCAGCACCACCGCCCACCGCGTCGACGACTATGACCCGGCGAACGACGGTTCTGCGGAGGCCGCGCGCATCTCCGATGTCTCCTCCGCGGATCTCCGCCTGGGGGACACGGTCGTCGTGTCCGCCGGTGAGCTGATCCCCGGCGACGGTGACATCGTGTGGGGTATCGCGAGCGTCGACGAGTCCGCGATCACCGGCGAGTCCGCCCCCGTCGTGCGCGAATCCGGGGGAGATCGGTCAGCGGTCACCGGCGGCACGCGCGTGCTCTCGGATCGCATCGTCGTGCGCATCACCTCGAAACCGGGGGAGACGTTCGTCGATCGGATGATCGCTCTCGTCGAGGGGGCCGCGCGCCAGCGCACCCCCAACGAGATCGCGTTGAACATCCTTCTCGCGTCGTTGTCGATCGTGTTCGTGGTCGTCGCACTCACACTGAACCCGATCGCCTCCTACCCGGCGAGCCCCGCGAGCATCACCGTTCTCATCGCGCTGCTCGTCTGCCTCATCCCGACCACGATCGGTGCCCTCCTGTCCGCCATCGGCATCGCCGGTATGGATCGCCTGGTGCAGCGCAACGTCCTCGCGATGTCCGGTCGCGCGGTCGAGGCCGCGGGCGACGTCACGACACTGCTGCTCGACAAGACGGGCACGATCACGTACGGAAACCGCCGTGCGAGCGCGTTCGTCCGCATCGACGGCGTCCAGGAGCG
Organism: Microbacterium aurugineum; assembly: GCF_023101205.1. NCBI lineage: Bacteria > Bacillati > Actinomycetota > Actinomycetes > Micrococcales > Microbacteriaceae > Microbacterium > Microbacterium aurugineum. The sequence continues at coordinate 3,239,677 of NZ_CP078078.1, read as the reverse complement.
AGAGCTCATCGAGGCGGCCGCGAAGTCGTCGCTCGCCGACCCGACGCCCGAGGGCAAGTCGATCGTCGACCTGGCACGTGCCGAAGGCGTCGACGTCGTGGCGGATGCCGGCGGTGAGATCGTCCCGTTCACGGCTCAGACCCGCATGTCGGGACTGGACCTCGACGACGGGACGCAGATCCGCAAGGGCGCGGGCAGCGCCATCACCGCGTGGCTGGAGGAGGACGGCGCGCGTCTGCCGAGCAGCGAACTCGCCGAGCTGGATGAGCACGTCCAGCACATCTCGCAGTCCGGCGGGACGCCTCTGGTCGTCGCCGTGAAGGCGGCCGACGGTCGTCGCCGGGTGCTCGGCGTCATCCACCTGAAGGACATCGTCAAGGAGGGGCTGACCGAGCGGTTCGCCGAACTCCGCGCGATGGGCATCCGCACCGTCATGGTCACCGGTGACAATCCGCTGACGGCCGCGGCGATCGCCACGGAGGCGGGAGTCGACGACTTCCTCGCCGAGGCGACGCCTGAGCAGAAGCTGGCGTACATCCGCAAGGAGCAGGACGGCGGCAACCTGGTGGCGATGACCGGCGACGGCACCAACGATGCGCCCGCGCTCGCGCAGGCCGACGTGGGTGTGGCGATGAACACGGGAACGTCGGCCGCGAAGGAAGCCGGCAACATGGTCGACCTCGATTCCGACCCGACGAAGCTCATCGACATCGTCGCGATCGGGAAGCAGCTGCTCATCACGCGCGGCGCGCTGACCACGTTCTCGATCGCGAACGACATCGCGAAGTACTTCGCCATCATCCCGGCCATCTTCATGGGCGTCTTCCCGCAGCTCGCGGTGCTGAACGTCATGGGGTTGCACTCTCCGGCATCGGCGGTGCTGTCCGCGGTGATCTTCAACGCCATCGTGATCGTCTTCCTCGTGCCGCTCGCCCTGCGAGGAGTGAAGTACCGCCCGCTCAACGCCTCGAAGATCCTCGGACGCAACCTCGCCGTATACGGACTCGGCGGCATCATCACACCCTTCATCGGCATCTGGCTCATCGACCTGCTCGTGCGCCTGATCCCCGGCTTCTGATCTGACAAGGAGATCGCACACTCATGAACGCTGGAACACGCAGCGGCGGCCGCACCCTCTGGGTCGCGGTTCGCGCGATGCTCATGTTCACCGTGGTCCTCGGCATCGGCTACACCCTGCTCATCACCGGCATCGGGCAGCTCGCATTCCCCGCACAGGCGAACGGCTCAGCCCTCGTCTCGAAGGGCGGGGACGTCGTCGGATCCTCGCTCCTCGGTCAGTCGTTCACCGACGAGGAGGGCAACCCGCTTCCGGAGTACTTCCAGAGCAGGCCGTCGGCGGCCGGTGACGGCTATGACGGCACGGCGTCGTCCGGCACCAACCAGGGGCCGGAGAACGAGGACCTCGTCGCGGCGATCGCCGAACGCAAGGCACAGATCGCCGAGTTCAACGGGGTCGACGAGTCCGCGGTGCCCGCAGACGCGGTGACCTCGTCGAGTTCCGGCCTCGACCCGCACATCAGCCCGGCCTACGCGCAGATCCAGATCGCCCGCGTCGCCGACGCGCGCGGGATATCGGAGGACGAGGTCGCCGCGGCGGTGGAGGCCGCCACGAGCGCTCCCAACCTCGGGTACCTCGGGGAGTCGGTCGTCAACGTCGCCGAGCTCAACCTCGCACTCGACGAGTCGGCAGGCTGAGCATGACTCGGGGGCGGCTTCGTGTGCTGCTCGGCGCCGCCCCCGGCGTCGGCAAGACCTACACCATGCTCGAAGAGGGGCGCCGGCTCCTCGCTGAGGGCAAGGACGTCGTCATCGGCATCGTCGAGACGCACGGCCGTGCGGCCACCGCGACCATGACCGACGGGCTCCCGGCGATCCCTCGGATGAACGTGGGCCACCGTGGCGTCGAACTCGAGGAGATGGATCTCGCTGCGCTCTTGACCCGAGCGCCCTCCGTCGCGCTCGTCGATGAGCTCGCCCACACCAACGCACCCGGCTCCCGCAACGAGAAGCGCTGGGAGGACGTCGAGGAACTCCTCGCCGCGGGGATCGATGTGATCTCCACGCTCAACATCCAGCACATCGAATCCCTCAACGACGTCGTCGAACAGATCACCGGCGTGCCGCAACGTGAAACCGTACCCGACAACGTGCTGCGCAGCGCCGATCAGATAGAGGTCATCGACCTCGCCCCGCAGGCGCTTCGCGATCGTCTCTCCGGCGGATTCGTCTACCCGGCCGAACGCATCGATGCCGCGCTGTCGAACTACTTCCGCCTGGGCAACCTCACCGCGCTTCGCGAGCTCGCCCTCATCTGGCTGGCCGATGAGGTCGACCAGGCGCTCAAGGGGTATCGCGCTGAGCACGGCATCGACAGCACCTGGGAGGCGCGGGAGCGCGTCGTCGTCGCCCTCACCGGAGGAGCGGAGGGAGAGACCCTTCTGCGGCGCGGGTCCCGGATCGCGGCGCGGTCGGCCGGCGGCGAGCTGATGGCCGTGCACATCACCAGCCAGGACGGCCTGCGCGCGGCGAACCCGGTCGTGCTGACGGAGCAGCGCGCCCTCGTCGAGAAGCTCAACGGCACCTACCATCAGGTCGTCGGCGAGGACATCCCGACCGCCCTGGTCGAGTTCGCACGATCCGTCAACGCCACCCAACTCGTGCTCGGTGCCAGTCGGCGCGGACGCTTCACGGCGGCGTTCACCGGCCCGGGCATCGGCGCGACCGTCGTGCGCGAGTCCGGTGACATCGACGTGCACATGGTCAATCACTCCGCCGCGGGTCGTCGCTTCGCGCTGCCGCCGCTCACCGGGGCGCTGACCCGCAAGCGCCGCGTACTCGGCTTCCTCGTCGCGCTCCTCGGCGGCCCGCTGCTGACGTTCTTCCTCAGCTTCTTCCGCAGCCCCGAATCGATCACGACCGATGTGCTGAGCTACCAGCTGCTCGTCGTGATCGTCGCGCTGGTCGGCGGTATCTGGCCGGCGCTGTTCGCCGCGGTCCTGTCCGGGCTCACCCTGGACTTCCTCTTCGTCGAGCCCCTCTACACGATCCACATCCACGAGCCGCACCACCTGCTGGCGCTCGTCCTGTACGTCATCATCGCCAGCATGGTCAGCTTCATCGTCGATCGCGCCGCCCGATACACGCGCGCCGCGCGGCGGTCTGCCGCAGAGTCCGAGCTGATCCAGACGATCGCCGGCAGCGTGCTCCGCGGCGAGAACGCGATACAGGCGCTCATCGACCGCACGCGGGAGGCGTTCCACCTCGCGGGAGTCCGTCTGATGCGTGGCGACGAGGTCATCGCGCGCGCCGGGGAACCCCTGGCGGACAACCGCCACACCGACAGCCGCATCGGTGACCACGCTGTGCTCGAACTCCACGGGGGCGATGTGGCAGCGTCCGAGCGTCGACTGCTGGCGGTCATGACCGCTCAGCTCGCCGCGGCGCTCGAGCACCAGCGCCTCGAGAGAACCGCGAAGGAGATCGAGCCGATCGCAGCCTCCGACCGTGTGCGCGGAGCTCTGCTCTCTGCGCTGAGCCATGACCTGCGTCGCCCGCTCGCCGCTGCTGCCGCCGCCGTCGGCGGCTTGCGCGCTGCGGGACCCGATCTGGACCGGCGCGACAAGCAGGAGCTGCTCGACACCGCGGACGAGAGCCTCACCGCGCTCGCGACGCTGGTGACGGATCTGCTCGACGTCAGCCGCCTCCAGACCGGGGTGCTCGCGATCGCCGACATCCCGACCGATCCGGCCGAGGTGATCGCCCCCGCTCTCGACGAACTCCAGCTCGGTCCCACCGACGTCACGCTCGCGCTCCATCACGGGGACGCGGTGGCGCAGGCGGATCCGGTGCTGCTGCAGCGTGTGGTCGTCAACCTGCTCACCAACGCCCACCGGTACTCCCCTCCGGACGTGCCCGTGCACGTCAGCACCAGCACTTTCGGTGATCACCTCGAGATCCGCATCATCGACCGCGGGCCCGGTGTCCCGGCCGAGAAGCGCGACGACATCTTCGTCCCGTTCCAGCGCCTCGGTGACACCGACAACTCGTCCGGTCTCGGGCTCGGCCTCGCGCTCTCCCGAGGCTTCGTCGAAGCCATGCACGGGACGCTCACCCCGGAGGACACCCCCGGCGGCGGACTGACCATGGTCATCGCGCTGCCCGCCACCATGCCCGCACCCGGCACATCGGAGGAGACCGAGTGAAGATCCTCATCGCAGACGACGACCCGCAGATCCTGCGCGCGCTCCGCATCACCCTCACGGCCAAGGGATACGACGTGGTCACGGCATCGGATGGCGCCGCCGCCATCGCCGCGGCCATCGATCACCACGCAGACCTGTTCCTCCTCGATCTGGGTATGCCGAAGCTCGACGGGATCGAGGTGATCCATGGAATTCGCGGATGGTCCGCGGCGCCGATCCTCGTCGTCTCGGGGCGGGCGGGTGCCTCCGACAAGGTCGAGGCGCTCGACGCCGGCGCCGACGACTACATCACCAAGCCTTTCGCCGTCGAGGAGCTCCTCGCCCGGATCAGAGCCCTGACCCGCCGGGTGCCCCAGGAAGAAGCACTTCCCCTCGTCCGGCTCGGAGACATCACCATCGATCTCGCCGCACGCAGCGTCTCCCGCGAGTCCTCCGACGGCAACCGGCAGATCCGGCTCACCCCGACGGAGTGGCAGATGATCGACATCCTCATCCGCAACGCCGGCAAGCTCGTCACTCGGCAGACGCTCCTCACGGCCATCTGGGGCAACGAGCACATCGAGGACACCGGGTACCTGCGTCTGTACGTGTCGCAGCTCCGCAAGAAGCTCGAGGACACGCCGTCGGAGCCGGTGCACATCATCACCGAGCCCGGGATGGGGTACCGCCTGCTGGGCCTGACGGTCGACTGACTCTTGACAGGGTCTTCGCGCAGGTCTAACGTACAACCAAATGGTTGTACAAACGGAGTTGAGCGAAGCGGAGGTCGACCGTGTGTTCCACGCACTGGCGACGTCGACCCGGCGCGACATCCTGCGCCGGACGATCGAGCGGGAGCAGTCCGTCTCGACCCTCGCCACCGAATACGAGATGTCGTTCGCTGCGGTGCAGAAGCACGTCGCCGTGCTCGAGGCCGCGAACCTCATCGTCAAGCGCGCCGAGGGACGCGAGCGGCTCGTCCGCGCGAACCCCGAGATGATCGCCCGCGCCAGGGCGCTCCTCGCCCGATACGAAGAGCTGTGGCGATCGCGCATCGCCCGACTCGACGACCTGCTGGCCGAGACGCCTCGGTCAGGTCCCGCCGACACCACCGGCACCACGAACCCGCAACAAGGAGACTGAAATGCCCGTCACCGATGTCACCACCGACACCGAGAACCTGACGATGACCGTCGTCGCCGACTTCGCCGCCCCCATCGAGCGGGTGTGGAGCGCATACTCCGACCCGCGTCAGCTCGAGCGCTTCTGGGGCCCTCCCGGGTGGCCGGCCACGTTCACCGCCTGGGACCACACCGTCGGCGGCCGCGCCGTCTACTCGATGAACGGCCCGCGCGGCGAGAAGTCTTCCGGATCGTGGGAGTTCGTATCGATCGACGAGCCCCGCGGCTTCGAGGTCATCGACTCCTTCGTCGATGAAGACGGCACACCGCTCGACGGCTTCCCGGCGCAGCGCATGTCGTTCGCCTTCGAGTCCACCGCCGACGGCACGCGCATGGTCACGACGAGTCACTTCGACTCGGTCGATGCGCTCGAGCAGGTCGTCGAGATGGGCCAGGTCGAGGGCATCAAGATGGCGATGGCGCAGCTCGACGCCGTTCTGCAGGACCTCCGCGCCTACGCGCAGGGCAAGGGCACCCGTGTGGAGCTGCTCGACGACACGCACGTGCGCATCACCCGCCTCGTCGAGGGGCCGCGCGAGTTGGTCTGGCGCGCGCACTTCGAGCCCGAGCTCATCCGCCAGTGGATGCTTGGCCCCGACGGCTGGGAGATGACGGAGTGCGTCGCCGCCACCGAGGTGGGCCAGTCGTACCGGAACTCCTGGGCACCGGTGGGCGACACCGAGGGGCAGCCGTTCGGCTTCGAGGGCGAGGCGCTGCTGATCGACGCCCCGCGCCGCGCGGTCAGCACCGAGCGGATGCAGGGCATGCCGACCGAGACCCTCAACGACCTGAACCTGTACGAGGAGGACGGCGCGACCCTCGTCACGCTCCTCGTCGAGTATCCGGACAAGGAGACGCGCGACATGATCCTCGCCACCGGCATGGCCGACGGCATGGAGCAGTCGTTTGCCCGCCTGGAGCGCGAGCTGCTCACCGTCTGAGTGTTCACAACTCCTCAGAACTGGTCGGCCTCGCGTGAGTCCGGCCAGTTCTGCGTCTGCTGCCCCGTGTTTCTGCGGAGTTGTGAACACTCGCCACGTCTGCGTGGTCCCGCCGGACGGACAGAACCCACCCGCGCGGGATAAAGTGGCGACACGATGAGGATCACGCGCCGCACTCTGCTCCTCGGCGCCGGAGCCGGCGTCGCCTCGGTGCTTCTCGCATCCTGCACCCCGGAACCCGCGCCGACCCCCACGCCCACCCGGACGCGCGAGCCTGAGCCGCCGCCCGGTGTCCCCGCGCCGGCCGGCAGCATCCGCAGCACCTGGACGAGTGACCCGTTCTCGCTCGGCGCCGCCAGCTTCACGCCCGTCGGCGTCCTCGCCGGCACCCGTCTCGCGCTGGCGAAGCCCGTCGACGATCGGCTGTTCTTCGCGGGCGAGGCCACCGACGAAGACGCCCCCGGAACGGTGCGTGGTGCCATCGCCTCGGGCGCGCGCGCCGCAGAGGAGCTCCTGATCCCGGCGACATCGGGGGAACGCGTCGCCGTGGTCGGTGCGGGCCTCGCCGGTGCGACCGCGGCCGCCCTGCTCGCGGGCGGCGGGATGCAGGTGACGGTCTTCGAGGCGAGGGACCGCGTCGGTGGACGGGTGTCCTCCCGCGTCGACGACTCCTGGCCGGTGCCCGTGCAGCTCGGTGCCTGGCTGTTCGGCGCGGACGACGCCGAGGTGCTCGACCAGCTGAGCGGCGGAGAGGTCGGCATCGTCGATCTGGCCGGTGATCTCTGGCGCACCCCCGACGGCGACATCGACGCGGTCGACCCGGCGCCGTTCGAGGCCGCCATGGCGGCGTCGCAGGCTGCTCCGGAGGACTCGTCGGTGGCCGATGCCCTGACCGCGGCGGGCATCGACCCCGCCGATCCTGGCACCGCCGCTCTCCTCGCGCTCCTCGCCTCGCGCAGTGGTGCCGGTGCCGATGAGCTCTCCAGCTGGTTCGCCCCGCCGCTGCCCACCGGGGATCTGACCGCGGCGCGCGACGACCTCACCCCGTTCGTCGAACACGCACTCGACGGCGTGCGGGTGGGGCTCAACTCCCCGGTCGCCCTCCTCGCCTACGACGACACGGGCGTGAGCGTGCGCCTCGGAACGGGGGAGGCGCTGTCCTTCGACCGGGTGCTCGTGACCGTGCCGCTCGGGGTGCTGCAGGACCGCAGCATCGAGTTCGATCCCCCGCTGCCGTTCTCCAACCGAGGCGCGGTCTCCGCTCTCGGCATGGGTGCGATCGAGACCGTGTGGCTGCGATGGGATGAGCCCTTCTGGGACAACGACGAGGCGATCTGGCACGCCGTGGGCGCAGACGTCGCGATCCCGACCTGGATCAATCTGCGTGCGGCGACCGGCGAGAACGTGCTCGTCGGGATCGTCGGAGGCCCGGCCGCCGTGGAGTTCGCGGAGCTCGACGAAGACGCCGCCCTCGACGCGGCTCTCGCCTCGCTTGCGCTCTACACCTGAGCGACCTTCTCGCCGGCGGGTTCCGGCTCGGACAGCGATGCGGCGGAGGCGTCCTCCCCACCCTCGCGTAGATCGCGGGGCAGAGGCATCCGGCTGATCAGCACGAGTACGGTGGCGACGGCCGCGAACGAACCCAGCGCGATCGCCGAGGAGATCACGAACTCGGCCGGTCCGCTCACCTGTCGCGGGTCGAGGAAGTAGTAGGGGTACCACCCGATCAGCGGTCCGCGGATCAACGTCGCGACGCCCCACACCACCGGATAGGCGAGTGACACCGGGATGACCCGCCACGGCACGGTCCGGTGTCCGGGAGCCAGCGCCCAGGCCGCCACGGTCACCGCCGGCAGCCAGAAGTGCAGCACCTGATCGGACCACGGCACATCGATGCGGATCCCGCGGACGCCCGCCTGCCACACGAGGATCGCGAACACCAGCCCCGCCGTGATCGTCCAGGTCAGTACGAGGGCGAGAGCGACCGTGAGCCACCGGGGGTCCTTCGCACGGCGCAACGCGAGGATGCCGGCGACGGTGAGCAGCACCACGAACGCGATGTTCGACTGGTTGGTCAGGTACGCGAAGAAGTTCTGGCTCGCGACGGTGTTCGACGCCAACCCCCAGCTCAGTCGGTGGATGAGCGCCACGAGGCAGATGGCGGCGGCACTGAGGCGGAGCAGCCCGAAGACGGTACGCGCCTTCACCGCTGCGTCACCCGCCATTCCTTCATCCGCTGAGTCTACGGACCGACTCACCGGATCATCGAGAGGAGGAGCCGTCCTGCCTCCTCGCGCGGGAGCGTGGCGAACATCGGCAGCTCCAGCACGTACCGTCCGAAGAGGAAGCCGACGATCGCCACGGCCATCCGCCGTGCGTGCTCGCGCCCGAAGTCGGCCACGAGAGGTTCGAATACCGCCACCTGGATGTAGCCGCTGATCGACGCGGCGGAGTCATCCGCGGCGGCGAGACGCCGTGCGAGACCGACGAGCTGCACCCCGTGCTCGGGATGCTCCCAGACCGCGAGGATGCCGTGCGCCAGGCGCGAGAGGTCGACGGGGCCGTGACCGTCTCGTCCGCGGGCGAGCGCGATCACATCATGCGGTGCTGCGCGCAGGGCGATCGCCGCGGCGACGAGGTCGTCCCGCGATCCGAAATGATAATTGACCAGGGTGTGGCTGACGCCGACTTCCGCGGCCAGTCGACGGGACGAGATGGCCGCCAGATCACCTCGAACAACGTGCTTCTGCGCTGCCTCGAGCAGCCGAGCCCGTGCCGTCGACGATCCGCGCGGACGGCCCGGCGATTTATTGACCATTCTCGCATCGTCGCACGCGGAGCGGGACGCTGTCTGCATGGACACGAGAAGCGACACCGATACCGACACCGTCATCGTCGGAGGTGGGCCCGCCGGGCTCATGCTCGGACTGCTGCTCGCGCGTCGCGGGCTCCGGGTCACCGTGATCGAGAAGCATGCCGACTTCCTCCGCGACTTCCGGGGCGACACGATCCACCCCTCCACTCAGGAGCTGTTGGGCGAGCTCGGACTGCTCGACGACTTCCTCGCGCGCCCCCACGCCGATATGTCGGAGGTCACGCTCAGCTGGCACGGCACCGAACTGACCCTGGCCGACTTCTCACACCTGCCGACGGCGAGGAAGGTGATGACGTTCATGCCGCAGTGGGACTTCCTCGACCTGCTGGCCTCGTCTGCGGAAGAGTTCCCGGGGTTCCGCCTGCTGCGTTCGACCCGCATCCAGGACGTCGTGCGCGAGGAGGGGCGGATCGTCGGGGTCACCGGAACCGGGCCGGACGGACCGGTCGACATCCGTGCACACCTCGTCGTCGATGCGTCGGGACGTGACTCCGAGCTCCGTACCGCTGCCGGGCTCTCACCGGTCGGGGTGGCCGCGTCGATGGATGTCCTGTGGTTCCGGCTGCCGAAGGACGGCGACGAGGTGTACCCGTTCATCCAGGCCGGCGCGGGCATGGCCATCACGATCGACCGCGGGGACTTCTTCCAGATCGCGCACGTGATCCCCGCAGGTGCCTGGACGGGCTCCGAAGACGACCTGCATCGGATGAACGAGCGCCTGCGCCGCATCTCGCCTCGCCTCGGCGCCGCGGCCGCGCACCTCCGTCCGGCCGACGTGCACCTTCTGCGTGTGCGCCTGGAGCGGCTGCGTCGGTGGCACGTCGACGGGCTCCTGTGCATCGGCGACTCTGCGCACGCCATGTCTCCCGCGGGAGGCGTGGGGATCAACCTGGCCATCCAGGACGCGGTGGCCGCCGATCGCATCCTCGGGCCGGTGCTGAGTACCCGTGTGCCGCAGCGTGCCGACCTCCGCCGGGTCGAGCGTCGTCGCGTCTGGCCGGTGATCGTGACCCAGGCGATCCAGCGACGACTGCAGGGTCCTCTCCTCGCGTCGGGCGCCGCGGACGCACCTCTGCCCTTCCCGTTGCGGATGCTGCGGGATCACCCTCGCCTGTCCCGGATCACCGGGCGCTTCGTCGGGATCGGAGCGCGCCCCGAATACCTCCGGTGACCCCGGTGGTGCGCGTCAGATCAGCCGACGGAGAGCCTCTTCGAGGGAGACGCCCTGCGCGTCCGCGCGGTCGCGCAATCGGGCGTGCTCGTCCGAGGTGAGCGGGATGCGCAGTTCGATCGGGTCGTCCTCGGGCGCGTTCGTGGAGCCCGGATCGTCGAGTCCGTCGAGCAGGTCCGAGGTCTCGGCCCACAACGGCTCCGCGAGCGTGGTCGATGGCACGGCGGCCACCGGGGCGGAGCCCGTCGCAGGAACGGAGGCCGCCACAGGAGCGGATGCGGCGACGGCGGCACCGGCACCGGTGGCCCGCGTGAAGCCCGGACCTCGACGCGGCTCCTCCCCGGCCTGGTATGCCTTCGCGGCCGCGTTCGCACGCTCGTCGGCTGCCTCGTTCAGAGGGTGTCCGGCGTGGCCTTTGACCCAGGAGAACTCGACGTCACGCCCACGGATCGCCTCGTCGATGCCCTCCAGCAGGTCGCGGTTGAGCACGGGCCCGCCGTCGGACTTCCGCCAGCCCTTGCGCTTCCACCCCGGCATCCACTTGGTCACGGAGTCGATCACGTAGCGGCTGTCGCATTCGATCAGCAGCTTCTCGTCGGTGCCCGCCGTCGCACGCAGCAGCTCCAGCACCGCCCGCAACTCGCCCTGATTGTTGGTGCCGTGCGGGGAGCCGCCCGCCGCCCAGTTCGCGTCGTCGATGTACCAGGCCCAGCCGTTGGGGCCGGGGTTGCCCAGGGCGGAGCCGTCTGCGGCGGCGGTGATCGTCATCCCTCCACCGTAATGCGGTCACCGGGTGCGCGATCGCCGCGCACTCGCGTCCTCCGTGCGCGCCGCCTAGGGTGGACGGATGTCTTCCGGCACCGAATGGGAATCCTTGGTCGGCACGGCCGTGGTGATCGCGATCGCGGTCCTCGCCACCGTCGCCGTTCTCGTACTGCTGCGTCTGGTGGCCGCGCTCGTGAGCCGTCGTCTGCCGTGGGTGCGTGATTTCGCGCGCAGGGTGCGCAACGCCACGACGGCCACGGCGCTGGTCGTCGCGGTGTGGATCGCGATGGCGATCACGGCGCCCGCCGAGCAGGGATGGTGGCCGGCGGTCTCGCGACTGTTCCTGATCTCGACCATCCTCGTCGGGTCCTGGCTGTTCGCCGCGGCGATCTCGTTCGGTTTCGAACGGCTGATCGAGCGCGAGGAGACCGTCCTCGTCGGTCCGGAGGCGCGACGCCGACGCACGCAGCTGCTCGTCATCCATCGGCTCGTGCTGGTGTCGATCGCCGTGCTGGCTCTGGGGGCCGTGCTGTTCACCTTCCCCGAGATGCGAGCTGTGGGCACGAGCCTCCTCGCGTCGGCGGGTATCGCGAGCATCATCGCCGGCCTCGCGGCGCAGTCGATCCTCGGCAACCTCATCGCCGGGATACAGGTGGCCTTCACGGACGCCATCCGCGTGGGCGACGTCGTCGTGGTCGAAGGCGAGTGGGGACGGGTCGGCGAGATCAACCTGTCGTACGTGGTCGTCTACATCTGGGATGAGCGACGCCTCGTCGTGCCGTGCAGCTACTTCACCTCGACGCCGATCGAGACGTGGACGCGCAGGTCGGACAAGATCCTCGGCACCGTCTACCTGGATCTGGACTGGCGCGTGCCGATGGACGCACTGCGCGCGGAGTTCACCCGCATCGTCGAAGCCTCGCCCGCCTGGGACGGGCGCTCGTCGAGCGCACTGGTGACGGACGCACAGGGCGGGTACGTCACCGTCCGGTTGGTGATGTCGGCGAAGGACTCCGACGACCAGTGGACGATCCGCTGCGAGGTGCGGGAGAAGATGATGAGCTGGTTGCAGCGGGAGTACCCGGACGCCCTCCCGCGCACCCGGGTGGAGTTCGGACCTCAGTCGGACTCGGCGCCCGCGTCGTCGACGGGCTCCTCCGCCTCGTAGTCGCCCACGGCCTCCGCCGCCGGTTCCGCGATCGGGAAGACGATCGAGCTGACCTCGGTCGTCGCCCCGAAGCCGAGGCCGAGCGAGAGGGGGTCGACGGCGGGTTCCTCGCCGAGCACCTCGGCCTCGGAGCGCTTCACGGGCTCGGAGGGCAGTGCCCAGGGGCTCTGTTCTTCTTCCGGCTTCTGCTGGAACATTCCCATGGCTCCATTGTGAACCCACGCCTCGACGCAGAGGCCGGATTCACACGGAATTGATCGGACGCCGGGCCGGTGCGCCGGGACTGGTGCGCCGGGGGTCAGCCCTTCGCGGCCGCCGCCTGCCGGACCGCCTCGACGAGCGCGCGCCAGGGTCCGTCGAGCGCGGAGTCGGGCAGCTCACGCTCGTGGCGTTCGACCGGAGTCCGGGCGCGGATGCGCCACACGAAGCGGTCGGCGCCGGTGTCGGTCGGTGCCTCCTGATCCCAGGGGCACCGGTCGATCAGGTCGATCCATTCGCCGGCGTCGTCGGGTCCTGCTTCCACCTGCCACCGGCGACGGATGCCGGCGATGCCGCCCGTGCGGACGACGGCGATCACGATCGGTGCGTCAGTCGCGGGGGGAGGCTCGCTCATCTGCATAGACTCCCACGACGGTCCACGCGCGTCGAGCCGCCGTGGCCGTGGCCTCGTCGATCGTGGTGGCCGCGGCGACCGTCGCATCGGCGAACTCGAGGAAGGACGCCGTGCTCGACAGGCCGCCGGTGAGTGCCCGGTACCAGACGGTCCCCGCGCGCTCCCAGGCATTGCCGCCGAGGTCGAGCGCGAACAGGGCGAACGCGCGGTTGGGGATGCCCGAGTTGATGTGCACCCCGCCGTTGTCCTCGGTGGTGCGCACGAAGCCGCTCATGTGATCGGGCTGCGGATCCTTGCCGAGCTCGTCGTCGTCGTAGGCGGTGCCCGGGGCGATCATCGACCGCAGGGCCGCGCCCTCGACGGCATCCGTGAAGATCTCGGCACCGATGAGCCACGTGGCGCTGTCGGCCGTCTGCCCGAGCGCATACTGCTCGGTCAGGGCGCCGAAGACGTCGGCGATCGACTCGTTCAGCGCGCCCGGCTGGCCCTGGTATTCGAGGTTCGCGGTGTGCTGGACGACGCCGTGCGCGAGCTCGTGCCCGATGACCGTGAGTGAGCCGGTGAAGTGCTGGAACACCTCGCCGTCGCCGTCGCCGAACACCATGCGCTCACCGTCCCAGAACGCGTTGTCGTAGTCGACGCCGTAGTGCACGGTGGCGTCCAGCGGGGCTCCGGCGTCATCGAGGGAATTGCGCCCGAAGGCGGACAGCAGCATCTCGAAGGTCGCTCCGAGGCCGTCGAAGGCTTCGTTCACCGCGGTGTCGGCCACGGGGGCGTCGTCTTCGCCGCGCACCACCGCGCCGGGGAGGCGCTGGGTGTTGCCGGCGTCGCTGATGGTGCGGTTCGGCGCATCCGACAGCTGGGCGACCAGGTCGCCGTTCTCGTCGATCGACAGGTCGATGCGGGCGCGGAACGGCGGTCGTCCGGCCGTCAGCGTCTGCCGCGCCGCAGCCGCGGCCTTCGGGAAGCGCCCCGATTCGGCCAGGCGTGCGAGCAGGTACGACGGGACGACTCCGTGACACTGTGTCGATGGTGTGCTGCTCATGGATCGACCCTACGCCGGGTGTCCGACGTCTGCGGGAACGGGCCGGGCAACCGCGCGGATCGTGAAGGAGATCTCACGGTGTGAAGGAGAGGTTCGCGCGGACTCCCCTTCGGAACGCGAGATCTCCTTCACAACATGCGTGCCCGCCGGATACGTCTCACTCGTGCTCGATGCTCAACACAGTCGTGCGGATGCCGTCCGACTCGTACTGCACCGGCATCCCGGGGTGCGCGGACGAGAACCAGAAGATCCCGTCGGCGGTGTCGTATCGACGGCAGGTGAGCTCGCCCAGGGGGGAGGACAGCGGCACGGTCGACATGCTCGTCGTCTCGGCGTCGAACGCCGCATGGCCCTGGAGCTCGGTCCAGGTCACCCGGCTCGAGACCACGGCGTTCGGGTCGGCCGCGGCCCAGCGATCGAGGGTCGCGCCCTCCTCATCCGTGTGGTGGAAGCGGTTGACGTGTTCGCCCAGCGGCCCGTCCGGGCCTTCGAGGAGAAGGCGGATGCGCTTCCCCCTGCCAGTGGCGTCTCTGATCTCTTCGGCGGTGAACGGCGTCGGCAGGAGGCCGGGGCCGAGCAGGTGCGGGTCGGGATCGGTCATGCACCCAGTCTGCGTCACCGGTGACCGGTACGTCACGGGATGGTCTCGATGTCCGTCACCCGAGGGAGATCCTTGACAGAATTGCGTTCTGTATACAGAATACGAGTGCGCCGGAAAGGCGCTCCCGACACGATCTTCCAATGATGAAAGAGGTAGCGAGATGGCACGTGCGAACGTGACGCGGTATCTGGCATTGGGTGCCGCCGGCGCTCTGGCCCTGGGGCTCGCCGCGTGCAGCGGCGGCGGAGGAGGCGGTGGCGTCGACGCCGACGGCAACGCGACGGTCATCTGGTCCACCTGGGGCACGGCGGACGAGCTGACCCGCTACGAGGAGTTCAACAAGGACTTCATGAAGCGCCACCCCGACATCACCGTCAAGCTCCAGCCCGTCGCCGGCTACGGTGACTACCACTCCAAGCTGCTCGCACAGCTCACCAGCAACACGGCTCCCGATGTCTTCTACGTCGGTGACGACATGATCGGCCAGTTCGTCGATTCCGACAGGCTGATGCCGCTCAGCGACCTGATGGAATCGGACGCGAGCAAGACCACGAAGGACGACTTCTTCCCCGGACTCTTCGGCGCGGCGGAGGAGGGCGGCGAGGTCTACGCGGCCCCGAACGACTCCAACCCCGACGTCTTCTGGTACGACAAGCAGGCGCTGGAAGCCGCCGGGATCACCGAGGACCCCGCGACGCTGGCCGAGAACGGCGAGTGGACGACCGACAAGTTCCTCGAGATGAACGCCACGCTCCACGACGCGGGGCTCACCGGGACGATGTACTGGAACTACTGGGCCACCCACTGGAGCTGGCTGTCGTCCCAGGGCCTTCCCGCGCCGTACGACGAGGCGGGAGCGTTCGTCGCGAACCAGGACGACGGCACCGTCGCTTCCGTGCAGGAGCTCGGCGACCTCTTCCAGGACGGCACCTTCGTCGTCGCCGACACGCTTCCCGACGGCGCCGGAGCCGACAGCATCTTCGTCACGCACAAGGCCGGTTTCTTCGTGCAGGGCCGCTACACGATCGGCACGGTCAAGGCCACGGGCGAAGAGGACAGCTACGACATCGTCCGCTGGCCGACGCCCGACGGTGAGGCCGCTCCCACCGGCGTCGCGACCAGTTTCCTCGCGATCAACGGCGAGACCAAGGTGAAGGACGCCGCGTTCACGTTCTGGACGGAGTTCCTCTCCGCGGAGGGGCAGACCTTCCGCCTCGAAGGGGGCGGGAACGCGGTCCCGTCGATCAAGGGTGCCGACGACGTGGTGCTCGAGGGGGACTACCCCGTGCACGCGCAGACGTTCCTCGACATGCGCGACATCGGGTTCACGAACTACCCCGCTGAGGCCAGGGTCCCGGGGCTGCCGGTCGCCATCTCCGAGGAGTTCCAGAAGCTCTACGAAGGCAAGACCGACGCGCAGGAGACGCTCGACACGATCGCCGGCGTGGTCGAGGATCGGTCGGAGAAGTAGGAGTGACCACGCTCACCGAGAACGGACGGATGCCGCAGGCCACGCCTGCGGCATCCGTCCCGCCCCTGCGTCGGGAGGCCGCCTGGCGTCGGCGGGATCGGGCCTGGGGCTACGTCTTCGTCGCTCCGCAGCTGCTCGGCATGGCGCTGTTCGTCGTGCTGCCGTTCGCCGCCAGCCTGGTGCTGGCCTTCGCCGAGTGGGACGGCCTGGGCGAGCTCACCTGGGTGGGGCTGGCGAACTTCGCCGATCAGCTGCAGGATCCGCTGCTCGCCCGTGCGATCATCAACACCCTGCTGATCGCGATCATCACCGTGCCGATCGGCCTCACGCTCGCGGTCATCGTCGCCGTCGCACTCGAGAAGCTCAAGACCCGCACGCTCTACCTGATCCTGTTCTTCGCCCCGGTGGTCACCTCGACCGTCGCCGTCGCCATGATCTGGCAGCAGATGTTCCGTGCGGACGGCCTGCTCTCGACCACGATCTCGAAGGTGTTCGGAATCACGCCCCCGGATTGGCTGCAGGATCCCAAGCTCGCGCTCCTCGCCGTCTGCATCGTGACGATCTGGTCGTCGATGGGCCTGAACGTCGTGATCTTCCTGGCCGGGCTGCAGAACATCTCGCCCTCGGTGATCGAAGCCGCCCGCATCGACGGCGCCGGTGCCGTACGGCTGTTCACCAGCATCCGGCTCCCGCTGCTCTCGCCGATCGTGTTCTTCTCCTCGGTGATCGCGTTCATCTCGTCGCTGCAGACCTTCGACACGGTCTACGTGCTGGTCTCCGGCGGCGGACCCGACAACGCGACCCGCACCATCGTCTATCACATCTTCGACCTCGGCTTCGGGCGATTCGAGTTCGGGCTATCCAGTGCGGCCAGCATCATCCTGCTCGTGCTCACCCTCGTCATCACGGCGATCCAGTTCGGTGCGCAGAAGAAGTTCGTCCACTACGAGGATGACCCGGCATGACCCTCCAGACCACACCCCTCAGCGACCCCGCCGCCCCCGCGACCGATTCGACCGTCGCCCTCACCGCTCCCGGATACCGGCAGCGGGGCCGAGGGGGACCAGGGGCCGGACGCGCCCGCCGACGTCTCGGCTCCACCGTGCTGCACGTGCTCCTCGTGGTCGGCGGTATCTCGATGGTGTTCCCGTTCATCTGGATGCTGCTGACGTCGTTCAAGACCCTCCCGCAGCTGTTGAAGAACCCGCTGGATTTCCTGCCGAACCCCTGGACCGTCGACAACTACGTGAACGCGTGGAACGCCGTTCCGTTCGGGCAGGCCTACCTGAACAGTGCGTACATCGCCGTGCTGGTGGTGGTCGGCACCCTGATCACCGCGTCGATGGCCGGGTACGCGTTCGCCCGTATCCGGTTCCGGGGCAGCAAGGTGATCTTCATCGTGTTCCTCGCGACGCAGATGATCCCGGCGCAGGTCACCCTCATCCCCTTCTACCTCCTGATGTCGCAGCTCGGCTGGGTGGATTCGCATCTCGCACTGATCGTGCCCGGGATGATCGCGAACCCCTTCGCCGTATTCCTGATGCGGCAGTTCGTCCTCGCTCTGCCGCGCGAGCTGGAGGAAGCCGCGCTGGTGGACGGCGCCGGGCGCTGGCGCATCTTCTGGAGCATCGTGCTGCCGAACCTGAAGCCCGGCCTCGCCGCGCTCAGCATCATCACCGCCCTCAGCGTCTGGAACGCGTTCCTGTTCCCGTTGGTGCTGTTGAACACGCCGGACCTGTTCACGGTCCCGCTGCTGCTGACCTCGTTCCAGGGGCAGTTCGGCTCCATCAACTACGGGCTCGTGATGGCGGCGTCCGCGATCGCGACCGTACCGATGCTCATCGTGTTCGTGATCGGTCAGCGCAAGATCCTCAACAGCATGGCCGCATCGGGACTCGGGGGCCGATGATGGCGGATCTCGCCGCCCTCGCCGGGCGTCACCTCGACCTGGTGTCCGCTCCCTTCACGCTCCCGCGCTCGCGCGTGCTCGTGTTCCGCGCCGACGACGGCGAGGGCGTGCGCGTGCACACCTCGGAGTACGAGCGGCGGCTGTCGGAGTGCCGGGTGCTCGATGCGCTGATCGTGATCGGTGCCGGGGGCGAGGTGCTCCCGGTGACCGACGTGCATCCCGCGCGGGTGAGTTTCGGCGGCGGCGCGGTGACCCTGACCTTCGCTGATCCCTCCACACTCAGCCTCGGCGGAGCTCCGGGATCGCGGGTGCGGCTCCGGCGTCCGGACGGCGGCCTCGAGGAGCATCCGCTCGATCGGGGCCTCGGGCTGCACGTCGCCGCTGATCGCACCGT
This sequence comes from Microbacterium aurugineum, assembly GCF_023101205.1. Lineage (NCBI taxonomy): Bacteria > Bacillati > Actinomycetota > Actinomycetes > Micrococcales > Microbacteriaceae > Microbacterium > Microbacterium aurugineum. Next base: position 3,221,341 of record NZ_CP078078.1, on the reverse strand, counting down.
CGCGGTCGTGCACGGCGACCACTCGGCTGCCCTGGCCGCGACCGAGGCGATCTGGACCGAGTGGTTCGCGAAGTGCCCGCGCGTGCGCGACGATCTGCAGGAGATGGCCGCCTTCTGCTGGTGGGTGCTCGGGGCGAACATCGTCGAGCTGCCGTCGCTGGGCGATGCCAGGGCCATCGTGCCGTCGAAGATCGGCTACGTCGGTCTCTGGCAGTGGGATGCGTACTTCATCGCGGTCGGTCTGCGCCACGGCGACCCCGAGCTCGCTCGCGAGCAGCTCGACATCGCCTTCCGGTTCCCGCAGCCCGACGGGCAGCTGCCCGACGTCGTGCACGAGCTCGGGGTGCTGGCGACCAGCGACGATCTGCCCGAGAGCGACCGCGCCAACCTGCGCCGTGCCGGGTCGCAGATCGCCGACCCGAGCGCACCCGTGCCGCTGACGAAGCCTCCGCTCGCCGCCTGGGCGCTGCGCAAGGTGCTCGACGTCGAGGATGCGCCCGACTACGCGCGCCGGCAACTGGCCCGGATCGTCCGCTCGCAGGACTGGTGGTTCGCCGGCAGCGACCTCGACCACGACGGGATGCCGGAGTACGGGCACCCCTACTCCTCCGGCCTCGATGACAGCCCGATCTTCGATGGCCCCCTGCCGACCGCCGCACCCGACCTCGGGGCGTATCTGGTGCGACAGGATCGCGAGATCGCCGACCTCCTGCGCCGGTACGAGCCCGGGGCCGACGTGTCGCGCTTCGAGCAGCGGGCCGAGACCTCACAGGAGCTGCTGCTGCGCATGTGGGATCCCGAGCGGGGACGCTTCCTCGCATTCGGCGGTGGGGAGCCGCAGCTCAGCGACACGGTCGTGGGGCTGATGCCGCTGCTCACGGGCACGTTGCCGCCTGCCGTCGCCGAGACGCTGCGGGCGGCCGTCGACGACCCCGAACGCTTCGCTCTCCCGTGGGGGCTGCCCACGGTCGCGGCCTCCGACCCCGACTACTCGGACGAGCGCATGTGGCGCGGACCGGTCTGGGTGAACACGAGCATGCTCGTCGCCGAGGGGCTGGAGGCATCCGGGTACCCGGAGAGAGCGCGGGAACTGCGGGAGCAGACCGTGGCGCTGGTGATCCACGGCGGGGGCCCGCACGAGTACTTCAATCCGCACACGGGTAAGAAGGCCCGCACGGCCACGACCGCCTTCGGCTGGTCGGCCGCGCTGTTCGTCGACCTCGCCGTGACGCTCTCGCGGTGAGCACGCGCAGCATCCGTTCGGGTCGCGCTTTCTCCCGCTATTCGGCCCTTTTGCCGGCAGAAAGTGCGACCGGAGCGGCGTCAGGCGGTGAAGTACGAGCTCGTGGCGTTGTCGAGGATGCGCTGCATGCCGTGCATCCAGTTGAGCTTGAGGGCGTCGACGGCGCCGGGGATGTCGCCGTCGGCGAGGTGGCGGGCGATCTCGGCGTGCTCGGCGGCGACGCGTTCGACCTTGACGTCTTCGGGGACCAGCAGGGACTCGTAGCGGTGGAACGAACTGCGCACGTTGTCGATCACGGCCAGGAGCCGGGTGTTCGGGCAGGCGGACAGCATCACGCTGTGCCACTCGTCGTCCTTGGTGATGACCAGCTGGTGCTCCACGAGCTCGTCGGCGAAGGCTTCGGCCATCTCCTTGAGTCGGATCCCGATCACGCGCAGTTCCTCGGGCGGGCTCAGCTCGAGCGCCAGGCTCTCGAGTGCAGCCATGACCGGCGCGAGGTCGCGGAACTCGGACGCGCTGAGCGGGACGAAGCGGAAGCCCTTGCCGTTCTCGCTCTCGATCTGGCCCTCGGACTCGAGGGCGATGAGCGCTTCACGCAGGGGGGTGCGGCTCACGCCGAGTTCGGTGGCGAGCTGGACCTCGTTGATGCCTTCGCCGGGCTGCACGAGTCCGGCGCGCATACGGGTCAGCAACTCCTGCCGAACCTGCGAGCGCAGGTTCTTGCGTTCGATCGCCATGCGTCCCCTCTTCTGCCGCCTGCCCGTCAGCCTATGGGTTGACGGGCCTCGGGCGACGTCCTAGTGTGTTGTATACAGAATACAGCTGATCGCGGATTCGCACCAGTGCACCGCCGGATCAGCCGGTCATGACTCAGAGAGGAGGCTTCGTGCCCGCACCCGGTGGCGACCAGCCCGCCCGACGCGTCCGCCTCGACGCCCTCGCGTACGGCGGCGACTACAACCCCGACCAGTGGTCGGAAGAGACGTGGCACGAAGACATCCGCCTCATGCGCGAGGCCGGCGTGAACATGGTGAGCCTGCCGGTCTTCAGCTGGCCTCAGCTCGAACCCGAGCCCGGCGTCTACGACTGGGCGTGGCTCGACCGCATCCTCGATCTGCTGTGGGACGCCGGCATCGCGATCGACCTCGCCACCGCCACTGCGACCCCGCCGTCCTGGCTGCTGCGGGCCCATCCCGAGATGGTGCCGTGGGATTCCGACGGGCACCGGCTCGAGTTCGGCTCCCGTCAGACCTACTGCCCCTCGTCGCCGATCTGGCGTGAGAACGTCGCCCGCATGGCCCGCGCGATGGCGGAGCGCTACGGGAAGCACCCCGGCCTCGCGATGTGGCACATCTCGAACGAGTACGGCGATCACACCTCACGCTGCTGGTGCCCCGAGTCGGCCAGGCATTTCCGCCGCTGGCTGCAGGATCGCTATGGAGACCTCGACGGGCTGAACGAGGCCTGGGGCGTGAACGTCTGGGGTCAGCGCTACACCTCCTGGGAGCACATCGAGACGCCGAAGAAGGCGCCGGGCCCGATCAACCCGACCCAGCTGTTGGACTTCGAGCGGTTCTCGTCCGACGCCCTGCGGGAGCTGTTCCAGGTGGAGATCGACGTGCTGCGGGAGGTCACGCCCGACATCGCGGTCACCACGAACTTCATGAGCATGTTCCGCGACCTGGACTACTGGGACTTCGCCGCGATCGAAGATGTCGTGACCGACGACGCCTACCCGGAACCCGCCGACCCGACCTCGCATGTCGGAGCCGCCCTCAACTACGGCCTCATGCGCTCGCTCAAGGGCGGACAGCCCTGGCTGCTGCTGGAATCCTCGGCGAGCGCGACCAGCTGGCGCGACGTGAACGTGCCCAAGGCGCCGGGCAAGATCCGCATCGAGAGTCTGCAGGCGGTCGCCCACGGCTCGGATGCCGTCATGTTCTTCCAGTGGCGCCAGGCCAAGTACGGCCAGGAGAAGTTCCACTCCTCGATGCTCGGTCACCGGGGGGAGCGCTCGCGCAGCTTCCGGGAGACCAAGGAGCTGGGCAATGAACTGAAGAGGCTCGAGCCGGTGCGCGGCACCCGGGTGCGCTCGCGCGTGGCGCTGGTCGTGGACTGGGACTCGTGGTGGGGGACCAGCGCCGTGGAGTCGCTGCCCTCGCAGAGACTGCAGTGGGCGCAGCAGGCCCGGGCCTGGCACCGCGCGCTGTACACCCTCGGCCAGCCGGTGGATGCGGTTCGCGCCACGGGGCCGTTCGACGCGTACGACGTGATCGTGGTGCCGAACCTCTACATCGTCGAACAGCCGCAGGCCGACGCGTTGCGCTCCTTCGTGGAGCGCGGAGGACACCTCGTCGTCGGACCGTTCTCGGGAGTGGTGGATGCGACCGAGAAGGTGCACGACGGCGGAGCACCCGGGCCGCTGCGCGATCTTCTGGGCATCGAGGTCGACGAGCAGTGGCCGATCGCCGACGGGCTGACCGAGAGCATCGACTACGCCGGCGAGATCCTGACGGTGCCGTCGTGGAGCGAGTGGCTCGAAACGGCTGACGACGTGGAGGTGCGCGGCCGCTATGCCGGTGGCGAGCTCGACGGTCTGCCCGCCGTGACCCATCGCGCGGAAGGCCGGGGATCCGCCTGGTACGTCAGCGCGATGTTCGACGCCGCAGGTCTGCTTCCGGTGTTCCGCGACGTGCTGCGCACGGCCGGCGTCCCCGCCAGGGAGCACACCGATGTCGAGGTCGAGGCGGTCACCCGCGCCGACGACACCACGGACTACACCTTCTACCTCAACCACGGACGCGCACCCGTGACGTTCGAGATCCCGACCCCGGGAGTCGACCTGCTCACCGGTCTGCGTCATACGGACCGACTGGAGCTCGATCGGTACGGCGTCGCCGTGCTCGCCGCGCCCCGCGCCGAGTCCATCCCCTTTGCCACCCTGATCCCTGTGAAGGAGGACGCATGACCGCCCCGTTCGTGCATCCGTACATCCCCAACACCGCGCCCGAGTCCCGTGCGGCGATGCTCGCCGCCGTGGGCGCCGCGTCGGTCGACGAGTTCTACGCCGACATCCCGGCCGGCCTCCGGCTCGGGCGGCCGCTCGATCTGCCCGCCCCGTTCGTCGCGGAACAGGACCTCGCCCGCCACGTGCGCGCACTGCTCGCCAGGAACCGCTCGACGCACGAGCGGCTGAGCTTCCTCGGCGCCGGCACCTACCACCACTACGTACCGGCGGTCGTCGACGAGGTCATCGGACGCAGCGAGTTCCTGACCGCCTACGCGGGCGAGCCCTATGAGGACCACGGCCGCTTCCAGGCGCTGTTCCAGTACCAGTCGCTGATGGCCGAGCTGCTCGAGATGGACGTCGTGAACGTGCCGACCTACGACGGCTACCAGGCGACCGCGACCGGCCTCACCATGTCGGGGCGCCTCACCGGCCGCGGACGGGTGCTGGTCGTGAGCGATGTGCTCCCTGCGAAGCTCGCGAAGGTGCACGACTACGTCCGTGCCCACCTCACGCTCGAGCACCTGCCGACCGTCGGCGGCACCGCCGACGTCGATGCGATCCGCGCCGCGCTGGGCGATGACGTGGCCGCGGTCTGGGTCGAGACGCCCAGCGCCACCGGCGCCGTGGAAGCCGCGCTGCAGGACATCGCGGACGCGGCGCACGCGGTGGGCGCCGTGCTCGTGGTCGGCACCGACCCCATCGGCTACGGCGTCCTCGCCCCGCCCGCCGTCTCGGGAGCGGACATCGTCACCGGTGACATCCAGTCCCTCGGCCTGCACCAGTGGTTCGGCGGCGCCCACGGCGGGTTCATCGCCGTCCACGACGACCCGCGGTTCGTGATGGAGATGCCGTCGCGACTGTTCGGGCTCGCGACCACCGACGTTCCCGGCGAGTACGGCTTCGGCGACGTCGCGTACGACCGCACCTCGTTCGCGCATCGCGAGGAGGGGAAGGAATGGGTCGGCACGGCCGCCGCCCTCTGGGGCATCGCCGCCGGGGTCTACCTGGCGCTGATGGGTCCCGCCGGCATGGCGGAGCTCGGCGAGGTGCTGCTCGCCCGCACCCGATACGCCCAGCAGGCGCTCGCCGCGGTTCCTGGCGTCTCGCTCGACGACGACGCCGTGCACCTCCGCGAATTCACCGTGACGTTCAGCGAGGTCACGGCGGACGCGGTCGTCGCGACGCTCCGCGCCCGCGGCATCGAACCCGGCGTGGTCGTGGGCGAGCACCGCCTGCTCGTCTGCGTCACCGAACTCACCTCCCAGGCCGACATCGACACTCTGGCGGGCGCGCTCGCTGACGTCACGGCCTCCGATCTCGCTGCGAAGGAGCAGAACCGATGAGCCTCCCCGTCGCCCCCAAGCCCGCGCTGCGCCGCTTCCAACAGGCTCGCTGGGACGAGCCGATCATCTTCGAGCTGACCACTCCCGGCGAACGCGGTGTGCTGGTCTCACAGGTGGAGCCCGGCGTGCGCGCGGCGGTGGGGGATGTGGTCGCCGCGCTGCCGTCCTCCCTGCGTCGGGCCGCGAAGCCGAAGCTCCCCGAGATGGGCCAGATGCGTGTGCTCAAGCACTACCTGCGCCTGTCGCAGGAGAACCTCGGCGCCGACTTCAACGTCGACATCGGCCAGGGGACGTGCACCATGAAGTACGCGCCGAAGATCAACGACCAACTTGCGAACACGCCGCAGCTCACCGCGATGCACCCTCATCAGGACCCGGCAGATGCGCAGGGCGTGCTCGAGATCGTCTGGCAGCTGGAGCGGATGCTCGCCGAGATCTCCGGCATGGACGAGGTCTCCCTCCACACGCAGGGCGGATCGGCGGCGATCTGGGCGAACATCGCGATGATCCGCGCTTTCCACGAGGCGAGCGGAGAGGGCGAGCAGCGCCGCGAAGTCATCACCACGATCTTCAGCCACCCCTCGAACGCGGCGGCCGCGAAGGCCGCCGGGTACGAGGTCATCACCGTGTATCCCGACGCCGAGGGATACCCCTCGCTCGATGCGCTGAAGGCAGCGCTCTCGCCGCGCACCGCGGCCATCATGGTCACCAACCCCGAAGACACCGGCATCTACAATCCGGCGATCCGCGAGTGGGTGGACGCCGCGCACGCCGTGGGCGCCCTCGCCTCTTACGACCAGGCCAACGCCAACGGGATCCTCGGCATCACGCGTGCCCGCGACGCCGGGTTCGACGTGTGCCATTTCAACCTGCACAAGACGTTCGGCACTCCGCACGGCAGCGGGGGCCCCGGCTCGGGCGCGAACGCCGTGAGCGCGGCGCTCGCCCCGTTCCTGCCGGGACCGCGAGTGGTGCGCGCGGATGACGGGACGTTCGCGGTGGCCGAGGCGGGCGAGCTGTCGATCGGCGCGGTCGGGCCCTTCTTCGGGGTGATCCCCGCGCTCGTGAAGGCCTACTCGTGGATCATGGCGCTCGGGGCCGAGGGCCTGCTGGCCGCCGCCGAGACCGCCGTGCTGAACAACAACTACCTGATGGCGAAGGTGCTCGCGATTCCCGGAGCCTCCGCGCCCTACGCGACCGGGCGTCGGCGGATCGAGCAGGTGCGCTACTCGTGGGAGGAGCTCTCCCGGGAGACCGGGATCTCATCCGAGGAGATCGGTGTGCGCATGACCGACTTCGGCATGCACTACTGGACCAGCCACCACCCCTACGTGGTGCCCCAGCCGTTCACGCTCGAACCCACCGAGTCGTACTCCCTCGCCGAGCTCGACGAGTATGCGGCGACCCTCGCCGAGGTCGCACGCGAAGCACGGGAGACCCCCGAGGTGGTGCGCACCGCCCCGCACAACCAGACCGTGCACCACACGCACCACGACGATCTGGACGACCCCGAGCGCTGGGCGATCACGTGGCGCGCGTATCAGCGGAAGTACTTCCCCGCGGAGTCCGACGCGTCGTGATCGGACTCGTCGTCAATCCTGTCGCCGGAGTCGGCGGGCCCGCGGGCCTCGCCGGCTCCGACGGTGCGGACGTGCAGCACCTCGCCCTCGCGCGCGGTGCCCGCTCCCGCGTGCAGGAGCGGGCGGTCTTGGCTCTGACGGAACTCGCCGCACGGCATCCGGGACTCGTGGTCGCGACCGCAGACGGAGCGATGGGAGCCGATGCCGTCCGTGCGGCGGGGCTCGTGCCCCGGGTGGTGTGGGCTCCCGGTCGCGCGACCGCCGGTGCCGACACGACAGCCGGTGCCGACACGACAGCCGCGGTGGGTGCGCTCGCCGCCGCCGGAGCCGACCTGATCCTCGTGGTCGGTGGGGACGGGACCCTGCGGGATGCGTGCGCCGGGCTCGATGCGGCCGCCTCCTTCGACCCGATGCATGACGACACGCCAGATGCAGGACGATCCGCCGGTGAAGGCTCCGACATCTGGCGTGTCGTCCTGCAAGTGGAGTCGGCTGCGGCTGCGGCTGCGGCGGCGGCTGCGGGTGCGGGGGCGGCGGTGGGTGCGGTGGTGCCCGCCGTGCTCGGGGTTCCGGCGGGCGTGAAGATGTACTCGCCCGTGTTCGCGGTCAGTCCACGGGCGGCCGGGGCGATCGCGGCCGACTGGATCGACCGGGGCGGACTCCCCACCGACGACCGCGAAGTGCTCGACATCGACGAGGCAGCAATGCGGCAGGCTCGTGTCGACCCGACGCTGTACGGGATGCTCCGGGTGCCGTACCGCGCCGGACGGACGCAAGCACGGAAGGCCGCGACGCCGGTCACCGAGGCCGCCGCCGTCGAAGCCGCCGCGCGGGGAGCCGTCGCGCGCATGCTCCCGGGCGTCCGCTATCTGCTCGGACCCGGCGGCACGACGGCCGAGATCGCGAGGCAGCTCGGCGTCGAAGGATCCCCCCTCGGTGTCGACGTCGTCCTCGACGGTGCCGTGCGCGTGCGGGGAGCCAGCGAACAGGAGCTCCTCGCCCAGATCGCGCAGGGCCCGGCCCAGGCCGTGATCACCGTGATCGGCGGCCAAGGATTCCTGCTCGGGCGGGGCAACCAGCAGCTCTCGGCCGCGGTCCTGCGCGCCATCGGCCCCGATCCGCTCCTGGTCGTCGCACCGGAGCAGAAGCTCCTCGACCTGCAGGGCCGGCCCCTTCTCGTCGACACCGGCGACCCTGATCTGGATGCGAGACTCGCCGGACACGTCCGCATCATCACCGGCGTCGGCACCCGCAGCCTCTACGCCGTGAGCGCCCCCGAACTGACCCCCGCCTGACCGATCCGGCGGAACCAACCCGAAAGGACACCCCATGCGTCTCGAGAACAAGAAGGCCATCGTCACCGGCGGCGCCGGAGGCATCGGTCGTGCCACGTCGCTCGCGCTCGCCGCGGAGGGCGCTGCCGTCGCCGTCGTCGACCTGAACGCGGATGCGGCCGAAGGCGTCGCCGCGGAGATCCGTGCGGCGGGTGGCTCGGCCATCGCGATCGCCGCCGACGTCGCGAGCGAGGCCGACATCGAGCGGGTCATCGCCACCGCGGTGGCCGAGCTGGGCGGCGTGAACGTCGTCTTCAACAATGCGGGCATCATCCGCCGCACCACGGCCGTGGAGACGACCGTCGAGGAGTGGGACCGGGTGTTCGGCGTGAACGTGCGGTCGATCTTCCTGATGTGCAAGCACATCGTGCCGATCATGGAAGCGGCCGGAGGCGGCTCGATCATCAACACCGGGTCGGGGTGGGGCCTCAAGGGCGGAGGCCAGGCGATCTCGTACTGCGCGTCGAAGGGCGCCGTGGTGAACATGACCCGCGCGCTCGCGATCGATCACGGGCCCGCCGGCATCCGCGTGAACTCCGTCAACCCCGGGGACGTGAACACCGGGATGCTGCGCGACGAGGCGCGTCAGCTCGCGCAGGACACGAACGCCTTCCTCGCCGAGGCCGCCGACCGCCCGCTGCGCCGGATGGGAGAGCCGAGCGAGGTCGCACAGGCCGTGGTGTGGCTCGCGAGCGACGACTCCTCGTACGTCACCGGCTCGGCCCTGGTGGTGGACGGCGGCGGCATCGCCTGAGCGAGGGGTGGGGCGGGGAAACTCGCGTAAAATCGGGATGGTGACCGACGCGAACCCTGAACTCGGCGCCGGCATCGACCCGGACGACCTCGCCACGACGCTGCGCGTGCTCGCCGAACTGCACACGATCGACAACGAGCACCCGGACTTCGTCGCGGTGCGCCACGCGACCGCGGCCATGTTCAAGGCCGTCAAGCGCGTGCGTCGCAAGGAGATCCGCGACGCGATCGCCGAGGCCGACAAGGCCGTGGTCGCCCGCACCGCCACCGGTGCCCCCGACCGCATCGACGACGAGACCCGGGGTCACGACCTCGCCACCAGCGTCGTGGACGCCCCGATCGCGGGCGAGCTCCTCAAGCCGCGCAACTGCTACATCTGCAAGCAGCCGTACACGCAGGTCGACGCGTTCTATCACCAGCTGTGCCCCGACTGCGCCCGCTTCAGCCACGGAAAGCGCAACGCCCGCACCGACCTCACCGGCAAGCGCGCCCTGCTCACGGGCGGCCGCGCCAAGATCGGCATGCACATCGCGCTTCGTCTGCTCCGAGACGGGGCGCACACCACGATCACGACGCGTTTCCCGCGCGACGCCGTGCGCCGGTTCTCCGCGCTGCCCGATTCCGCCGACTGGCTGCACCGTCTGAGGGTGGTGGGCATCGACCTGCGTGACCCGGCACAGGTCATCGGGCTCGCGGACTCGGTCGCCGCTCAGGGGCCGCTCGACATCCTGATCAACAACGCCGCCCAGACCGTACGGCGCTCGCCGGGGGCGTACTCGCTGCTCGCGGATGCCGAGCTGCAGCCGCTCCCCGACGGACCGCTGCCCGAGATGGAGACGTTCGGGCACACGGTCGATCCGCACCCGCAGGCGCTGCAGGCCTCGGTCGACTCGCATCCACTGTTGTCGGTGGCGGCGCTCGGCGGCACCGTCGCGGAGCAGGGCGGGCAGGCGCTCACGGCCGAAGATCTCGCGCGCCTCGCGATGGCCCCCGGGTCCTCCTCCCTCGAGAAGCACGCGGACGGCACCGCGATCGACGCCGGCGGGCTCGTGCCCGATGTGAACCGCGTCAACAGCTGGGTGCAGTCGATCGAGCAGGTCGACCCGCTCGAGATGCTCGAGGTGCAGCTCGCGAACACAACCGCCCCGTTCCTGCTGATCAGCCGGCTGCGGGCCTCCATGGCCGCTTCCGAGGCGCGCCGCACCTACGTCGTGAACGTCTCGGCGATGGAGGGGCAGTTCTCCCGTCGCTACAAGGGTCCCGGTCACCCGCACACGAACATGGCCAAGGCCGCGCTCAACATGCTCACCCGCACCAGCGCCGGCGAGATGCTCGAGAAGGACGGCATCCTGATGACCGCGGTCGACACGGGCTGGATCACCGACGAGCGCCCGCACTACACGAAGGTCCGGCTGGCGGAAGAGGGTTTCCACGCGCCGCTCGATCTGGTCGACGGTGCCGCACGCGTCTACGACCCGATCGTGCGCGGCGAGGCCGGGGAGGACATCCACGGCGTGTTCCTGAAGGACTACGAGCCCAGCCCCTGGTGAAGCCGCGGGTCAGAGCGCGTCGAGAGCAGCACGCGCCGTCCCTTCATCGGTGATCAGGGTGGTGACGAGCCCGGATCGCAGGGCGGCGACCACGGCGCGCTGCTTGCCCGCACCCCCGCCGAGGGCGATGCGCGTCGGGGTGCGCTTCAGCTGCGCGGTGGTGATCCCGATCAGGCGTCGGTGGAGGCCGTCGACCTCGTTGCCGTCGATGTCGAGCAGGGTCGTGCCCAGCTCGGCGACCACCCCTCGGCGCAGGAGGGGAACGAGTTCGTCGAGTTCGTCGAGCTGGGAAGCCAGCAGTGAGCTGCCCGGCCAACCACCGACCGTGAGCGCTGCCATGTCGATGTGGTCGATGCGCGCCAGGGCCTGTTGCACGGCGGGCTCCCGGGTCACCGCCTCCCACGAGCGGGCACTCCGGGTGACGAACGAGGCGGGGAGGGCGAACATCCTCCCCTTGGCGACGCCGCTGAGCTGACTGATCGCTTCGAGGTGCGTCCCCGCGTCGACCGAGGCGAAGCCGGTGAGCTGGACCACGTCGCAGGTGGCCACCTCCCGGATGCGGCCGCACGTGTCGAGGATCGTCCGCCCGGGGCCGAGACCCACGATGGCGTCTTCGCCGATGGTCTCGCTCAGGAAGCGTGCACAGATGCTCGCGATCGTCGTGCGGGTGCGTGTCTCGTCGTTCGAGGGGGTGAGGGCCACGAACGCCGATTCGAGACCGTAGGCGCGGCTGAGTGCTTTCGAGAGCTCGGGGGCGATGGGCTCCGGCAGGCGGGTGCGGACTTCGACGAGACCGTCCTCGCGCGCTCGCCGGATCATCCGCCCCACGAGGAATCGCGAGATGCCGAGTTCTTCGGCGATCTCGATGGTCGATCGTCCGTGCTGGAGATTCTGGACGGCAGCGTACGCATACTGCACAGATTCGGTTGTTGAAAGAGTTGTGCACATATGAGCACTCTAGTGACTCACATGAGGACATTCCCTGTACTCTCGAACGCAAGTCACACGGAACCCGTCGCAGTTCGAAGGAGTATCGATGAACAACAGCCGAAAGCGTGCGCGCGCCCACAGCATCACAGCCGCCGTCGTCGTCCTCACCACCGCCGGCCTCCTGGCCGGCTGCGCGCCGAGCGACAGCACGACGTCCTCGACCGACGTCTCGTCGTTCGACTGGAAGAACTACAGCGGCGAGAAGCTGAGCATCCTCATGAGCGAGCATCCCCTCTCCGACGCCGTCCTCGACCACGTGTCCGACTTCGAGGAGAAGACCGGCATCGACGTCGACATCGAGACGCTGACCGAGTCCGACTACATGGTGAAGATCCTCACCGAGCTCCAGTCCGGCGCGGCCGGCTACGACGTCTTCATGACCTCCCAGCCGATGAACTACCAGTACGCCGCGGCCGGCTGGATGGAAGACCTGCAGCCGTGGGTCGACGACGACACGCAGACAGCTCCGGACTACGACTTCGACGACTTCTTCCCCTCGCTCATCGAAGCGGAGCGGTGGGACACCACGGAGTTCGACGGTGCGGGCGAAGGAGGTCTCTGGGCGATTCCCGCGAACGAGGAAGGCTACGCCCTCTTCTATCGAAAGGACATCCTCGAGGCCAACGGCGTCGCGGTGCCACAGACGATCGACGAGCTCATCGCCGCCGCGCAGAAGCTCGACGGCACCGAGTTCGACGGCAAGACCATCTCCGGGTTCGTCAGTCGCGGCGACAAGACCTACCCCACCCTGAACCCCTTCTCCACGTTCGCCGGGGCCTACGGCGTCCAGGACATCACCGACGGCAAAGCCACCCTGAACTCGAAGGCGGGCAACGAGGCCGTCACCAAGTGGATCGAACTCATGCGCACCGCGCCGGAAGCGGCGAGCACCTACACGTGGTACGAGGCGCAGCAGGACTTCCTCGCCGGGAACTCCGCGTTCTACATCGACGCCGACCACATGGCCCCCGACTTCGAGAAGGAGGGCAGTGGGATCGCGGGCAAGGTCGGCTACGCGCTGCCGCCCGAGGGGCCGAAGGGGCGCGCGTCGAGCATGTGGGTCTGGTCGCTCGGCATGAACGCGGCGTCCACGCACAAGGGCGCTGCCTGGCAGTTCATCCAGTGGGCGACGTCGAAGGAGCTGCTGACGGATTCCATCGCGAACGGCAACCTCAATCCGACGCGCGTCTCCGTCGCCGAGAGCCCTGAACTCTCCGCCGCGACCGAAGGTTGGGGGGACTACAACGAGGTCTGGAAGAAGACCCTGACCGACTACGCGGAGTGGCCGTACGCGCCGTCTGCGAGCTGGACGACGGTCGGTGACATCTGGGCGACCGCGATCCAGTCGGCGCTGCTCGACAAGGCATCCGTGAAAGACGCTCTGGATGGCGCGGCGACGAAGATCGACGCGGCGATCGAGTGACCTCGGCGGACCGGAGATGACGATCGGAGTGGACAGAGAGTCATGAAGCCCAAACCTCATTTGCCGTACCTGCTCGTCCTGCCGGCACTCGCTGTTCTCGTGGCGGTGCTCTACCCCTTCCTCACCGGTGTCTGGTGGTCGTTCACGTCCTACCGACTGAACCGGGGTGCGCCGACGTTCAACGGTGGCGCGAACTACCTGAACCTGTTCGTCACCGGGGAGGGGCTGCACGCGATCGGCATCACGCTGCTGTACGCCGTCGTCGTCGTGAGCGTGGAGTGCGTTCTCGGCATCGGACTCGCGATGCTGCTGAACTACGGTCCGTACGGCAGCACGTTCCGCCTGCTGATCGTCCTGCCGCTCCTGCTGCCCCCGGTGATCGCCGCGCTGATGTGGAAGGTGATGCTGACCGAGAACGGTGTCGTGAACTGGCTTCTCGAAGCCGTCGGCCAGCCCGGGCTGCTCTGGCTCAACGGCCTCGACAGCGCCCTGTGGTCGGTGATGATCATCGACATCTGGATCTTCACCCCGTTCGTCGTGCTCCTCGCGCAGGCCGGCCTCCGCAGCGTTCCGCAGGAGCTTCGCGAGGCCTCAGCGGTCGACGGTGCGGGTCCGGTCCGGAACTTCTTCTCCATCACGCTGCCGATGCTGGTGCCCGTGCTCATCGTGATCATCGCGTTCCGCGGCATCGACTCTTTGAAGATGTTCGACATCATCTACACGACGACCAAGGGCGGGCCCGTGGACGCGACGACCAACCTCCATGTGCTCGCCTACCTGGACGGCATCCGCAACATGAACTTCGGCGCGGCGATGGCGGCCCTCGTGGTGCTGTGGGTGCTGTGCAACCTGCTGTCGTCCGTGCTGCTCCGGGCGCGTCGGACGGAGGCGGGAGCATGAACGCCTCTCCGAGCGGTTCCGTCGCGCGGTCCCGTCGTCGCAAGAAGCTCCTGCGGCATGGTGCGGTGATCGCGTCGCTGAGCATGTGGAGCGTCTTCGCGCTCGCGCCCCTCGTGTGGATCGTGATGATGTCGTTCAAGAAGGCCGAAGACATCGTCGCCTACCCGCCCACCTTCGTCTTCACGCCGACGTTGACGAACTACGTCGAGGTGCTGAGCAGTGCGAAGTTCATGGCGCCGTTCGTGAACTCCCTCATCGTGACGGTGGGGTCGCTGCTCGTGACGGTCGTGATCGGCCTTCCGACCGCGTACGCACTCGCGCGCTTCTCGTTCCGGGGACGCGAGAACATCGCGTTCGGGATCCTGTCCCTGCGATTCGCCCCCGAATTGCTGATCATCCTGCCGCTGTATCTGCTGTTCCAGAAGGCGGGCCTGTACGACTCTCATCTGGGGTTGATCCTGGCGTATCAACTCGTCACGCTGCCCATGCTGGTGTGGATGCTCCGCTCCTTCATCGAAGATCTGCCCGGCGAGCTGGAAGAAGCGGTGGCCATGGATGGGGGCACGCGCTGGACCGCTTTCCGTCACGTGCTCCTGCGACTGATCGCACCGGGCCTCGGCGCGAGTCTGATGCTCTCCTTCGTCTGGGCGTGGAACAGCTACACGCTGCCGCTGGTGCTGGCGGGGAAGAACACGCAGGTCATCACGACCGGGATCCAGCAGTACATCTCCGCGCAATCCATCGACTGGGGACCCATGGCAGCGGCCACGGTCGTCTCCCTCATCCCCGGGATTCTCTTCGCGGTGTTCTCACTGCGCTGGATCGTCGGCGGTCTCACCGCCGGCACTGTCAAAGGCTGAAAGCCCGCACGACCGAAAGGTGCCACCCATGTCCGTTCCTTCCACCATGTACGCCAGCGTGCTCACCGGGCCGAAGCGCGTAGAGCTCGAGAGTCGCCCGGTCCCCTCCCCGGGTGCGGGCGGCGTCCTCATCAAGGTCACCGCGGTCGGCGTCTGCGGCTCGGACACCCACTTCTTCGAATCGGGTGCCGTCGGAGACATCGTCGTCCGGGACCATGTCGTGCTCGGGCACGAGACCGCGGGGGAGATCGTCGCCGTGGGTGCGGGCGTCGATGCGAGCCGCGTGGGGACGCGGGTCGCTGTGGAGCCGCAGACGCCGTGTCGCGCCTGCCGCTTCTGCAAGCGCGGCGCCTATCACCTGTGCCCGAGCATCCGCTTCTTCGGCGCCTGGCCGGTCGACGGCTCCTTCGCGGAGTTCGTGATCGTCGACGCCGACTTCGCGCACGAGATTCCCTCGGCCATGACCGACGAGCAGGGCGCGCTCGCCGAACCCGTCTCGGTGGCGATCCACGCGGCCCGTCGTGCAGGTGTCACGGCGGGCGCGAGGGTGCTCATCACCGGAGCCGGCCCGATCGGGGTCCTGACCGCGCAGGTCGCGAAGGCGTTCGGTGCCGTCGAGGTCGTCATCAGTGATCCGATCGCGAAACGGCGGGACTTCGCCCGCGCACGAGGGGCGGACGAGGTCATCGACTCCGCGGGCGACGGGCTCGCTCGCTTCGACCAGTACTTCGACATCTACATCGATGCATCGGGCAGCGCCCAGGCGATCCGTGCCGCGCTGCCGACGATCGTCCGTGGAGGCATCGCGGTCCTCGTCGGCATGGGTGGTAATCAGCTCGACGTTCCTGTCGCGATGCTGCAGCACCGAGAGATCACGCTCACCGGTACCTTCCGGTACGTCAACACATGGCCGACGGAGATCGACCTGATCTCCCGTGGCATCGTCGACACCTCGGGGATCGTGACCGGACGATACGGCTTGGACGGCGTCGAGGATGCACTGATGAAGGCGAAGACGGATCCGGAAGCGATCAAGACCATGATCATCCCCGCTCTCACCGCCGCGTGAGCCGAGGCGCCTTTTGAATCGCGCATGTGGTCCGATCCAACGGCGGGATGCGACCATATGCGAGATTCGAAAGCGGCAGGCCGTCAGGGAGCGGGCGGATACGGATGCGGCAGCCACACCGTCACGATCAGGCCGCCGTCCGTGCGAGGCGTGAGCACCAGAGTCCCGCCGTGGGCCTGCGTGATGCGGTCGACGATCGCGAGGCCGAGTCCGGCGCCGGCATGGTCCTCTCCGCGGGTGCGGTCGGCGCCGCGCTGGAACGGCTCGACGAGGGTGGCCACGCGATCGCGAGGCAGCAACGCTCCGGTGTTCTCGATGACGAGTGCGACGGCGTGGGGCATCGCGTGCGTGCGCACGGCGACGGATCCGCCGGACGGCAGGTTGTGCACGATCGCGTTGAGAACGAGGTTCGTCACCAGTTGCGGCAGCAGCGCGGCGGAACCCAGCACCGGCGCGGGCGCCCCGCCCACCTCCACCGCGACCCCGCGGCGGTCGGCGAGCGGCAGCAGCGCCTCCACCGCCTCTTCCGCGAGGAGCGAGAGGTCGACGATCTCTCGGGGGAACGTCCGCTGATCCGCGCGGCTGAGCAGCAGGAGCGCCTCGGTCAGGTCGATCGCACGGGTGTTCACCTCGCGCAGACGGGTGATCAGCGCATCGACATCCCGGTCGGGATCGTCTCTGGCTACCTCGAGCAGGGTCTGCGAGATCGCGAGGGGCGTCCGCAGTTCGTGCGAGGCGTTCGCCGCGAACCGCTGCTGTTCCGCGACATGCGCCTCGAGCTGCTCGAGCATCGAGTCGAAGACATCGGCGAGGTCGCGGAACTCGTCGCGCGGGCCGGGCAGCGCGATCCGATGGGAGAGTGAGCCCTGCGCCGCCAGCCGGGCAGCGTCGCCGATCCGGGTGAGCGGCGCCAGCATCCGTCCCGCGAGCAGCCACCCTCCGCCCAGTCCCAGCGCCAGCAGGACGACCATGACGATCGACGCGACCGGGACGAACGCCCGGATCAGGTCGGAGCGGTTCGGCACGAAGAACTCGATATACGGGATCTGCACATCCGGCACGTACCGCAGCAGGTACAGCGCCACCGCGGCGAGCAGCAGACCTCCCGACACGACCACGACGGCGGCATAACTCAGCGTGAGCTTGAGGCGGGCGCTCATCCCGCGGCGTCTACGCATCGGCGTCCGTCCCGATCCGGTAGCCGACGCCCGGCACCGTGCGGATCAGCCACGGCTCACCCAACCGCTTGCGCAGCGAGGACACGGTGATGCGCACGGCGTTGGTGAACGGGTCGGCGTTCTCGTCCCAGGCCCGCTCCAGCAGCTGCTCGGCGCTGACCACCCCTCCCTCGGCGTCGACGAGCACCTCCAGCACGGCGAACTGCTTGCGGGTGAGGGCGACGTAGCGGTCGTCGCGGTACACCTCGCGACGGAACGGATCCAGGCGCAGCCCCGCGACCTCGAGCACGGGCGGCCGGGATCGTTGTCTGCGTCGGTCCAGGGCACGCAGACGCAGCACGAGTTCGCGCAGCTCGAACGGCTTGGTGAGGTAGTCGTCCGCGCCGATCTCGAAGCCGGTCGCCTTGTCGTCGAGACGGTCGGCCGCCGTGAGCATCAGGATCGGGATGCCGGTGCCGGAGGCCACGATCCACCGCGCGATGTCGTCGCCGGACGGGCCCGGAACGTCGCGATCGAGCACGGCGATGTCGTAGGAGTTGATGCTCAGAAGCTCCAGCGCGGTGTCGCCGTCGTTCGCGATGTCGGCCGCGATCGCCTCCAGGCGCAGCCCATCCCGCACCGCCTCGGCGAGGTAGGGCTCGTCCTCGACGATCAGTACACGCATGGCTGCGATCCTACGCAGTGGGGCATATCGGGAGCATATGGAAAAGCGCATACGTCCTCGCAACGCGCGTCCTCCTTCACTGGGAGCATGAACACCCGCACCACCTCCCTCAGATCGCAGGCGCGCCGCCGCCGGACCGTTTCGGTCCTCATCGGGCTCGCGCTGGCCGTGATCATCGCCTTCGTCGTCCAGCAGTCGCTGTCCGCGGCCTTCGCCGATGCCGAGCGCACCGGTCCGCTGCCCTCTTCCACGCCCCGGCCGAGTGGGCAGAGCGAAGGGTCGGTCATCGCCCCGAGCGAGGCCGACGGGGTGATCCGCGACGGCGACCAGCCGACCGTCTTCGACGTCGATCGGGCCGCCGTGGGCAACCTCGACGCGTCGCTGCTCGCGGCGCTGCAGCGTGCCGCATCCGATGCGGAGGCCGACGGGGTCACGTTCCGGGTGAACAGTGGATGGCGCACCCCCGCGCTGCAGGAACGGATGCTGCAGGACGCGATCGCGCATTACGGCTCCGAGGCGGAAGCGCGGCGATGGGTGGCGACTCCGGAGACATCGGAGCATGTGACCGGCGACGCCGTCGACCTCGGTCCGCTGCCCGCCTTGGACTGGCTCGTCCAGCGGGGATGGCGCTACGGGCTCTGCCAGATCTACGCCAATGAGTCGTGGCACTACGAGCTGCGTCCGGAGGCGGTCGACCAGGGCTGCCCCGAGATGCTGCCTGATCCCACCGCCGAC
The DNA here is from genome assembly GCF_023101205.1 of Microbacterium aurugineum. Taxonomy (NCBI): domain Bacteria; kingdom Bacillati; phylum Actinomycetota; class Actinomycetes; order Micrococcales; family Microbacteriaceae; genus Microbacterium; species Microbacterium aurugineum. The sequence continues at coordinate 3,202,709 of NZ_CP078078.1, read as the reverse complement.
CCGAGGACGAAGCGATGACCACCCTCCTGCCTGCGCCGCGGGTGACTCTCTCCCGCCTTCATGCCCCGACGCTGCAGACCATCCCGGAGGCCGTCGCCGAGAACGTACGGCGGGTGCGGGCCACGTGCTCCGCGCGCATCATGGCCGTGGTGAAGGCCGACGGCTACGGGCACGGCGCCGTCACGGTCGCCGAGGCCGCGGTCGCCGCCGGCGCCGAATGGCTCGGGGTCACCGATGTCGCCGACGCCGTCGCCCTGCGTGATGCCGGGTTCACCGTGCCGATCCTCTCGTGGCTGAACCCCTCGGGGGCCGATGCGGAGACGGCCGCGGCGCTTCGCATCGACGTCGCGGTCGGCTCTGTGGAGGAGTTGCGCCAGTTGATCGCCGACGCCGTGGATCCGGTCCGCGTGCACCTGCACCTCGATACGGGGATGGCCCGGGGCGGGTGTCCGCTCGACGACTGGGAGGAGCTGTTCCGCACCGCACGCGCGGGGCGGGGCAGGGTCGAGGTGGTGGGTGTGATGGGACATCTGCCTCGCGCCGACGAAGCCGACCCCCGGGCGAACGCGGCGGCCGTGCTGCGCTTTCGGCACGGCAGGGACGCCGTGCTCCGGGCCGGCTTCGGGCCGGTGCTCGTACATCTCGCCGCGACGTCCGGCGCGCTCACCGATCCGGGGACGCACTTCGACATGGTGCGCATCGGTGCGGGGCTGGTGGGCATCGACCCCTCCGGGGCGACGACGCTGGCCGGTGCCGCGCGGTGGACCGCCCCCGTCGTGCACAGCGCGCTCGTCCCGGCCGGGACGGCGGTGGGCTACGGGGGCGCGCACATCACGGAACGGGAGACGCACCTGAGCGTCGTGGGCGTCGGATACGCGGACGGGATCCCGCGGGAGCTCGCGGCGGAGGCGGCCGTGGCGATCGACGGGGCCCGGTATCCGATCGTGGGGAGGGTGTCGATGGATCAGATCGTGATCGATACCGGCGCCGTGCCGGTTCCGCGCGGCACGGTCGCCACGGTGTTCGGACCCGAGGGGGGAGTCGTGCCGTCGGTGCAGGAGTGGGCGCGGTGGGCGGGCAGCATCCCGCACACCGTCGTCACCGGCATCGGAGCACGAGTGCAGAGGAGTGTGGCATGACCACGAGGGTCCTGGTCATCGGTGGGGGGCAGAACGCCGAGCACGAGGTGTCGCTGGCCTCCGCGGCCGCGGTCGCCGCCGCGCTGCGCATGGGCGATCACGAAGTCACGAGTGCGACGATCGATCGAGAGGGGGTGTGGAGGGCCGACGGTATCCCGACCGGGGTCTCGGCGGCGGAGTCGCTGGCGCTCGCGCTTCCGCTGCTCGCCCGCACCGACGTGGTCTTCCCGGCGGTGCACGGCGCGCTCGGGGAGGACGGCGCGCTCGCGGCCCTGTGCGGACTCGCCGGAGTGCGCGTGGTCGGGTCGGGCCTGCGGGCGGGCGCGATCGGCATGGACAAGTGGACCACCAAGCTGGTCGCGGAAGCAGTGGGCCTCGGTACCGCCCGCGGTCGTCTGGTCGCCGCCGAGGACATCGGGGACGTGGAGTTCGAGGGGGAGGTCGTCGTCAAGCCGGTGTCGGCCGGATCCAGCCACGGCGTGAGTCTGGTGAGCGAGGAGGGTGGGCTGCTCGCGGCGCTGCGGGAGGCGGCGCGCTTCGACCGGCGGATCCTGGTCGAGGAGGTCGTGCGGGCACGCGAGATCGACGTGGCGGTGCTGCGCGAGAAGGGGGGTATCCGCTGGGCGGCCCCGCCCCTCGAGATCCACGCGACCGGGCTCTTCGACACCGCCACGAAGTACGACGGCAGCGCGCGGTTCACGGTCCCGGCTCAGCTCGACGCGGCCGAGGTGGCGGCGCTCAAGCGGGCGGCGATCGCGGTCTTCGACGCCCTCGGCTGTGACGGGGTCGCACGGATGGACTTCTTCCTCACCGATCGGGGTCCGCTGCTGAACGAGGTCAACACCATGCCGGGGCTGACGGCCGCCTCGCAGGTGCCGCGGATGTTCGCGGCGGCGGGCGTGACCTACGTCGACCTGGTGGCGCGGCTCGTGCGTGCGGCGTCGTGACCGGCGCGCGTGCGCCGCGGGTCGGTTGGCCGGATGTCGCGAAGGGCATCTGCATCATCCTCGTGGTGCTGTGGCACGTGGTGACGAAGGTCGCGGTCGAGATGCCCGGCGCGGGACCCGTGACAGACGTCTGGGTGATGCTGAACGCGCAGCTGCTGCCGCTGCGGATCCCGCTGTTCTTCCTGGTATCGGGGGTGTTCGCCGCGCGGGCGGTGCTCGACGCGGGCGGACGGTCCTGGCGTCGTCGAGCGGGGCGCCTCGCCCTGCTCTACGTCGTGTGGGTGCTCATCCAGACGTTCGTGCTCGCCCTGACGCCCGACTTCGACACGGCACGGGCGAACGACGGATGGGAGCTGCTCGCGCAGCTGACCCTCAGCCCGACGAACCTCTGGTATCTGCTCGCGCTCGCGGTCTATCTGACGATCGGTCGGCTCACTCGCGGCCTCCCGACGGCCGTCGTGCTGTCGGGGGCCTTCGTGATCGCGGCGGTCGCCGGCGCCGGGGTCATCCCCGACCTCGGCAACCTCTGGCAGCTGGTGCAGAACCTGTTCTTCTTCCTCCTCGGGCTTCGGGGGCGTCCAGTCATCGAGCGCTTCGCGCAGAGCGTCGGGGTGTGGCGAACGCTCGCGCTCGCGGCCCTCTATGTCGCGGCGCTGGCGCTCGTGGCAGGCCTGACCCTCCGTCTGCTGCCGGGGGTGTGGCCCGCGCTCGCCCTGATCGCGGTGGCGTGCGGGGCGTCGCTCAGCGTGCTCCTGGACCGGCACCTCGAGGTGGTCGCCCGACCGCTGCGCTGGATCGGCCGGCGGACCCTGCCCATCTACGTGCTGCACATGATGCCCCTCGCCCTGATCGATGCGGGGCTGGATGCTGCGGGCTGGAGGACGACGCCGGTGCTCGAAGCCATCGGCCCTCTCGTGCTGACGGCGTCGGTGATCGCGATCTGTCTGGGAGTACATGCGCTGCTCGTGCGCGGCGGACTCGGGGCGCTGTTCGACCCCCTGCAGGCGATCGACCGCCTGGCGCCGCACCTGCGGCGATGAAGGCCTCGACAATCGGCGGCGGACGGCGGATCCTGGAGTCATGGCGGCCTTCACAGCGGACAACGCGTTCAGCGGATTCAGCGTCGACGACATCGATGCGGCGAAAGAGTTCTACGGCACGACCCTCGGCCTCGACGTCGAGCTCAACGCGATGGGGTTCCTCGACCTGCGGCTGCCCCGTGGCGGGTCGATCCTCGTCTACGCGAAGCCGAACCACACACCGGCGAGCTTCACGATCCTGAACTTCCCGGTGGCGGATGTCGACGCCGCGGTGGACGAGCTCATCGCGCGCGGGGTGCAGACCAAGATCTACAGCGACGAGGAGTTCCCGTCCGATTCGCGTGGCATCGTGCGCGGCAACGGTCAGGGCCCGGACATCGCGTGGTTCCGCGACCCTGCGGGCAACGTGCTCGCCGTCCTGCAGGCCTGACGACAGGACGCCGCTACAGCCGGTCGACTCCGGTCACCGTGACGACGGCCTGGCCGGCGTCGTCGGACTCGGCGAGGTCGATCGTCGCGGTGACGCCCCAGTCGTGGTCACCGGCGGGATCGTCGAAGATCTGCCGTGCGGTCCAGGTGGTCGGCCCTTCGGTGAGGATCAGCAGCTTCGAACTGCGAGCGTCCGCGCCGGTCAGGATCTCGTCGTGGTCGGCGAAGTACCCGTCGAGGGCGTCGGACCAGGCGTCGGCTCCGAAACCGGGGTCGAGCTCGGCGAGCCCGTCGACGTCGTCCCGCGCGGCGAGCTGCACGCGGCGGAACAGCTCGTTTCGGACCAGGATGCGGAAAGCGCGGATGTTGCTCGTGAGGCGCTTCGGGGCGGGTGGGACGATCGGTTCGTCGGGCGCATGCGGATCGAAGCGCCCGTTGTCGACGCCCGCGACCAGTTCCTCCCACTCATCGAGCAGGCTCGAGTCGACCTGGCGGACCAACTCGCCCAGCCACTCGATGAGGTCGCGCAGATCCTCATCCTTGAACTCCTCGGGGATGGTCTGCGAGGCCGCGCGGTAGGCATCGGAGAGGTAGCGCAGCACCACGCCCTCGGACCGCGCGATCTTGTAGTACGCGACATATTCCCCGAACGACATGGCTCGCTCGTACATATCGCGCACCACGGACTTGGGGTGCAGTTCGAAGTCGCGGATCCACGGCTGCGCCGCGCTGAACGTCTCGAACGCGGCTGACAGCAGCTCATCGAGCGGCTTCGGGTAGGTGACCTGCTCGAGCAGCTCCATCCGCTCGTCGTACTCGATGCCCTCGGACTTCATCGCGGCGACCGCCTCGCCGCGGGCCAGGAACTCCTGCTGGCTCAGCACGGCGCGCGGATCGTCGAGCGTCGACTCCACGATCGAGATCATGTCGAGAGCGTAGGAGCCGGTGCCCGTGCCCGCGGTCGGGTCGGGGTCGAGCAGCTCGAACGCGGCGAGGGCGAAGGGTGACAGCGGCTGGTTGAGCGCGAAGTTCGGCTGCAGGTCGACCGTGAGCCGGATATCGCCGTCGGGGGTCTTCTCGACGATGCCCGATTCGCGGAGGGTGCGGTAGATGCCGATGGCCCGGAGAGCCAACTCGCGCTGGCGCTTCCGCGGCTCGTGGTTGTCATATACCAGCGCGCGCATATTGGCGAAGACGTCGCCGCCACGGGCGATCACGTTGAGCATCATCGCGCTCGTGATCTGCATGTGCGAGGTCAGTGTCTCCGGCACCGCGTCGATGAGCTTGCGGAACGACGGCTCACCCCACGACACGAAACCGTCCGGGGCCTTCTTACGGACGATCTTGCGCTTCTTCTTCGGGTCGTCGCCGGCCTTCTTCACGGCCGCGACGTTCTCGCTCTCGTGCTCGGGGGCCTGCGCGACGACCGTGCCCGCGGTGTCGTAGCCCGCACGGCCCGCGCGGCCGGCGATCTGGTGGAACTCGCGGGCGTTGAGCTGCCGCATCCGGGAGCCGTCGAACTTCGTGAGCGCAGTGAGCAGCACGGTCCGGATCGGGACGTTGATGCCGACGCCGAGCGTGTCGGTGCCGCAGATCACGCGCAGCAGTCCGCGCTGGGCGAGCTGCTCGACCAGGCGGCGGTACTTCGGCAGCATCCCCGCGTGATGCACCCCGATCCCTGCGCGCAGGAAGCGGGAGAGGGTCTTGCCGAACGCGGTCGTGAAACGGAACTGGGCGATCAGCGCCGCGATCTCGTCGCGCTGCTCGCGGGTGGCAACCTTGGTGCTCGACAGCACCTGGGCCCGCTCCATCGCGGCCGCCTGCGAGAAGTGCACGATGTAGATCGGCGCCTGCCCGGTGCTCAGCAGGTCGTCGATCGTCTCGTGGATCGGGGTCGTCTCGTAGAAGAAGTGCAGGGGCACAGGGCGCTCGACGCCGGTGACCGTCGCCGTCTCGCGGCCCGTGCGACGGGTGAGGTCCGCCGCGAGTTCGGTGACATCGCCGAGGGTCGCCGACATCAGGACGAACTGCGCCTGCGGCAGCTCGAGCAGCGGTACCTGCCACGCCCACCCGCGGTCGGGGTCGGCGTAGAAGTGGAACTCGTCCATCACGACCTGACCGACGTCGGCATCGGCGCCCTGGCGCAGCGAGAGGTTCGCGAGGATCTCGGCCGTGCAGCAGATGATGGGCGCGTCGGCGTTGACCGCGGAGTCGCCCGTGACCATCCCGACGTTCTCGGCCCCGAACACGTCGACCAGCGCGAAGAACTTCTCGCTCACGAGCGCCTTGATCGGTGCCGTGTAGTAGCTGCGCCGTCCGGCGACCAGTGCGCTGAAGTGGGCGCCGATCGCGACGAGCGACTTCCCGGTGCCGGTGGGGGTGGACAGGATCAGGTTGTTGCCGGAGACGATCTCGATGACCGCCTCGTCCTGCGCGGGATACAGCCGGATGCCGGTCGACTCCGCCCATTCGACGAATGCGAGGTAGACGGCGTCCGGGTCCGCGGCGTCCGGAACGATGGCGGGGTCGAGCCGCGGCGAGGAAGTCATGGTCCCTCGATCATCCCATCCGCCGTCCGTTCCGTTCGTCCCGCCGCCCGTCCTGCCGCCCTGCCGCCCGTCCTGCCGCCTGTTGTGAAGGAGATCTCGCGATTCGAAGGACTCGTCCGGGGAATCGCTCCTTCGAGTCGCGAGTTCTCCTTCGAGTCGCGAGTTCTCCTTCGTTGCGTGGGGGTCAGACTGCGGTCGCTGCGCGCAGCGCGATGCGGATCATGTCTCCGAAGGTCTGCTCGCGCTCCTGCGCGGTCGTCTGCTCGCCGGTGACGATGTGGTCGCTCACGGTGCAGATCGCGAGGGCACGCCGACCGTAGTACGCCGCGAGCGTGTAGAGACCGGCGGCCTCCATCTCGACGCCGAGGATGCCGTGCCGCACGAAGGGTTCCGTGAGCTCAGGTCGGGTGCTGTAGAACTGGTCGCTCGAGAAGAGCTGCCCCACGTGCGCGGTCGACTCGAGGGTCTCGGCCTCACTCGCCTCGACCGCGGCGCGCAACAGGGAGAAGTCGGCCACGGGCGCATAGTCGAGTCCGTGGAAGCGCACCCGGTTGATGCCGGAGTCCGTGCTGGCGCCGTTGGCGATGATGATGTCGCGGATCCGCACATCCTCGGTCAGCGCTCCGCACGAGCCGACCCGCACGATCGTCTGCACGTCGTAGGAGTCGAACAGTTCGTTCGCATAGATCGCCATCGAGGGCTGGCCCATCCCCGAACCCTGGACCGAGACGCGGTGCCCTTCCCAAGTGCCGGTGAAGCCCAGCATTCCGCGCGTCTCGGAGTACAGTTCTGCATCCTCGAGGAACGTCTCGGCGATCCACTTCGCCCGCAGCGGATCGCCGGGGAACAGGACGATGGGGGCGATCTGACCGGGCTCTGCCGCGATGTGGGTGCTCATGACCTCAGCGTATCCAGCGCCCACACGCATCCGTCCGGGCGAACGCGGCTCGTGAAGGAGAACTCGCGGAATGAAGGAGCGGATCCCGGATGCGGACCTTCGCAGCGGGAGTTCTCCTTCAGGGCGTGAGTTCTCCTTCAGGGCGTGAGCGCCTCAGCCTCCACAGGATGAGCACCTCAGCCTCCAGGCGGGGACGCCTCAGCCCTCGCGGCGTCGGACGATCTCGTCGATCCAGAGTGGCGCGAAGGGCGAGGTGCAGCCCGGTGCGGTCGGGTAGTCGGCGAGGACCTGCAGACGCTCGCCGATGTCCCGGGCCCTCGCGCGGTGGTCCGGATGGAAGATGCCGATGTTGGCGAGAGTCTCGTTCATGGCCCACTGCAGCCGTGGCGGTGCATCCTTCAGGTCGCGCTCGATCAGGTCCAGCAGGTGCGGCAGGTCGAGTCCGTCGGCGTCCTTCATCACCCGCACGGTCGTGAGCGACCAGGCGGCGGCGGCCACGGTCGGGTCGGCGTCGTCGAACCAGCGCAGCCGCAGTTCCTCGGCCAGCGGTGTCTTCTTGGCGACGTAGTTCACGAACCAGTCGTTGACCTTCGGCGGGCGGGTCTCGCGCAGCATGGCGTCGAGCTCATCGGCGGTGAAGTCGCGCGGGCGGCAGATCAGCAGGGCCAGAAGCCGTGCCGGGGTCTCGCCGGTCGCCCACAGCTCCTGCGCGAGAGGCTGGTCCGTCTTGATCTTCTTGGCCAATGCGCGCATCCGGCTGAGGTTGATCCCGTGGTCGTCGCCGCGCTTCTCGTTGGCGGCACGCATCTTCGGATCCTCGAGCGCGGCGAGTTCGTCGAGGGCTTCGGCAACGGTGACGTCGGACATGCCTCCAGGGTAAGCGGATTTCGAATCGCGTGAATGGTCCGAAATCGGCGTCGGATGCAGCACTTTGCGCGATTCGAAAGGCCGACGGGTCAGTCCTCGTCGAGGAGCTCACCCCTGATCCGGCGCAGATCCTCCATGAGAGAGCCGATCAGGATCCAGTGCTGGGAGGACGGCGGGCGCAGCACGAGCGGAGCGGTGAGTGCGGGGATCGTCGAGGTCAACGTCTCGGGCTCCGGGGACGCCTCAGCGACCTGCACCGCGAGGCGGACGTCGTGCCCGGCCCGCCGCAGCTGCTCCGCGATCGCGACCACGGCCGGCTCCTCGCCGATCGTGTCGTCGTAGTGGTCGAAGTAGGCCCGGGTCATGCCGATCGTCTGGGTCACGATGGGGGACAGCCGCTCGAGGAGCTCCCGCATCTCCCGCAGCTCCGCGCGATGCGTGGAGCGCCGAGGGTTCAGCGTGAGCGATTCCTCTCCGGCGGCGATGGAGGCGTCCGCGGCATCCTTCATCGGCCGCAGCAGGCGTACTTCGAGCATCAGTTCCTGCAGCTGTGCGGGCGTCTGCGGTTCCGGGAGTGCGACGGCGAGTCGGTCGAGGCTCGCGGCGATTTCGCGCCCGAGGAGGCTGACATCCCGCAGAGCCGGGGCGACCAGCACGGGAGGGACGATGAGGGCGTTCACCACGATGCCGATGGCCACGCCGATCAGCGTCTCCACGATGCGTGCGAACGCGTATTCAGGACTCGACGAGCCCAGCGCCAGCACCAGCATCGCCGAGATCGCGACCTGGTTGCCCGTTCCCGGTGAGGCCCGGAACACCCATGCGACCAGCATCGCCACGACGATCGCGAGCAGCACGATCCAGGTCGGCGAACCGAACAGCAGGCCCAGGGCGACGGCGATCACGACTCCCGCGATCACCCCGATGCTGCGTTCGAGCGCCTTCGACAGTGACTGGTTCACGCTGGGCTGCACGACCAGGAGGGCAGCGATCGCGGCGAAGACGGGCAGCTGCGCGGGGAAGACCCATCCGGCGATGAGCCACGCGGCGATCGTCGCTGCGGCCGACTTCACGACCTGCAGCAGCGGAGAGCGCTGGGAGGCGCGGATCGCGGCGGGGATGCGCATGACCTCCACGGTAGTGCGCGGGCGGCGGGGAGCGGGGGTTCCGTCCGTCATAGGTGCGTGCTTGCATGGGCGCATGGATCAGGACGCGAGGCTGCGCGGCGAGACCGCGGCGGTCTGGGCGACCGTGATCTGCTTCGTCCTCGGCACGATCGCCGGCATCCTGCTCCTGGGTCCCGCCGCGCGCCCGCTCACGGGTACGGAAGCCCTCGCGATGCCGGCCGCGGTGATCGCGGGGGTGATCGCCGCGGCGGCCTTCCTCACGAGCACGCTGATGCACCGCCGTGGGGAGACGGCGCCCATGCCGCGCTGGCAGGCGGTGGTGTCCGACCTCTCGTCGATCGCCCTGACCGTCGCGTTCGGAGCCGTCACGATGATGGGCGTGCTGTTGACCGCCGAGGTTCTGGCGGCAGGCCTTCAGGGGTTGCAGCTCGCCGCGATCGGGGGTGGGCTCCTCACCGGGGTGGCCTCGGCCGTCGGCGGGCGCTTCGCGTTCGGGGCCGGTGTCGACCTTCGCACGGTCGATCTCGCCGCCCTCCTGTTCGGGTTCCTCGTGATCGGCACGCTCTTCGCCATGGTCACGGCGGCCGATCCGCGATGGTGGGAGGAGAACTTCTCGCAGCTGGGCTCCGGGTCGTGGGCTTTCAACGGAACCCTCCTGGTCGCCGGCCTCCTCGTCGCGACCGTGGGGTCGTACATCGGCCGCGACCTGCACCGCCTCCTCGGCGATGCCGCCCTCCCTCGGCTCGCCGTCGTGGTCGGGGCATGGGCGGCGACGGGCGTCGCGCTCGCCGCGGTCGGGCTGCTGCCGCTGCACCGGGTGCCGCTCCCGCACGACATCGCCGCCTTCGCCACTCTCGTGCTGTTCGCCGTGGCGGCGGCGACCACCGTGGCATCGATCCCCGGGCTGCCGCGCGCTCTGCTGATCACGTCGATCGGGGTGAGCCTCCTCCTCGCGGTCGCGATCGTGCTGTGGATCCCGTTCGGGCTGTACTCGACCACCGCTGTCGAAGCCATCGTCGTCGGGCTCGGACTGCTGTGGATGGCGACCCTCGTGCGCGTGCTCGCGATCCTCACGCCGGACACCTCCCGCCCTTCGGCGCGAACCTCCCTGATGCGCCCCCGGCACGCGTAGTGCCGGCATCCCTAGACACCGGAATCCGAAAGATAGGGCATCTGCCCGATGTCGAGGGGCCCCCTCAGAGCGGACTCTAGGGATACGCAGAACCATCGAGGAGAACCCCATGTACGAGCACCCGTATCTCAGCGAACAGCTCACCCGGCACGACCAGGAGCAGATGGAGCGTGCCGCCGCCCGACGCCTCTTCCTCATCGAGCACGCCGACCAGATCCGGCCGCGTCCGGAGGGAGCCGTCCGACGCATCCTGCGCCGCGCGTTCGGCAGCGCCCGGCAGCGGTCGGCGACGGCGCCCACGTCCGCTCGGTGCGACGCTGCGGCAGCTCCCGCGCAGTGAGCGGCGTCCTCGCGAAGCGCGCGTTGCAGGCCGTGCCGAATGTCGGTCCGGGGTGGGACGATGAATCCATGCCCCTTTCCCCGTCGAGCGCTGCGATGGTCGGCCGCGAGGCCGAGCTGACCGAGGTGCGCCGGTCGTTCGCCGGTGTGCGCGACGGCGTGCCTGCGGCCCTGCTCGTCGAGGGAGAAGCCGGGATCGGCAAGTCGCGTCTGCTGCGCGAGTTCGCCGCCGAGATCGAGCAGACCGCCGACGTGCACGTGGGCTGGTGTCTCGACCTCGGTGCCTCGCGCACGCCGTACGGTCCGTTGACCGGCATCCTGCGCTCGATCGTCACACGCATGGGCGTCGACCGGGTGCGCGACTCGGTGGGAGTGGGGGCGGAGGCCCTCGGCATGCTGCTCCCCGAACTCGTCGACACCCCGACCGATCGTGACCGCACGAGTCCCGAGCGGCTGAGAGACGCGATCGCCTCCCTCATCGAGGCGGCGGCCGAGCGCGCTCCTCAGGTGCTCGTGGTCGAAGACCTGCACTGGGCGGATGAGTCGACGCTCGCCATCCTCTCCTTCCTGCTGCGGGCGTTGGGTCGCGGCCGCATCCTGTTGCTCCTCAGCTGCCGCAGCGACGACGTGCGGCGCGGCGATGCGGTGAGTCGGTTCATCGGAGAGGCGACGCGCGCACGGCTGCTCGACCGCGTGACCCTTGCCCGGCTCGACGCCGCCGCCGTCCGCGAGCTGGCGGAGCAGATCACCGGCCGCGCGCTCACCGAGAGCGCGCTCGACCGCATGCAGGAGAGGGCGGAGGGCGTCCCCTTCTTCATCGAGGAGATCGCCGGATGCACGAACGGCCCGCTCCCCGATGGGCTCCGTGACCTGCTGCTCGCCCGCTTCGACAGGCTGAGCGACGATGCGCGACACGTCGTGCAGGTCGTCTCCGGGGCCGAGCGTCCGTTGTCGCACCCGCTCATCACGAGTCTCGTCGGCTTGCCGGAGCAGCGGCTCGATGACGCGATCCGCGAGGCGACCCGCAGCGGAATCCTGGTCGTGGGCGACGACGACTATCGCTTCCGCCACGCGCTGCTGCGCGAGGCCGTGCACGACGACCTGCTCCCCGGTGAACGGGCGCGGTTGCACCGTGCCTACGCCGAGGCGCTCGAGGCGCAGTGCGCGGAGTCGGACACCAGCGATGCCGCGGCGCTCGCCTATCACTGGCAACTCGCACAAGACGATCGGAAGGCTCTCATCGCCGCCGCCGATGCCATGCGGCAGGCGAAGGCACAGTATGCGTTCGCGAGCGCGGCCCGCTTCGGTGAGCTGGCGCTGGAGCTGTGGCCGCTCGTGCCCGACGCGGCCGACGCAGCGCGCATCGAGCGCCTGGACCTGCTCCTGGTGCTCGGTTCGATCCTGCGCAACGCCGGTGACGGAGACCGGGCCCTCGCCGTCGCGAACGTCGCCCTCGCCGAGGTCGACCCGAAGACGGTCGACCCGCGGCTGCACGCGCGGCTGCTGCGCAACAAGGCGCTGTACCTGGTCAACCTCGGGCGTCTGGGAGCGATACCGCTCCTGCAGCAGGCTCTGGCCATCGCCGACGAGCACGTGCATGACGACGTCTTCCGCGCCGAGCTCCTCAACCAGCTCGCGAGCAGGCGCATGATCGCGGGCGACCGTGAGGAGGCGATCCGGCTCGCGGACGAGGCCGAGCGCAGTGCTGCCGGCGCCGAATCGACGGATCAGCTGTCGATCGCCGCGAACGTGCGCGGTGGGTCCCTCGCCCATCTGGGACACATCGAGGAGGGGGTACGCGAGTACGAGCGTGCGCGTGTGCTCGCGACGGGGACGACCGCCGAGATGCGTTACCGCGTGAACTACTCCGACCTGCTCACGTTGCTGGGCCGCTACCGCGAGGCGGTCGAGGTCGCAGAAGAGGGCCTGCAGCGTGCGCGTGAGCTCCGGGTCGAGCGCACCTCGGGGTCGATCATGGCGCAGAACATGGTCGTCCCCCTGCTCGAACTCGGAGAGATCGCACGGGTCGAGGAGATGCTGGCGCGTGACTTCGTGCAGGGGACCCTGCGCGTGTTCCGCATGTACATGAGCATGACGCGCGTGCGGGTGCTGGCCTGGCGCGGAAGATCGGCCGAGGCCGCAGAGCTGTTGCAGGCGTGGCTGCCCGCCTTCGAGGAGACCGGTGGCTCGGAACGTCAGATCTGGTACGACCGGGTCATGATGACGGTCGCGGTCGCCGAGAGCGAGGGCAACCTCCGCGGAGCCCTCGACGCGATCCTCGAGATGCTGCGTGACGACCGGCCCGCGTTGCTGCACCAGCGTCGGCTGCTGCTGGAGGGCGGGGCGATCATCGCCGAGCTGCGCGCCGAGGGGGCCGATGTCACCGAGGAGTCCGATGCCATCCGCGCCGCCTGGCTCGCGCAACCCGTGCCGCTGCAGAACGATGCGTGGTCGACGATCCTCGATGCCCTCCTCGACCCGCGCGGCGATGCGCTCGACGCCGCCCTGCGCAGCGCCGAGGGAGAAGACGTCCCGGTCATCTTCCGAGCGGTACTCCGCCTCGAGAGCGCTCGCCTGCGGGTGCACGAGGGGGATCGCGCATCTGCAGCGTCGGTGCTCGGTGAGGCCGCCGCGTTGGCGGAGTCCCTGGGCAATGCGCAGCTCCAGGCGGCGGTCTCGCGGTTCAGCGCCGACGCCGGTCTTCGCGCCTCCGATGCGCCGCTGAGCGACGACCTGCTCACCGCTCGTGAGAGGCAGGTGCTCGAGCTCATCGCCGAGGGCCTGAGCAACCGACAGATCGGCGACCGTCTGTTCATCAGCGTGAAGACGGTGAGCGTCCACGTCTCCGCGGTTCTGCGCAAGCTCGGGGTGAACACGCGCACCGAAGCGGCTCTCGTGCAGAAGAATCCGTCGTTCCGTGCTGCTGCTCAGTCTGCCGTGGTAGCGTGACAAAGCGCGCGTGTCGGATGTTCCGACTCGGCGTAGGCCGTGTAAACGGCTAAGTCAACAGAAAGTAGAAACACATGGCCACTGGCACTGTGAAATGGTTCAACGCGGAAAAGGGCTTCGGCTTCATCGCTCCCGATGACGGCTCGGACGACCTCTTCGCCCACTACTCGGCTATCGCCGGCTCCGGTTTCAAGGAGCTCCGCGAGAACCAGAAGGTCGAATTCGACGCTGAGCGTGGCCCCAAGGGCATGCAGGCGGCGAACATCCGCGCTCTCTGAGCGCGCGCTGACTTCCTGAAGCCGGTCGGATCCTCACGGATCCGGCCGGTTTTTTTCGTACCCACGGCGCCTTCGAAATCGCGCGAATGGCTCTATCCGGGCCCAAAAAGACGATTAGTTGCGCTATTCGAAATCCGGAGCGGAGGTGAGGTCACCCTAACCTCCGTGTTAGATTAGGCGAGGCTTACCAATGCCGGGCGCGGTCTGCGCCACACTCCCACCCCGAATCGAAGGGAACGCCTGTGCGCACCTCCCGTCTCCTCGCCCTCGGCGCAGCCGCCGCGCTCGCCGTCGGCCTCTCCGCCTGCGCCTCGTCCGCGCCGGAGTCGACGTCCTCCGCCGGGGGCAACCCCGCCTCCGACGACGCTTTCCCCGTCACGATCGAGCACGTCTACGGCGAGACCACGATCACCGAGAAGCCGGAGCGGGTCGCGACCGTCGCCTGGGCGAACCACGAGGTGCCGCTGGCCCTCGGCATCGTGCCGGTCGGGATGAGCAAGGTCACGTGGGGGGACGACGACGACAACGGCGTGCTGCCGTGGGTCGAGGAGAAGCTCGAGGAGATGGGGGCCGAGACACCGGTCCTGTTCGACGAGACCGACGGCATCGACTACGAAGCCGTGGCCGACACCGAGCCCGACGTGATCCTCGCCTCGTACTCCGGCATGACGCAGGAGGAGTACGACACCCTCTCCAAGATCGCGCCGGTCGTCGCCTACCCGGACGTCGCCTGGGGCACCTCGGTGGATGAGATGGTCGAGATGAACTCGAAAGCTCTCGGGCTCGAGGACGAAGGCAAGGCCCTGATCGAAGAGCTGCATGCCGAGTCCGAAGCCGCCCTCGACGAGCACAGTGACCTGAAGGACAAGAAGGTCCTCTTCGCGTACTTCGACCCGAGCGACCTCAGCACGATCGGCTTCTACACGGCGGCGGACACGCGACCCGGATTCCTGCACAGCCTCGGTCTCCCCTTCCCGTCGATCGTCGAGGAGAACAAGGACACCGAGCTGTTCAACCTCGAGGTGAGCGCCGAGGAGGCGCAGAAGTTCGACGATGTGGATCTGTTCGTGACCTACGGTGACGACTCGACCGTCGCTGCTCTGCAGGCCGATCCGCTGCTGTCGAAGATCCCGGCCATCGCCGAGGGGCGCATCGCGATCCTGCCCAACGCCACGCCGATCGCGGCCTCCGCCAACCCGTCGCCGCTCTCGATCCCGTGGGGACTCGGCGACTACTTCGCGATCCTGGCTGGCCCGCTGGCGTCGTAGTCGTTCGATCCGCTCCCGCGGAATGAGCATTCAGTGACCTCAGCGACCGTCCTCGCGCCGGGTGCCGCAGACCTGCGGCGCCCGGCGCTGGCGCGAACCCTGTGGCTCCTCCTCGGGGTGGTCGTGCTCCTGGTGCTCAGCGTCATGTCGATCGCCTTCGGCGTGCGCGCGGTCTCGTTCGACGACATCGTCGCCGCTCTCACCGGTCACACCGACACGATCGCCGAGGCCGCGATCGTCAAGCGCATCCCCCGCACGGTCCTCGCGCTCCTCGTCGGCGCGGCACTCGCGCTCTCCGGAGCCACCATGCAGGCGGTCACGCGGAACCCCATCGCCGACCCCGGCATCCTCGGTGTCTCGAACGGCGCCTCGCTCGCCGTGGTGTGCGGCATCGCGTTCTTCGGTCTCGCCGACCCCTACGGGCAGATGACCTTCGCGATCGTGGGCGCCGGTGCCGCCGCCGTCTTCGTGTACACCGTCGGATCCCTCGGGCGCGGAGGCGCGACGCCGCTCAAGCTCGCGCTCGCCGGGGCCGCCACCTCGGCCGCCTTCGCCTCGCTGATCAGCGCGATCATGCTGCCGCGCGTCGACCTGCTGCAGACGTTCCAGTCGTGGCAGATCGGCGGTGTCGGTGGGGCGGAGTGGCCGCGGATCGCGATCACCGCCCCCGTCCTCGCGCTCGGCGCCCTGATCTGCTTCCTGAGTGCGCGCGGCATGAACTCGCTCGCCCTCGGCGACGACATGGCGAAGGGACTCGGCGAACATGTGCTCCGCACCCGCATGATCTCAGCGCTGGGTGCGGTGATCCTCGCGGGTGCCGCGACCGCGATCGCCGGACCCATCGGGTTCGTCGGCCTCGTGATCCCGCACATGTGCCGGCTCCTGGTCGGCACCGACCACCGGTGGCTGCTCCCGTTCTCGGCCATCGCCGGTGCCGCACTCCTGACGGCGAGCGACATCGTCGGTCGCGTGATCGCTCCCTCCTCCGAGGAGATCCAGGTGGGCATCATCACCGCCATCATCGGAGCCCCGTTCTTCATCTGGATCGTCCGTCGTCAGAAGGTGCGTGAGCTGTGACCACGACCGAGCACACGGAACACACCCTCGCCCGCGACGAGGAGTCCGCATCCGCGCGGATCGCCCGGATCGTCGCAGGGCGTCGCTCGCGCCACCGTCGCCACGCGACGGCCACGATCGTCCTCGGAGTCCTGGTCTTCGCCCTCTTCGCGATCGCTCTGATGGTGGGCAACACGTTCTACACACCGGACGAGGTGATCCGCGTGATCCTCGGTGAGAGCGTGCCCGGCGCC
Organism: Microbacterium aurugineum; assembly: GCF_023101205.1. Classification (NCBI taxonomy): domain Bacteria; kingdom Bacillati; phylum Actinomycetota; class Actinomycetes; order Micrococcales; family Microbacteriaceae; genus Microbacterium; species Microbacterium aurugineum. The sequence continues at coordinate 3,186,437 of NZ_CP078078.1, read as the reverse complement.
TCCTTCACCGTCGGCGACCTGCGGCTGCCGCGGGCGTTGCTCGCCGTCCTCACCGGGATCGCGTTCGGCATGGCGGGCGTCTGCTTCCAGACGATGCTGCGCAATCCGCTCGCCTCGCCCGACATCATCGGCATCTCGAACGGTGCCGGCGCCGCGGCCGTGTTCGGCATCATCGTGCTGTCGGTCAACGGCCCGGTCGTCTCCGCGCTCGCCCTGGCCGGCGCGGTGCTCACGGCCCTGGCGATCTATCTGCTCTCGATCAAGGGCGGCTTCGCCGGCACCCGCTTGATCCTGATCGGCATCGGCGTCGCGGCGATGCTGCAGAGCGTCATCTCGTACCTGCTCTCCCGTGCGGCGAACTGGGACATCCAGACCGCGATGCAGTGGCTGACGGGAAGCCTCAACAACGCGTCCTGGGAGCGGGTGCTGCCGATGGCGATCGCCGCGGTGATCATCGTGCCGCTGATGCTGTCGCAGGGTCGCGCGCTGGGGACTCTCCGGCTCGGTGACGACTCCGCTGCCGGACTCGGTGTCCGCGTCGGCGCCACACGCCTGCTGCTCATCCTCGGCGCGGTCGCGCTGCTCGCGTTCGCGACCGCGGCCACCGGCCCCATCGCCTTCGTCGCGTTCATGGCGGGACCCATCGCCGCCCGCATCACCGGGCCCGGGGCGAACCTGCTCCTGCCGTCGGCCTTCGTCGGTGCCGTGCTCGTGCTCGCCGGCGACCTGATCGGCCAGTTCGCCTTCGGCACCCGCTATCCCGTCGGCGTCATCACCGGCGTGGTCGGCGCGCCGTACCTGATCTATCTGCTCATCCGCACCAACCGCTCCGGGGGTTCGCTATGACCGTCTCGCACAGCCTGTCGGCCGAGGGGGTGACGCTCGCGTACGGCGACCGCACCGTCATCGACGGCCTCGACCTGCAGATCGCTCCCGGACGCATCACCGCGATCGTGGGCGCGAACGGCTGCGGCAAGTCGACGCTGCTGCGCTCGCTGGCCCGCCTGCTCTCGCCGGCCGAGGGGCAGATCGTGCTCGACGGCGCCTCGGTGCATTCGCGCCCGACCAAGGAGGTCGCGCGGATCCTCGGTCTCCTGCCGCAATCGCCCATCGCGCCCGAGGGGATCGCGGTCGCCGACCTGGTCGGACGAGGGCGACACCCGCACCAGAAGATGCTCGCGCGGTGGAGCGCGCACGACTACGAGGTCGTGGCGGACGCGCTCGATGCGACCGGCATCTCCGATCTGGCCGACCGCAGCGTGGACGAGCTCTCGGGCGGACAGCGGCAGCGCGTCTGGATCGCGATGGCTCTCGCGCAGGAGACGGACATCCTGCTGCTCGACGAGCCGACCACGTTCCTGGACGTCGCGCACCAGGTCGAGGTGCTGGACCTGCTGACCGACCTGAGCGTGTCACGCGGCACGACCATCGTCATGGTGCTGCACGACCTCAACCTCGCCGCCCGCTACGCCGACGAACTGGTCGCCATGAAGGACGGCAGGGTGCATGCAGCGGGAGCCCCGCAGGAGGTCGTCACCGCCGACCTCGTCGAAGAGGTCTTCGGCCTCGCCAATCAGATCACCATCGACCCGGTCTCCGGTACGCCGATGGTCACACCCATCGGGAGGCATCATGTCCGCTGAGACGACCACGACCGAGCGTCCGACCTACATCCTCACCCGCGCCGAGGTGCGCGCCGTGGTCCGGGTCTCGCCCTCGTTCGTGCGGGTGACCTTCGGCGGGGACGACCTGTTCGAGTTCGGGACCCCGGGCGAGGTGTTCGACAGCCGCATCAAGCTGGTCTTCCCGCCGGCATCCGGGATACTGCCCGAGCTCGACCGCGCATCGGACAACTGGTGGCAGGCGTTCCTGGCGGTGCCGGAGGAGGAGCGCGGCTCGATGCGCACCTACTCGGTGCGGGACCTCCGGGTCGACGACGAGACCGGGACCGAGGTCGACGTCGACTTCGTGCTGCACCTCGAGCCGGGGCTGACCGGCCCCGCGTCGCTGTGGGCGGACCAGGCCGCGGTCGGGCAGGAGCTGTACCTCGTCGGACCGCGTCGCGGCCTCGGCGTCGATACGCACGGCGGCGCCGAGTTCCACCCCGGACGCGCTCCTTCGGTCGTGCTCGCGGGGGATGAGACGGCGGCCCCGGCGATCGCCCGCATCCTGGAGGACGCCCCTCGCGGGCTGCGCGGTGTCGCCTTCATCGAGGTGCCGACTCCGGCCGACGTGCTGCGCATCGATGCGCCGACCGGTGTCGAGGTGCACTGGCTGCCGCGCGACGCCGGTGAGCCGCACGGTCTGCACCTGATCCCTGCGGTCCTCGGCTACCTCGGCGACGCCGACGCTTCGGACGAGATCCGCGTGAAGGACATCGACGGCGAGGACCTGCTGTGGGAGACGCCGGCGTACTCCGGCCTCGGTGAGGAGATCGCCGCCGCCGATGCCCCGGCTGAGCGCTACTTCTGGATCGCGGGGGAGAGCGGCGTGGTCACCACCCTGCGCCGACACCTCGTGAAGGACCTCGGCATCGACCGCGGGCAGGTGGCCTTCATGGGCTACTGGCGCCGCGGTGTCGCGATGCGGGGCTGACATGACGACGCAGACCCACGCCCTGCAGGGCGAATCCCTCGTGCTCGGATACGGCCGTGCCCGGGTGGTGCACGATGTCTCGCTGTGCCTCGCCCCCGGAAGGGTGACAGCTCTCATCGGCCCCAACGGCAGCGGCAAGTCGACCGTCCTGCGCGCGCTCGCCCGCCTGCACCGCATCGAGGCGGGGAGTGTGCGCATCGGCGGTGACGAGACGCGCGACGCCGCCGCCCTTTCGGCGAAGGAGTTCGCGAAGACTGTCGCGATGCTCTCGCAATCGCGGCCGCATCCCTCCGGCATCGAGGTCTCCGACGTCGTGGCGTACGGCCGTCACCCGCACCGGGGTCGCTTCTCCGGTGTCAGCGACGCCGACCGCACCGCCGTCGCGCGGGCGCTCGAGCTGACCGGACTCACCGCCATGGCTGCCCGTCCCGTCGACCAGCTCTCGGGCGGCGAACTGCAGCGCGTGTGGCTGGCGACCGCGCTGGCGCAGGAGACCGGCGTGCTGCTGCTCGACGAGCCGACGAACCACCTCGACCTGCGCTATCAGGTGGAGACGCTCGACCTGGTGCGCGAGCTCGCCGACGACCACGGCACCGCCCTCGGTGTCGTGCTGCACGACCTCGACCACGCGGCATCCGTCGCCGACGACGTCGTGCTGCTGCACGCGGGACGAGTGCACGCGGCCGGCACCCCCGCCGAGGTGCTGACCGGCGAGAACCTCTCCACCGTCTACGGCTTGCACATCGACACCGAGATCGATGAGGAGACCGGCCTCGTGCGGGTGCTCCCACGAGGTCGGCACCACCGCCGGCACCGCACCCCCGCGGCATCCTGAACCCCCTCACCCCTCCCGGAGGAAGAACCGAATGAAGAAGAAGTCCCTCGCCCTGATCGCCCTCGGTGGCGTGCTCGTGATGGCCCTCGCCGGCTGTGGCACGACCCAGGCTCCCACCGCCGTCGACCCCGACGCCTCGGGCTCGACGAGTGCGGGCTGCGGCGACGACACCACCGCGACTTCGACCGGTGCCGTCTCCGTCACGGACGACCTCGGTCGCACGGTCGAGCTCGACAAGCCCGCCGAGCGGATCGCGGTGCTGGAGTGGCAGCAGATCGAGGATGCGCTGTCGCTGTGCATCACGCCGGTCGCGGTCGCCGACGCCGAGGGATACAGCACGTGGGTCACCGCGGAAGAGCTCCCGAAGGGCGTGACCGACGTCGGCACCCGGCAGGAGCCGAACCTGGAGACGCTGTTCGGCACCGAGCCCGACCTCGTGATCGTCGAGGTCAGCGCCGCGGACGACCCCATCGTCTCCCAGCTCGAGGCCTACGACGTGCCGGTGCTCGCGACCGTCGGTGCGGATGCCGCCGACCCCATCGCGAAGATGCTCGGAACGCTCGACCTCATCGCCCAGGTGACCGGACGCGAAGAGCGCGCTGCGGTGGTCGCCGACGAGTTCCAGGAGCACCTCGACGCGGCCTCGGCCGAACTCGCCGATCTGGATCTGCCCACGAAGGAGTTCGTGTTCTTCGACGGCTGGGTCGACGGCGGCAACGTCGCTCTGCGCCCGTTCGGCCAGGGCTCGCTGGTGGGTGAGATCGGCGAGAAGCTCGGTCTCGAGAACGCGTGGACCGGCGAGGTCGACCCCACCTACGGCCTCGGACAGACCGATCTCGAAGGCATGACCACGGTCGGCGACGCCAGCCTGTTCTACACGGGCACGGAGGACCCCGAGTCGGAGAGCTTCATCGACGCTCTGCAGGGCAACCCGGCCTGGACCTCGCTGCCCGCCGTCGCCGATGACCGCCTCACCGCGTTCCCCGCCGGGATCTGGACGTTCGGCGGACCGCGCTCGACCCAGCAGATCATCGACGGCTACGTCGAGGTGCTCTCGAAGTGACGGGAGCCCTTCGCCTCGACGACGCGGCGGCGACGACGAAGCCGGCGCATCCGGCGCCCGTCGTCGCGCCCGACGAGGCGGAGGGACGCCGACCGCACGCTCTGCTCACGGGCATCGGGGCTCTCGTGGCCCTCGCCGTGGTGCTCTTCGCGGTGGCCTGCTGGCATCTCACCCAGGGCACGAGCGGTGCCGTGTTCGCCGACCCGGACGTGCTGTGGGGGTCGCGGGTGCCGCGCCTGGCCGCGGGCATCGCCGTGGGCGTGGCGCTGGGCGTGGCGGGCATCCTCCTCCAGTCGCTCGCTCGCAACGCCCTGGCCTCGCCGGACACCCTGGGCGTGACAGCCGGCTCGTACCTCGCGGTCACGGCGCTCGCGGCTTTCGGCATCGCGGTGCCGGTGTGGGCGTCGGGCGCCGTCGCGTTCGCCGGCGGCCTCGTCGCCGCGGGGATCGTGCTCGGACTCGCCGGCGGTGCGGGCTCGTCCACCACGCGGCTGATCCTCGCGGGGACGGCCCTCGCCCTCGCGTTCCAGGCCTGCACCTCGACCCTGCTCATCCTGTTCGACGAGGAGACGAAGGGTCTGCTCGCGTGGGGAAGCGGCAGCCTGTCCCAGCTCGGCCTGACCGCGTTCCTCCAGGCGGCCCCGGTCGTGGTCGTGGTGACCGGGGCGGCGCTGTTGCTGGCACGGCGGCTCGACATCCTGGCGCTCGGCGACGACACGGCATCGTCGCTGGGCGTGCCGATCCGCTCGACCCGGGCCGTCGGCATCCTGCTCGCCGTCACGCTCACCGCGGTGTCGGTGACGCTCGCGGGGCCGATGGGTTTCGTCGGACTGTGCGCGCCCGTGCTCGCCCGCCTGCTGTCGCGCGTCGTGCCGAGCCTGAACCGCCACCTGCTCTTGATCCCCGCCGCCGGGTTGCTCGGCGCGATCGTCGTGATCCTCTCGGATGCTCTGCTGCGAGCGATCATCGGGGCCGAGGCGGCGATCCTCATCCCGACCGGAGTCGCGACGACACTCCTCGGAGCGATCGTGCTGGTGCTCATGGCACGGCGTCTGCGCGACGCCGGTCCCACACGGGAGCCTCCGCGGGTGCGGTTCGGAGTGCGCAGCCGGCTGCGGTTCCGCATCGCCCTGGCCGTCGTGGTGCTCGGGGTGGTCGGGGTGCTGCTCCTCGGCCTGCTCGCCGGGCACACATGGCTGCTGACCGGCGACATCGCGCTGTGGCTGCAGGGCGAGGCGCCGCCGGTGATCGCCTTCGCGTTGGACGAACGCGCGCCGCGCATCGTGGCCGCGCTCGTCGCCGGTGGGGCGCTCGCGCTGTCCGGCACCATCATCCAGGGGGTGAGTCGGAACCCGCTGGCCGACCCGAGCATCCTCGGTGTCACGGGCGGTGCCGGACTCGGTGCCGTGCTCGTGATCACGAGCGCCGTCTCGTCCACTGCGGGCATGATCGCGGGCGCCGTCGCCGGGGCGCTGCTCGCCTTCGCCCTCGTCTATCTGCTGTCGTGGCGCGGCGGGTTGAACGCCGACCGGTTCCTGCTGATCGGCATCGGTGTCTCGTACTTCTCGGTCTCGCTCACGACGTTCTTCCTGCTGCGGTCGAACCCCTGGGACACCCCGAAGATCTACACCTGGCTTTCGGGCACGACGTACGGCCGGGTGTGGGATCAGGTGCTGCCCCTCGCGCTCGTGCTGGTGATCGCGCTGCCGTTCGTGGTGATGAGCCGTCGCGAGCTCGACGTGCTGGCCCTCGATGAGGACACCCCGAGGCTCGTCGGCATCCGCCTCGAGCCCGTGCGTCTGACGCTGCTGGTCGTGGCGGCGGTGCTCGCAGCGCTCAGCGTGACGGCGATCGGCGTGATCGGCTTCGTGGGACTCGTCGCCCCGCACGCGGCACGAGCGCTCGTCGGGGCCACGCACGCCAGGGTGATTCCCGTCGCCGTGCTGCTGGGAGGTCTGTTGGTGGGGGTCGCGGACACGATCGGGCGCACCGTCATCGCCCCCGCGCAACTTCCCGCTGGACTCGTGGTGGCGCTGATCGGAGCCCCGTACTTCGTCTGGCTGCTCTGGCGCTCGCGCGACGCGTAGGCCCGGCTTCGAATCGCGCAAATGGCCCCATTCCCTGACGGGATGAGGCCATTTGCGCGATTCGAACGGGGGTTACTTCTGGAGGAAGTCCTTCAGCGCCGCGTTGACCTCGTCGGCGTGGGTCCAGAGCAGACCGTGCGGGGCTCCCTCGACCTCGACGTAGTCGGCATCCGGCACCGCCTGGTGGAAACGGCGCGCGGTCGCGTCGATCGGGAGGATGTTGTCCTTCGTGCCGTGCAGGATCAGGGTGGGCTTGGCGGCGGCGCGCACGGCCTCGACGTCCCCACGGAAGTCCTCGATCCAGGACGAGACGACCGCGTAGGCGGCGACGGGGGCGCTGCCGATCGCGACGTTCCAGCTCCCGGTGACGGCCTGCTCGCTGATGCGCGAGCCCAGGTTCTCGTCGAGGTTGTAGAAGTTCTCGTAGAAGTCGGTGAACCACGCGAAGCGGTCGCCCTTGGCGGCGGCCTCGATGCCGTCGAAGACCTCCTGCGGCACGCCCTCGGGGTTGTCATCGCGCTGCACGAGGAAGGGCTCGAGCGAGGCGAGGAAGGCGAGCTTCGCGACGCGGTCGTGGCCGTACGTGGCGACGTAGCGGGCGAGCTCTCCGGTGCCCATCGAGAAGCCGACGAGCACGACGTCACGCAGATCGAGGGTCTCGAGCACGGTGTTGAGGTCGGCGGCGAACGTGTCGTAGTCGTAGCCGACGTTGACCTTGGAGGATCCGCCGAAGCCGCGCCGATCGTAGGTGATGACCCGGTAGCCCTGGGCGAGCAGCTCGCGGGTCTGACGCTCCCAGCTGTGTCCGTCGAGCGGATACCCGTGGATCAGGACGACGGGCTGACCCGATCCCTGGTCTTCGTAGTAGAGCTCGATCGGGGTGCTGTTCTCGTTTCCGACGGTGATGTAGCCCATGATCCGGGTCCTTTCGGTTGAGAGGAGAACGGTCGTTCTCGCTCGATGTGTTCAATCTAGAGAACGTTCGTTCTCGTGTCAAGTAGACTTCTGGACATGACCGAAGACGAGGCCCGTGAACGCATCCTCACCGCGGCGGAGGAGCTTTACTACCGCAAGGGGTACGCGGCGGTGGGCATGGATGAACTGCGTGCCGCGGCCGGAGTGTCGCTGCGCCGCCTCTATGCGCTGTTCCCCGCGAAGACCGACATCGTCGCCGCTGTCCTCGCCCGCAAGCACGCCCAGTGGGAGTCCGGGCTCTCGGGAGCCGTGACGGATGCCGGCGACGACCCGCGCGCGCGTCTCCTCGCGGTCTACGAATACCTCGAGAACTGGTTCTGCGCCGACGACTTCCGCGGCTGCGCGTTCATCAACGCGTTCGGCGAGCTCGGGGGCACGAATGCCGAGGTCGCAGAGATCGTGCGCACGCACAAGGCATCGTTCCAGGAGTACATGGCGGGCCTGGTCGCCGACACGGGTGCACCTGCGGCGCTCGCTGCACAGCTGTCGATCCTCGCCGAGGGTGCGCAGAGCACGGCGGCGATCTCGAAGGATCCGTCGGCGGCGGTGCAGGCGCGCGGCGCCGCGGAGGTCCTGATCGATGCGGCATTCACCCGGGCCTGAGTGAGTGTTTCCCTAACCTGGTTAGCGAAACGCCGCCTCGGTGTCAACCCCGATGCGTGTCGGCTCACCGCGCCGTAGCGTCGTGACCATGGACTCACGTACGAAGGGCATCGGCCGGCAGACCCTGGTCATCGCGTCGGCGACGTTCATGCTGATCGCCGCCACCATCGGAGCGGGGGCGTTCGGCGGGGCATCCGTCGACGACCTGCAGGACGGAGCCCTCTCGGCACAGGGCTCCTACCTCGCTCCGGCAGGACCGGCGTTCTCGATCTGGTCGCTCATCTACCTCGGACTCATCGCCTACACAGTGTGGCAGGCGCTCCCGGCGCAGCGGCAGGATCCCCGTCAGCAGGCGGTCGGTGGATGGATCGCCGTGTCGATGGTGCTGAACGGGCTGTGGCTGGTGACCGCGAGGTACCTGACGCTGTGGCTCACGGTCGTCGTGATCGCGCTGCTGCTCGTCGTGCTCGCCCGCGTGATCGTGCTGCTCGGCCGCTTCCCGGCGCGCACCATCGCGGATCGCATCCTCACCGACGGTGCGAACGGACTGCACTTCGGCTGGGTCACGATCGCCACCGTCGCGAACACCGCTGCCTGGCTCACCCAACTCGCTCCGGAGAGCTGGGCCGAGGCCGCGGACGCCTGGGCCATCGCCGTGCTCGTGGTCGTCTTGGCGATCGGTGCCGCGGCGGCGTGGGCCACCGGCCGGATCGCTCCCGCCCTCGCGACGGCGTGGGGACTGGCCTGGCTCGCGGTCGGACGACTGACCGGCGAGCCGGAGAGCACCCCGACCGCCATCGCCGCGATCATCGTGGCCGTGCTGCTCGTCGTCACCGGTGTCGTCGCGGTGCTGCGCCGGGCACGCGCTGTGCACAACTCCTCAGAATCGTCGCGCTGAGCGCAGCGTGGGCCGATTTCCGGGTCGGTTCCGGCAGTTCTTGCTGAGTTGTGAACGACGCGCACAACTCAGGAAGGCCGCGCCGCATCGCCCCCGACGACGCCGACACCGTCCCCGGTCGCATGTTCTTCCTGAGTCACGAACGGCGAGCCGGCGCACCCCGGCGCGGGCGACGGCTCAGAGCACGAGTCGGTAGCCCATCCCCGCCTCGGTGAGCAGGTGCACCGGGGCGCCCGGCTCCCGTTCGAGCTTCTTCCGCAGTTGCGACATGTACAGCCGCAGATAACCGGAGTCGGAGACCTGCTCGCTGCCCCAGATCTCCTTCAACAGGTCCTGCCGGGTGACCAGGGCTCCCGGATGCCGCGACAGGTGCTCCAGCATCCGCCACTCGGTGGGGGTCAGGTGCACGCGTGTTCCGGCGCGGGTGACGGTCTTCGTGGCCAGGTCGACGATGACCTCACCGAAGGCCACGACGGATTCGCCGTTCGCGGGGGCCGATCGGCGGGACAGTGCGCGCAACCGGGCGAGGAGTTCATCGACCTGGAACGGCTTCGTGACGAAGTCGTCGGCGCCGGCGTCCAGCGCGTCGACCTTGTCGGCTGAACCGGTGCGTCCGGACACCACGATGATCGGCACGTTCGTCCACCCGCGCAGCGCCTGGATCACCTCGATACCGTCGAGTCGGGGCATGCCGAGGTCGAGCATGATCAGGTCCGGGTGCGACTGCGCGGCGGCGGCGATTGCGGCGGCACCGTCGGCGGCCACGACGACTTCGTATCCGTGGGCGGCCAGTGTGATCCGCAGCGCCCGCACCATCTGCGGGTCGTCGTCGGCGATGAGGAGCTTCACTCCGTCCCCTCCGTGTCGGGAAGCCCTGCGCCGAGCGGCAGGGAGATGACCATGGTGAGGCCTCCCCCAGGGGTGTCCTCCGGTGTCAGGGTACCGCCCATGCCCTCGGTGAACCCGCGGGACAGGGCGAGTCCGAGTCCGAGTCCCGTCGTGTTGTCGGTGTCACCGAATCGCTGGAACGGCTGGAAGATGCGGTCGCGCCGCTCGGGAGCGATGCCCGCCCCGCGGTCGATCACGCGGATCTCGGCGCGGTCGCCGATCGTGCTGGTGGAGATGATCACGCGGCTGCCGTCCGGGGAGTGACGGTGCGCGTTCGCGAGCACGTTCACCAGTACGCGCTGCAGCAGCACGGGATCGGCGAACACCGGCGGCAGGTCCGGGTCGAGGGCGAGCTCGACGTCTGCCGGCCCCAGCCCGAGCTCGTCGACGGCGGCGAGCACGGTGCCGGCGGCATCCATCCGGGACGAGGAGACCGCGAGCACGCCGGCCTGCACGCGACTCACATCGAGCAGGTCGGTGACCAGGGCCGACAGCGTCGCGAGGCTCTCGTCGGCGGTGGCGAGCAGTTCTTCGCGATCGGTCGCCGACAGCCCGTGCGCACCGCGCAGGCCGCCGATCGCCGCGACCGCCGAGGCCAGCGGTCGCCGCAGGTCATGGCTCACGGCCGACAGCAGAGCGCTGCGCACCTGGTCGGTCTCGGCCAGGGCTTCGGCTTCGCTGGCGGTGGCGCGCAGGTCGGTGTGCTCGATCGCGGCGGAGAGTTGCGCGATGATCGCATCGAGCAGGCGTCGTTCCGGTCCGGCCAGAGGTTCGCCGTTCAACTCCAGCAGCGCCCGGGGGCCACCGCCTGGTCCGACGCCGATCGGCAGGGTCGTGGCACGGCCGTCGGCCACCGGTTCGCCGTCGCTCGCCAGCACCTCGCCATCGGGGGAGAGCACCCGCACCCCGCTGAGTCCGAACGCCTCGCGGGTACGGCTGACCAGCGCCAGCACCGCGTTGTCGCCCCGGAGCACATTGCCGGCGACCGCGGCGAGCAGCTCGGCCTCGGCGGCGGCGCGCTGAGCCGTGCGGGCTCGTCGTGCGGCCTGGTCGACGATGATGCTGACCAGGATCGCGATGAGGACGTAGAGGGACAGCGCGAGCGCGTGCAGCGGATGCGCGATCGTGATCGTGAACAGTGGCGCGACGAAGAGGAAGTCGAGCGTGATCCCGGAGAGCACCGCGGCGAACACGGCGGGACGGATGCCGCCGATCAGGGCGACCACGACGACGAGGAGTTGATAGGCGAGCACCTCGGCGGTGATCGATTCGGGGCTGCGGACCGTGAACATGATCCATGACAGGATCGGTCCGAAGACGAGCGCGATCGCGAAGCCCAGGAGCTGTCGGCGCCAGCCGAGCGCCCCGCCGGTGATGCGCGGCAGAGCCTGGCGACCACCGGCAGCCGCGTGCGTCACGATGTGCACATCGATGTCGCCGGATCGGCGGATGACCTCCGATCCGATGCCGGGGCCGGTGAGCGCGGCGGTGAGTCGACTGCGTCGGCTGACCCCGATCACCAGCTGAGTGGCGTCGGCGGCCTGCGCGAACTCGACCAGTGTGGACGGGATGTCGTCGCCGACCACCTGGTGATAGCTGCCGCCGAGCGACTCCACGAGAAGGCGCTGGGAGGCGAGCGCTCCGGGCGTCTCGTTGCGCAGACCGTCCTGTGCCGAGACATGTACGGCGAGCAGCTCGCCGCCGGCCGAGCGTGCTGCGATCCGTGCCCCGCGCCGGAGCAGGGTCTCGCCCTCCGGCCCGCCGGTGAGGGCGACCACGACACGCTCCCTGGCCTGCCAGTTGCCTTCGATCCCCTGTTCGGCGCGGTAGGTTCGCAGCGCGCTGTCGACCTCGTCGGCGAGCCAGAGCAACGCCAGCTCACGCAGCGCAGTCAGGTTCCCCAACCGGAAGTAGTTCGACAGGGCGGCGTCGATCCGCTCGGCCGGATAGACCAGCCCGGCGGAGAGCCGATCGCGCAGCGATTGCGGCGCGAGGTCGACGACCTCGATCTCATCCGCGGCCCGGACGACGGCATCCGGGATCGTCTCCCGCTGCGCGATCCCGGTGATCTTCTCGACCACGGCGTTGAGCGACTCGATGTGCTGCACATTGACGGTGGTGACCACGTCGATGCCGGCGTCCAGCAGATCGTCGACGTCCTGCCAGCGCTTCGGGTGCCGCGAGCCCGGGATGTTCGTGTGGGCGAGTTCGTCGACCAGGGCGATCTCCGGGGCGCGCGCGAGCACGGCCTCGAGGTCGAGTTCGGTCAGGGCGACGCCTCGGTGCTCATCGACCCGGCGCGGTATTTCCGGCAGCCCGACGGTCTGCGCCTGGGTGGCGGCGCGATCGTGGGTTTCGACGATCGCGATGACGACGTCGTGACCCTCCTCGCGGAGGCGGCGGCCTTCGGCGAGCATCTCGAACGTCTTGCCGACGCCCGGGGCAGCGCCCAGGAGCACGCGGAGGCGTCCGCGTCGCGACTGCTCCGCAGCCGGACGCTGCGTCCGCTCTGCGCTCACTCGCCCTCCCGGTCGTCCGACGCGGGATTCAGGTCGGCGACGTCGATGTGCTCCTCGCCGAGGAATCCCCGATCCCGTCCTTGAATCCTAGACTCCACGAGGCAGCGCACCGTGTGCTCCCCTTCGCGCTGAAGTGCCCCTATGCTCACCAGGTGGGCACCAGAGAGTGGCGGATCGGCGCAGGGACGTGGGTCGTCGGCGGGCTCGTCGTCCTCGCCCTCGTCCTCGTGCTGACCGAATACCTCCCGCAGTCGGACGCCGACGCTCTCGGGCAGCGGATCGCGCCGGTGCTGGGGTTCGTCGTCGCGATCAGCGTCGTCGCCGAGCTCGCCCGTGACGCGGCGGTCTTCGACGTCGTCTCGCAGCGGCTCGCGCGCTGGGGGCGCGGGCGTGTGCTCCTCCTCTGGGCGCTCGTCGTGGTGCTCGCGGTGGTGAGCACGGTGTTCCTGTCCCTCGACACGACCGCCGTGATCGTCACGCCGGTCGTCATCGTGCTCGCGCAGAGCGTCGGCGTCTCCCCGCTCCCCTTCGCCCTGGCGACCGTGTGGCTGGCGAACACGGCTTCCCTCGCCCTGCCGGTGTCGAACCTGACCAACCTGCTCGCCGCACCCGCGATCGGCGACGGTCCCGCGGCGTTCATCGCCCTGAGCTGGGCGCCGACTCTGGTCGGCATCCTGGTGCCCATCGTGATCCTGACCGTGGTGCACCGGCGCACCGTGTTCGCGGCGTACGAGACGCCGCCGCCCCGGCGCCCCGCCGACCCGATGCTGTTCTGGAGCGCTGCCGGGATCCTCGTCGTGCTGATGCCGCTGCTGGTCGTCACGCACGACGTGTGGATCCCCGCCACGGCCGCGGCGCTCGCGCTCATCGTGGTGTTCGCGGTGCGGCGGCGCCGGGCGCTGCGGCTCGCGCTCGTGCCGTGGCAGGCGATCGCGCTCGCCGCGTCGCTGTTCGTGCTGGTCGAGGCCGCGCACGCGCAGGGCCTCCTCGACTTCCTGACGGCGCAGATCGCGAACGGCGACTCCCCCGGCGATCTGTTCCGGCTGGCCGCGCTCGGGGCCGTGAGCGCCAACGCGATCAACAACCTCCCCGCATATCTCGTGCTCGAGCCCGTCGCCGCGGATTCGGTCGCGCTGATGGCCCTTCTGATCGGCGTCAACCTCGGCCCGCTGATCACGCCGTGGGCCTCGCTCGCGACGCTGCTGTGGCATCACCGCATCACGGCGCTCGGAGTCACGATCCGCTGGCGCGGGTACATGCTGTGGGGCGTGGTCGCCGCCGTGCCGACCGTGCTGGTGGCCGTTCTCGTCCTGTTCCTCGTCTCGGGCTAGACGCCCCGCTCCGGCGGCCACTCTTCGGCGAGCAGTCCGTAGTTCATGCCGTCGAACCATTCGCCCGAGCGGTGCAGCGCCGTCTTCCGGCTGAACTCCTCGCGGCGCATCCCCAGGCGTTCCATCACACGCCAGGAGGGCTCGTTGTCGGCGAAGCACCCGGCGTGCACGCGGCGCAGCCCCAGTGCGCCGAAGCACACATCGATCACCGCGCGGATCGCCTCGGTCGCATAGCCGTGGCCGGTGTACGCGGGGTCGAGCACCCAGCCGAGCTCCGCCTCGACGCCCTTCGCCTCGGCCTCGACTTCGGCCTGGGCCCAGCCATCGCCGAGTTGCACCATGATGTCGCCGATCGGCGTCGGGGCGGCGCCTTCGTGCGCGGGCAGCAGCTCCACGAGGTACAGCGATGCCAGGCGCTCCGGAGCGAGATACCGTTCACGGAACGCATCCCGCGTGTCGGGCGCGGCCCCGAGCCACCGGTTCACCTCGGGGAGCCGCCGCCACTCCCACATCACATCGACGTCGGCGGGCGTGCAGGGGCGCACCTGAAGTCGGTCTGTCCGTGCAGGCCACGGCTCGGGGGTTCGCGTCTCGGTCATCGCTCCACCCTAGGGTCGACCGGCGACACGCTCAGGACGCCTCCCCGCCGACCCGGCGCATCTCCGTCGCGAGCGCGCTGTTGGTTGCGGCGAAGTGCGCGGTGATGTTCTCGCGCACCTCGGGCGACTTGTTCTGGCTGAGCTTGGCGCGGGCATCGAAGCGGGTGACCCGCATCCTCAGGCCGACGGTCCCTCTGGCGGCTCGGCGGGTGCCCTCCTCGTCCTCCGACAGATGCCGCCCGTGCTGCTGGTGCTTCTCGAAGTGGTCGGTCAGGCGGCTGAGCATGGCGTAGTTCTCCTCTTCGTCGAGGATCTCGGGAACGCCGTAGAGGTGCGCCGTGACATGGTTCCACGTGGGCACGAGGTCGCCCGGTGTGTACAGGCTCGGCGACACGTAGTCGTGCGGACCCTGGATGATCACGAGCACTTCGTGTTGGCCGAGTTCGTGGAGGCGCTCGTCCGGCCGTCCGAAATGGCTGGCGAACACGATGTCATCCTCGTTCTCCACCAGCAGCACGGGATAGTGCGAGGCCACGAGACCGCCGCCGGCGGGGGAGACGAACGTCGCCCACGGGTTGCCGCGGATCAAGCGCTTGACCTCGTCGGGATCGGTCATCAGGTACCGGGGTGTGTGACGCATCAGGAGTCCTTTCCTTGGGGCGCGCTCGGTCGGTGGGTGATCAGTCGCGTACGCACGGCGAGGGCGGCGCAGGCGATCACCGCGAGCCCGCCGATGGCGGTGGCCCAGCCGATCTGCTCGTGCAGCAGGAGCGCCGCCCAGGCGATGCCCATCACGGGTTGGACGAGCTGGATCTGGCTCACCTGTGCCATCGGACCGATCGCGAGCCCGCGGTACCAGGCGAAGAAGCCGAGGAACATGCTCACCGCGGCGAGGTAGGCGAAGGCGAGCCAGTGCACCGGTGTCGCGGCCGGAGGCTGCTGAAGGGCCGACACCACCGTCAGCGCCGCCATCAGCGGAGCGGCGACGATCAGCGCCCACGACACGGTCTGCCAGGAGCCGAGTTCACGGGCGAGCAGGCCGCCCTCCGCATAGCCGATCGCGGCGGCGATGACAGCACCGAACAGCAGGAGGTCGGAAGCGGTGAGGGAGTCGAGCCCGTCGTTCTGCAATGCGGCGAACACGACCGCGGCGACGGCGCCGAGGCTCGCGAAGATCCAGAAGGATCGGGTGGGTCGTTCGCGGGTGCGGAGCACGACAGCGACAGCGGTCGCCGCGGGGAGCACGCCGATCACGACCGCACCGTGGCTGGCGGGGGTCGTGGTCATCGCGAACGAGGTCAGGACGGGGAACCCGGCAACAACCCCACCGGCGACGATCGCGAGGCGGCCCCACTGCGTCGTCGTGGGACGTCGCTGGCGCGTCACGGCCAGGGCGATTCCGGCGAGGAGGGCGGCGACGACCGCGCGCCCGGCGCCGACGAACAGCGGTGAGAGCCCGTCGATCGCGATGCGCGTGAGCGGAAGGGTGAAGGAGAAGGCGAGGACGCCGAGAAGACCCCACCGGACGCCGGCAGGAATTGATAGCACTGTCTCTCGCGGAGCGATAACGCTACTGTCTACTTTCATGAATCAGGATAGCAGTGACCGCATCGTCGCCGGGGTGCGCGCGTGGATCTCCTCCGCATCTCCGGGCGCACGGGTGCCGTCGAACCGTGCGCTCATGGCCGAGTACGGGGCCGGCCCGGTGACCGTGCAGAAGGCGATGCAGCAACTCGCGCGGCTCGGTCTGGTCGAGTCTCGCCCGGGCGCGGGGACGTTCGTCCGCGCCGCGCCCACCGTTCGCACGGTCGACTACAGCTGGCAGACTGCCGCCCTCGGCGCCACGCCGGCCGGACTCGCGGGCCTCTCGTCGACGCAACGCACGGTCGCGCCCGATGCGATCGGACTGCACTCGGGATACCCCGCGGTCGACCTGCTGCCGCAGCGGCTCGTGCGACAGGCGCTGATCCGTGCCGCCCGATCGGACGCGGCGCTGACCCGTTCACCCGCAGCGGGCCTCCCCGAGCTGCAGGCGTGGTTCGCCGGTGAACTCGCGTCCGCCGCACCGGTGGGGATCACACCCGCCTCGGCGCGGGACGCCCTGATCATCTCGGGCAGCCAGAGCGGGTTGAGCTCGATCTTCCGTG
Source organism: Microbacterium aurugineum (assembly GCF_023101205.1). NCBI lineage: Bacteria > Bacillati > Actinomycetota > Actinomycetes > Micrococcales > Microbacteriaceae > Microbacterium > Microbacterium aurugineum. The sequence goes on along the minus strand of NZ_CP078078.1, from coordinate 3,169,897 downwards.
CCGTCGTGGGGGTCGGGCAACCGCTGCTGATCGAGTCGCCGACGTACTGGGGCGCGATGCTCGCCGCCGCGCAGGCCGGCGTGGTCCTGGTGCCGATCCCGTCCGGTCCGCATGGGCCCGATCCGGACGACGTCGAGCGGGCGTTCGCGCAGACCGGCGCGCGGGCGTTCTACGCGCAGCCGACGTTCGCGAACCCGACCGGAGCGCAGTGGCCTGTCGCGACGGGAGAAGCCGTGCTCGATACGGTCCGCCGTCACCGGGCGTTCCTGATCGAGGACGACTGGGCGCACGACCTGGGGATCGACGCCGCTCCGAGGCCGATCGCCGCGTCGGATGAGGACGGTCACGTGGTCTATCTGCGCTCGCTCACGAAGAGCGCCTCACCGGCCCTGCGCGTCGCGGCCGCGATCGTCCGAGGGCCTGCGCGTGATCGCATCCTCGCGGACCGCGCCGCCGAGTCGATGTACGTGAGCGGTGTGCTCCAGACCGCGGCCCTCGATGTGGTGAGCCAGCCCGCCTGGCGCACGCACCTGCGCGGATTCCGCGAGCACCTGCGCGCGCGGCGCGATCTGCTCGTCTCGAGTCTCGCCGCGCACGCGCCTTCCGCGCAGGTCGAGGGCGTTCCGGCCGGTGGGCTCAACCTGTGGGTGCGACTGCCCGAGGGGACGGATGTCGGGCAGGTCGTCCGCGAGTGCGAGGTGCGCGGAGTCATCATCGCGCCGGGATCCGAGTGGTTCCCGGCCGAGCCCTCGGGGTCCTACGTGCGCCTCAACTACGCGAACGCCGACCCGGCGCGCTTCGCCGAGGCCGCCGGCGTCCTGGGTGCCGTGCTCGAGGGGATCTGACTCGAAGGCCCCGTCGCCGCCCCGCGACTACTCCTGCGGCGGGCCGGCGGGCCGGTGTGCGCGCCGACCGTTGACGACCACGGGGCGCCCCGCGCGCTCCTGACCCGGCAGCGGGCGGGAGCGGCGGCCGTAGATGAGCTCCGACGAGTCGAGCAGCCAGGGCACGAGCGTGATCGACACGCCGTGCACGAGCATCAGCTGGTTGGCGAGGCGGCGGGCCCGACGGTTGTGCAGGAACGACTCCCACCAGTGTCCGACGATGTACTGCGGCAGGTACACGGTCACCACCGAGGAGCCGTGCTTCTCCCGGTACTGCTTGATGAACTGGGTCACCGGCTGCGCGAACGACCGGTACGGCGACTCGACGATCACGAGCGGGATCGGCACGAGATGGTCGGCCCACTCCTGCTGGAGCTGGGCCGCGTCGTCGGACGCCACGGCCACGTGCACCGCCAGGGTCTTGCCGTGCTTGGCCGCGATCGCGTAGTCGATGGCCTTCACGACGGGCTTCTGCAGCCGGTTGACGAGGACGATCGCGAGGTCGCCGGTCGCCCCGAACTTGGTCGTGTCGTCGATCGCGATCTCGTGCTCGACGTCGCGGTAGTACCGCTTCACGCCCAGCATCAGGAAGGCAAGGACCGGGATCGCGAAGAACACCAGGTAGGCGCCGTGCGTGAACTTGGTGATCGTCACGATGACCAGCACGAGCACGGTCATCGCGGCGCCGGTCGAGTTGATGATGAGTCCGATCTTGGCCGAGCGGCGATCCGACGCCGAGGCCCCGTCGATCCCGGAACCGGACCCGTTCTCCACCGGCCCCCGGAGCACGCGTCGCCAGTGCCGGACCATGCCGATCTGTCCGAGCGAGAACGAGACGAACACCCCGATGATGTAGAGCTGGATGAGGGTCGTCAGCCGCGCCTGGAACACCACGAGAACGGCGATCGCGGCGATGCCGAGCAGGATCATGCCGTTCGAGAACACCAGGCGGTCACCGCGGGTGTTGAGCGATTTGGGGGCGTATCCGTCACGGGCCAGCACCGCGCCCAGCAGGGGGAAGCCGTTGAACGCGGTGTTCGCGGCGAGCAGCAGCACGCACGCGGTCGCCGCCTGCACGATGAAGAACGCGATGCTGCCGCCGCCGAATGTCGCCGCGGCGATCTGCGCCATCAGGCTCGGCTGGGGGGTCGAGCAGTCGAAGCCGATCAGGTCGCAGGGGTTCTCGGCATAGTGCACCCCGGCGATCAGGGCGAGAGCGGTCAGGCCGGCGAACAGGCAGATGGCGATCGACCCCATCAGCACGAGGGTCGACTGGGCGTTGCGCACCTTGGGAGCCCGGAACGCCGGGACACCGTTCGACACCGCCTCGACGCCGGTGAGGGCGGAGCATCCGCTGGAGAACGCACGGAGGATCAGCAGGATCACCGCGGCCTGACCGAGGTTCTCGGCCTGCACGGAGAAGTCGTGGCTCGAGGCCACCGGCGCATCGCCGAGGAACGTCCGGATCAGCCCGGTCGCGATCATGATGCCGACCGAGCCGATGAACACGTACGTGGGGATGGCGAACACGAGCGACGCCTCACGCACGCCGCGCAGGTTCACGATGATGATGAGGATCACGAAGCCGACCGCGAGCTCGACGCGGAGCGGGTCGAGGCCGGGCGCGGCGGAGATGATGTTGTCGACACCGGAGGCGACCGACACGGCCACGGTCAGCACGTAGTCGACCAGGAGGGCCGCGGCGACGATCACACCGGGGATCTCGCCGAGGTTCTTCGACGCGACCTCGTAGTCGCCGCCGCCCGAAGGGTAGGCCTTGATCAGCTGTCGGTAGCTCAGGACGACGACGACCAGCAGCACCACGACCGCGATCGCGACCAGCGGCGTGAAGGAGAGGAACGTCAGTCCACCGATCAGCAGGATCATCACGAGTTCCTGCGGTGCGTAGGCCACCGAGCTCAACGCGTCGGACGCGAAGATCGGCAGTGCCATCCGCTTCGGGAGCAGTTGATCATCGACCTGCTGGCTCGTCAGCGGTTCGCCGATGAGGATGCGCTTGGCGAGCGGCGGAGTGTCCGCGCCCTCCCTGTTTTCGTCTGACACGTCGGGCGACACTACGCCTGCCGATGTCATCCTCCTGCGATCCTCACGGAATCCCTACGGCCGGACGCGCTGTCCTCACGGAATCCTTACGACCGCTCCGACGGCCCGCACGCGCCCTCGATTGATCGAGGATCCACAGCCGTTTCCGATCACGAACGCGTAACGTCGGAAGCATGACGACCGTTCACGTCACCGAGGACACGATCAACCAGGCTCGCGAGCTGCGTGACGAGCTGCAGCGTTTCCTGCGCGAGTACGAGTTCGGGATGCGTGAGGTCGAGACGAAGATCTCCATCCTCCGTGACGAGTTCACGCACGACCATGCGTACAACCCGATCGAGCACGTGAAGAGCCGTCTCAAGTCGCCCGACAGCATCGTCGAGAAGCTCGCCCGCAAGGGGATCGACGAGCCGGACTTCGATCGGATCCGCGCGGAGATCACCGACATCGCGGGTGTGCGGGTCACCTGCAGCTTCGTCGCCGACGTGTACCGCCTGTTCGACCTGCTCACCGCGCAGGACGACATCACCGTGCGCACGGTCAAGGACTACATCGCGCAGCCGAAGGCCAACGGCTACAAGAGCCTGCACGCGATCATCGAGGTGCCGGTGTTCCTGTCGACCGGCGCGTTGTCGGTTCCGGTCGAGGTGCAGTTCCGCACGATAGCGATGGATTTCTGGGCGAGCCTCGAGCACAAGATTTACTACAAGTTCTCGAACCAGGTGCCCTCGCACCTTGTCGACAGCCTGTCCGATGCCGCCGATGCCGCCGCCGAGCTCGACAGCCGGATGGAGCGTCTGCACCGAGAGGCGCACGGGGTGCCGCAGCGCCGGCTCGCTCCGCCGCCCCCGCCCGTCGTCCCCGTCTGACCTCCGCCCACGGTCTGACCCCCGCCCGGTTTGACCTCCGTCCGGTGTGACTCTCCGCCCGCGGACGTTCACAACTCCGGAAGATCGGAGTGTCAGGTGAACGGCTCGCCCGTCGTGCCGCGCCTGACGTGTTTCTCTCCTGCCGTTTTTGCGGAGTTATGAACGGGTCCGCGCGACCTCTTCCGCAGATCGTCAGATCCGATCGCGCCTCCGCTCCGAACAACGGGGGATGACGCCGGCGACCGGTGGAACAGGAGACGATCATGGTGCAACGCCGCAGCGGCAAGAGGTTCTTCGTCTGGGCCGCCCTCGCGGGCCTGATCGGGGGTGGCGTCTTCCTCGCCACGGCGGAGGTGTTCGCGCTTCTGTTCGCGCGCACCGCCAGCCCGATCCTCGCGGTCGGCGGCTTCGTGATCGACATCGTGCCCCAGCCCTTCAAGGAGTTCGCGATCGCCACCTTCGGCGAGTACGACAAGATCGCCCTGCTGGCGGGGCTCGGTCTGGCCGTCCTCATCGCCTCGGCGATCGCCGGGATCCTGCAGTTCGTGCGTCCGCCGCTCGGCGTGATCGCGCTCGTGATCGCGGGCGTGCTCTCGACCGCAGCCATCGTCACCCGCGCGGGCGTCGCGCCCCTCGCGTTCCTGCCCCCGGTCCTCGGCACCGTCGTGGGATCAGTCATCCTCGTGCTCCTGTGCCGCCGTCTGCGCGGGTGGAGAGACTCCTTCGCAGGCGCCAGCGAGGACGACCGGGCCACGGCGACCACGGATGATCCCCCGACCGATCTCGCCGAAGGAGAATCCGCCCGGCCCGGGATCGATCGTCGTCGGTTCTTCCTCCTCGCTGCCGTCGCCGGTGCGTCCGCGCTCGTCGTGGGAATCACCGCCCGCACGGTGAGCATGGCCGTGTCCTCGGTCGAAGCCGTCCGCGGTGCGCTCAAGCTCCCCTCTCCGAAGACCACGGTCACGGTGCCGCAGGGCGCGGAGCTGGACATCCCCGGACTCAGCAAGCTGTTCACCCCGAACAAGGACTTCTACCGGGTCGACACGGCCCTCACGGTTCCCTCGATCGACCCGGACACCTGGCGCCTGGTGATCGACGGCATGGTCGACCAGCGTGTGGAGATGAGCTTCCAGGACATCCTCGACATGGGTCTCGACGAGTATGCGATCACGCTCACGTGCGTGTCGAACGAGGTCGGCGGCGAACTCGTCGGCAACGCGAAGTGGCTGGGCGTGCCGTTGCGCGACGTGCTCAAGAAGGCGGGCGTCCAGTCCGGTGCCGACATGGTGCTCTCGCGCAGCGTCGACGGTTACACGGCGAGCACGCCGCTGTCGGCACTCACCGATGATGACCTCGACGCGATCCTGGCGGTCGGGATGAACGGCGAGCCGCTGTCGCTCGAACACGGTTTCCCCGTGCGGATGGTCGTGCCGGGACTCTACGGCTACGTGTCGGCGACCAAGTGGCTCACCGAACTCAAGGTCACGACGTTCGCCGAGGATGAGGCGTACTGGACACCGCGCGGTTACAGCGCCGAGGCGCCGATCAAGTTCTCCTCCCGCGTCGACACCCCCAAGATCGGCGAGGCGGTGGATGCGGGGAAGATCCCGATCGCAGGCGTCGCCTGGGCGCAGTCGGTCGGCATCGAGCGCGTGGAGGTGAGCATCGATGACGGCGACTGGGTTGCGGCCACGCTGTCGACGCCGATCAACGATGACACCTGGGTGCAGTGGTTCATGGAATGGGATGCCACCCCGGGGACGCACTACGTCGCCGTGCGCGCCGTGAACAAGAACGGTGACCTGCAGATCCAGGAGCGCGCACCCATCGCGCCGAACGGATCGTCGGGCTGGCAGCGTTCGCTCGTCCGCGTCACCTGATACCGGTGCACGGTCATCGGCGCGGGCCTAGGGTGGGAGCCATGGGCCCGTACCCCGCACTCGTCATCACCGTCTCGGATCGATCGGCCTCCGGAGAACGCGAGGATCGGGGCGGCCCGATCGCGGTGGGGCTGCTTCGTGACGCCGGGTGGCACTGCCCGGATGCCGAGGTCATCGCCGACGGAGCGGATTCCGTGGCGGATGCCCTGCGCCGGGCGGTCGCGCGCGGCATCCGGTTGGTCGTGACCACCGGTGGGACGGGCGTCGGACCCCGTGACCTGACGCCGGAGGGGACGCGCCGGGTGATCACCCGTGAGATCCCCGGGATCGCTGAGGAGCTGCGCCGCAGCGGACTCGCCGACACCCCGTTGTCGGTGCTGTCGCGCGGGCTCGCGGGCATCGTGGACCCCGACGGCATGCTCGTGGTGAACCTCCCCGGTTCGCCCCGAGCCGTCGCCTCCGGCGTGCCTGTGGTGCTCGGCGTCGCCGCGCACATCCTGGATCAAGTCGAAGGCGGAGACCACTCATGAACGACGTACGCATCGCAGCCGTGTCGGAAGAACTCCTCGATCTCGACGTCCATCTCACCGCGGTCGAAGATCCGCGCCTGGGAGCGGTGACGACGTTCGTCGGCCGGGTGCGCGACAACGACCCGGATGCGCAGACGCCCGTCGTCGGACTGGAGTACAGCGCGCACCCCGATGCGGAAGCCACGTTGCGGCGGATCGCGGAGGAGGCCGGTGCCGGTGCCGATGCTCCTGCTGTGGTGGCTGTGAGTCATCGCGTCGGACGCCTCGATGTGGGCGATGCCGCGGTGGTGATCGCGGTGGCTTCCGAGCACCGAGCCGAGGCGTTCGAGGTGTGCCGTGCGGTCATCGAGGCGATCAAGAGCGACCTCCCTGTGTGGAAGCGTCAGCTCGAGGTCGACGGCACCACGTCGTGGAAGGGCATCGGCGGCTGAGTCCCGCGCGTCACCTGCCGTTCTCGACGCGTCACCTGCCGTTCTCGACGTGTCACCGCCGTTCTCGACGCGTCACCTGCATGAGGTTCGGCCGTATGCAGGAGGAAACACCGGCAGACGGTCATGCGGGTGGCCGGCGGTCCTGCAGGTGGCGCGTGGTCAGCCGCCCGCGAAGGGCGGGAGCACGTCGATGAGCTCGGCGTCGTCGAGGGAGAGGTCGCCGTCGGTGCGGACGCCGTCGACGAGCACCGCGCAGCGCGGCAGGATGTCGGCCAGCGCCGGGTGCTCGGCGACGACGGCGGTGCGCAGCTCCAGGAGAGAGTGCTCGGCGCGCTCCTCCGCGTCGGTGCCTGCGGCCTCGGCGGCCGCGGCGAAGTAGCGCACGCGTGTCATCGGTCGGCTCCGGGGGCGGGCTCGCCGGGACGCACCCAGTCGCCGGAGCGGCCGCCGGACTTCGCCACGATGCGCACGTCCTCGATCGTGACCGCGCGGTCGACGCCCTTGATCATGTCGACGATCGCCAGGGCGGTGACCGAGACGGCAGTGAGCGCCTCCATCTCGACCCCGGTGCGGTCGGCGGTGCCCACGGTCGCCTCGATGCGCACGCCGTCGTCGACGACGTCCAGCTCGATGCTCGCCCGGTGCACCCCGATCACGTGCGCGAGCGGCAGCAGGGAGGGCGTGGACTTGGCCGCCTGGATGCCGGCGATGCGCGCCACCGCGAGCACGTCGCCCTTCGGCACGGTGCCGTCGCGGAGCGCGGTGATCACGTCGGCGCTGCAGCGCACGAAACCGCGGGCGGTCGCGGTGCGCACGGTCGGCTGCTTCGCGGTCACATCGACCATGTGTGCACGGCCGCCGGCGTCAAGGTGGGGGAAGCTCATCCGACCAGCATGACATCGATCACATCGCCCACGGCCACGGACTCGACCTCCGCCGGGACGATAGCGAACGCGTGGGCACGCGCGAGTCCGCCCGCGAGATGTGACCCCGACCCGCCGGCGGTCGCCGGACGCACGGTGCGCGCCGCGAGGTCGACGACGGCCGGAAGGTACTGGCGGCGGCCGGGCGGGGGTGTCCAGGACGCATCGGCGGTGAAGGGCGAACGCGGGCGGTGGATGAGCGTGCGGCCCTGCATCGCGAGCAGGGCGGGGCGCACGAACACCTCGAACGACACCGCCACGCTGACGGGGTTCCCCGGGAGTCCGAACACCACGCATCCGTCATCGAGCACCCCGAAGGCCTGCGGTTTGCCCGGCTGCATGGCCACCGCGCTGAACTCGACCTGTCCGCCGCCGTCGAACGCCCCGCGCACCGGCTCGTAGGCTCCCGCGCTCACCCCGCCGGTGAAGACGATCACGTCGGCGCCGAGGGCTGTGGCTTCAGCGGTCACGGTCCTGACGGCGTCGGCCGCATCCGGAACGCGTGCGACCAGCACCACCTCGGCGTCGGCCTCGGCGACCAGTTGCGCGAGCAGGGGGCCGTTCGAGTCGGGGATGCGGCCGCGGGCGGGGGTCTCGCCCGGCGCGAGCAGCTCGCTCCCGGTCGACACCACGGCCACGCGCGGAGCCCGCGTCACCCACACCTCGGCGACACCGGCAGCGACCGCGGCCGCGAGTTGGAAGGGCCCCAAACGTTCCCCGGCGGGAACGACCTCGTCGCCGGCGTGCAGGTCGGCCCCGCGTCGGCGCACGAACACGCCGGGCTTCGCCGGGGCGCGCAGCACCGTCACCCCATCGAGGGAGTCGGCGAGCCCGCCGGCCGTGTCCTCGAAGGGCACGATCACGTCGGCGTCGGTGGGGGTGGGGGATCCGGTCATGATGCGGGCGGCTTCGCCGGACCCGAGCGGAGGATCGAGGGCCACTCCGGCGGGAAGGTCGGCGACCACGCGCAGGGTGACCGGATTCTCCTCGGAGGCCTCCGCGACGTCGGCACCGCGCACGGCGAACCCATCCATCGCGGAGTTGTCGAAGAGGGGGATGTCGTGGGCGGCGACCGCGGGCGCGGCGAGCGTGCGTCCTGCGGCATCCGTCACCGGGAGAGCCTCGTTGCCGACCAGGCGGATGGCGCCGAGCACACGGTCGAGCTGCTCCTCGACCGTGCGGCGGCCGGTCATGCGTGCACCGCCGTCGAGGTCGTGGACGCCGGGCGGATCGCGATCTCGTGTTGGCGGGAGGTGAGCGCATCGATCATGGCGAGTCGTCCGAGCAGCGGTTCGCCGGCCCCGGTCGCGAGTTTGATCACCTCACCTGCCAGCATCCCGCCGACCTGAACGCACAGCGCGCCGAGCACGCCGACCCGGGCGCAGCTGGGCGGTTCCCCCTCGGTGCCGGGCGGGAAGAGGTCGGCGAGCACGACCGGCTCGCCCACCGGGGGGTCCGACCAGAACACGGTCGCCTGCGCATGCCACTCCTGCACCGCGCCCCAGACCAGGGGAAGTCCAAGCTCCTCGGCCGCCGCGGCCACATCACGGCGGGTCACGAAGGAATCGCTCGTGTCGACCACCACGTCGGCTCCCGCGAGCAGGCGGGCGGCGTTGGCCGCGTCGAGACGTTCCGGCACCGGGGTCACGACGGTCTGCGGGGCGAGAGCCGTGATGGCTCGGGCGGCGGAGGCGGTCTTGGGCGTGCCGATGTCCTCCACGCGGTGCGCCAGCTGGCGCTGCAGGTTGGTCAGCTCCACGACGTCGTCGTCGATCACCGTAAGGCTGCCGATCCCTGCGGCGGCGAGGGCGAGCAGGGCAGGGGAGCCGAGCCCGCCGGCGCCGACGACCGTCACGCGAGCGGCGTGGAGGCGGCGCTGACCTTCTTCACCGATGCCGGCGAGCACCGCGTGCCGGGCCGTGCGGATGAGCTCTTCCGGGGCGAGCGCGGCGGCCGGGGCGACGAGGGGCTGCATGGATTCAGCGTATGCCCCTCCTCCCGGAAGAAGTCGATGACCGTGAAAGCGGATGAAGCCTCCGGAAAACTCCGCATCTGCGGTAGATTCTTCGCATGCAGACCTACCGGATCGCCCGTGCCGCGCAGTTGCTCGGCGTGAGCGACGACACCGTCCGTCGCTGGATCGATCAGGGACTGCTTCCGGTGACGGAGGCGACACCGGCCGAGATCCCCGGTGACGCCCTCGCAGCGCGCGCGGTCGAGCTCGCGGAGGAGGCGAGGAACGCCGGAGATGTGCTCTCCAGTGCGCGCAACCGCTTCGTCGGCATCGTCACGCGCGTGCAGGTCGAAGGCCTCATGGCCCAGGTCGACATCCAGTCCGGACCGCATCGTGTGGTGTCGCTGATGTCGTCCGAGGCGGCGCGGGATCTGCGGCTCGAGGTCGGCTCCCTCGCCACGGCTTCCGTCAAGGCGACCCAGGTCGTCGTCGAGATCCCGAACGGCTGACATGAACCGCCTGCTGCGCCGCTCCACGCTCGCTCTCCTCGCCGCTGCCTGCCTCGTGCTCACGGGCTGTGCGGGCACAGCTGAGGACGCGTCCTCACCGTCGGGGGCCACGGATGGCGTGCGCGGAGAGCTCACGGTCTACGCCGCGGCATCCCTCGCCGGAGCCTTCGATGCGATCGGGGAGGCCTTCATGGCCGAGAACCCGGACGTGCGGTTCCGTCCGGTGTACGACGGTTCTTCGACGCTCGTCACCCAGATCCTCGAAGGTGCTCCCGCCGACGTGTTCGCTTCGGCCGACGAGGCGAACATGGACAAGGCGGCGGACGTCGTGGCTGAGCCCGCGCTGTTCGCATCCAACACCCTGGTGATCGTGGTTCCGTCCGGAAACCCGGGTGACGTCGAGGCGCTGGCGGATCTCGCCGACGTCACCACCGTGCTGTGTGCGCCGGAGGTGCCGTGCGGTGCGGCGTCCGCGACGCTGCTGTCCGCGGCCGAGGTCACGGTCGACCCGGCGAGCCTCGAGCAGAACGTGTCGGCCGTGCTCACGAAGGTCGCCGCGTCCGAAGCCGACGCCGGACTCGTGTACGCCACCGATGTGATCGGCCGCGACGACGTCGAGGTGATCGTGCCGGACGGCGCCGACGAGGTCGTCAACCACTACCCGATCGCCGTGCTCTCCGATGCTCCGAACGCCACGGCGGCCGAGGCGTTCGTGGCGTTCGTGCGGGCGGATGCGGGGCGCAGCATCCTGGCCGACTTCGGCTTCGGAGCACCATGAGCGGGGGAGGTGATCGAGGGTACGCGCCCCGTGCACTCGCCGTACCGGCCCTGGTCGGCCTGGCGTTCCTGATCCTGCCGCTGACCGCGCTCGTCGCGCGCGTGCAGTGGTCGACGTTCCTCGCGGACGTGACCTCGGAGGCCGCGCTCTCTGCGCTCACGCTCTCGCTCGGCACCGGCCTGGTGGCCACGGTGCTGTGCATCCTGATCGGCGTACCGCTCGCGCTGTGGATCGCCCGCTCCGGGCCGCGGCTGGCTGCCGTACTCCGCGCGGTCGTCACGGTTCCGCTGGTGCTGCCGCCGATGGTGGGCGGTGTCGCGCTGCTGTACCTGTTCGGACGTGCGGGCTGGCTCGGTGGGCTCGGCCTGTCCTTCAGCACGCCGGCCGTCATCCTGGCGCAGACGTTCGTCGCGCTGCCGTTCCTCGTGCTGGCCGTCGAGGGTGCGGTACGCACCTCGGGCGTGGACTACGAGCGCACGGCGGCGGCCCTCGGCGCCGGACGATGGACGATCCTGCGACGGATCACCCTGCCGTTGGCCGCGCCGGGCATCGTCGCGGGTGTCGTCCTGTGCTTCGCGAGGGCCATCGGCGAGTTCGGTGCGACGGCCCTGTTCGCCGGGAACCGGCCGGGCGTCACCCAGACCATGCCGCTCGCGATCTACACCGCGTTCAACGGGGCCGGAGTGTCGCAGGGCACGGCGGTCGCCCTCGCGCTGCTGCTGCTCGCCACGGCGATCGTCGTGCTGCTGCTCGTCCGCGGCTGGCGGCCGGGGGCGACGCGATGACCTCCTCGACGGGCCGGGCTGTCGGCGGCGGAGGCCTGCGTGCGCACGTCGTGGTCGACCGTGAGCACTTCGCCGTCGACGTCTCGGTGCAGGTCTCGGCCGGGGAGACCGTCGCCATCATGGGACCGAGCGGCGCGGGCAAGTCGACTCTGTTGCAGGCGCTCGCGGGCCTCGAGCCGTTGACCGCCGGGGAGATCGAGGTCGCGGGACGCGTGGTCGACCGCGTGGCCACACCTCGTGTGCGGACAGCTCCCATGAACCGCGGCATCGTGCTGCTCGGGCAGGAAGCGCGGCTGTTCCCCCACTTGTCCGTGCGCGAGAACGTCGCCTTCGGCCCTCGTGCCGCCGGGCAGGACGTCCGGGCGGCACGAGACTCGGCCGATGAATGGCTCGCACGTGTCGGCCTCCCGGGTGCGGGGGACCGCATGCCGCGCGAGCTCTCCGGTGGCGAGGGGCAGCGCGTCGCGGTCGCCCGAGCGCTCGCCGCGTCGCCGCGCGCCGTGCTGCTCGACGAACCGCTGGTCGCGCTCGATCCGGCGACGGCCGGCGACATCCGACAGATGCTGCGTGATCAGCTGGCGGGGATCACCACGATCGCGGTCACGCACGATGCTGCGGATGCTGTCGCCCTCGCCGATCGGCTCCTGGTGATCGAGGCGGGGCGGGTCACGCAGCACGGACCTGTCCGCGAGGTGCTGTCGGCGCCCGCTTCGGGCTTCATCGCTGCGATCGCAGGTGTCAACCGGCTGGTGGGCGTCGCCGCGGACGGGGGCTGGCGCGGGGGAGGTCTGCGTCTTGGAAGCACGGATGCCGAGTCGCTCGCGCTCGCCGCGGTCGACGGCTCACCGCTCGCCGCGGTGTTCCGTCCCGCCGCGGTGCGCATCGAGCGAGCTGACGACCCGCACGCGTGGGCCAGCCGGATCCTCCGACTCGAGCCCATCCTCACGGGAGTCCGCCTGCACACCGAGCACTGTCAGGTCGACACCTCGCTGGCGGACGCCGTCGACCTCGCGGTGGGCGACGAGGTGCACCTGCGCGTCGATCCTGCCCAGGTGCGGTTCGTCCCCGCGTCCGTCGCCTCCGTCGCTCCCGTCGCTCCCGTCGCGATATGACAGCCCCCACGCGCATATGGGCTGCCATATCGCGACGGGAACCTCAGGTGTTTCGGCCCCGAGGGGGGAAGCGGCGGGTTAGTCTCGAACGATGACGGGGAGTGGCGGAGCGCGATGACGGCCGTGCCGGTGGTGATCGGTGTGCGCCCGCCGCACGCCGGTCCGACGGCGCAGAGCCCTGGCCACTCTGCCGTCGAAGCAGGTCTCGTCGACACGCACGGCCGGGTGCACCGGGATCTGCGCATCTCGCTCACCGACCGCTGCTCGCTGCGCTGCACGTACTGCATGCCGGAGCAGGGGAACGAGTGGCTCGCCCGCACGAGCATCCTCTCCACGGATGAGATCGTCGAGGTCGCCGAGGTGGCCGCCGCTCTCGGCATCCGCACGTTCCGCCTCACCGGTGGCGAACCGCTCCTGAGGGCCGACATCGTCGAGGTCGTGCGACGCGTCTCCCGCATCGAAGGCGAGGACGGACCCGTCGAGGTCGCCATGACGACCAACGGCATCAGCCTCGCCCAGAAACTCCCGGCGCTGATCGAGGCCGGACTCACGCGCCTCAACATCAGCATCGACACGGTGAACCGTCAGCGCTTCGCCGACCTGACCCGCCGTGACCGCCTCGACGACGTATTCGAGGGCATCGCGGCGGCTGCGGCCTCGGAGCTCCGTCCGCTCAAGCTCAACGCGGTCGCGATGCGCGGCGTCAACGACGACGAGCTGGTCGACCTCGTGGAGTTCGCGATGGGTGTGGGCGCGCAGCTGCGCTTCATCGAACAGATGCCGCTCGACGCCGGACACACCTGGGACCGGGCATCCATGGTCACGCGCGAGGAGATCCTCGCGTCGCTGGGGGAGCGCTGGCATCTCGATCCGGTCGAAGGGCGTGGGGGAGCACCTGCAGAGAAGTGGCGGATCGACGGCGGACCGCACGAGGTCGGGGTGATCGCCTCGGTCACCGCCCCGTTCTGCGGTGCGTGCGACCGTCTGCGCCTGACCGCCGACGGTCAGCTGCGCAACTGCCTCTTCTCGAACGTCGAGTACGACCTCATCGAGGTGCTGCGCGGGGAGTCGGCCTCTGCGCCGGGTGACCGCTCCGCCGGGATCGCCGAGATGCTGCGCTCCTGTGTGCACGGCAAGCTCCCGGGGCACGCGATCAACGACCCCTCATTCCTGCAACCGGCGCGCGGCATGAACGCGATCGGCGGCTGAGTCGACGTATCGACGGAACGGGGGCTGAACGGATGTGGGAGCAGATCGGGCAGGGGCGTGCCGGGTATCGGTTGACCATCCGGGCGACTCGGGTCTCCCTGCGCCAGCTCGTCGCGATCATCGTCGGCTGCGTGCTCGTGGGCGGGGCTGCTGCCACGGCGGCGTTGATTGCGATCTCCGTCGAGACCGACTCCATGCTCGGCCGCTCCGACGTCGTCCTGGTCGCCGGTGGCTTGGCTGTCGTCATCGTGCTCGCCCTCTTGTGGATCTTCGCCTGGCAGAGGAAGCGTTACGTCGTCGAGTGGGATGACCGGGGGATCCGGATCATCGGTGCTGGGGCGGAGCGAGCGCTCCCTTGGGCCTCCATCGCTCGTGTGCTGATCCGCCTCGACACGGACTACGCCCGTGTCGAGGTGAGAAGCAGGGATGGGGGGTCTGTGACGCTCTTGGCCGGCTTCGGCTCCCAGGACGTGAAGAAGGCCAACGCGATCGACCCGATTCCCGGCGAGGTCGTCGGCCTGCTGAATCGCCATCTTTCTGCGGCCCCACCTCCCCCGCGGAACGCGCTCGGCCTGCACGTCTTCCTGGGCGCGCAACAGACTGTCCCGTGACCGCGGCAGTCGACAACGACCAGGCACCTTTTCGTATACACAAATAGGACATTTTCGTATACGCTATTCGCATGAGCGAGCACCTGCTGAATGGAAAGCCCGTCCCGGACGAGCAGATTCAGGCGTGGGCCGACGAGGCCGAGGCCGGGTACGACCTGTCGAAACTCCCGAAGCCGCGTCGAGGTCGACCGACCGTGGGCGATGGCCCCGGCGCGGTGATCCCCGTGCGGCTCGATGCGTCCACGATCGCGGCCCTGACAGCGCGCGCTGAGGCGGAGGGCATCGCCACGCGTTCGGAGGCGATTCGCGCCGCAGTGCGCGAGTGGGCACACGTTGCCTGACCTGCACCGATCGGCCCGCAAACACTACCGGCGCGACCAGCTCGACGACTCTTCCGTGCTCTATGCGGTCGAGCACGTCCTGCAGTCGCGCCCGCTCGACGATGAAGACGACCCGCGCCGTTGGCTCATGATCGCCGCCGACCCTGCTGGCCGCCTCCTGGAGCTCGTGGTGTTGATCTACGACGACGGTTACGAGCTGATCATTCACGCGATGAAAGCCCGGGCGCAGTACCTCGACGAGCTGTAGGGCGATTCGCGTCCGCCTCAGTCCAAGAACTCCCGGGCCGCGGCCGACAGGGCGGTCACGCCGACCTCGATCGTCGGGTGGATCTCGGGCGCGAAGAACGGCGAGTGGTTCGTCGGGATGTCCTGCTCGAGTCGACCCGCGGCGACCGCCTCGGCGAACCGCGCGGGGTCGACGCCGCCCCAGAACCAGAACACGAGCGGCACGCCGGCGTCGCGCGCGAACCAGGACACGTCCTCGCTGCCGGTGAACATGCCGGGGTCGATGACGGACGCCTCGCCGAGGGCCCGCTGGATCGCGGTCGTGACGCGGGCCGTGGCATCCTCATCGTTGATCGTGGCGGGCAGGGTGTGGTCGGTGCGGATCTCCGGCTCACGCTCGGCCCCGGATGCGGTGGCTTCGGCCCGCACGATGCGCTCCACGCTCGCGAGCACCTTCTCGCGTGCTTCCTCGTTCGGGTAGCGCAGGCTGAGCTCGAGCTTCGCCTCGGCCGGGATGATGTTGTTCTTGAGCCCGGCATGGATCGAGCCGACGGTCACGACCGCGACGCCCTGCGGATCGATCTCGCGCGAGGCGATGGTCTGCAGGCGCATCACGGTGGCCGCAGCCATCACCACCGGGTCGATCGTGGCGTGCGGGCGCGAGCCGTGTCCGCCGCGGCCATGCAAGGTCACCGTGAGCCCGTCGGAGGCGGCCATCTGCGTCCCGCTGCGCACCCCGACGATGCCCGCGGGGAGTGGGGTCACGTGCTGGCCGAGCACGATGTCGGGACGGGGGTAGCGGTCCAGGATGCCGTCGTCGAGCATGGCGCGCGCCCCGGCCCCGTACTCCTCGGCGGGCTGGATCAGTACGACGAGGGTTCCCGACCAGTCGGAGCGCTCCGCGACGAGCCTCTCCACGGCGCCGATCATGGCGGTGACGTGCATGTCGTGGCCACAGGCGTGCATGACGGGGACGGTGGTGCCCGCGGGGTCGACGCCCTTCGCGGTACTCGCATACGAGAGGCCGGTCTGCTCCTCGACCGGGAGCGCGTCCATGTCGGCGCGCACCCACACGACGGGGCCGTCGCCGTTGCGGAGAAGGCCCACGACCCCGGTGACCCCGACGCCCTCCTCCACCTCGAGGCCGAGATCGCGCAGATGCCGGGCGGCGATGCCCGCGGTGCGTGTCTCCTGGAACGAGAGCTCGGGGTGCTGGTGCAGGTCGATGTAGAGCGCTTCGAGGTCGATCGTCATGGCCCGAGCCTAGTCGGGCGTGTCGGGGCCGTCAGCCGTCCGTGTCGTGCGCGTAGGTCTCCAGCTCCGGCCCGGGATGCAGTACGGCGTTGACGATGGCGCGGATCGCGAACTCGCTCGTCTCGCCGAGCTCCACGACCTCCGGATGCAGGAGCCACTGCAACTGCAGGCCGTCCATCACGGCCAGGATCGCGGCGGCCGCGTCGGCGATGCGGCGCGGATCGCTCACGCCCTCCTGGGCGCACAGCTCGTGGAAGGCGTCCGTCACCTCGCGGCGAAGCGTCGTGTAGCGCTCTTCGAAGAACGGGCGCGACGGATGGTCGTCGGTCACGGATTCCGCGGAGAGCACCGTGTACGCCTGCACGATGCCGGGGCGCTTCGCATTCGTGAACGCGGTGCGCACGAGGTGCAGGAACAGCTCCGGTCCGCCGGGGATGTGCTTCTGCGCGAGCCCCGCCACGTCGTCCTGATCGCGGTAGGCGAGCACCTCGAGCAGCAGCTTCTGCTTCGACCCGAAGTGGTGGAGCACGCCGGCGTGCGTGATGCCGACCTGTTCCGCGACGTCGGCCAGTGTGCCGTTCGTCGATCCCTTGTTCCCGAAGATCTCGATGGCCGCCTTGAGGATCTGCTCGCGTTTCGCGAGCGTCGCCGGGCGCACGCGCACCGTCTGGTCGCTGTCTGCCATCGCCGTTCCTCCATTGCCGAGCCGTGCTTGCGATCCAACTTACTACTCGGTAACCTCACTGAAACTTACTTTCTCGACAGTAAGCGAATCACACCAGACCGGCGCAGCAGCCTCCGCCGGTGCCGCAGCACAAAGACCGTGCCCAAGGAGAAGCAATGAAGCTCAGGAAATCTCTGATCGCGGCGACCGCGATCACCGCCCTCGGTATCTCGGCCCTCGCCGGATGCTCCGCAGGAGGAGGGGGCGACGAGTCCGGCAGCGGTGCCGGTTCCGCCTCGCTCACGATCGCGAAGCCCGACGGCGCGATCACCACCGAATCGAACAACCCCTACGTCGGCGACTCCTCCGCCTCGAAGTACGGCTACGGCAAGGTGATCTTCGAGACCCTCGCCCTCGTAAACCAGACCGGCGACCGCGGGGTCACCCCGTGGCTCGCCGAGAGCATCGAGTGGAACGACGACTACACGCAGCTCACGGTCGTTCCCCGCGCCGACGTCACCTGGAGCGACGGCGAGCCCTTCACTGCCGACGACATCGTCTACTCCTACGAGCTCGCCTCCACCCCCGCCCTCGACACCGCGGGCCTCCAGCTCGACAGCGCTGCCGTCGACGGCGACAAGGTCGTGCTGACCTTCGCCGCGTCGAAGTACGTCAACCAGGCCCGCGCCCTGCACGTGCCGATCGTGCCGAAGCACATCTGGGAGAACCTCGACGACCCGGCCACCGACCCCGTCAAGGGCGACGACCTGGTGGGTACCGGACCCTACGTCCTCTCGAACTGGTCGACCGAGTCGGTCACCCTCGACGCCCGCGACGACTACTGGGGTGGCGAGCTCTCGGTGCCCGAGCTGCACTACGTCTCCTACGGCGACAACACGGCGCTGACCACCGCTCTCGCCAACGGCGACGCCGACTGGGCGCAGGCGTTCATCCCGCAGATCGAGGAGCAGTTCCTGTCGGTCGACCCCGAGCACAACAAGTTCTGGGCGGCTCCCACCACCGGTTCGGCGACGCTGTTCATGAACCTGCAGCAGAAGCCGTTCGACGACCCGGCCTTCCGCCAGGCGCTCGCCTGGGTGATCGACCGTGATGCCTACGTCGACATCGCCCGCGAGGGTGCCAGCGAGGCCGTGTGGTCGGTCACCGGCCTCTCGTCGATCCTCGAAGACGAGATCCAGCCCGAATTCGCGGACGTGGACTACTCGGTCGATGCAGAGAAGGCCCGCGACCTGCTCGAGACCGCCGGCTACACGTGGAAGGACGACGCGCTGATCGACCCCGACGGCGCCCCCGTGTCGTTCACGCTGTCGGTCCCCTCGGGTTGGAGCGACTGGAACACCGCGCAGGAGCTCATCGCCGAAGACGTGACCGAGGCCATCGGCGCCGAGGTCAAGATCGACATGCCCGACTGGGGCGGCTGGGCCGATCCTCGCGACAACGGCACGTTCTCCGCGATCATCCACTGGCTCGAGGACAGCGGGACCGCCTACGGCCTCTACACCTCGACGATGGACCCGCGCTGGATCTCGGACGGCAAGGCCGGCTTCAACTTCGGTCGCTTCGACGACCCGGAGGCGACGGCTGCCCTGAACTCCTACGCGAACGCGTCGTCGGATGAGGAGCGCACCGCGGCACTCGACACGTTGCAGACGATCTTCGCTGAGCAGGTGCCGGCCATCCCGCTGGGGGCGCACCCGCTGCTGGGCGAGTTCAACACCCGCAACTACGTCGGATGGCCCTCGGAGGAGGACCCGTATGCGTCGGCCGACCCGACGCAGCAGAACATCGTGCAGATCCTCACGAAGCTGAAGCCCGCCGAGTAAGCACCGGGTGGGGAGCCCGGGTGAACGACCCCGGGCTCCCCTTCTCCGCCGACGAAAGACATCACCATGCCAGACCCTCTCCTCAGCGTGCGCGACTTCTCGGTCGTGTACGACGTCGATCCGCCCGTCGAGGCGGTGAAGAACGTGAACCTCGAACTGCAGCGCGGCGAGATCCTCGGTCTCGCCGGTGAGAGCGGGTGCGGCAAGACCACGCTCGCCTACGGAGTCCAGCGCCTGTTGCGTGCGCCGGCCGTGATCACCGGCGGCAGTGTGACCTTCCACGATGCGACCGGCGTCGACATCGACATCGACGCGCTCGACGTGGACGCGATGCAGCGGTTCCGTTGGGACAAGGTCTCGATGGTGTTCCAGGGCGCGATGAACGCCCTGAACCCGGTCGCGACGATCGGCTCGCAGCTGGAAGACGTCTTCGAGATCCATCGCCCCGACATGAACCGCCGGCAGCGGCATGCCGAGGCCGAGGAACTGCTCGAGATCGTCAAGGTCGGGCGCCAGCGCATCCGCTCCTTCCCCCATGAGCTCTCCGGCGGCATGCGCCAGCGCGTCATGATCGCGATGGCCCTCGCGCTGCGCCCGCAGCTGATGGTCATGGACGAGCCGACCACCGCCCTCGATGTGCTGGTGCAGCGCGAGATCCTCACGCAGATCTCGCAGCTGCGGCACGAGTTCGGCTTCTCGGTGATCTTCATCACCCACGACCTCCCCCTCCTCCTGGAGATCAGCGACCGGATCGCGATCATGCGGGAGGGCGAGATCATCGAGCTCGCCACCGCCGAGCGCATCTGGACGCGGCCCGAGCACGACTACACGAAGACACTGCTGTCGTCGTTCCCCCGGCTGACCGGGGAGAGAGGGGTGCTGGTGCGATGACCACCCTCGAATTCCGGAACATCACGAAGACGTACAACGTCCGCGGTGCCGGCCAGCTCAAAGCGCTCGACGATGTGAGCTTCACGCTGACCTCCGGGCAGACGATCGGCCTGGTCGGTCAGTCCGGCAGCGGCAAGTCCACGATCGCGAAGATCCTCACCCAGCTCGAGACCCCGACCAGTGGACAGGTGCTGCTCGATGGTGTGCCGATCCCGCGCCGCGGCAAGGGGCTGCGGAAGTACCGGCAGCAGTTGCGCATGGTGTTCCAGGACCCGTTCGCCTCCCTCAACCCGTACCACTCGATCCGTTACCACCTGGAGCGGCCGATCCGCCTCGATGACGTGGTGCCCAAGGGGGAGACCGAGGCCGAGGTGCGCCGTCTGCTCAACAGGGTCCGGCTCGACCCGGACACCGTGATCGACCGGCGTCCGCACGAGCTCTCCGGCGGACAGCGACAGCGGGTGGCCATCGCCCGTGCCCTCGCGTCTCGCCCTTCGCTCCTCGTCGCCGACGAGCCCGTGTCGATGCTCGACGTCTCGATCCGCCTCGGTGTGCTGAACCTGCTCGCCGACCTGCAACGTGAGGAGGGGCTCGGCGTGCTCTACATCACCCATGACCTCGCCACCGCCCGTCACTTCAGCGACGAGATCATGGTCCTCAATCAGGGCCGGGTCGTGGAGTACGGCGCCGCTGACGAGGTGATCCTCAACCCGCAGGATCCGTACACGCGGGAGCTGCGCGCCGCGTCGCCCGACCCGGACAAGCACTTCGCGACCTCGATGGGAGGTGCGCTGTGAGCGCCGCTCTCCCCCGGCTCGACGACGAGCTCGCGTCCCGCGACGCTCTCGAGGTCGGCACCACGGCGACCGTCGCGGAACGCGGACGCCGGAAGATCCCGTGGCGCTTCTTCGCCGGGCGTGCCGGTTTCTACCTGTTCACGCTCTGGGCGGCCATCACGATCAACTTCTTCCTGCCGCGCCTCATGAAGGGCGACGCGGTCAGCTCCTACCTCGCGCGCAACCGCAGCGTGAGCCCGGAGGCCGAGGAAGCACTACGCATCCTGCTCGGCATCGACACCGACAAGTCGATCTGGCAGCAGTACATCGAGTACTGGGGGATGCTGCTGCGCGGCGACCTCGGCATCTCGACGCTGCACGGGCTGCGGCCGGTCGCCGAGGTGCTCGCGTCGGCACTGCCGTGGACGCTCGGCCTGGTCGGCATCGCGACGATCATCTCCTTCACGATCGGCACGATCGCCGGTGCCGTCGTCGGATGGAAGCGCGGCAGCAGGCTCGACGCGATCATCCCCGTGACGACCTTCTTCAACACGATCCCCTACTTCTGGCTCGGGCTCATCGCGATCGCGATCTTCTCGTCGACCCTGAAGTGGTTCCCCTCCTCGCACGCCTACGACAAGGGGCAATCCCCGGAGTGGAGCTTCGACTTCATCGGTCAGGTCATCATGCACGGCACACTGCCCGCCCTGACGATCGTGGTCGCCTCGCTCGGCGGATGGGTGCTCGGCATGCGCAACATGATGCTGACGGTGCTCGACGATGACTACATCACGGTGGCCCAGGCCAAGGGCATGCCCAACAAGCGCGTGCTGTGGGGCTATGCCGCCCGCAACGCGGTGCTGCCGCAGATCCAGAGCTTCGCGCTGTCGATCGGCTTCATCGTCGGCGGCACGATCGTGATGGAGATGGTCTTCAGCTATCCGGGCGTGGGCAAGCTCCTGCTCGATGCGACCAACGCCAAGGACTTCGCCCTCATGCAGGGCGTGTTCCTCGTGATCACCCTGTCGGTGCTCGTGGCCAACATCCTCGCGGATGTCGTCTACGCCTACCTCGATCCGCGCACCCGCCAGATGGAGTCCTGACATGACCGTTCCCACCACCACCGAGAGCACCGCACCCGACGGGTCGGCCGTCGTCTCCGGCATGCCCGAGACCGCCACGCTGCGCACGCGGCCGGCCGCCGCGCCACCGCGCAAGACCTTCTGGTCGCAGCTGGGTCAGGCGTTCGCGATGTTCCGCAACCCCAAGTCGATCGCCGGGCTGATCATCCTCGGTGTGTTCGTGCTCGTCGCGATCCTCGCTCCGTGGATCGCCCCGTACGGACCGACCCAGAAGGATCGCACGGCGCTCCGGCAGCCCCCCTCGTGGGAGCACTGGCTGGGGACGACGCACATGGGCGAGGACGTGCTGAGCCAGATCATCTACGGCACGCGCGGCGTCATCGTCGTCGGCTTCCTCGCAGCCTTCATCGCCACGATCATCGCGATCACGATCGGGGTGATCGCCGGCTATGTGCGCGGCTGGAAGAGTGAATCGCTGTCGGCGCTGACCAACGTGTTCCTGGTGATCCCGGGTATCCCGCTCATCATCATCATCGCCTCGCAGTTCGACAACCCGCCGCTGATCGTGATCGCCGCCGTGCTCGGCATCACGGGCTGGGCATGGGGTGCGCGCGTGCTCCGTGCCCAGACGATGTCGCTGCGCAACCGTGACTTCATCCAGGCCGCCCGTGCCAACGGCGAGCCTCTGCGCCGGATCATCACGGTCGAGATGCTGCCCAACCTCATGGCCCTGATCGCTTCGAGCTTCGTCGGTACCGTGACCGCCGCGATCCTCGGTCTCACCACGCTGGCCTTCATCGGGGTGATCCCGGTGAGCAACCTGAACTGGGGGACCATCCTGTTCTGGGCCCAGCAGAACGGCGCCTTCCCGCGCCTGTGGTGGTGGTACGTGCCGGCCGGACTCTGCATCGCCATCATCGGCGTCGCCCTCTCGCTCATCAACTTCGGCATCGACGAGTACGTCAACCCGCGCCTGCGGTCGGCGGGTGAGCGGGCCAGAGCCATGAAGAAGAAGGGGCTGAACGTGAACGACGCCGTCACGGCCGTCCGCAGCGTGCCCCTGCCGCAGAAGAACTCCGATCCCTCGCCGACTTCGACCCGGAACACCCCGTGATGACCTCTCAGACTCTGACCACCCAGCTCCCGTACCAGGACCCGGCGCTCTCGATCCCCGAACGTGTGGCCGACCTCCTCGGCCGTATGACGCTCGAGGAGAAGGTCGGGCAGATGCTGCAGCTCGACGCCCGCGACGACCTCGACGATCACGTCGCACGCCGCCACGCGGGCTCGATCCTGCACACCTCGCCCGAGCGGATCCTGCGCGCGAACCAGCTCACGGCGCAGACCCGCCTCCGCATCCCGCTGCTGGTGGGCGAGGACTGCATCCACGGGCACTCGTTCTGGCCCGGGGCGACGATCTATCCCACTCAGCTCGGCATGGCGGCGACGTGGGACCCCGATCTGCTCGAACGCGTGGCCCGTGCGACGGCCGAGGAGGTCGCGATCACCGGCATCCACTGGACGTTCTCGCCGGTGCTGTGCATCGCCCGCGACCTGCGGTGGGGCCGCATCAGCGAGACCTTCGGTGAGGATCCGTTCCTGATCGGGGAACTCGCCTCCGCGATGGTGCGCGGATACCAGGGCGAGGGGCTCGACGACCCGACGGCGATCCTCGCGACGGCCAAGCACTTCGCCGGATACTCCGAGACCCAGGGCGGACGCGATGCCAGCGAGGCCGACATCTCGCGGCGCAAGCTCCGCTCCTGGTTCCTGCCGCCGTTCGAGCGCGTCGCCCGCGAGGGCTGCCGCACCTTCATGCTCGGCTACCAGACCACCGACGGGGTGCCGATCACCACCAACGACTGGCTGCTCAGCGACGTCCTGCGCGGGGAGTGGGGGTACACCGGCACCCTCATCACGGACTGGGACAACGTCGGACGGATGGTGTGGGAGCAGCGGATCCAGCCTGACATCACGCATGCGGCCGCCGCGGCCGTGCGGGCCGGAAACGACATGATCATGACCACGCCGGGGTTCTACGAAGGTGCCCTGGACGCGGTCGCTGCGGGCATGCTCCCGGAGGACGCGTTCGATGCGGCCGCCGCGCGCATCCTCACCCTCAAGTTCGAGCTCGGCCTCTTCGAGAACCCGCGCCTGCCCGGTGCGGGGCTCGACGAGGTGGTCGGCAGCGCCGCGCACGCGGAGCTGAACCTGGAGACGGCACGCCGGTCGATCGTGCTGCTCGAGAACGACGGCCTCCTGCCGCTCGACGCCGCCGCCCCGGTGCGGGTGGCCGTGGTCGGTCCTCTGGCGGACGACGCGCAGACGCAGCTCGGGGACTGGGCTGGGGGATCGGGGCAAGCCGGGTGGCTCGACGGTCAGCCCCGCGAGATGATCACGACCGTGCTCGACGGACTGCGCGCGGTCGACGGCTGGACGGTCACACACGCCCGGGGCGCGGACATCCTCACCCTGCAGGAAGACCCGCAGGGACCGTTCTTCCCCGACAAGCAGCCGCGTCCACCGGTCGTGCAGCCGTGCGCCCCGGATGCCGAGCTGATCGCCGAGGCCGTCGCCGCGGCAGCCGATGCGGACGTCGTCGTGGCCGTGGTCGGGGACCGGATCGAGCTCGTCGGCGAGGGTCGTTCCACCGCGACGCTGGAGCTCATCGGCGGGCAGAACGCCTTGATCGATGCGCTCATCGCGACGGGGAAGCCCGTCGTCGTGGTGCTGCTGGCCTCCAAGCCGCTCGTGCTCCCGGCATCCGCGTCGAAGGCTGCCGCCGTGATCTGGGCGGCGAACCCCGGCATGCAGGGCGGGCGTGCGCTCGCCGAGATCATCTCCGGCGCGGTCGAGCCGTCGGGCCGCCTGCCCATCTCGTTCGCCCGGCACGTGGGCCAGCAGCCGACGTACTACAACCAGATCCGCGGACAGCACGGCGACCGGTACGCCGACCTCACACAGTCACCGACGTGGGCGTTCGGTGAGGGACTGTCGTACACGACCGTCGAGTACTCCGACCTGGAGCTCGAGGCGACCTCGCTGGAGGAGACGGACACGATCGTCGGCCGGGTCACGGTGACGAACACGGGCACGCGGCCGGTGCGCGAGACCGTGCAGGTGTATGTGCGCGATGCCGTGACCAGCGTGAGTTGGACCGACAAGGAGCTCAAGGCCTATCGCCAGGTCGAACTCGCACCCGGGGAGTCCGCGCGCGTGCGTGTGGAGTTGCCGGTCGCCGACTGCACGATCGTGGATGCCGCGGGCACGCGTCTGGTCGAGGCCGGCGCGTTCGAGCTGTTGGTCGGCCCCAGCTCGCGCGACGACGTGCTCCTCGCCGCGGACTTCGAGGTCGTGTAGTTCCTGGTTCCTGGTTCCTGGTTCCTGGTTCCTGGTTCCTGGTTCCTGGTTCCTGGTTCCTGGTTCCTTCTCGCCGAGACCCCCGCCGGTCGTCGGCACCCCCTCCCACAGACGTCTGTGCACGGGGGTGTCGACGACCAGCGGGGGTCTCGACCTGGGGGAGAGGGGAGGAGGGAATGGGGAGGAGGGGGAGGGGGCTAGGCGTCCAGGCGGCGGGGGCCTGAGCCCTGGGTGCCGAGCGCGTCGTCGGGGTTGAGCAGACCGCAGGCCTTCATCGACAGGCAGCCGCAGCCGATGCATCCGGTGAGTTCGCGTTCGAGGCGCTCGATGCCCTCGCGGCGCTTCTCGAGTTCGCGCTTCCAACGTCGGGATGCCCGCTGCCAGTCGGCGTGGCTCGGGGTCTCGGTCAGCGGCACGTCGGCGAAGGCCGCCTGCACGTCGGACAGCGGGATGCCGAGGCGCTTGGCGACCGTGATCAGGGAGACGCGGCGCAGCATGTGCCGGGCGTAGCGGCGCTGGTTGCCGGGGGTGCGGGTGGACGCGATGAGCCCGAGCGTCTCGTAGAAGTGCAGGGCGGACGCGGCGACTCCGGTGCGTCGGGTCATCTCGCCGATCGTCAGCGGTTCGTCGGGTGCGTGCGGGCTCATCCGGGCCTCCTCGATTTGACCTCAAGTGTACTTGAGGTTTTACGGTGGACAGCGTGACCCGAGAGAAGACCCCCCGATGACCTATGTCATCGCCCTGCCGTGCGTCGATGTGAAGGACAAGGCCTGCATCGATGAGTGTCCCGTCGACTGCATCTACGAGGGTGAGCGCTCGCTCTACATCCACCCGGACGAATGCGTCGACTGCGGTGCCTGCGAGCCGGTGTGCCCGGTCGAGGCGATCTTCTACGAAGACGATCTCCCCGAGGAGTGGCAGGACTACTACAAGGCCAACGTCGAGTTCTTCGACGAGATCGGCTCCCCCGGAGGCGCCGCGAAGACGGGCATGCTCGCGTTCGACCACCCGGTCATCGCCGCGCTGGCTCCCCAGGGGGAACACGCATGACGGTCGCCGAACCCCGGATCGCCATCGTCGGAGCGGGCCCCGCGGGCATCTACGCCGCCGACATCCTGCTCGATCGTGTGCCGACCGCGTCGATCGACCTCTTCGAGAAGCTCCCGGCACCGTACGGTCTCGTCCGCTACGGCGTCGCCCCCGATCACCCGCGGATCCGCAAGATCACGGATGCGCTGCACGAGGTGCTCGGCCACCCGCGCATCCGCCTGCGCTGCAACATCGACGTCGGGGGTGACATCGGGATCGATGAGCTGCGTGCGGCATACGACGGGGTGATCGTGGCGACGGGGGCCGACCTCGACGTCCGCCTCGACATCCCCGGTATCGACCTTCCCGGCTCTTTCGGTGCCGCGGACTTCGTCGCGTGGTACGACGGGCACCCCGATGCCCCGCGCACCTGGCCGCTCGCCGCCGAGTCGGTGGCGGTGCTCGGTGCGGGCAACGTCGCGCTCGACGTGACGCGGATCCTCGCCACGCACGCCTCCGCGCTGACGCACACCGACACCCCGGATGCCGTGCTCGACCAGCTCGGCGCCAGCCCCCTGCGGGATGTGCACCTGTTCGCGCGGCGGGGGCCGGCCGACGTGCGCTTCTCTGCGCTGGAGCTGCGCGAGCTCGCCGAGCAGGATGACGTCGATGTGATCGTCGATGCGGACGAACTCGCACTCGACGCGCATGCCGAGCGGATGATCGCGCAGTTCTCGCAGCGCCGCACCATCGTGCGCACCCTGACCGAGTGGGCCGCGCTCGATCCGGCCGACCGCACCGCCGCTCGCCGCATCCATCTGCACCTGCGGCAGCGACCCGTCCGTCTGCTGGGCACCGGACGAGTCACCGGCATCGAGATGGAGCGGACGGCGTCGGATGAGCTGGGCCGCATGGTGGGCACCGGCGAACTGCGGCGGTATGACGTCGGGGCGGTCTACCGCGCTGTGGGCTACCGCTCGACGCCCGTGGCCGGGGTGCCCTTCGACGACGAGCTCGGGGTCGTGCCCCACGCCGAGGGGCGCGTCCTGGACGCAGCCGGCGAGCCGATCCCGCGCCTGTACGCGACGGGGTGGATCAAGCGCGGACCGGTCGGGCTCATCGGCTCGACGAAATCGGATGCCGCGCAGACCGTGCGGCATCTCGTCGAGGATCTCGAGGCCGCCGAGGAGGTCGTGCGCGCGGAGGACCCGATCGCCCACCTCGGGCACGCCGTCGACTTCGACGGATGGCTGCGCATCGACGCGGCGGAGCGCAGCGCCGGAGCCGACCGCGGGCGCGAGCGGACCAAACTCGTCGAGCGCGAGGAGATGCTGAGGCATGCGAAGCAGGAGCAGATGACGGAGGCCGGACGATGACCGCGACACCCATACCCACACCGGTCGGCGACCGGCTCAAGGACGCTTTCCGTACGCACCCCGCGGGCGTCGCGATCATCACGGCGTCCACGCCGACCGGTCCGGTCGGCCTCACGGCGTCGAGCGTCGCCTCGGTGGCGGTCGACCCTGCGGCGATCGTGTTCTCCGTCACCAGGGCGACCGGGTCGGCCGGGGCGATCCTCGGTGCGGACACCTTCGTCGTGCATCTCATCGACGACGAGCACTCCGCCCTCGCGCAGAGCTTCGCCGTCAGCGGCTCCGAACGCTTCACCGCGGAACAGGGCTGGTCGGAGCTCGACACCGGAGAACCGTACCTCGCCTCCGCGCGCGCCGCCCTGCGCTGCCGTGCGTTGCAGACCGTGGCCGTCGGTTCGTCGACGGTGGTGATCGCCGAGGTGCTCGACGTCATCGCCGGACCGCAGGGGCGTCCGCTCGTGTACCTCGACCGTCGCTTCCACGCCCTCCCGCACGACCCCCACCACTGAAAGGAAGACGCCATGTCCGCTCTCTACACGCTCCCCGAGCTGCCCTACGACTACGCAGCGCTCGAGCCGCACATCTCGGGCAAGATCATGGAGCTGCACCACTCCAAGCACCACCAGGCGTATGTCACGGGTGCGAACACCGCCCTCGAGCAGCTCGCCGCCGCCCGCGACGCGGGTGACCTCGCGAACGTGAACAAGCTCGAGAAGGACCTCGCGTTCAACCTCGGCGGCCACATCAACCACTCGGTGTTCTGGCAGAACATGTCGCCCGAGGGCGGCGGCGCTCCGGAAGGCGAGCTGGAGGCGGCGCTCGTGGATGCGTTCGGGTCGATCGACGCGTTCCGCGCGCACTTCACCGCGACGGCACTCGGGGTGCAGGGCTCGGGATGGGCGGTGCTCGCGTGGGACAGCGTGGGTGCGCGTCCGGTCATCTTCCAGCTGTTCGACCAGCAGGGCAACGCGCCGCTCGGTGTGACCCCGCTGCTGCAGCTCGACGTGTGGGAGCACGCCTACTACCTCGACTACCTCAACGTGCGCGCGGACTACGTGAAGGCGTTCTGGAACCTCGTGAACTGGCCCGACGTGCAGCGCCGCTTCGAAGCCGCCCGCACCGCGACCGCGGGCCTCGTCGTCCCACGCTGACCGTCGTCAGCCGCGGTTCACGCGAGGGAGAGGAAGAGCTTCTCCAGTTCGGCCATCGACACCCCATCGGTGTCGGTGGCCGAATCCGTCTCCGATGCCGGGTCGGTCAGGCAGTCCTGCATGGCGGAGGCGATGATCTGGAATCCGGCCTTGTCGAGCGCCGAGGTGACGGCGGCGAGCTGGGTGACGACCGCGCGGCAGTCGCTCCCGCGTTCGACGGCGGCGATCACGGCGCCGAGCTGTCCTTGGGCGCGCTTGAGGCGGTTGGCGATCTTGCGCTGGGTCTCGGCATCTGCGGATGACATCGGTCGCTCCCTGAGTGTCGGCTGGACTTGCCACTATACCCCCTGGGGTATGCTGAACCCTAAAGATACCCACGGGGGTATCGGTGAGGAGTCCAGAACCATGTGCCGAGCAGTCCGTTGCAAGACCTGCGGGAAGACGACCTGGGCGGGGTGCGGCGAGCACGTCGCCGATGTGCGGCGAACGGTTCCCGCAGCGCAGTGGTGCTCCGGGCATCCGAAGGAGCAGACGCAGGGCGGCTTCTTCTCGCGGATGTTCCAGCGATGACCGCGACCGAAGCGCGCACCGTCGTGGTCGTGGGCGGAGTCGCAGGAGGGATGTCCGCCGCCGCACGTCTGCGCCGGCTCGATGAGCATGCGCAGATCGTGGTCTTCGAACGCGGACCCGAGGTCTCGTACGCGAACTGCGGGCTGCCCTACTACGTCGGCGGCGTGATCGCGGAGCGGGAGTCGCTGCTCCTGCAGACGCCCGCCTCGCTGCGCAGCCGCTTCGGACTCGACGTCCGGGTGCGTCATGACGTCGTGCGCATCGACACCGCGCAGAAGCTCGTCGAGGTCGAAGAGCTCGACTCTGGACGACGCTTCACGCAGAGCTACGACAGTCTGATCCTCGCCACGGGGGCACGCCCGCGCCGGGACGAACCGGTCTCCGACATCCCCGTCCGCTCCCTGCGGACGGTCGACGACGCCGATGCGATCGATGCCGCACTGGTGCGACCGGGACTTCCGGTGGTCGTCGTCGGCGGTGGCTACACGGGCCTGGAAGCGGTCGAGAACCTCGTGGCGCGGGGCGCATCCGTGACCCTCGTGCAGCGTGGGTCACAGTTGCTCTCCCCCCTCGACGCGGAGATGGCCGCCCCGATCGCCGCGGAGGTCCGTGCACACGGCGTCGATGTGCGCCTCGGGGTCGAGGTCGTTCGCGCCGATTCCGGATACGTCACGCTCAGTGACGGCACGTCCATCGCCGCGGAACTCATGATCGACGCGTCCGGGGTGGTGCCGGAGACGACGTTGGCGGAGCGCGCGGGCATCCGGATCGGCGAGACAGGAGGCATCGACGTCGACGCGCAGTGCCGCACGAGCGCGCCCGACGTGTTCGCCGTGGGAGACGGGGTCGAGAAGGCCGAGCTCGTGGGCGGGGGCACGGCTCTCGTCACGATGGCCGGGCTCGCGAACCGTCACGGGCGCATGGTGGCCGACCTCCTCGCGGGACGGTCAGAGACGGCGCGACCCGCGCTCGGCACCGGGATCGTCCGCGTATTCGGGGTCGCCGCAGGGAAGACGGGCTGGAGCGAACGGCAGCTCCGAGCGGCGGGGCGCGAGTTCTACGCCGTGCACGTGCATCCCGGATCGCACGCCGGGTACTACCCGGGTGCGGAGACCCTGTCGATGAAGCTGCTCGCCGACCCGCGGTCCGACGCCATCCTCGGGGTGCAGGTCGTCGGCCGGGACGGCGTCGACAAGCGGATCGACGTGATCGCTACCGCCATGCATGCAGGGATGCCGGCCGCAGAACTCGCGCAGCTCGAACTCGCCTACGCACCTCAGTTCGGCTCGGCGAAGGATGCGGTGAACATCCTCGGCTACGTCGCGGAGAACACCCGGACCGGCACGACGCCGACGATCCAGTGGCATGAGCTCGACGCCGCGCAGCGCGCGGGGGCGGCACTGATCGACGTCCGCACGCCGACGGAGTTCGCCGCCGGTGCGATCCCCGGCGCCGTCAACGTGCCGCTCGATGAACTGCGGGATCGACTCGATGAGCTGCCCGACGGAGAGATCGTGGTGCACTGCCAGGTCGGACTGCGCGGACACATCGCCACGCGGATCCTCCGGCAGCACGGTGTGGACGCCCGCAACCTCGACGGCGGCTACCGCACCTGGCGCGACGCCGCCCTGCTCCGCGGCTAGAGCAGACGGGCGGTGGTCCCGCGCACGTTCAGCTCGTAGGGCAGCGCTGACGGGATGCGGACCTCGTCCGGGGTGGTGAGTTTCGCGAGCACGGCATCCGCGGCGCGTTCCCCCTGCCCCAGCGGGAACTGGTCGACCGTCGTCAGGCGGAAGAACTCGCCGAGCTCGTGTCCGTCGATGCCGACGATGGACAGCTCCTCCGGCACGCTGAAGCCCAGGTCCCGCGCTGCGAGCAGTGCGCCGATCGCCATCTCGTCCGAGGCGGCGAAAACGGCGGTCGGACGCGGGCCGGGGCGTCCGAGCAGTTGCTTCGCGGCGCGGTAGCCACCCTCGACCGTGAAGTCCGCCGGCTCGAGGAATGCGTGGTTCAGGGGGATCCCGGCCTTCGCCAGGGCCTTCTCGAACCCCAGTCGACGGTTGGTCGGGATGTGGAAGTCGATGTCGAACTCGGGGTTGGCCCCGATGTGCGCGATGTCGGTGTGCCCCAGACCGATCAGGTGCTCGGTCGCCAGCTGCGCCACCGCGACGTCGTCGACCGTGAGGGTGTCGAGCTTCGGGTTCGGGCCGCCGATCGCGATCACGGGGAGCCCCAGGTCCAGGAGGAGCTGCGTCTCCTCCTCGTCGAGCTCGATCGACACGGCGATGACGGCATCCACGCGCTGCCGTCGGAGGAAGGTGTCGAACACGTGTCGACGCACGTCCTTGTCGGCGGTGATGTTGTAGAGCGTGATGTCGTAGCCGGCGCGCATCAGGGCGGCTGAGACTCCGGAGAGCACGGTGCTGAAGAACCACCGGTCGAGGAACGGCACCACGACGCCGACGTTCCGGGTACGGCCGGAAGCGAGGCTCGACGCCCGTGAAGAGACGACGTAGCCGAGTGACTGCGCCGCCGCCTGCACGCGCTCCCGGGCGGACTCTGACACGTGACCGCGTCCGCTCAGCGCGCGCGAGACGGTCGCGGTCGACACTCCGGCGAGCCGGGCGACCTCATCGATGCTGGCCATGTGTTCCTCGAATGTGCTCCGGTCGCGATATGACATCCCCTGCGGCGCAGAGAGCTGTCATATCGCGACCGGAAGGGGGTCTCAGGCCTGGACGGCCGTGGTGTACCAGACGGCCGTGTCGACCGGGATGGCCGCTCCGTCGAACGGCTGGCTCTGCAGGATCACGACCGCGTTCGCCGGCAGCTCGATCGGTGCGGTGCCGAGGTTCGCGACCACGTGCACATCGCCACGGCGGAAAGCCACGGCGTCGGCCCCGGCCTCCTCCCAGACCAGCGATCCGGTGCCGAAGCCGTGCTCACGACGCCCGGCCAGCAGTCGCTTGTAGAGCGCGAGGGTCGACGCGGGATCGGTCTCCTCCACATCGCGCGCGTAGGTCGCCCACTCGTCCGGCTGCGGGAGCCACGACAGGCCGGTGTCGTTGAAGCCGAAGGCCGGAGCCTCCGCTTCCCACGGCAGCGGCACGCGGCATCCGTCGCGGCCGTAGCGCTCGCCGTGGGTCCGGAACCAGGTCGGGTCCTGACGGAACTCGTCCGGGATCTCCATGGCTTCGGGCAGTCCGAGCTCTTCGCCCTGGTACAGGTACGACGATCCGGGGAGTGCGAGCATCAGGGTGGTCGCAGCGCGGGCGCGGGCGAGACCGATCGCCGTGTCGGGCTTGTTCGGGGTGTTCGGTCCGATGCCCTCGCCCTGCGGGTTCTCGGCCGTGAGCGCCAGGCGGGAGGCGTGCCGCACGACATCGTGGTTCGAGAGCACCCACGTGCTGGGGGCGCCGACCCCGCCGAACTCGTCGAGCGACTCGCGGATGACGTCGCGCAGAGCCTTCGCATCCCACGGCGTCATCAGGTAGGGGAAGTTGAACGTCTGGTGCATCTCATCCGGACGCACCCAGAGCGCGGTCTGCGTGAGCGTCGGCATCCAGGCCTCGCCGCACAGGGCGCGATCGCCGTCGTACTCGGCGAGCACGGTGTGCCAGTCGCGGTAGATGTCGTGCACGCCGTCCTGGCCCCAGTACGGCACGTTCGACTCGCCGCCGCCCATCGAGTCGGCATCGCTCGGGGGCGTGTAGTCGGGCAGACCGTCGGCCTTGATCATGCCGTGGGCCACGTCGACACGGAAGCCGTCGACGCCGCGGTCGAGCCAGAAGCGCAGGATGGAGCGGAACTCCTCGCGCACCTCTTCGTTCGTCCAGTCGAAGTCGGGCTGCGTGGCGTCGAAGATGTGCAGGTACCACTGGCCGGGGGTGCCGTCGGCCTCGACGACGCGCTCCCACATGCCACCGCCGAACACGGACTCCCAGTTGTTCGGCGGGAGTTCGCCGTTCTCCCCCTTGCCGTCGCGGAAGATGTAGCGCGCGCGCTCCGGGCTGCCGGGCGCCGCCTTGAGCGCTTCCTGGAACCAGACGTGCTGGTCGGAGGAGTGGTTGGGGACCAGATCCACGATCACGCGGATGCCACGGGCGTGCGCTTCTTCGAGCATCAGGTCGAAGTCGGCGAGGGTGCCGAAGAGCGGGTCGACGTCGCGGTAGTCGGCGACGTCGTATCCGGCATCGCGCTGCGGGCTGGTCATGAACGGGCTCAGCCAGATCGCGTCGACGCCCAGTTCCTGCAGTGCATCGAGGCGGCTGGTGATGCCCGGCAGGTCGCCGATGCCGTCGCCCGAGGCATCCGCGAAGGAGCGGGGGTAGATCTGGTAGATGACGGCGCTGCGCCACCACTCGGAACCGGGGGCTGCGATCTGCTCAAGCTGTGCCATGCGGAACAGGCTACTGCAAACGCTTACATTCTTGCCAGGGCGGGAGTCGAATCGGTTCGGAGGCGCGCGCTGCGCGGAGCGCGTGCGGGCGTTTTGCATGAGGCCTTTCCGGATGCATGAGCTCCTCTCCTGCCGGGGTCATGCATCCGTTGCGGGATCATGCAGGTGTCGGGGACCGGGGGCGCGATGTCGGGAGTAGGGTGGCGGCATCCGAGGAGTGGAGGCTGTCATGGTTCCGGAGATCAACTATTGGGCGGTCCTGCTGGCCACCGCGTCGAGCATGCTCGTCGGCTCGATCTGGTACGCCAGAGGCGTGTTCGGCACACGCTGGTCGAAGCTCGCGAACGTGGACCTCGACAATCCCTCGGGCAATCCCGTGCTGGCGATCATCACCACGGTCATCGTGAGCTTCATCACGGCCTGGGTGCTCGCCGGAGCCGCCGTCATCGCCTGGCACTTCTACGGCGGATCATACTTCTGGGGTGCGATCGTCACCGCGGTCACGCTGTGGGCGGGCTTCACGGCCGCCCGCTTCATCACGCACGACGCGTTCGAGGGCCGCTCGACCAAGCTGACCACGCTGAACATCGCGCATGAGCTGGTCACCGTCGTCGTGATGGCCCTGATCATCGGCGTCTGGCCGCCCGCGCTCGGCTAGCACTCGCCAATCGGCGAGGGCGAAAGGGCGATATATAGACTTTCGCCGCTTCTCGAGCCCCGACGGAACTGCCAGGCTCATGCTGTGACCTTCAGGTCGCCTGCGCGTCATCCCCCGCGCGCGGTTCTGACCGAGGGGTCTCCATGTCCGGTTCTTCGCGTCGCTCGGCGCCGTGGATCGTCGTCGCCGCGCTCGTCGCCGCAGCCGTTCTCGCCGGCGCGGCCCCTGCCGCTCTGGGCGCCGGAAGGACCGCAGACGGTTCGGCGCCCGGCGGAGGAGCACCGGATGCCGCACAGTCGGTGGCACTGGCCTATGAGTTCCTCGATGCCAGGGTCGACGAGTTCTGCGACGGTGCGGGGCATTGCCTCCCGCGCAGCTACCAGGGCGGCTTCTTCACCACGCCCACCTGGGACTTCACGCCGTCGTTCGTGTACGACGACGCGCTGGTCGTGATCGCCTACACCGCGCGGGGGCTTCCGGACGATCTCCGTCGCGCGCGGGCGATCGGCGACACGCTCCTGTTCGTGCAGGAGAACGACCCGATCGGCGACGGACGCACCCGTGCGTCGTACGAGCCGCACGGCATCCGCCAAGGACGGGTGGAGATCACCGGCCCCGGCAGCTTCACCGGAAACCAGGCGTGGGTCGGGTTGGCGCTCGCGCGGCTCGCGCACGCGACCGGGGATCCGAAGTATCTCGACGGGGCGCTGCGCGTGGGGCAGTGGATCCAGGACAACACCGCGGACATGGTCCGGGCTCCGTACGGCTACACCGGCGGTCAGCTCGAGGACGGCACGTCGCTGACCTGGAAGTCGACCGAGCACAACAGTGACATCGCCGGGTTCTTCACGCAGCTCGCGCAGCTCACCGGGGACGCGGTGTGGGCGGAACGGGCAGCCGTCGCGGCCGACTTCGTCGCGGCGATGCAGAGCGCGGACGGCCACGTGAACACCGGCACCGGCCTCGACGGCTCGACCATCAACACGCGGCCCATCCCCCTGGACGGCCAGACCTGGAGCGCACTCGCCACCGGAGACCCGCGGTACGGCGCCGCGCTGGACTGGACGCTCGCGAACCTGATGGCCACCGATGGCCCGTACACGGGTCCGTCCATCAGCGAGGTCGACGTGTCGAAGGCGTGGTTCGAGGGGAGCGGACACCTCGCGCTGGCTCTGCGTCTGCGCGACGGAGCGGGCGACGCGGATCGTGCGGAGGCCCTGCTGAGCAGCATCCGGCTGGCGCAGCGCGACGCCCCGAACGGAGACGGCAAGGGCATCGTCGCGACCTCGAACGACGGCCTCGACTCCGGATTCGGCGACCTCTACTACGCGAGTCTGCACACGGGCGCGACGGCCTGGTACCTGCTCGCGGCAGCAGGGAGTAACCCCTTCACGCTTCCGGGCGACTGAGCCGGGCTGCGAAAGCGCAGGGGCTGCGGAACCCCGGGCCTACGCGGCGACGCGGGCGACCGCGGCGATGGCGCTCGTGAAGAAGTCGAGTCCGTCGACACCGCTGCGCATGGCGGCGGAGGTGTCGGGGCCGAAGCCCGCCTCGGTCGCGTGCTCGGGGTGCGGCATGAGGCCGACCACGTTGCCCGCCTCGTTCGTGAGGCCGGCGATGTCGCGCAGGGAACCGTTCGGGTTGACCCCGGCATAGCGGAAGGCGACGAGCCCCTCGCCCTCGATGCGGTCGAGCGTCTGCTCGTCGGCGATGTAGCCGCCGTCGGCGTTCTTGAGCGGGATCACGATCTCCTGGCCGGCGCGGAACGCGTTCGTCCAGGCGGTGTCGGAGTTCTCGACCGTGAGCTTCTGGTCACGGCGCACGAAGTGCTGGTGGTTGTTGCGGATCAGACCGCCGGGAAGCAGGTGCGCTTCGACGAGCATCTGGAACCCGTTGCAGATGCCGAGCACGGGCATGCCCTGGGCAGCGGCATCCTTCACCTCGGACATGATCGGCGAGAGCGCGGCGATGGCGCCCGCGCGCAGGTAGTCGCCGTAGCTGAAGCCGCCGGGGAGGACGAGGGCGTCGACGCCCTCGAGGTCGTGCGAACCGTGCCACAGGGCGACGGGTTCGGCGCCGGCGATGCGCACCGCGCGCTGGGCGTCGCGGTCATCGAGCGACCCGGGGAAGGTGATGACGCCGATGCGGACGGTCACTCGGCGACCTCGATGCCGACGACGTCCTCGATCACGGAGTTGGAGAGCACCTCGTCGGCGATGCGCCGGGCTTCGGCGAGGACCTCTTCGGTGACCTCGCCCTCGACGGTGAGCTCGAAGCGCTTGCCGATGCGGACGTCGGAGAAGCCCTCCACACCGAGGCGGGCGAAGGCGCCGGAGACGGCCTTCCCCTGCGGGTCGAGCAGTTCGGGCTTGGGCATGACGTCGACGACGATGGTGGGCATGAACGGCTCCGGGAGTCGCGGGCGGACGGGCGCACCCAGTCTACTGCCCCGGGCGCGGACTACTCCGCGGAGTGGAAGACCGTGTGCAGGTCGCCGATGGCCTCGCGGCCGCCGAGGCCATCGATCTCGAACAGCACCGAGATGCCGATGACGTGGCTGCCGAGCTGTTCGACGAGTTCCCGTCCCGCGGCGAGGGTACCGCCGGTGGCGAGCACGTCGTCGATCAGCAGTACGCGGGATCCGGCGGGCAGATCGTCGTGCATCTCGATCGTGGCGGTGCCGTACTCGAGGGCGTAGTCCACGGAGGCAGCGGGGCGCGGCAGCTTTCCGGCCTTGCGGATCGGGATGAGTCCCACACCGGCCGCGATCGCCGCGGCGCTGGCCAGGATGAATCCACGAGCCTCGATGCCCGCGATCACGTCGAACTGCCCGGCGAAGGGCTCGATGATCGCCTCGGTCGTCACACGGAGGGCCTCGGCGTCGGCGAGGAGCGGCGTGATGTCGCGGAAGATGATCCCCGGCTGCGGGTAGTCCGGAACGTTGCGGATCAGGGCTTCGGCGCGGACGAGGGCAGGGGAGAGCGTGGCATCGGGCACCGGACAAGGCTACGCCGCGTTCACAACTCAGGAGAAAACGGCCCGACTACCGCGCTTGCCGCTCCGTACCGGCCACGCCGCCAGGTTCTTCCTGAGTTGTGAACAGGACCGGGTTGGCACGGGTCGGGTTGACACCGTGGGAGCGCTCCCATAAAGTGGCTGCTCAACCCGTGGGAGCGCTCCCACGGGGTTCCTACGCACCAACACCGCACGACCACCACAAAGGAGTGAACTGTGAACACACGTGCCCGCCACCGGATCCTCGCGATCGCAGCTGTGGCATCCGTCTCCGCCCTGGCCCTGGCCGGCTGCTCCGGCAGCTCGGGCGACACCTCGGAGGGAAGCGCCGACGAGGAGGTCACCCTGACCGTCACCACGTTCGGCACCTTCGGTTACGAAGACCTCTACAAGGAGTACGAGGAGGCGCACCCGAACGTCAAGATCGAGGCGACCAACATCGACACGGGTGGCAACGCCCGCACCGATGCCTTCACGAAGATCGCCGCCGGTTCCGGCCTCAGCGACATCGTCGCGATCGAGGAAGGCTGGCTCGGCGCGATCATGGACGTGTCCGACACCTTCGTCGACCTGCGCGACTACGGCATCGAGGACCGCAAGGACGACTGGGTCGACTGGAAGTACGGTCAGGCGACCGACGCCGGCGGCCGTGTGATCGGCTACGGCACGGACATCGGCCCCAGCGGCATCTGCTACAACGGCGCTGCGTTCGAAGCTGCAGGCCTCCCGAGCGACCGCGAGTCGGTCGCCGAGCTCCTGAACGGCGACTGGGAGAACTACTTCGCGGTCGGCGCGGACTACACCGCCAAGACCGGCAAGGCCTGGTATGACCACTCCGGCTTCGTGTGGAACGCCATGGTCAACCAGCTCGACGAGGGCTACTACACGGCCGACGGCGAGCTGAACGTCGAGGGCAACGACGAGCTCAAGAAGCGTTTCGAGGAACTCGGCGCAGCCACCGAGGGCGGTCAGTCCGCCGCGCAGACGGCCTGGGACTGGAACGGCGGCAAGTCGTTCGTCGACGGCACCTTCGCGACCTTCGTGTGCCCGGGCTGGATGCTCGGCGTCGTGCAGGGTCAGGTCGAAGCCGGCGGCGGAGACGCGTCGACCGGGTGGGACTTCGCCGACGTGTTCCCCGGCGGCGCGGCCAACTGGGGTGGGGCGTTCCTCTCGATCCCGGAGTCCTCGGAGCACAAGGAGGCGGCGGCCGAGCTCGCCGACTGGCTGACGCAGCCCGACCAGCAGGTGAAGCAGTCCGCAGCCGCGGGCAACTTCCCGTCCACGATCAAGGCGCAGGAGACGCTCGCGGCGGACGCGACGCCGAACGCCTTCTTCAACGACGCTCCGACCGGGGCGATCCTCGCCGAGCGTGCCAAGGGCGTGGTCGCGCAGTTCAAGGGCGCGGATGACTCCGTCATCCAGGAGAACGTCTTCGGTCCGGCTCTCAGCAGCCTCGACCGCGGCGAGACCGACACGCAGGGTGCCTGGGATCAGGCGATGGGTCTGCTGAACGACCTCGTCGGCTGACCTCAGCGGACATCCCCCTTCCGGTCGCAGTTTCGCTCGGTATCGCCCGTGCATTCCGAGCGAAACTGCGACCGGAACCCCTCGGACCTCCGGGACAAGGACACCCCATGACTCTCACCGCCCCGCCCGCGGAGCACCGCGAGACGACACCTCCGGCGAAGGATGCCGTGTCGAAGCGCTCCTGGCGTCATCGCGTCTCGCGGTTCGACCAGAACGCATCGCCCTACTTCTACATCTCGCCGTTCTTCCTGCTGTTCGGGCTGGTCGGCCTGTTCCCCCTGCTCTACACCGTGTGGGTCGCCGTGCACGACTGGGACCTGCTCAAGGGGGAGGGGGACTTCGTCGGATTCGGCAACTTCGTCGAGATCCTCGGCGACGCGATGTTCTGGAACTCGATCGGCAACACCCTGAGCATCTTCCTGCTCTCGGCCATCCCGCAGCTCGCCGTCGCCCTCGTGATCGCGTACCTCCTCGACCGCGGACTCCGTGCCCCGACGTTCTGGCGGATGAGTGTGCTCATCCCGTTCGTGGTCACGCCGGTCGCGGTCGCCATCATCTTCTCGAGCATCTTCAACGAGGCCGACGGTCTGGCCAACAACCTGCTCAATCTCGTCGGGATCGCCGATCAGGAGTGGAAGCACAACACGGCCCTGTCGCACATCGCGATCGCGGTCATGGTGAACTTCCGCTGGACCGGCTACAACGCCCTCATCCTGCTCGCGGCGATGCAGGCCGTGCCGCGCGACCTGTACGAGTCCGCCGCCCTCGACGGCGCCGGTGCCGCACGGCGGTTCTTCTCGATCACGATCCCCACGATCCGTCCGACGCTGATCTTCGTGATCATCACCGCGACGATCGGCGGCCTGCAGATCTTCGCCGAGCCCCGCCTGTTCGATGTCTCGACGGCCGGCGGCATCGGCGGCAGCGATCGGCAGTTCCAGACCACGGTCCTGTTCCTGTGGGAACTCGCCTTCTTCCGCCGCAACCTCGGCGAGGCCTCGGCGGTCGCCATCCTGCTCTTCCTGTTGATCGTGGCCATCGGCGTCATCAACTTCCTGATCTCCCGGCGCATCTCCACCGGTGACGCCCCGAAGAATCGCGCGGCCCGTCGCCGTGCGCGCACGAGCACCGAGGAGGGGACCCGATGACCGCCACGCAGGCTCTCAGCGTGCCGGAGAAGATCCGGCGTCGTCAGGCCCGGACCGGGGGCAACGCCGGCATCGGCAGCCGACCCGGTTTCCTCACCTACGGACTCCTGGCCGCGTTCATCATCGGCAGCGTGTATCCGCTGTGGTGGTCGGTGGTGGTCGCCAGCGGCACGAACGCCACTCGAGGTGAGACGCTACCGTTGATCCCCGGTGGGAACTTCCTCACCAACGCGGCTCAGGTGTTCGATGCGATCCCGTTCTGGCTCGCGCTCGGCAACTCGTTCCTGATCTCGGGCATCATCACGCTCTCGGTCGTCACGTTCTCGACGCTCGCCGGGTACGCCTTCGCGAAACTGCGCTTCAAGGGTCGCGACGGGCTGATGATCTTCGTGATCGCGACCATGGCGATCCCGACGCAGCTCGGCATCATCCCGCTGTTCATGCTGATGCGCGAACTCGGCTGGACCGGGACGATCGGCGCGGTGATCGTGCCGACCCTGGTCACCGCGTTCGGTGTCTTCTTCATGCGCCAGTATCTGGTCGACGTGATCCCGGACGAGCTGATCGAGGCCGCGCGGATGGACGGGGCGAACCAGTTCCGGACCTTCCTGACCGTGGGCCTCCCGGCGGCGCGACCGGCCATGGCGATCCTCGGACTCTTCACCTTCATGACCGCGTGGACCGACTACCTGTGGCCGTTGATCGTGCTCTCCCCTCAGAACCCGACCCTTCAGACGGCCCTCAGCCAGCTGCAGTCGGGGTACTACATCGACTACTCGATCGTGCTCGCCGGCGCGGTGCTCGCGACCCTTCCGCTGCTCGTGCTCTTCGTGGTCGCGGGTCGCCAGCTGGTCAGTGGCATCATGGCGGGCGCGGTGAAAGGATGACCCGTATGACCCGCTCCTTCCCCGAGAACTTCCTCTTCGGTGCCGCGACGGCGGCGTACCAGATCGAGGGGGCCGCGTTCGAGGACGGGCGCACCGCGTCGATCTGGGATGCGTTCGCCCGTGTGCCCGGTGCCGTGATCGGCGCGGAGAACGGCGACGTGGCCTGCGACCACTACCACCGCTACCCGCAGGACGTCGCGCTCATGAAGGAGCTCGGCCTGCAGACGTACCGGTTCTCGACGTCGTGGTCGCGGGTGCGGCCGGACGGCGGTGCGGTGAACCCCGCCGGGGTCGACTTCTACGAACGACTGATCGACGAACTCCTCGGCGCCGACATCCTGCCCTGGTTGACGCTGTACCACTGGGACATGCCGCAGGCGCTGCAGGAGGGCGGGGGATGGACGAACCGTGACACGGTCGATCGGTTCCTCGACTACGCGGGAACGATGCACGATGCGCTGGGCGACCGGGTGAACGTGTGGACGACGCTGAACGAGCCGTGGTGCTCGTCGTTCCTCTCCTACACGGCGGGCGAGCACGCGCCGGGTCACACCAGCGTCGCGGAGGGGTTGCTCGCCGCGCACCATCTGCTGCTCGCACACGGCAGCACCGTGCAGGAGCTGCGCGGTCGCGATGCGTCGCTCAACCTCGGCATCACGCTGAACCACACGGTCGCCGATCCTGCCGATCCGCAGAACCCGGCCGACGTCGATGCCGCCCGCCGGGTGGACGGGCAGTTCAACCGCTGGTTCCTCGATCCGATCTACCGCGGCAGCTATCCGGCCGACATCGTCGAGGACATCCGTGCGGTCGATGCCGAGGCGGTCGCGCGGTTCGAGGCGTCCGTCCACGACGGTGACCTCGAGACCATCGCGCAGCGCATCGACACCCAGGGCGTGAACTACTACCACGGCGACTTCGTGTCCGGCACGGCACCGGCCGAGGGGCCGGTCTCCGCGGAGCCGGACACCGATCGCGTCCGGCGCAGCCCGTATCCGTCCAGCGAGGGCATCCACGCGGTCGAGCGGGGTCTGCCGCGCACCGCGCAGAACTGGGAGGTGCAGCCCGAGGGCCTCACCCGCGTGCTGCAGCGGATCTGGACCGAATACGCCGAGCCTGCGGGCACCGTGCTCTCCATGACCGAGAACGGCGCGGCCTATGACGACGTCGTGGTGGTCGAGGGCGACGAGAAGCGTGTGCACGATGCCGACCGCACCGAATTCCTGCGTCTGCACCTCGGCGCGGTGCTCGATGCGGCGGAAGCGGGTGTCGACGTGCGCGGCTACTTCTACTGGTCGCTCTTCGACAACTTCGAGTGGGCGTGGGGCTACGACAAGCGCTTCGGCATCGTCCGTGTCGACTACGACACCCAGGAGCGCACGCTCAAGGACTCCGGTCGCGAGTACGCCCGGATCATCGCCGCTCGCGCTCTGTAGTGCGGCCTCCTCCCCGTTCGAATCGCGTGAATGGCTCGATCCGTTGGTCGAGATGCGACCATTTGCGTGATTCGAAGGGAGATGGTCAGCGACAATAGGGCGATGGAAGAGTGCGTACGCTGATGTCGCCCCGAGCGACCATCGAAGAGGTGGCATCCACCGCCGGAGTATCCCGGTCCACCGTGTCGCGGGTGGTGAACGGATCGACGTCCGTGAGCCCGGAGGCCCTGGCCGCCGTGCGGGCCGCGATCGACGAGCTGAACTACGTGCCCAACCGTGCGGCACGCTCGCTGGCGTCGAGGCAGACGCACGCGATCGCCCTGATCATCCCCGAGGACACGACCCGCTTCTTCGGCGACCCGTTCTTCGCAGCGATCGTCGCCGGCATCACGGGGGCGCTCGGCAGCTCGGACTACCTGCTCAACCTGCTGATCGCGAGCGACGATCCCGGTGACAAGATGACCAGTTTCGTGCGCAACGGCGGAGTCGACGGCGCGCTGATCGTCTCGCATCACACGAGCGACGCCTTCGTCGATCGGATCGCGGATGCCGTCCCCGTCGTCTTCGGCGGTCGGCCGGTGCGACGACATGAGGGCGACTACGTGGTCGACGTCGACAACGTCACCGGAGCGCGCAACGCCACCCAGCGCCTGATCGACATCGGCCGTACGCGCATCGCGACGATCTCCGGGCCGCTGACGATGGTCGCGTCGGTCGACCGCGTGCAGGGTTTCCGCGAGGCGCTGAAGGATGCCGGTCTCTCCCCGTACGCGGAGGAGGAGGGGGACTACAGCGAGACGAGCGGGGCGGACGCCGCTCGACGCCTTCTCGCGGGCGGGCGCCCCGACGCCATCTTCGTCGCGAGCGACCTGATGGCCCGTGGTGCCTTGACGGCGTTGCGTGCGTCGGGCCTGCGGGTTCCGGAGGACATCGCCCTGGTGGGCTTCGACGATTCGTCGGTCGCCGTCAGCACGGATCCGCAGCTGACCACGATGCGTCAGCCGATGTACGCGCAGGGCGAGGCCATGGCCCGGGTCCTGCTGTCGCGTCTCGCGGGCGAGGACCCGCCCACCACGACGATCCTGTCCACCGAACTCGTGGTGCGCGCCTCGGCCTGACTCGGGCGGCACGTGATCGGGGGCAAGGACACGGCGGAACACGGGAGGGGGGAAGCCGCATGGCACGTTCCGACGAGCAGTATCGGCGGGCGCGCGAACGTACAGGGAGAGCATCCTGCGGGCGGCGATCGCGGCCTTCTCCGAACGCGGTGTCGCCGGTGCCAGCATCGCGGAGATCACGACGCGCGCCGGTGTGGCCCAGGGGCTCGTCAACTATCACTTCGGCGGCAAGGACCAGCTCATCGCGGCCGTCATCGATCGCTGGTTCGAGACCGTGCTCGGCTTCGCCCGGGTCGAAGGCACGCCGGACGAGATGCTCGCTGCCGTGATCGACGGGGCGCTCGGGGCGACGGGCTACGCGACACCGCTGGAGCGGGCGGTGCTCGCGATGCAGCAGCAGCCGTCGACGCACCGGCTGTTCGCCGAGTCGGAGGTCCGACACGAGGTACGCGTGACGGCAGCGGAGGATGCCATGCGTGAGCTGTTCCGCGCGCGGGGCGCCGAGGATCCGGAGCTCGAGGAGATCATGTTCCGCAGCACCCTCGAAGGCGTCTTCGTGAAGTTCGCGGTGTTCGGTGACACGTATCCACTCGAAGACGCGCGACGCTGGGTCTACCGCCGATATGGACTGCCCGCACCCGCCGCGCCCCTTGTCCCGCCCGTGCGACTGCGGGACGGCGAACGGCGTCCGCGAGCGACCGGAGCGCTCGAGTCGGGTCCGCACCCGCCCGGGGGCACCGCCTGAGGCGCGGTGCGGGGTCGCTCACTGCAGGCGCATGCGGGCGAAGGCGCCGAGCACCACGCGTTCCGACTGCACGAGGTAGCGCTCGAGCTCGGTGGCTCCGGCCTGCGGGCCGCGCGCGAGGAACGCGTCGAGCACGGCGCGGTTCTTGCGGACGAAGGGTTCGTGCAGCGAACGCGGGTCGTCGATCTTGAGGAAGACCAGGCGGAGCTCGGCCGCCAGATCGCGATACGTGCGGGCCAGTCGGGGGCTGTCGGCGAGATCGACCAGTGCGACGTGGAAGGCCATGTTGGCGCTGCCGACCCGGCGCCAGGCCCGAGGGTCGTCCGCCGCCTCGGCCCGGGCCGCTTCCGCGGACTCGACCGCGACCTTCATCCGCTGGACGGCCGGGTGCTCGGGTTCCGACTGCAGCAGCGCGGAGCATTCGATCACGCGACGGGCCCGATAGATGTCGATGACGTCGGCGATCGACGGGGAGGCGACGGAGACGCCACGGTGCGGGATGTGCTCCAGCAGCCCCTGTTCAGCGAGAGCGCGGAAGGCTTCGCGGAGGGTGTTGCGTGAGACGTCGAACTGCTCGGCGAGGGCCGACTCGGACAGCCGCGATCCCGGAGC
Source organism: Microbacterium aurugineum (assembly GCF_023101205.1). NCBI lineage: Bacteria > Bacillati > Actinomycetota > Actinomycetes > Micrococcales > Microbacteriaceae > Microbacterium > Microbacterium aurugineum. The sequence goes on along the minus strand of NZ_CP078078.1, from coordinate 3,125,253 downwards.
GAAGTCGCCGTCGATGATGCGCTGACGGAGCACATCGGGGAGCATGCCCTGCTGGTTCATGCCTTCATCGTAGGTGGCGAAGGAATCGATCGTTCGAGGATCCTCCCCGGAAATCACACTCGGGCAACGTCTTCGTAGCACAGCCGAAACAATATTGTTGAACAATCAGTGTCTATCCGTTCTACACTGGGGGTCACCCGACACCCACCAACGACGATGGGAATCCCCCTCCATGTCCGAGCAGTCCACCGCGTCCCTCTCCCCGGAAGACGAAGTCCGCCTGGCCGCCGTCAAGAAGCGCGCCGGCCGCAGCGCCGTCCTCGGTGCGATCTTCCTCATGGCCACCAGTGCCATCGGCCCCGGCTTCATCACCCAGACGGCGACGTTCACCGCGACGATGGGGGCGGCGTTCGCCTTCGCCATCCTCGTCTCGATCCTGGTCGACATCGCCGTGCAGCTGAACGTGTGGCGCATGATCACCTCGTCGGGCAAGCGCGCCGGCGAACTCGCCAACAGCGCCATCCCCTTCTCCGGACACGTGATCGCCGTCCTCGTCGTGATCGGCGGACTCGCGTTCAACATCGGCAACATCGCCGGTGGCGGGCTCGGCATGAACGCGCTCCTCGGCATCGATCCGAAGCTCGGAGGCGCACTCACCGCAGCGCTGGCGATCATCATCTTCCTGATCAAGAAGGCGGGGCGGGTGATGGATGTCGTCCTGATCGTGCTCGGCCTCGGCATGATCGTGATGACCCTGATCGTGGCTTTCATCGCGCAGCCGCCGCTGGGCGAAGCGCTCTCCCAGACCTTCCTCCCGGACGAGCTGAACTTCGCCACCATCACCACGATCGTCGGTGGAACGGTCGGCGGCTACATCACCTACTCCGGTGCACACCGCTACCTCGACTCCGGGCATACCGGACCCGAGCGCGCCGGTCCGGTGATGCGCGCCGCCGCCAACGGCATCCTCGTCACGGGCATCATGCGCTACGTCCTGTTCCTCGCGATCCTCGGCGTCGTGGCCTCCGGCGTCACTCTCGACCTGTCGAGTCAGGCCGCGAACCCCGCGGGGCAGGCGTTCGGCGCGGTGCTCGGCGACGCCGGACTGCGCATCTTCGGCGCGATCTTCTGGGCCGCCGCGATCAGCTCGGTCATCGGTGCGGCGTACACGTCGGCCACGTTCCTCTCCACCTTCACGAAGAAGCTCAGGGGCGGCTGGCCCTTGCAGCTCGCGACCGTCGCGTTCATCGTGGTGTCGCTGGCGGTGTACCTGTCGATCGGCACGGCACCCGCGGCGATCCTCGTCTTCGTGGGCGGTTTCAACGGTCTGATCCTGCCGATCGGCCTCACGGTGTTCATGTACATCGGCTGGTTCCGTCGCGATCTGCTCGGCTCGAAGAAGTACCCGATGTGGCTGCTGATCGCCGGTACGCTCGTGACGCTGCTGACCTGGTACATGGGGATCGTCTCGGTCGGCCCCATCTTCGCCTTCCTCGGAATCGGAGCGTGATCGCATGACCTCGATCGACCTGAACTCGGATCTCGGCGAGAACGTCGCCGACCGGATCGTCAGCGACGACGCGAGCATGCTCCGCCTCGTCACGAGTGCGAACGTGTCGTGCGGCTTCCACGCCGGCAGTCCGGAGGGCATCCGGCAGACGCTCGCGGCCGCGGTCCAGGGCGGGGTCGTGATCGGCGCGCACCCCGGCTACCGCGACTACGAGAACTTCGGACGCACGAAGGTCGACATCGACTCGGCCACGCTCCAGGCGCACGTCGAGTATCAGCTCGGCGCACTGATGGGGGTCGCCTCCGCGGTCGGCGGACGGGTCGCCTACGTCAAGCCGCACGGTGCGCTGTACAACACGATCGCGCGGGACGAGCGTCAGTCGAAGGACGTCGTGGCCGCGATCCGTGCGATCGACCCGAGCCTGGTGCTGCTCGGCCTGTCCGGAGGCGTCGTGCTCGACGTCGCCGAGCGGGCAGGGCTCGCCGTTGCAGCGGAGGCGTTCGCCGACCGCGCCTATCAGCCGGACGGGCAGCTGGTGTCGCGCACCGAGGAGGGGGCCGTGCTGCACGACCCGGCCGCGGTCGCCGAGCGCATGGTGCGCCTGGCCGCCGACGGTGTGATCCGGGCGATCGACGGCACCGATGTGCCCGTGGCCGCGCAGTCGATCTGCGTGCACGGCGACAGCCCCGGCTCGGTGGCGATGGCCGCCGAGACGAAGCGGATGCTGCAGGACGCCGGCATCACGATCGCCCCGTTCACGGGCGCCTGACATGACCGTCCTCGCCACCGCCGATCAGCTCGCCGATGCGCGTGCGGCGCGTGCCGCCATCCGGGCGGGGCACGCCGAGCCGACCAGCGGCGTCGCGGTGGGGCTGACCCAGGCGAACCTCATCGCGGTGCCGGCCGACTGGGCCTTCGAGACGTTGCTCTTCGCGCAGCGGAACCCGAAGCCGTGCCCGGTGCTCGAGGTCATCGAACAGGGGCAGGTGGAGTCCCGGCTCGCGCCCGGCAGCGACATCCGCACGGATATCGGCCGCTATCGCGTCTGGCGCGACGGAGAGCTGGCGGAGGAGGTCTCCGACGCGACCGAGGCCTGGGCGGAGCATCCGGACCTCGTGTCGTTCCTGATCGGATGCAGCTTCACGTTCGAATCCGGTCTCGTGCAGGCGGGGATCCCGATCCGCCACCAGGAGCTCGGACGCAACGTGCCGATGTACCGGACAGCGGTGCCGTGTACGCCGGCGGGACGGCTGAGCGGCGAGATGGTCGTGTCGATGCGACCGATCGCTGCGGATCGGGTGGCGGATGCCGTGCAGATCTCCGGCCGTACTCCGGCGGTGCACGGCGCTCCGGTGCACATCGGGGATCCGGTGTCGCTCGGGATCGACGATCTGGCACGCCCCGACTTCGGTGACGCCCCGGAGATCCGTGCCGGCGAGGTGCCGGTGTTCTGGGCATGCGGGGTCACCCCGCAGGCCGCGATCATGGCCTCGAAGCCGCCGTTCGCGATCACGCACGCGCCGGGATATATGTTCGTCACGGACGTTCCGGATGCGGAGTACCTCGTCTGATGCGCATCCTCACGGCATCCGATCATGCTCTGCTCGTCGAGGCGGCCGACCTCGACGAGGCGATGCGCCTGAACCTCGCGTGGGAGGGAGTGCCCGGGGTGGTCGAGCGCATCCCCGGTGCCCGGACCGTGCTCGTGCGCTTCGATCCGCTGCGAGTCTCCGCCGTCGAGCTGGCGACCGCGCTCGCGGCCGTGGATATCGACACCGCGCAGCTCCCGGACGCGGGCGAGGCCGTCGTGCCGGTGCGGTACGACGGTGAAGACCTCGACGAAGCGGCGACCCTGCTCGGGGTCTCGACGGAGGAACTGGTGAACCGGCACCTCGCTGCCGATTGGCGGGTCGCGTTCTCGGGCTTCGCCCCCGGATTCGGCTACGTCGTCAGCAGCGATCCCCTGTTCGACGTGCCGCGCCGCTCCTCGCCGCGCACGCGCGTGCCCGCCGGGTCCGTCGCACTCGCGGGCGCGTTCACCGGGGTGTATCCGCGCGAGAGCCCCGGAGGATGGCAGCTGATCGGCCGCACGGACGCCGTGATGTGGGACATCGACCGTGACCCTCCCGCACTCCTGGCCCCCGGCACCTCCGTGCGGTTCGAGCACGTGCGCGAAGTGGCTCGGCCGGGTGTGGGTCGCTCGGACGAATCGGGCCGAAACGGAGACGACGCGGTGCGCCCGGGGCGTGTCGTGGAGCAACACGCCGAGACGGATGCGGATGCTCTGGGTTTCCGCACAGAGGCTGCGGTCGAAGTGGTCCGCCCGTCGCTGCAGCTGCTGGTGCAGGATGCCGGGCGCCCGGGTTTCGCGGCACTCGGGGTCTCGGCATCCGGGGCAGCCGACCGCCGGGCCCTGCACGATGCGAACCGCGCGGTGGGCAACGCGACCGAGGCCGCGGTGCTGGAGAGCGTCGGTGGTGCGGTGCTGCGATTCCGGGGAGCCGGTGTCGCCGCGGTCACCGGAGCGATCGGTGCGCTCAGCCTGACCGACGTCGAGGGCGCTGTCCGTTCCGTGGCCCACGGTGTGCCCTTCGCCACGGTCGACGGCGACGAGCTGACCCTCGGCCATCCCGCGCGCGGACTGCGCTATGTCATCGCCGTCCGCGGTGGACTGGAGGTGGCTGCTGCACTGGGCAGCCGCGCCGCCGACACCCTGGCCGGACTCGGACCCGAGGCGCTGACCGCGGGCGCGGTCATCCCGGTGGGCGGCGTCGCCTCGCACCCGGTCGAACCCGACGCCCTGCCCCGTGAGCTGCCGGCCGTGGTCGACCTCGTCGAGCTCGAGATCACACTCGGTCCCCGCGACGACTGGTTCACGGCCGGAGCGCTCGCGACCCTCACCGCTCAGGAGTGGACGGTGACGCCGCGCTCCGATCGGGTCGGCATCCGGCTCCACGGCGAGGTGCCCCTGGAACGCGCACGCGGCGGGGAGCTGCCGAGCGAGGGCGCCGTCACCGGTGCGATCCAGGTGCCGCCCGACGGGCAGCCGGTGCTGTTCCTCCCCGACCACCCCCTCACCGGGGGATACCCGATCATCGGTGCACTCACGGACCGCAGCCTCGACCTCGCAGGTCAGCTGCCACCGGGCGTGCGCCTTCGCTTCATCGTCAAGGAGACCTCATGACCGCCGCGCCGACCACGCAGAGGGTCCTGATCGCCAATCGCGGAGAGATCGCCGTGCGCGTCATCCGTGCCTGTGCCGAAGCCGGCTACGCATCGATCGCGGTGTACGCCGACCAGGACGTCGACGCCCTGCACGTGCGCCTCGCCGACGAGGCCGTGGGTCTCGTCGGCACCACGGCCGCCGACACCTACCTCTCCATCGACGCGCTGCTCGCCGCCGCACGGCAGTCGGGGGCGACCGCCGTGCATCCCGGATACGGATTCCTGTCGGAGAGCGCCGCGTTCGCGCGAGCGGTGGAAGGGGCCGGGCTGGTCTGGATCGGTCCGACGCCCGCGAGCATCGACGCGCTCGGAGACAAGATGACCGCGCGTCGCATCGCTCAGCAGGTCGGTGCCCCTCTGGCGGCCGGAACCGATGAGCCGTTGGCCGGCGCGGCGGAGGCGGTGGCTTTCGCGGAGGAACACGGTCTCCCGATCGCGATCAAGGCGGCCTTCGGCGGCGGCGGGCGTGGACTCAAGGTCGTGCGCGAGCTGTCCGCGGTGGCGGAGGCGTTCGATGCGGCCACCCGCGAGGCCATCGCGGCGTTCGGTCGAGGCGAGTGCTTCGTGGAGCGGTTCCTGGAGAGCCCGCGTCATATCGAGGTCCAGGTGCTCGGCGACGGACGCGGCGGTGTCGTCATCGTCGGCGATCGTGACTGCTCGATGCAGCGTCGCAACCAGAAGCTCATCGAGGAAGCCCCCGCGCCCGGACTATCCGTCGCACAGCGGACCCGGTTCCACGACGCCGCACGCTCGATCTGCGCCGAGGTCTCCTACCGCGGGGCAGGCACGGTGGAGTTCCTGCTGGCCGCAGACGGCACCATCTCCTTCCTCGAGGTGAACACCCGGCTCCAGGTGGAGCATCCGGTCACCGAAGCGGTCGCCGGGGTCGATCTGGTGCGCGAGCAGTTCCGGATCGCGTTCGGGGAAGGTCCGTCGTTCACCGAGACGCCCGACCCCGTCGGCCACGCGTTCGAGTTCCGGATCAATGCCGAGGACCCCGGCCGCGGATTCCTGCCCAGCCCCGGTCGCGTCGAGCGGTTGCGGATCCCCGGTGGCCCCGGCGTGCGGTGGGACAGCGGCATCGATGAGGGCGACGTCGTCCAGCCGGCTTTCGACTCGATGATCGCCAAGCTCATCGTGCACGCGGAGTCCCGCGACGCGGCCATCGTGCGGGCGCGCCGGGCGGTGCGTGAGCTCGTGGTGGAGGGGCCGGCGACGGTCATCCCGTTCGACCTGCTCGCCCTCGACGATGCGGCGTTCGCCACCGAGACCTTCGCGGTGCACACGCAGTGGATCGAGAGCGCGCTGCTGCCGAAGCTGGAGATGCAGCCCCGCCCGTCCGCGCTGCCAGACGCCGTGCTGCAGCGCTTCCCGGTCGAGATCGACGGACGGCGGGTGATGCTCGGGCTCCCGGCGGCTCTGCTCGCAGGACTCGGGCCGTCGACGGGCGCTGCCGTGCCCACGCCCGCCGCCGATCCGACCGAGCTGTGCTCGCCCGTGCCGGGCACGCTCGTGCGCTGGCTCGTCGAGGAGGGCGCGGAGGTCGCACAGGGCGATCCGGTCGCCGTCATCGACGCCATGAAGATGGAGACGACGGTCGAAGCCCATCGCGCCGGCACGCTTTCACAGCGCGTTGCGCTCTCCGCGACGGTCTCGGCCGACGGCGTGCTCGCGGTCATCGACTGAGTCGCGTTCACAACTCCGCAGAAACGTAGCCGTTCCGGGCCGAACCGGCCGCATGAAGCGGGATTCGGGCTACTTCTGCGGAGTTGTGAACCGCGGGGGCGGACGAACGACGGCGGACGAACCGGCGGACGAACCCGCGGGGGAGCCGGTTACTCGGGGTCGCCGCCGAGCGGGCCGACGGCCGCGAGCGGACGGGGGTCGTCAGCACCGGTCTTGCGCAGGCGGGCGATCAGGTTCCCCAGGTGGTAGATCAGGATCGCCGCGACCGTGGCGATGACGATTCCGCCGAGTTCGAAGCCGGAGGCCTCGTCCTTGATCATGAACCCGCCGACGGCCATGATCAGCGCGACGGCTGCCGTGTACTGGTTGACGGGCCGGGAGAAGTCGACGCGGTTGTCGACCCAGATCTTGATGCCGATGACACCGATGAGGCCGTACAGTGCGGTGGTCACGCCACCGAGCACTCCGGCGGGCACGGAGTTGATGACCTCACCGAACTTGGGCGAGAGGCTGAGCAGGATCGCGGCGGCTCCGGCCACCCAGTACGCGGCGGTGGAGTAGACGCGGGTGGAGGCCATCACGCCGATGTTCTCTCCGTAGGTCGTGGTTCCGGATCCGCCGAAGAAGCCGGCCAGGGTGGTCGAGACACCATCGGCGATCAGGGCCTTGCCGGTCTGCTGGTTCACGCTCGCATCACCGGTCATGGTCGCGACGCCGCGCACGTGGCCGACGTTCTCCGCGATCAGCACCAGGACGACGGGGAGGAACATCGCCAGCGCCGTCAGCGTGCCGGGCTCGGTGAAGTTCGGGAAGGTGAAGGTGGGCAGCCCGATCCAGTCCGCCTTCTCGACGGCTGTGAAGTCCAGTTCCCCCCGGAAACCCGCGAAGATGTAGCCCGCGATCACGCCGAGGAAGATCGAGATGCGTCCGAGGAAACCGCGGAAGACGACGGCGAAGAGGATCGTGATCGCGAGGGTGAAGGTCGCGGTCACGGGCGCTGCGGCGTAGTTGTTGTGCGCTGCGCCGGCGAGGTTGAACCCGATGAGGGCGACGATGGTCCCCGCGAGGACCGGCGGAAGGAAGCGATCGACCCACTTCACACCGACCGTGTGCACCACGACGCCGATGATCGCCAGGAGCACGCCGACCGCCACGATGCCGGCCAGGGCGGTGCCCATGTTCGCGGAGGCGGTCGCGGCCGTGACCGGTGCGATGAAGGCGAAGGAAGAGCCGAGGTAGCTGGGCAGCTTGTTGCGGGTGATCAGCAGGAACAGGATCGTGCCGACACCGCTGAACAGCAGGGTGGTGGCGACCGGGAAGCCGGTGATGATCGGCACCAGGAACGTGGCCCCGAACATCGCGACGACGTGCTGGAGTCCGATCGCGATCGTCGCCGGCCAGTTCAGGCGCTCATCGGGACGGACGACGGCGTCGGGTTCGACCGTGCGGCCGTTTCCGTGCAGCTTCCACAGGGCCATGCGGGCTCCTCAGAGGTTCGGGGGATGGCAGGAGTGCTGGAGCAACACTATCGATTCCTGAGGGTTCCCTGAGTGCGGACGCTCCTCTCCGCCGGTCGGCGTGCAGGTTCAGATGCAGGTGTGCACGACGGATGCAGGAGCGGCTTGCGGCCGATCGTCATGCATCCGTCGGATCGTCATGCATCCGAGCAGCACACGCGGGCGTGCGAGCAGCACACGCGGGCGTGCGAGCAGCGCACAGCGGGACGGGTCAGGCACCGAGGCGCTCGATCAGCTCGCGGTAGCGGTCGGCGGTGCGTGCGACCACATCGTCCGGAAGCAGCGGCGGCTCGCCCTGCTGGTCCCAGTTCGCGGCCAGCCAGTCGCGCACGATCTGCTTGTCGAAGCTCGCCATCCGTGCACTCGGGGTGTTGCCGGTACGCCAGGCCTCGGCATCCCAGTACCGCGACGAATCGCTCGTGAGTACCTCGTCGGCCAGGCGCAGGGTGCCGTCGGCATCCGTCCCGAACTCGAACTTGGTGTCGGCGAGGATCAGGCCCTTCTCCTCGGCGATGGCGGCCGCAGCCGTGTAGATCGCGAGGGAGGTGTCGCGCAGTTCGGCCGCACGGTCGGCGCCGACCAGCTCGACGGCGCGCTCGAACGTGATGTTCTCGTCGTGCTCGCCCATCGGCGCCTTGTAGGCCGGGGTGAACAGGGGCTCCGGCAGCCGGTCGCCGTTGTGCAGGCCCGCGGGCAGCGGGATGCCGCACACGGTGCCGCTCTCCTGGTACTCGACCCAGCCCGACCCCGTGATGTAGCCGCGCACGACGCACTCGATCGGCAGCATCTCGAGCGACTGTGCGAGCATGGCGCGATCGGCGACGGCCTCGGGCAGCTCACCCGCGGCGATGTGGTTGGGGAAGTCGGAGAGCTGGGCGAACCACCAGCGGCTCAGACGCGTCAGCAGGGCGCCCTTGTCGGTGATGCCGGGAGAGAGCACGAAGTCGAAGGCGCTCACCCGGTCGGAGGCGACGACGAGGATGCGGGTGTCCGCCGGGTCTTCCGAGGCGTACAGGTCGCGGACCTTGCCCGAGTAGATGTGCCGCCAGCCGGGGATGCTCTGTGCCGTGCCTTCTGAAGGAATGCTCACCCGCTCATTATCCCGGTTCCGTCGGGCGGGTCCCACCGAGACCCCCGTTCGTCGCCGAGACCCCGCCGTACCGCCGTAACTGCGACGGGGTCTCGGCGACAGGACGGGGTGTCGGCGACAGGACGGGGTCTCGCCGCGGTCGAAATGGGCGTATAGTCCACATGGACTATTTGAGGGGACCCATGAAGAAGGATGCCGTCGATCGCCTCACCCCGATGGGGGTGATGGTGCTCGCGCTGCTGCGCGAGGGTGACATGCACCCCTACGAGATGGTGCGTCTCATGCGGGCCCGCCACGACGACCGGCTCCTCACGATCACGAACGGGACGCTGTACCACACGGTCTCCCGGCTGCATCGTGCAGGGTTGATCGATGAACTCGGCATCGACCGCGACGGCAACCGTCCGGAGCGCACGACCTACTCCCTGACGGATGCCGGACGCGAAGCGGTCGTCACGTGGGTGCAGCGCGAGCTGCCCCGCATCGACCGCCCCGCCGAGTTCCGGATCGCGCTCGCCGAGGCGCACAACCTCGAGCGTCCGGACGTCATCGAGCTTCTGGGCGCGCACCGGGTCGCCCTGGTCGACGACCACATCCGGCATCGCGACGGCTTGGCGAATGCCAGGAATCACGCGGTTCCCGAACAGGTCCTCGTCGAGATCGAGCGTCAGGAAGCGCTGCTGGCGGCGGAGCTCCGCTGGCTCGACTCCCTCCTCGAACGCCTCGAGGCCGACGCCCTGCCGTGGGGTCCCACGGCATTCCAGAACTCAGACCGCTACCGCGCTCAGCGAAAGGCTGCACAGCAATGACCGATGCTCCTCGTGCCGGAGACCGCCCACCGGTGTCCGCGCCCTCGTCCTCCGGTCCGTCGACCGGCACCTACTCCCTCGGGCACAAGCCCACGAGTCCCTGGCCTGCGCTCTGGGCGCTCGTCATCGGCTTCTTCATGATCCTGGTCGACACCACGATCGTGTCGGTCGCGAACCCGGCCATCAAGGCGGCGCTCGACCCGAACACGAACAACCTCGACAACGTGGTGTGGGTCACGAGCGCCTACCTGCTCGCCTACGCCGTGCCGCTGCTGATCACCGGACGCCTCGGCGACCGCTTCGGCCCGAAGAACATCTACCTGATCGGTCTCGCGATCTTCACGCTCGCCTCGCTCTGGTGCGGACTCTCCACCACACTCGAGGGGCTCATCGTCGCCCGCGCGGTGCAGGGGCTCGGTGCGGCGTTCATGACCCCGCAGACGATGGCCGTGATCACCCGCACGTTCCCGCCTGAGCGCCGCGGTGCCGCGATGGGACTGTGGGGCGCGACCGCCGGTGTCGCCACCCTGGTCGGCCCGCTCGTCGGAGGCCTGCTGGTCGACGGCTTCGGCTGGGAGTGGATCTTCTTCGTGAACGTCCCGGTCGGCATCGTCGCGTTCGTGCTCGCCTGGCGCCTGGTCCCGAAGCTCGCGACGCACCCGCACCGCTTCGACATCGTGGGCGTGGTGCTGAGCGCCGTGGCCCTCTTCCTCCTCGTGTTCGGACTCCAGGAGGGCGAGAAGTACGACTGGGGCGTCATCTGGGGACCCATCTCGGTGTGGAGCCTGATCATCGCCGGGCTGGTGGTCCTCGGCCTCTTCATCCTGCAGCAGGCCAAGACCCGGAGTGAGCCGCTGGTCCCGCTCGAGCTGTTCCGCGACCGCAACTTCTCGGGGGCGAACGTGGCGATCGCCGCGGTCGGCTTCACGGTGACGAGCATGTCGCTGCCGATGATGTTCTTCCTGCAGACGGCGCGCGGGCTCACGCCCACCGAAGCGGCGCTGCTCCTGATCCCGATGGCCGTGCTCTCGGGTGTGCTCGCTCCGGCCGCGGGCAAGCTGCTCGACCGGGTCGATCCGCGCATCATCCTCATCCCGGGGTTGCTCTGCGTGGCCGGCGCGCTGGTCTGGTACTCGGCCCTGATCAACATGGACACCCCGATCTGGATGTTCCTGCTGCCGTCCGCCCTGATGGGCATCGGCAACGCGGGCATGTGGGGCCCGCTCGCCACCACGGCGACGCGCAAGCTCCCTCCGCGCCAGGCCGGTGCGGGTGCGGGCATCTACAACACGACCAGGACGATCGGATCGGTCATCGGCTCGGCATCCATCGCGGCTTTCATGCAGTCGCGCCTGGAGGCGAACCTCCCGGGTCTCGCCGATGCGCCGTCCGGCATCTCGACGGGCGGGACGCTTCCGCCGCAGGTGGCCGACGGGTTCGCCGCCGGTATGGCGCAGTCGATCCTGCTGCCGGCGTGTGTCATGGGGATCGCCCTCATCGCCTCGCTGTTCCTCGGCCGCTACGACAAGACCACGGCTCCCTGAGTCCGGCCCCGGCTTTCGAATCGCGTGAATGGTCGCATCCGTGGCTCGGATCGGGCCGTTTGCGCGATTCGAAGGCCCGGAGTGAGTTGCACCGGCGACCACCGTCTGGTGTGCTGAGGCGATGACGATCGCGCTCTCCCGACCGACCACCGACTTGTTCGAGTCCTGGGCCTCCGCGGTGGCCGAGTTCGAGGGCGGACACGTCGATGGTGCCGGTATCGAGAAGGGGCTGGTGCCCGACCGTGCCGCGTGCGAGGCCTTCGTCGAGATGGCGGCGCTGTTCGCTACCCCCGGTGCCGCGCTGCCGGAGGGGCGGGTTCCGTGCGACTACTTCTGGATCACCGAGGGTGACGAGGTCGTCGGGTTCATCGCGTTCCGTCGGGAGCTCAACGAGTGGCTTCGTCGCTTCGGCGGCCACATCGGATACTCGGTGATCCCCTCCCGACGCCGGGAGGGGATCGTACGCGAGGCGCTCCGCCTGATGCTGCGCCTGGCGAAGGCCGAGGGCTATGAGCGGGTCATGCTCACCTGCGATGACGACAACGTGGGGTCGATCCGGACGATCGAGGGTGCAGGTGGCGAGCTCGAAGACGTGATCGACGCCCCCGAGCCCGGGCTGCCCCGCGTACGGCGGTACTGGATCGACATCTCGGGGACCAGCCTCACCGCGAGCTAGCCTCACCGCGAGCGTCTGCGGTCCGGAGGCGGAGCAGGACTACTCCGCGACGCGGGCGGCGATGTCCGTGCGGTGGTGCGAGCCCTCGAGGGAGATGCGGGAGATCGCCTCGTACGCGCGGTCACGCGCCGTGCGGAAGTCGGAGGCGACGGCCACGACGTTCAGCACGCGGCCGCCCGTCGCGATGAGCGATCCTCCCGGTGCATCGGGGCTCGCGGTCGCCGCGTGCACGAGTCGCACACCCTCGACCGACGCAGCGTCCGCGAGGCCCTCGATCGGACGACCGGTCTGCGGCGCCTCGGGGTAGCCTTCGCTGGCGAGCACGACGGTGATCGCCACGTCGTCGCTGAACTCGGGCTCGGGCTGATCTTCGAGCGTGCCGGAGGCAGCGGCGAACAGCAGGTCCGACAACGGGGTCACCAGTCGGGGCAGCACGATCTGCGTCTCGGGGTCGCCGAAGCGGGCGTTGAACTCGATCACGCGCACACCGGCCGGGGTGAGGATCAGCCCCGCATAGAGCAGCCCGATGAACGGGGTGCCCTCGGCGTCGAGCTGCCGCACCACGGGGAGAGCCACGTCACGGGTGACCTCTTCGACGAAAGCCCGCTCGCTGCCGAACTGCTCGGCGAGCCACGGCAGCGGCGAATACGCGCCCATGCCACCGGTGTTGGGTCCGGCGTCACCGTCGAGTGCGCGCTTGAAGTCCTGAGCGGGGCTGAGTGCGCGCACCGTGTCGCCGTCGCTGAGGAAGAACAGCGAGACCTCGGGGCCGGAGAGGAACTCCTCGATGAGGACGGGCCCGGCGGGAAGGTACTGCTCGGCGTGTGCGAGGGCGTCGGCACGGTCGGACGTCACGATGACCCCCTTGCCCGCGGCGAGGCCATCGGCCTTGACCACGTACGGTGCGCCGAGCTCGTCGAACGCGGACTCGACCTCGGCCGTGGTGGATGCACGGACAGCACGACCGGTCGGCACGCCCGCCGCGTCCATGACCCGCTTGGCGAAGGACTTCGAACCCTCCAGCTGAGCGGCGGCCTTGCCCGGGCCGAACACCGGGATGCCACGTACCCGCAGCGCATCGGCGACACCGGCGACCAGCGGGGCCTCGGGGCCGACGACGACCAGGTCGATGGCGTGCTCATGCGCGAAGGCCGTCACCGCGGCGCCGTCGAGAGGATCGACCGTGACGGGGGTCGCATCCTGCGCGATGCCGGCATTGCCCGGAGCGACGAAGATCTCGTGCTCCGTCTGCTCTGCCCGCAGGGCGAGGATGATCGCGTGCTCACGGGCACCGGAACCGAGGACGAGAATCTTCACCCGTCCAGACTACCGAGGCTCACGGTCCGGGTTTCAGGTGGTCGGGTGTTCGGTGTTCGGTGTTCACAACTCAGGAGGAATCTCTCCGGCCGGCGAGCATCCGCGGCGTGTCCGCCGCTTTCGCCGCATCCTTCCTGAGTTGTGACCGAGGTCGACCGGGCTCCGAGGCCGACCGGACTCCGGGGGCGATCGGGCTCCGGGGTCGACCGGGCTCAGAGGGCGACGGTCCGTTCCACGGAGGCATCCCAGGGCACGGTCCAGCCGGCGGCGTCGAACAGGGCGTCGAGCACCATCGCGGTGAAGCCCCACACGATCGTGCCGTCGACGTCGAAGGCGGGGCCGCGGAAGGTGTGGCCCATCCGTGTGAGGGTCGAGGTGAACCGGGTGGCCGGGTCGAGGAGCTGGGCGACAGGGACGCGGAACACCTCGACGGTCTCGGCGTGGTCGACGGCCACGACCCGCGACGGCGACTGCCACCAGGCCAGCACCGGGGTCACCAGGTGGTTGCTGGCGGCGAGCGGAATCACGGGGAGCGTGGCCAGGATCTCCACTCCGTCCGGATCGAGCCCGGTCTCCTCCTCGGCTTCGCGCAGGGCTGTGGCCACGGCATCGGCGTCATCCGGCTCGACACGGCCGCCCGGGAACGAGACCTGACCGGGGTGGGAGGAGAGGGTGGGTGCGCGGCGCTGCAGCAGCACGTCGAGGTCGCGGGCGACGGCGGGTCCGGCCGTGGGGGCGGGGATGCGGTCGAGCACGCCGAACAGGATGAGCACGGCCGCGTCGTGAGCGCTCTGCGGATCGGCGAGCTGCGGGATGCGCACGCCCCAGGAATGGTCGGCGACGGCCGCGAGCAGCTCGGCGCGGGCGCCCTGGGGATGCATGCTCATGCGTTCGAGCTTAGGACTCGTCGCGCGACGTCGGACGTAGTCTGGAGAGATGGCCAGGAAGATCGACATCACGGACGGACGCGTCGCGCTCGATGCCGTCCGTGCCGCCGATGCCTCGGGGGTGAAGCCGCAGCGCTCCGACCTCGCCACCGCCGTGCGCTACCTGCTGCAGCTGCTGGACGAGAAGGCGCCGGGCAACAGCGTCGAGGTGCGGGTGCCCCCGTTCGGTGCGGTGCAGGTCATCCAAGGACCCCGTCACACCCGGGGCACGCCGCCCAACGTCGTCGAGATGGATGCCGCGACCTGGATCGCCGTGTCGACCGGGACCGAGCGATGGGCGGAGGCCGCGGCCGGCGGGCGCATCCACGCCTCCGGGACCCGCGCCGATCTGAGCGACGTCCTCCCGTTGCGGCCCTAGCGCGGAGGCCCACACGCAGAACCGCCCCGGGGTTCACGCGGATCGGGGCGGTTCGCAGGTCGCAGTGGTCGCGGTTCAGGCGAGCTGTGACCGGAACGCCTTCGCGGCGACCATGAGCTCCTCGACCCTCGTGCGGTCGGCGCGGTTCTCGAACTTGCCGTCCTGCTTGAAGTACGTTCCGACGACAGCGCCATCGGCGACGGCGAGCTGATCGGCGACGTTGGAGGCCCGGACGCCGGTGTTGACGAAGACGGGGACATCTCCGGCGTTCTCCTTCACGATGGCCAGCGACTGCGTGTCTGTGGGCGCGCCCGCGGTGAGCCCGGAGACACAGAGAGCGTCGGGCTTGGTCGCGAACACCGTGGTGCGGGCGATCGAGCCCAGGTCGCGTTCGGCGAGGTAGGTGGCCGACTCCGGCACGATGTTGAAGAGCAGTTTCACGTTCCCCGCGCCGATGCGGTGGCGGTGGCGGGCGACTTCACCGACGTTCGTGTTCCACAGGCCGAAGTCGCTGGCGTAGACACCCGTGAAGATCTCGCGGACGAAGGCGGCGTCGGTTGCGGTGGCGAGGTCGATGGAGGCCCGGCCGTCCCACAGCACGTTCACGCCGAAAGGGACGGAGAGATCGCGCTGGAGCTCGCCGAGGACGCGGGCCATCGTGATCGCGGTGATCGGCTCCGTCTTCGTCAGGTACGGAAGGCTGAACTCGTTCGAGATCATCACGGCGTCGACGCCGCCGCTCTGCAGGGCGTCGAGCTCGCCGCGGGCGCGCTCCACGATCGCGGCGACACCGCCGACGGTGTCGTAGCCGGGGTCGCCGGGGAGCGGAGCCAGGTGGAGCATCGCCACGATCGGCTTCTGTGTGCCGAACACCTCGGGGAGCCAGTTGGGCATGTCTTTCCTCGTTTCTTCGGAATGGATCACAGTTACTGTGAAAGATTCACGACGAGCAAAGCACAAGTTATTCATTCACACAAGCTTGTCGCCTAGGGTGGGATCTGCCACACGAGGAGGTAGGGATGGAAGCCCACGAGCGCCGCGCGCTGATCGAGCAGCGTGTTCTCTCTGACGGGGAGGCCGAGTTCAAGGCTCTCGCCCTGGAGTTCGACGTCTCCGAGATGACCATCCGTCGCGACCTGGAGCTCCTCGAAGAGCGCGGCAGCGTGCGTCGGGTGACCGGCGGTGTGATCGCCGCGCACGGAACGGCGGTGGAGCCCGGGTTCAATTCGCGAGCGTTGATGGGCGCGCGCGAGAAGATCAACATCGCTGCCGCTGCCGTCGCTCATCTCAACCATGGTGAGACCGTCGTGCTCGACAGCGGCAGCACCGCGCTTGCCGTGGCTCGGGCGATCGTCGGCAAGGGGCTCGGGCTCACGGTTATCACGCCGAGCATCCTCGTCGCGCTCGAGCTCCACGACGAGCCCAACACCACGATCCTCGTCACCGGTGGGCGGGTGCGGCCGGGCGAGCTCAGCCTGGTCGGTGCCGAGTCGATCGAGGCATTCAAGCGCTACAACTGCGACGTGTACGTCATGGGGGTCTCCGGGGTAGACGGCAAGCGCGGTCTCTCCGACTACTCCAATGAGGAGGGGGCGGTGAAGCGCGCGGCGATCGAAGCCTGCGATCGCGTCATCGTCGTCGCCGACGCGTCGAAGCTCGGCCGCGTGCATCTGACGAATGTCGCCGGCCCGGGTGAGGTCGATCTTCTGGTGACGGATGGTGCGGTGGATCACCCCGCGCTCGTCGGGTTGCGCGCGGCTGGCGTGCAGATCGAAGCCGTTCCCGCGCTCTAGCGAACCGCGCTCCGCGTCCGGCCCTCTTGCGCAACGGTTGAGCAACAGGTGTGAGATTTCGCATTGACAAGCGAAGGGATCACGTTTTACTGTTCCACAGCGATGAGATTTCTTCCCATTCCTCCCTGGGGGTGGTGGAAACTAACACTGGCTCAACACGAAGGAGTGGAACATGCGTAAGACGAAGTTGCTTGCAGGGATCGGATTCGGCGCGGTGGCCATGCTTGCCCTGGCCGGCTGCGGTCAGGTCGGCGGAACCACCGGTGGTGGCGAGGCCGGTGGAGGTGCCGAAGACGGCGCGATGGTCACCGTGGTCAAGATCTCGGGTGTCGGCTGGTTCGACCGCATGGAGGTCGGCGTCAAGGAGTTCGCCGAGGAGACAGGGATCGACGCGCGCCAGGAGGGGGCCGACGACGCGAGCCCCGAGAAGCAGATCCAGATCATCCAGGACCTGATCGCGCAGTCACCGGCCGCGATCACCGTCGTCCCCAACTCGCCCGAGGCGCTCGAGTCCGTGCTCAAGCAGGCACGGGACCAGGGGATCGTCGTCGTCGCCCACGAAGCAGCCGGTATCGAGAACGCCGACATCGATATCGAGGCGTTCGACAACCGGGCCTACGGGGCGAAGATCATGGACAACCTCGCCGAGTGCATGGGCGACTCCGGGCAGTACGTCTCCTTCGTCGGCGGGCTCACGGCCAAGACCCACATGGACTGGGTCGGCGGCGCGTACGACCAGCAGCAGGCCGAGTACCCCGAGCTGACCCGTGTCGAAGAGCCTGTGGAGAGCAAGGAAGACGAGAGCGTCGCCTACCAGCGCGCAAAGGAGCTGCTCGCGAAGTACCCCGACATCAAGGGCTTCCAGGGCTCGGCCGGTACTGACGTCGCCGGCATCGCTCGCGCGGTGCAGGAAGCGGGCCTGGAGGACCAAGTCTGTGTGATGGGCACGAGCATCCCGTCGGTGGCGAAGAAGTACATCGTCGACGGCTCGATCGACAAGATCTTCTTCTGGGATCCCGCCATGGCGGGCAAGGCTCAGCTCAAGATCGCGCAGCTGCTCGTCGACGGCGAGGAGATCGCAGACGGCACCGACCTCGGTATCGAGGGGTACAACTCCCTGAAGAAGCTCGACGGCTTCGACAACGTGTACGTGGGCGACGCCGCGGTCATCGTCGACAAGGACAACGTCGACGACTACGACTTCTGATCCCGACGTCCATCACGACTCAGGGCGGGGTCGCCAGCGCGCGGCCCCGCCCCGGAGGAAGAACATGAACGCAGAACAGGCGCAGCCGACGCCCGGAACGGGGCCCGCTTCTCCTCAGGTCGACTCCGTTCGCGGGGCCAGGCCCGTTCTCGAGGTCAGGGGGGTGCGGAAGGTCTTCGGCGGGGTCGTCGCCCTCGACGACGTCGCCATCACCCTCCACCCCGGACGGGTGCACTGCCTGGCGGGCGAGAACGGGTGCGGCAAGTCCACGCTGATCAAGATCATCAGCGGCGTCGAGAAGCCGGAGGCGGGCGAGATCCTGCTGGATGGCGAACCGCTCGCACACCTCTCGCCGACGCAGGCCCTCCGTGCGGGCATCCAGGTCATCTACCAGGACTTCTCGCTCTTCCCCAACTTGACCGTGGCCGAGAACATCGTGCTCCCGGCCGCGATCGCCGCGCGACGCAAGCTCTACAGCGCGAAGAAGCGCCGGCCCGAGGCGCAGCGCATCGTCGAGGAACTGGGGCTGAGTCTCGACCTCGATTCCGACGTCGAACGACTCTCCGTCGCCGACCGTCAGCTCACCGCGATCTGCCGCGCGCTCGTGCAGGACGCCAGAGTCATCTTCATGGACGAGCCCACGACGGCGCTCACGCACTCCGAGGTCGAGCGGTTGTTCGCCCTCGTGCGGAGGTTGCAGCAGCGCGGTGTCGCCCTGGTGTTCGTCAGCCACAAGCTCGACGAAGTCCTGCAGGTGTCTCAGGACATCACGGTGCTGCGCTCCGGGCGCCTGGTCGCGAGCGGCCCGGCCGACGAGTTCGACGTCGCCTCCCTCACTCACGCCATGACAGGTCGTGAGGTCGACGACTCCCGGGTCGTCGTCGAGGTCGATGACGACGTCGAACCGTTGCTGCGCGTCGAGCACCTCGATCTTCCGGGCGCCTTCACGGATGTCTCGTTCGACCTGCAGCCGGGCGAGATACTCGGTCTCACCGGGCTTCTCGGATCAGGTCGCGGCGAGATCGCCGACGCATTGTTCGGGCTGTTGACCCCCCGATCCGGCACCGTCACCGTCGGCGGGCGCACCGTGCGGCCGGGGAGCATCCGGGCTTCCGTCGACGCTGGCATCGGTTACGTGCCCGAGGACCGGCTCACACAGGGCCTGTTCCTCGACAAGTCGATCTCCGACAACATCATCGCGGGCTCCCTGAGCGAGCACGCGGTCGGCAAGGTGCTTCTCAGCCGCAAGCGCACGGCTGAGACCATCTCGCGTCTCTTCTCCCGCCTGCGTATCAAGGCCTCCAGCGTTGAAGCGCCCGTGCGGTCGCTGTCCGGCGGCAACGCGCAGCGCGTCGTGCTGGCCAAGTGGCTCGCGACCAAACCGCGAGTGCTGATCCTGAACGGACCGACGGTCGGCGTCGACGTGGGTTCAAAGGAGGAGATCCTGCAGATCCTCCGCGAGGCCGCGCGTGACGGGATGGGTGTGCTCATGATCTCCGACGATGTTCCCGAACTCGTCTCCCTCTGCAACCGCGTACTCGTGGTCCGCCGCGGCGAGATCGTGTCGCGGCTGGCGGGCGACGAGATCGCCGCGCCCCGAATCCAGGAGGTGATGGCCGCGTGAGCGCCACCGACACCCGCATCCGCCTTCCCCGCATCGGGCGCATGTCGAACGAGCTGGTGCTGGCGAGCATCATCGTGGTCCTGGTGATCGTGATGTGCGCCGTGAACCCCGCCTTCCTCAGTGTGCACACGCTCTTCTCGATCCTGCGCTCTGCTCTGGTGCCGATGGTCTTCGCGCTTGCGGTGCTCCTCGTGATCATCTCCGGCGGTATCGACGTCTCGTTCGCAGCCATCGGCATCTTCGCGGCCTACACGACCGTGTCTCTCGCGCAGGGTGAGAGGCTCGACTTCGGGCTGATCGGCATCCTCGCCTTCGCAATTGTGATCGGCGGAGCTCTCGGCTTCGTCAACGGCATCGTGATCGCGAGGTTCCGGCTGCCGACCCTGATCGTCACGCTCGCGACGCAGGGCATCTTCAAGGGTGTGCTGCTCGCCTACATCGGCTCACGATACATGGCTGAGCTGCCGAACGGCATCTCCTGGCTGTCGACCGCGAACCTCATCTCGATCGAGTCGACTCGCGCCTACCTGCCGATGCTTATCGTGCCGGTCGTGCTGCTGGTGATCGGTGCCGCATTCCTGTTGCGGCGCACGATGTTCGGCCGCGGCATCTACGCGATGGGCGGCGACCTGGAAGGGGCTCGCCGGGCGGGCTTCCCCGTGGTGCGCCTGCAGATCCTGCTCTACGTGCTCGTCGGGGCGGTCGCCGCGATCGGCGGACTCATCCACGTCGTGCTCGGGCGCAGCGCCAACCCGCAGGACCTCGTTGGCACGGAGCTCGACGTGATCGCGGCCGTCGTGCTCGGCGGCGCCTCGATCTTCGGTGGACGCGGCACCGTCACCGGCACTGTGCTCGGCGTGCTGCTGGTGCAGATCATCAACAACAGTCTCATCCTGATGGGCGTGCCGACGGCGTGGCAGCGTGCCGCCGTCGGCTTCCTCCTGGTGATCGGCGTCGGGATCCAGGCCGTCATGGCCCGCCGCGCTTCCCGCCGGACGTTCGTCCTCGACACGG
Source organism: Microbacterium aurugineum (assembly GCF_023101205.1). Taxonomy (NCBI): domain Bacteria; kingdom Bacillati; phylum Actinomycetota; class Actinomycetes; order Micrococcales; family Microbacteriaceae; genus Microbacterium; species Microbacterium aurugineum. The sequence continues at coordinate 3,104,936 of NZ_CP078078.1, read as the reverse complement.
TGAAGGAGTGACCATGCCACAGTCGACCCCTCCCGGGCAGCTCGCCCGGATGAACGACCAGGTCGATCGCTCGGTGCGTTCGCTGCTTGGTCGCATCCACGTGGATCGTGGCATCGGTCGGATGCTGGTGCTCTTCGTGCTTGCGTTCGGACTCTTCGCGATCCTCAACCCGAGGGTCTTCCTCAATCCGATCAATCTTCAGAACATGATGGTCGCCTCACCCGAGGTCGGAATCCTCGCGATCGCGATGGCCCTTGCGATGCTCACCGGCGGGATCGACCTGTCGCTGGTCGCCATCGCGAACCTGTCGGCTATCACGGTCAGCACCATGTTCACGGCCATCGCGAGCAGTGATCCGGCGACCGCGGAGTCGTTGGGTGGGTTCATCGCTCTCATCGGCGTCCTGGTCGGCGCTCTCGCGGGTGCGGTCAACGGCTTCCTGATCGCGACGGTCGGCATCACGCCGATCCTCGCGACCCTCGCCACGATGCAGATCTTCAACGGGATCGCGATCGTGTGGACAGGCGGGAAGACGCTCTACGGTGCCCCGGCCGTGCTCTCATCGGTCGGGCAAGCGACTGTCGGCGGCATCCCTATCCTGTTCCTCGAGTTCCTCGTGGTGGCGGTGCTGATCGGGGTGCTGATCTCCCGCACACCGTTCGGGCGACGCACTCAGCTGCAGGGGGCGAACCCCACGGCGGCGATGTACTCCGGCATCCGCAGCACGAGCGTGCTCTACGGCACGTATGTGACGACGGGGCTGCTCGGCGGCATCGCCGGGTTGGTGTTCCTGTCCCGCAACCCGACCGCGAGCGCCGACTACGGCACCTCCTATGTGCTGCTCGTGATCGTGATCGCGGTGCTCGGCGGGACGAACCCGACCGGCGGATTCGCCACCATCACGGGCGTGGTCCTCGCGACGCTTGTGCTGCAGGTCGTGCAGTCCGGCTTCACGGCCATCCGACTCTCGGCATATGAGTATGCGATCGCGCAAGGGGTGATCCTGATCGCGGTGATGGTGTTCGATCAGGTGAGGGTCCGGCGAAGGCCGCGTCGCGCGCCGAGCAGTCAGACCGAGACGATCGCGCTCGCCGAGATTCCCCGGGCCTGACTCCCGCATCCGAAAGGCACTCTGATGGACCTGTTCCTCGGCATCGATGTCGGAACGTACGAGACCAAGGGCGTGCTGGTCGATGCCACCGGGCGGGTGCACGCCGAGGCACGCACAAGGCACGGCATCAGCACGCCCGCACCTGGAATGGTCGAGCAGGACGCGGATGCGGTGTGGTGGCACGACCTCGTCGAGGTCGCCACGACGCTGCGGAGGGCAGTACCGGATGCCGTGATCGCCGCGGTGGCGTGCAGCGCGATCGGCCCATGTGTGCTCCCCGTGGACTCCGAGCTGCGTGCGCTCCGCCCCGCCATCCTCTACGGGATCGACACCAGGGCGACCGAGGAGATCGGCATCCTCGAGACGCGACTCGGACGGGACGAGATCTATCGCCGGGCGGGCAATGCGTTGACCAGCCAGTCCGCGGGGCCGAAGATGCTCTGGGTCGAGCGCAACGAGCCCGAAGTCGCCGGGCGCACCCGGTGGTATCTCACGAGTCAGAGTTACCTCGTCGCGCGTCTGACCGGTGAGGTCGTGATCGACCATGCGACGGCCGGCTACTTCCATCCCTGCTACGACCTGGCCCGGCTGGACTGGGACCTCGGCGGGATCGACGACCTCATCCGCCGGGAGACCCTGCCCCGTCTCGGATGGTCGACCGACGTCGCCGGCACGGTCACCGCCGCGGCTGCTGCAGTGACCGGCATCCCCGAGGGCACACCGGTGCTCGTCGGCACGACGGACGCCGTCGCCGAAGCGGTCGGGGCCTCGGTCGTTGCGGCCGACGATCTGATGCTCATGTATGGGTCGAGTGGCTACTTCATACGCGTGACCGACCAGCCGCACGCGGATCCGCGTCTGTGGGCCGCACCCTTCGCACTGCCGGGTCGCTTCGTCCTCGCCGCGGGCACATCGACGGCCGGCACCGCGACACGATGGGTCGCCGACCTGCTCGGACTCGACCACGGAGATGGCGACGCCGCGATGTTCGGGCGCCTGATGGAACTCGTCCGCTCCGCGCCGCCGGGCGCGAACGGAGTGCTGCACCTGCCGCACTTCAGCGGCGAGCGCACACCGCTGCACGACCCCGCTGCCCGTGCCGCGTTCAGCGGTCTCACGCTCTCGACCGGTCGGGCCGAGATCGCCCGTGCTGTCGTCGAAGGAGTCGGACAGTCGATCGCGCTCGCCGTCTCTGCACTGCTCGAAGGCGGCGATGCCGAGCCACGCGTGGTCGCGATCGGCGGCGGAACACACAACGAGGTGCTGATGCAGACGGTCAGCGACCTCACGGGCCTGCGCCAACGGACGGCGGCGACCTTGGGAGCCGCCTACGGGGACGCGATGCTCGCGGCGATCGGCCTCGACGTCGTCACGGAGGAGCAGGCGGCGGATTGGGTCGCCTTCGCCGAGGAGGTCGCGCCCCAAGAGAGCCTCGCCTCCCGGTTGCAGACTGCCTACGAGAGTTTTCCGCACACGTACCGCGCCCTGCGCGCGCTGAGAGAGGTGGACTGATGAGCAGGTGGCAAGAACTGGCGGAGCACCTGGCCGCGGTGAACGAGGTCGGCGAGGGGACGAAGGTCTCGGTGTTCGCCACGACGTCGTCGGTGCTCGACGCGGTGGATGCCTTCGTGGAGGAGGTGTATCGCCGCGGCGGGATGCCGCAGGTGCTGCTCGTCGAGGAGAAATACGACCGGTTCGCGCTCGAACACGCGAGTGCGTCGCTGCTGCGCGAGGCCGCACCGCTCGAACTGGCTTCGATGCAGTGGGCCGACGTGCACGTGTCCTTCCGGGGCATGGAACCGCCCGCCGACGAGATCGACGGCACCAGGCTCAGCCTGCAGCGCGAGGGCAAGGGGGTCGTCTCGACCGCGCGTTGGCAGGGCACCCGGTGGACGCTCGTTCGTATCCCCACTCCTGAGTGGGCGGCGCTCATCGGTGTGCCGCGCGCGCAGCTGGAGGAGGAGTTCTTCGCCGGTACCCTCGCGGACTGGACCGTCCATCGAGCCCACCTCGATCGTCTTTGCGCCGAGTTGAACAACGCGTCGCTCGTGCACATCCTCGACGAGGACACCGACCTGCGGCTGAACTGCAGGGGGCGGACCTGGGTGCCGTTCGCAGGCGAGGCGAACCTTCCGGACGGCGAGGTCGCGACCGCTCCGGTGGAAGACGGCGTCGACGGGCACATCGCCTTCCCCGGCTCGTTCTGGTTCGGCGGGGCGACGATCACCGACCTCCGGCTCGAGTTCGTCGAGGGGCAGGTGGAGAGGGTATCGGCGGCGCGGGGTCTCGACCTCGTGGAGCGCATCCTCGACGCCGACGGCGCTCGCCGCGTGGGCGAGCTCGGCATCGGTACGAACCCGCACGTGCGGACGATGACCGGCGATCTGCTGATCGACGAGAAGATCCTCGGTACCGTTCACATCGCGCTCGGCCGCTCCTATCCGCAGTGCGGCGGTAGGAACGAGTCAGCCATTCACTGGGACATCGTGAAGGACCTCCGCTCGTCGGGGCGGCTGGAAGCGGATGGGCGGGTGCTCATCGACCACACGACATACGATCCGATCCTCACCGGACAGGAGTTCTGACATGCGCAAGATCCTCAACGACCCTCAGGCGTTCGTCGACGAGACGCTGGAGGGCATCCTTCTCGCCCACCCCGATGAGCTGCGGGCCGTCACCGCAGATCGGCGGGCGTTGGCGCGTACGGATGCGCCGGCGCCGGGCCGGGTCGGCATCGTCACCGGTGGCGGGTCAGGACACCTGCCGTTCTTCCTCGGCTACGTCGGGCGCGGGCTGTGCTCGGCGGTCGCCGTGGGGAACGTCTTTTCCTCGCCGAGCTCCTCCCAGATCCACGCGGCTTCGGTGGCCGTGCACTCCGACGCCGGGCTCCTTTACCTGTATGGCAACTACGGTGGCGATGTGCTGAACTTCGACACCGCGGCCGAGCGCTGCCGCGCTGAGGGCATCGAGGTGCGCACGGTGCTCGGGGTGGACGACATCCAGTCCGCGCCGCGTGAACGCGCGGAGTCTCGCCGCGGTGTCGCCGGACTCGTGCTCGTCTACAAGGTCGCCGGGGCGATGGCCGACCGCGGTGCGTCCCTCGACGAGGTCGAGCGCGTCACTCGTAAGGCGTCGGATGCGACCCGGACGATGGGCGTCGGCCTGTCGCCGACCGTGCTTCCTGCAGCGGGTGAGGAGACGTTCACGCTCGACGAGGGGGAGATGGAGATCGGCGTCGGTATTCACGGAGAGCGCGGCAGCCATCGCGGCCCTCTTGAGCCGGCGGATGCGATCACCGACCGGTTCCTCACCGAGATCGGCACCGAACTCGACCTCACCGAGGGGCGGCGCGTGGCCGTGCTCGTGAACGGCCTTGGCTCGACGCCGCTCGAGGAGCTGTACGTGATGTACCGCCGAGTGCACCGCACGCTGACGGATGCCGGGGTGGCCATCGGCTACCGACTGGTCGGCGAGTACGTCACGAGTCTGGAGATGGCCGGAGCCTCGCTGTCGATCATGCAGCTCGATGACGAGCTGGAAGAGCTGCTGCAGGACCCTGCCGGGTCACCGTTCTTCCGACAGGGGGCAGCGCCGGTGGGGGACGTCCTCACGACCGCGACCGCCGTCGGCGAAGAAGCGGCCACTGTCGATGTGACCCTGGCCGGATCCCGCAGCGCTCTTCGCGATCTGCTGCTCGCTGTACTGCCGCAGATGGAGCGGCACCGCGAAGAGCTCCGCGCCCTGGATGCCGCTCTCGGCGACGGAGACCTCGGCGTCACGGTCGCCGTCGGTGGTGCCGCAGTGGCGGATGCCTTGCGCAGCCTCCCGGATGATCTCGACGCACGCAGCATCCTGCGCGTGGCGGGTGATGCCTTCGCCACAGCGAACCCCTCGACGTTCGCTGCTCTGATCGGAAGCGGCCTGATCGCGGCGGGGGAGCACGTCCCGCCGGGGGCTCACCTCGACCGTGCGGGTCTCGTCGATGTCGTGCAGACGGCAGCGACGAGGATCGGCGCGCAGGGCGGTGCTGCGCGCGGCGACAAGACCGTGATCGATGTGCTCCTCCCCATCGCCGAGGCGCTCGATGCCGGAGCGGGGGCCGCCGAAGTATCGGCGGCGGCACTCGCCGCGGTCGCCGAGAGCGCGGGCTGGCAGTCGCGACGTGGTCGCGCGGGGTGGCAGCAGGAGCGCTCAGTGGGTCATGCGGATCCCGGCTCTGTCGCGGTCGCGCGCTTCGTCGAGGAAGTCGTGCGCGCCACCAGCTGAGGGCCGGAAGGAGAACTCCGCGGAGCCGTGCAGCACCGAGGTCGTCGAGGTCCGTTTCCTGCAGTCCCGCGGGCTTTCGGCGCCGCCTATTCGACCGGTAGGTGCGGTGGGTGCGCGAGGATTCCGCCCCGCATGGTGGCCGGACGCTTCACGGTGACCCCTGCTTCTTCGGCGATCAGAGCTCCCGCTGCCCAGTCGAACTCGTACAGGTCGGTCTCGATGAAGGCGTCGACACTGCCTTCCGCGACCAGACACAGTCCGAGTGCGGCAGAGCCGACACTGCGCAGATCCGTGAACGCCGCCATGCGCGCCGGGAGCTCGGCGAGCTGCCGTATCCGCTGCTCGGGGTCGTAGGAGAATCCGACGGCGAGAAGCACCGGTGTCGCGCCGGCGGCTGGTCCGTGGAGCCGCCGACGGGTGTCGCCCGATGTCCGGTATGCCCCCAGCCCCACCCCCGCGGAGTAGATGAGGTCGAGCTCCGGAGCATGCACCACACCGGCGAGCCAGGCGCCGGAGCGCACATCCTGTACGGCGACGGAGGACCCGTAGTGCGGCAGCCCGCGCACGAAGTTCGAGGTGCCGTCGAGGGGATCGATCGACCAGCGGAGCGCGGAGCCGGAGCCGGTGGTCGCGTACTCCTCTCCGGACACCTCGTCGTCGGGGCGGTGCGCGGCGAGGGCAGCGCGGATCGCGCGTTCGGCACGCAGGTCGATCTCGGTGACCACGTCGCCCGAGGCCCCCTTCGTGCGGAGTCCGAGGTGATCGGACGACGCATCGCGTTCACGGGCGGCCTCGGCGAGCACATCGGCTCCAGCTGCGGCGGCCGCGAGGGCGACGTCGAGCAGGTCGGATGCAGACGGCATGGCGATATTGATCCTCCCGTGGGCGATCCTCCAGCGTAGCGTCGGCGACCCCAGGAGTCGGCTCAGGCGCGATCGTGGAGCGAGATCCGGTACCCGTCGGGGCCGGCGAAGGTGAGAGTCCGCCCGAAGGGACTGCCGATCCGGCCCTAGCCGCGCCGCGGATCAGCGCCGCGCGACGACCAGCGGAACCCCGGTCGCGGGGTGGGGGAACACATCGACGGCCTGGCCGTAGACCTGCTCGATCCGCTCGGCGCTCAGCACCTCGGACGCCGTGCCGGTCGCGGCGACCCGCCCGTCGGCGAGGAGCGTCACGCGGTCGGCGTGCGCGAGCGCGGCATTGAGATCGTGCAGCACGATGGCCACCGCGATCCCGGCGTCCGCACGCGTCCGGATCAGCCGCATGACGTCTTCGTGGTGCTTCAGGTCGAGCGCCGCGGTCGGCTCGTCGAGCAACAGGATGCCGGTGCTCTGGGCGATCACGCGGGCGAGGGCGACCCGGGCGCGCTCACCTCCCGACAGCGACGGCACCGCGCGCGCACGGAGTGCCGTCACCTCGGTCTGCGCCATCGCGGAGGACACCAGATCGTCGTCTTCCTCGGCCGCGGGCGTGCGCGCCCAGGGGGTCCGGCCCATCCGCACGACCTGCTCTGCGCTGAAGGGGAACGTGACGGTGTTCTCCTGCAGGAGCACGGCACGCTGCCGGGCGAGCATGCGCGGTGTGACCCGGTCGAGGGGCCGGCCATCGAGCTCCACCGTGCCCGCGTGCGCGGTGACGTCTCCGGCGAGGACTCCGAACAGCGTGGACTTGCCCGCACCGTTCGGCCCGACGAGGGCGTGGATCTCTCCGCTGTGGATGTCGATGGACGCATCGTCGAGGATCGTCCGCCCTTCGCCGACGCGCACCGTGAGCCCCGCCCCGCGGAGCCGGACGGTCACGCCCATCCTCCCGAGCGACGGCGTGTGCGCACGAGCAGCCACAGGAAGAACGGCCCGCCCACGAGCGAGGTGATCATGCCGATGGGGAGATCCGCGAGCGGCACCGCGGTGCGGGCGACCAGGTCGGCGACCGCGATGAGCAGCGCGCCGCCGAGTGCCGAGGCGACCACGAGCGGGAGGTGGGCGGGGCCGATCATCATGCGCATCAGGTGCGGCACCACGAGCCCGGCGAAGCCGATGATCCCGGCGAACGCGACTGCCGCGCACACCAGCAGCGCGACGGTCACGATGACCACCACCCGCAGCAGCTCGACGTTCACGCCGAGGTGTCGTGCGGTGCGCTCGCCGAGGGCGAAGAGGTCCAGGCCGGGCGCCACGATCAGGGCGACGACCACGCCGATCAGGACGAGCGGCGCCACGAGCTGGATGTTCGACCACAGCGCGCCGTTCAGCGAGCCGAGCTGCCAGAACACGATCTGCTCGCGGGTCGATGTCGTGCCGAGGAACGTGAAGAACGCCATGCCCGCGCCGGCGATCGCATTGATCGCGATACCGGTGAGCAGGAGGGTCACGACCTCGGTGCGTCCGCCGGACCGGCTGATGAAGTACACCGAGAACACCGCGACCAGGCCCCCGAGGAACGCGAAGGCGGGCGTCGTCCACATCCCGAACGTCGCCAGCCCGAAGGTGATGCTCGCGGCTGCACCGAGAGCCGCGCCCGAGGAGACCCCGACCACGCCGGCGTCCGCGAGCGGGTTGCCGAAGATCGCCTGCATGAGCACACCCGAGACGGCGAGGGCGGCACCGACCAGCAGGCCGAGCACGATGCGCGGCATCCGCAGGGTGAAGATCACGCCGTAGTCGGTGGATGCCGTCGGAGCCCACGCCGAGTCGATCCCGATGCCGCGCAGCAGCACCCCGACCAGCGAGGTGGGGGACAGGTCGTACTGCCCGCTCGTGATCGACACGATGCACGTGATCGCGAGCGCGACGACCAGGCCGACCGTCACCAGCGTGAAGCGCAGGCCCCGATGCCTGGTCGGAGTCGGGGTGACGACCTCGCCGGTCACTTCGCGGGCTCGGGCGCGTACAGGGCGCGGGCCAGGGCGCCGATCACGTCGGCGGTGCGCGGACCGAAGCTGAGGATCTCGCTGTCGGCCATGTCGATCACGCGACGGTGTGCTCCGGCGGGTGTCTGAGCCACGGCGGGGATCCGCTCGATCAGCCCGTCGATGCCACCGACGGATTCGAGCCCGTCGGTCATCATCACCAGCACGTCGGGCTGCGCGGCGACGAGGGCTTCGGCCGTCAGGGGCTTCATGCCCTCCCATCCGATCTCGGCGGCGACGTCGACTCCGCCGACCGCGTCGATCAGCGAGTCGGCCCCGGAGTCCTCGCCGAAGATGTAGTACACGTTCGCGCTGCCGCGGACGTAGAGGAAGAGCATGCGGGCGCGATCCGCTTCGTCGGCGGGCACAACCTCGGAGATCTCGGCCAGCGTCTCATCGACCGCGGCATCGAGCCGCGCGATGAGCGCCTCGCCCCGGCTCGGGACCCCGAGGGCTGTCGCGATCTCGGTGACCAGCTCGTCGGTGGTGTCGAGCCGCCGGTCGCTGGAGATGACCACGACCGCGATGCCCGCGTCGCGCAGCTGCTGGCGCACCTCCTTCGGGCCGATCGTCGTGTCGGTGAGGATGACGGTCGGGGACAGTTCGAGGATCGCCTCGGCATTGAGCGTGTGGCCGGTCTTCGTGACGACCGGGAGGTCTTCCGTGCCCACGAAGTCGGTCGACGCGTCGCGCCCGACGACCTGATCGCCGAGACCGAGAGCGAACACGGTCGACGCGATCGTGCCCGAGATGTCGATCGGCAGGATGCGGTCAACGTCGGTGATCTCGACATCCCGGCCTTCGCCGTCGGTCACCGTCACCGGTAGGTCCGGCGCGGTGTCATCATCGACGGCGTCGATCGCGTGGCTGGAGAGGCACGCGGTGGAGGGGCCTTCATGTCCGCGCACGTCGTCGATCAGGCCGAGGGACGCGAGGGGCGTGGATGCCTGCGGGCACGTGTCCTCCACGGCGAGAGGGGGTGCGGCGGTGGCTCCCGGCTCGGCGCACGCGGTGAGCCCGGCGGCGAGGGCGGCGACGAAGAAGACGGCGATGACGCGACGCATTAGGCAAGGCTATCCTAAAACTTGACGCACCTCGATCGGCACCTCTACGCTCAGGATCAGTGCTTACTTAGCTAAGCCTAACCAAAACCCACCCGTCGCCCGACCGCATTGCGGCACCGTCGGCACACGTGATCTTCTGCGTGCCCGGAGCCGTGGAGAATCGTGAACGCCATAGCCACCGCATCCTCAGGGAGCACTCGCCTACGCGTGCTGCTCGCCGCTTTCGTCTCCTTCCTTCTCGTCGCGGCCGGTGCGGTGATCGTCCCGCCCGCGCACGCCGCCGGCGCCACGGTCACGGCGTCGGTCTCGTCCGCCGACACGTCGGGGGTGCGCGTGCAGGTGCAGGCCGACGGGCTGCCCGATGTCGCGGGCGCCTACGCGGCCCTGATCGTCACCGGCACGGAAGGTGGGCTCAGCGGTGGGGGCGGATATGCCGCGTTCGTGATGCCCGTCGTCGCCGGAGGGGCGAGCACGTTCACGCTCGAGGCACCGGCAGGCTCGCTCGACCGGACGAAGTCCTACGAGGTGCTCGTGTGGCAGAAGCACTCGAACCCGGACGCGACGACGATCTACGGACGCGGTGAGGTCGCGATCTCCGCGGGGCAGTGGGATGCCGTGTTCGGCCCCGTGCCCACCGACCCGGGCACGGATCCGGGGACGGATCCTGGTACCGATCCCGGTACCGATCCGGGGACTGACCCGGGAACGGATCCGGGAACTGATCCCGGTACCGATCCGGGCACCGACCCTGGTACTGACCCGGGGACCGACCCCGGTACGGACCCGGGCACGACCCCGCCGACCGACGCGACGATCGAGGTGTTCCTTGCCGACGGCACCACCCCGGCGGGGAATGCCGCCCTCGAGGCCGGCGACAAGATCGTCGTGAAGGGCTCGGGCTACGACCCGGCGGCCAACGTCGGCGGGCGCGGCGTGCCGATCCCCAAGGACCTTTCGCAGGGCACCTACGTCGTGTTCGGCAACTTCGCCTCGACATGGCAGCCGTCGACCGGTGCCGCGTCGTCGACACGCTCCGTGGGGGCGCAGGTCTGGGCGCTCTCCGAGGACGTGCTGAACCAGGTGCCGTCCCCGTATCACGGTGCGATCCGCGCGCAGTGGGTCGACATCGCGGACGACGGCACGTTCCAGGCGACCCTGACGCTGAAAGACGCGTCCGCGACTCCGGGCTCGTACGGCGTCTACACCTACGCGGCCGGAGGCGTGGTCAACGTCGATCAGGAGCGCAGCGTCGCACTGAACTACACCGAGACCGCCACTCTCACCGCCACGGTGAAGAGCGCGACCGCGAAGGATGGGCTCGCGGTCGAGGCGAAGGCATCGAAGCTCGGCGCCATCACGGGTGCCTACGTCGCGCTGATCGAGGCGGGAACCGAGGCGGAGGTCACCACCGGCGGCGGATTCCTCGCGATGCAGTACGTGCGCGGCATCTCCGGCGGCGTGTTCACCGTCGACCTCACAGCCGCTGCCTCCACGCTCGACCGCACGAAGTCCTACGAGGTGATCGTGTGGAAGCAGCACACGATGCCGAACGCCGACACCCTGTACGCCCGCGACGCGGTCACGATCAGCGACGCGGAGTGGGATGCGCTCACCGCCCCGACGTTCACCCCGTCGCTCGAGGTGTTCCTTGCCGACGGCACCACCCCGGCCGGGAGTGCCGCCCTCGCGGCCGGCGACAAGATCGTCGTGAAGGGCTCGGGCTACGACCCGGCGGCCAACGTCGGCGGGCGCGGCGTGCCGATCCCGAAGGATCTTCCGCAGGGCACCTACGTGGTCTTCGGCAACTTCGCCGCGGACTGGAAGCCGTCGGAGGGCGCTTCCTCCGCGAACCGCTCGGTCGCGGCGCAGGTGTGGGCACTCGCCGAGGGCGTGCTGAACCAGGTCCCGTCGCAGTACCAGGGTGCGATCCGTGCGCAGTGGGTCGACATCGCCGACGACGGCACTTTCGAGGCGACGCTGACGCTGAAGGATGCCGCCGCCACCCCCGGCTCCTACGGCGTCTTCACCTACGGCGCGGGTGGGGTCACCAATGCCGCGCAGGAACTCAGCGTGGCACTGAACTACGGCGACGCGGCGACTCTCGAGACCTCGGTGACCTCGGCGACCGCGAAGGACGGGCTGACGGTCAGGGCCGCGGCCACGAACCTCGGCGACATCCCCGGCGCGTACGCCGCTCTGATCGAGACCGGCACGGAGGCGGATGTCACGGCCTCCGGAGGATTCCTCGCGATGACGTACGTGAGGGAGATCACGTACGGGGCGTTCGCGGTCGACCTCACGACGGCAGCGAAGAACGTCGATCGCACGAAGTCGTACGAGGTGATCGTGTGGAAGCAGCACTCCATGCCCACGGCCGACACGATCTACGCACGTTCGACGGTGGAGATCACCCCCGCGCAGTGGGATGCCCTGTTCGCGACGGTCGTCCCCCCGAAGCCCACGAAGCCGACGACCCCGCCGGCGAGCGTCCCCGGTGGGTCGCTCCGCTGGGCCATCTCGTCGTCGTTCGTGAACTACGTCACGGGTGACATCGCGCAGGGATCGATCACGGTCTCCGACGGGGCGACCCGATCGGGCGGTCAGTTCCAGTTCGGACAGTCGGTCGGCGGCGACTACGACCGTGCGAGCGGTCTGGGGGGCGTCGTCTACCGCGGATCGGTGCGGTTCACCGGTCACCACGGTGTGCTCGACGTCACCGTCTCGAACCCGCAGATTCGCATCACTTCGGCGGGGGCGGCGACTCTCTCCGTGACGAGCGGCGGTGTGCAGGTGCCGTTCGCGACCCTCGACCTCTCCCGTGCCGCACGCACCACGGTCGACGGCGCCGTGACGTACACCGCGGCCCCCGCCGCACTGACGGCCGCCGGACGGGACAGGGTCCTGGCCGGGTACTCGACCACGCTCAACCCGGTCACGTTCACGATCGGCTCGGTGGCCGCTGCTCCGTCCGGGACGACGGGCACCGTGGCTGCGGCTGCCGTGAAGGCCAAGACGACCCTGCCCGCTGTCCCACCGGCATCGGACGGCATCGACGTCGACGCGGAGAACCTCGCCGCCCTCGAATCCGGGCAGCCGGCGACCATCTCGGCCTCCGGCTTCCAGCCGAACGAAGAGGGCATCAAGGTCGTCGTCTACTCGAGCCCCGTGCTGCTCGACACCGTGACCGCCGACTCCGCGGGTGTCGCGACCTGGTCGGGGTCGGTGCCCGCGGGCCTGGAGGATGGTGCGCACACCCTGACCCTCCAGGGATCGGTCGACCGCGGTCTGACGTTCACGCTGACCCGCGCCACGACCGTGCTCGGATCCTGCACGGTGGAGGGCGCCACGCTCAAGTGGGGCTACAAGGAATCGTTCCGCACATACATCGAGGGCATCGCGAAGGGTGGCTGGACGCTGACCGACGTGGCCTACCAGTACCCGGACTTCGTGTGGCAGAACGGCACCGGATCGTTCGACGACGAGGCACTGACCGGCCTCGTGTCCTTCGGGGGGAGCATCACGTTCACGGGACACGACGGCGCACTGAACACGACCCTCGCGAATGCCGGCATCGAGCTCGCCGGGGACAAGGGTTACCTCGTCTTCGACGTGACCGGCACCACGCAGGGCGGCGAGAGCATCGACCAGCAGGGCGTCCGCCTCGCGGAGTTCGCCCGCGGTGACGCGACGATCGTCGACGGTGTGCTGACCCTCGATGCGATCCCGACGACGCTCACCGAGGCCGGAGCGGCCGCGTTCGGCACCTACGCCGCGGGCGAGGCGCTGGATCCGGTGACCGCGGTCATCCCGGTGAACGCCGACTGCGGTGTCACGCCGGAGGAGGAGGTCGACTCCGAGGCCGCGGCGTCCGTCACGACGGTGACCGAGCCCGCGACCACCGAAGGCGCACCCGTGTGGCCGTGGATCGTCGGCGGCCTGGTCGTCGTGGTACTCGCCGCGACCGGCGGTGTGCTGATCGCCCGCCGCAACCGCAAGGACGAGACCGCCGAGACGACGACCGAGGTCTGATCCCCGCCCGAGGACAGCACGGCCCTCCCCGCGGCGCACGCGGGGAGGGCCGTGCTCCGTCTCCTGTCGCTTACGGATGTCGGAGGATCGCACGGATGCAGGAGGGAATCGCTCGGCCGGCTCCTGCATCCGTGCAATCGTCCGACCGATGCGCACCCGAGACCGAGGGCCGGAAACCCCGGTTCCCGGCATCCGTAGACGGTGGGACAATGGAGTCATGGCCCCCACCGATTCCCACCAGACCGTCGAAGCGACCGTGCGCCGTGTGCCGCGGTACGGCGTGTTCATGGGCATCGGCGTGGTGGTCGGCATCATCGCCGCCGGCATCCTCACCTGGGCGGGCAGCTTCGAGCCTTCGCAGGCGCTCGACGTCGTCTATCCCCCCGGACAGGTCTTCGGCTTCCTCCTGCTGTGGACGGTGCCGATCGGCATCGCGCTGGGCGGAGTCGTCGCCCTCATCCTGGAGCGGGTTGCCCGCCGACACGACCGTGTCGTGCGGGTCGACCACGAGACCGTCGTCGACGACTGAGGCTACGCCAGCTCGGCGATCACCGGACGGATGGCGGCGTCGAACGCCACGACGTCGCGCCGCAGGCCGTCGGTCACCGCGACGGTGAGCGCTCCGATCCACCAGATGCCGCGCTGCGAGAACGGCAGCACCTGCACATTGAGCTCGAACGAGTGCGCCCGACGCCCGACCTCGCGCTCGAACTCCGCGATCGCGCTCGCATAGGCGCGGTAGGCATCGCCGCCGGTGTGGCTCTTCATCGAGCTCACATATCGGTCGTGCGCTGCGCGCGCGTAGCGGAGTGCGGACTCCGCCTGCGGAGCGATCGCGGCGGTCAGCTCCTCGGCGCCCGAGGCCGGCAGCGCGACCAGGGTGTCGAACCCGTCGATGAGCTCGAGCGGCACCTCGGAGGGGTGCGCGCGCGGCTCGACCGTCATGTCCCAGTACTCGCGCCATTGCGCCTCGACCGCGGGGGAGGCGTCGACCGCATCCGGCGCGCGGACGGCGAGCTCGCGGAGCGTCGGGAGGCCCTCCGGCTCGCGGATCCCGAGGCTCTGCCGCAATGCGAGCGCGACGAGCACCGGAACGCTCGCGTCTTCGCGGATGAGCCACTGCGGCTTGTCGGCCATGGCCCCATCGTAGGCGGGTCGAGGGCCCGGATCCGAGAGTGATCCTGGCGGAGAGTCGAACCCCTCGCGGGCGGTAGGCTGGAACCGTGGCTGCCTCCCCCACCAATCCCTATTCCGAAGCCGGCGTCGACACCGCTGCAGGTGATCTCGCCGTCGAGCTGATGAAGTCGTCCGTGCGTGCGACGCACGGCCCCGAAGTTCTCGGCGGTGTCGGCGGATTCGCCGGACTGTTCGATGCCAGCGCGCTGCGCGATTTCCGTCGCCCCCTGCTCGCGACCAGTACCGACGGCGTCGGCACGAAGGTCGCGATCGCGCAGGCGATCGACAAGCACGACACGATCGGCCAGGACCTGGTCGGGATGGTCGTCGATGACATCGTCGTGGTGGGGGCGAAGCCGCTCTTCATGACCGACTACATCGCGTGCGGCAAGGTCGTCCCGGAGCGTATCGCCGACATCGTCCGGGGCATCGCCGAGGCGTGCTCGGCCACCGGCACGGCACTCGTCGGCGGCGAGACCGCGGAGCACCCCGGGCTTCTCGGGCCCCGCGACTACGACGTGGCGGGTGCGGCGACCGGCGTGGTCGAGGCCGATGCGATCCTCGGGGCCGAGCTCGTGCAGGACGGCGATGCGGTGATCGCGGTCGCCTCCAGCGGACTGCACTCCAACGGCTACTCCCTCGTGCGCCACATCGTGACCCGCGCGGGGATCGGGTACGGCGACAACGCCGCCGACTTCGGCACCACCTGGGGCGAGGCGCTCCTCGAGCCGACCCGCCTCTACACGCTTCCCCTTCTGCGTCTGATCGAGCAGCTGGGCGGCGGAGTCCACTCTCTCAGCCACGTCACCGGCGGCGGCATCGCGGCGAACCTCGCCCGTGTGCTCCCGCAGGGCAGCTGGGTGGAGGTCGACCGCAGCAGCTGGTCGCCGAGCCCCGTCTTCCGCGTGCTCAGTGACATCGCCGGATCCACGCTGGAGTCGGCAGAGGGAACCTGGAACCTCGGCATCGGCTTCCTCGCCGTGGTCGCCGCGGAGAAGAAGGATGCCGCGATCGCGGCGCTGAACGCCGAGGGCATGCCCTCATGGCAGGTTGGGACCGTGGGCTTCGGGCCGCGTCCGGCCGGTGAATTCGAACAGGGCGCCAAGGGCGTCGACGGTGGAGCGGTGCGCCTGGTCGGCGCCTACGCGGACGGAGCGAAGTAAGAGCCCATGTGCGGCATCGTCGGAATGGTGGGCTCTGCCCCGGTCAATCAGGACATCTACGACGCACTCCTGCTGCTGCAGCACCGCGGCCAGGATGCGACGGGCATCGCCACCGCCGAGGCGAACGGCGTGATGCACAACGCCAAGGCGCAGGGCATGGTCCGTGAGGCGTTCCGCACCCGAGACATGCGCGCGCTGCTCGGCAACGTGGGCCTCGGCCACGTGCGCTACGCGACCAAGGGCACGGCTTCGAACGAAGAGGAGATGCAGCCGTTCTACGTGAACGCGCCGTACGGCATCATCCTCATCCACAACGGCAACCTCACCAACACCCGCGAGCTCACGGCCGACATGGCCAAGCGCGACCGCCGTCACCTGAACTCGTCCAGCGACACCGAGCTGCTGCTCAACGTGCTCGCCGGCGAACTGCAGAACACGACCTCGGCCGTCGACCTCGACCCCGAGCGCGTCTTCGAGGCCGTCGCCCGCACGCACGAGCGGATCGAGGGCGCGTACGCCGTGATCGCCGTGATCGCCGGCTACGGTCTGCTCGCCTTCCGCGACCCGTTCGGCATCCGCCCGCTGATCCTCGGTCGTCGCCCCTCGACGGTCCCCGGCGCCGAGGGCAAGGATGAGTGGGTCGTCGCGAGCGAGTCGCTCGTGCTCGAGAACGGCGACTACGACGTCGTCCGTGAGGTCGAGCCCGGTGAGGCGGTCTTCATCACCAATGACGGGGAGTTGTTCTCGAAGCAGTGCGCCCCGGCCGCGACGCTCGCGCCGTGCGCCTTCGAGTACGTCTACCTCGCGCGCCCCGACTCGGTCATGAACGGCATCTCGGTGTACGAGTCGCGTCTGCGCATGGGCGACCGTCTGGCCGACACCATCGCCAAGCACGTGCCGATGGACAAGATCGACGTGGTCATGCCGATCCCCGACTCCTCTCGTCCCGCCGCCATGGAGGTCGCCCGCAAGCTCGGCATCGAGTACCGCGAGGGCTTCTACAAGAACCGCTATGTCGGCCGGACCTTCATCATGCCCGGGCAGGCGGTGCGCAAGAAGAGCGTGCGTCAGAAGCTCAACGCCATGTCCACCGAGTTCCAGGGCAAGAACGTGCTGCTGATCGACGACTCGATCGTGCGCGGGACCACGTCCAAGGAGATCATCCAGATGGCGCGGGATGCCGGTGCCGCCTCGGTCACCTTCGCCTCCGCGGCGCCTCCCGTGCGGCACCCGCACGTGTACGGCATCAACATGCCCTCACGCCACGAGCTCATCGCCCACGGGCGGACGATCCCCGAGATCGCCGAGGAACTCGGTTGCGATCACCTCGTGTACCAGGAGGTCGACGACCTCAAGGCGGCGATCATCGAAGGGTCGGCCCTCACGGATCTCGACCTGAGCTGCTTCGACGGCCGGTACGTGACCGGCACGGTCTCCGACGAATACCTGGCCTGGGTGGAGGGGTCGCAGACCTCATGACGATGCCGGGCGCTCGACCGCTGTGGCAGGGTCGGGCTCTCGCACTCGTGGGGATCGTCCTGGTGGCGTTCTCGCTGCGCTCGGCGGTCGCCTCCCTGTCTCCGGTGATCGACCATGTCGCCGAGGACTTTCCCGTCTCGCCGGTGATCATCGGGTTGATCGGCGCGGCCCCTCCGGTCTGCTTCGCCATCTTCGGGCTGCTCACGCCGTTGTTCGAGCGGCGCTTCGGCCTGGAGCGGATGGCGATCGCCGCGATCACCCTGATGGCTCTGGGGCTGCTGCTGCGCGGCCTCGCCATCGACTCCACCACCTTGCTCGCGGCGACCGCGGTGGTGTTCGCGGGGGTCGGTTCGGGCAACGTGCTGCTTCCCCCGCTGGTGAAGAAGTACTTCCCCGACCGCCTCGGGATCATGATGACGATCTACTCGACCACGATGGCGGTGTCGACCTTCCTGCCGCCGCTCGTCGCGGTTCCGGTCGCCGATTCGCTCGGGTGGCGGGTGTCGCTCGGCATGTGGGGCATCGTCGCCGGAATCGCGCTGGTGCCCTGGGTCGCGCTGCTGCTGGGGAATCGGGCTCGCGCGGACGCGCCGATGAAGACGGAGCTCCTCGTCCCCGATCCCACGGACGGTGTCAACGACGTGCAGGATGCGGTGGCCGTCGCGACCGGTCCGATCTCGACCACTCCGGCGAACCGCAGGCACTTCGCCCGCCTGTGGCGACTGCCGCTCGCCTGGGCACTCGCGCTCGTGTTCGGGGCATCTTCCACCATGGCGTACGTCTCGTTCGCGTGGATGCCGACCATGCTCGTCGACATCGGCGGGGTCAGCCCGGCGACAGCGGGCTTCCTGTTGTCGCTGTTCGCGCTGATCGGTCTGCCCTGTTCGCTGCTGGTGCCGATCCTGGTGGTCCGGTTCCAGGCGACACGTCCCCTCTTCTTCGTGGCCGTCGCCGGAGGACTGGTCGGGCTCGCCGGCCTCCTGCTCGTCCCGACCGTGGCCCTGCCGCTGTGGGTGAGCATCTTCGGTCTCACGGCCATCATGTTCCCGCTGAGCCTGGTCCTGCTCAGCATCCGTGCCCGTACGCCGGAGAGCGCCGTCGCGTTGAGCGGGTTCGTGCAGAGCATCGGCTACGCGATCGCCGCGGTGTTCCCGCTGCTGATCGGGCTGCTCCACGAGACGACCTACGGCTGGCAGATCCCGCTCCTCGTCATCGCGGGTGTGCTCGTCGTCGTGATCCCCGCGGGCGTCGTCGCAGGGCGTCGCCGCACCGTCGAGGACGAGTGGGAGCGCCGGCACCGCCGCTGGTGAGCGTACGGAGCCGGCGGCTGCGCGGAGGTGCGGTGGCTGCGGTGGATGATGGCACACGTTTCGAAGGAGATCTCACGGAACGAAGGAGGCTTTGCTCAGTACGCTCCTTCTTTCCGTGAGATCTCCTTCAGGTTGTGCGGCCCTGGAACAGGCTGCGGCCCTGGAATGCGCGCCTAGTGCGCCTAGCGCGCCGAGCGGGGCGGGGCCGTCGACGAGCGCACGATGAGCTGCGGCTCGGTGGAGGGCATCTCGCCGACCGCCTCATGTCCCTCGATCTGTGCGATGACCCGGAGAGCGGCCGCACGGCCCATCGCCTCGAAGGGCTGGCGGACGGTCGTAAGCGCGGGGGAGGCGTACGCGGCGAGAGCGATGTCGTCCACGCTGACCACCGAGACGTCCTCCGGCACACTGCGACCGGCCTCGTGCAGGGCGCGGATCAGACCGAACGCCATCTCGTCACTGCTGACGAAGACCGCGGTAGCCTCCGGGATGGCCGCGATCGTGCGCCCGGCGCGGTAGCCGGATTCGGGTGTCCAGTCGGCGGGGATCAACGGCGGCGGCACGATGCCCCGATCGCGGAGCGTCTGCTCCCAGGCCTCGCTGCGCTGCTGTGTCTCGGTCCAGTAGTCGTCGCCCGAGACGTGCCACACGGTCTCGTGCCCGAGGTCGAGGAGGTGCTCGACGGCGAGGCGGGCGATGGCGCGCTGGTCGACCGCGAGGGGGGCGTCCTCGTCCAGGGAGGTGCGTTCGCTGCGGGTCGCGGGCGTGCGCTCGGTGCGCGTCCGCATTGCCGGACTCTCGAGTTCGACCGGGACACCGAGGATGATGCCTTCTGCGCCTTGACGCTCCAGTCGGTCGAAGGCCTCCAGGAACGCTTCAGCCGAGGCATGGTCCGCGACGGCCGCCGTCGACACGGTGTATCCGTTGGCCGCGGCCGCCTGCTGGATGCCGACACCGAGCGCCGCCGACGAGTACCGGTCCGTCGAGACCACGATCACGCCCAGTACGCGAGTGCGACCGGAGGCGAGCGAGGCGGCGGCGGCGTGCACGCGGTAGCCGAGCTCCTCGACCGCCGCCAGCACGCGGCGGGCGGTGTCGGGGCGCACGTTGTCCTGCCCGGACATGACGCGGGAGACGGTCTGCGTGGAGACTCCGGCGAGCTGGGCGACATCGACCTGGCTCGGGGCGCGGTCGTCTCTCGGGCGGCGAGGGGACATGTGCTCAATGGTAGCGATCAATCGGTGTAAATCCAGGAGGCGGCGAGTCGGGCGATGCGATAATGTGAACGCAAACACTCGTGCTTGGAGCGCTATGCCTGACCTTCTCGCCTCGGCTCTCGACGGCTCTTCCGTTGCCGTCGACGCCTCGGCCACCGCGACGCCGATCGGCGCGCCCACCCTGTCCTGGCGCGACGGGGAGATCCTCCGCGACGGTGTCGCGCACCGCATCCTCGCGGGCTCGATCCACTACTTCCGGGTGCACCCCGACCTGTGGGAGGACCGTCTCCGCCGACTCGCGGCGATGGGCGCGAACACGGTCGACACCTATGTCGCGTGGAACTTCCACGAGCGCGTCGAGGGCGACGTCCGCTTCGACGGATGGCGTGACATCGAGCGCTTCATCCGTCTGGCCGGAGAAGTGGGTCTGGATGTCTTCCTCCGCCCCAGTCCCTACATCTGCGCCGAGTGGTCCAACGGCGGCATCCCGTCCTGGCTGTCCGGGCGGGTCGCGGCGCTGCGCACCAGCGATGACGGCTTCCTCGCCGCGGTGGACGCCTGGTACGACCGGTTGATCCCGCGGCTCGTTCCGCTCCAGGCCTCGCACGGCGGACCGATCGTCGCGATCCAGATCGAGAACGAGTACGGGTCGTTCGGCAGCGACGCCGACTACCTCGCGCACCTGCGGGACGGGCTCCGCCGCCGCGGGATGGTCGAGATGCTCACCACCGCCGACGGCATCACGGGCGACATGATCGAGCACGGCAGTGTCGCCGGGGCCCTGGCGACCTTCACGTTCGGCACCGGGGTGGCGAGGGCCGTGGAACTGCGCCGCGAGGGTGATGCGCTCATGTGCAGCGAGCTGTGGGGTGGCTGGTTCGACCACTGGGGGGAGCGGCACCACGTGCGGTCCGCCGCGAGCGCCGGGGGCACGATCGAGGAGCTGCTGACCGCCGGCGGATCGGTGAGCCTGTACATGGCGCACGGTGGCACCAACTTCGGCCTCTGGAACGGGGCCAACCACGACCAGGTCCTGCAGCCGACCGTCACCAGCTACGACTCGGACGCACCGATCGGCGAAGACGGAACGCTCACCGAGAAGTTCCACGCGCTCCGTGCGCTGTTCGCGCCGTTCCATGCGGGTGAGCTCCCCCCGGTTCCCGGTGCGCCGCGGCGGCAGGGCGCGGCGACCACGCCGCTCGAGCCGCGCGCATCCCTGCTCGGGCTGATCGCTTCGCTCCCCGTGGCCGGTGACGTCTCGCCGCGACCGCGTACGTTCGAGGAGCTCGGTGCGGAAGACGGCCTCGTCGCGTATGAGGCGGACGTGTCCTTCCCCGCCGACGCGACGCTCACGGTCGACGGGCTGCACGACCGTGCCGTGGTGTTCCTCGACGAGCGGCGCCTCGGCGTGCTGGAGCGCGACGGCGAGACCTCTCTCGCTCTGCCCGCTGACGGCGGGATGGGACGACTCACGATCCTCGTCGAGAGCCTCGGACGGATCAACTACGGGCCGTACACGGGCGAGGGCAAGGGCATCATGCGCGGCGTGATGATCGGCCGTCGGCTCGTGAACGGCTGGACGCATCGCGTGGTTCCCCAGGAGGTACCGGCTCTCCCCACCGCCGCGACCGACGCGACCGACGCAACGGATGGTGTGGCCATCGCCTCCCTCGATGTCGCCGAGCCGCTCGATGCCTGGCTCGCCTTCCCCGGCGGTGCCAAGGGGATGGTCTGGCTGAACGGCTTCCTCCTCGGCAGGTACTGGAAGGTCGGTCCGCAGGAGACGCTCTACGCGCCGGCGCCGCTGTGGAAGGCCGGCCGCAACGAGATCGTCGTGCTCGACACCGATGTCCTCGGGGTGACCGTCGAGATCCGTGAAGAACCGTCGTTCGGGGAGACCGAGGAGTTCATCGGCTCCTGATCCGGACGCCACGAGAGCCGTCCTGCACCGAGGGTGTGGGGCGGCTCTTCTCGTCTGTTCTTCTCATCTGTGCACGGCACTTCTCGCCAATGTTTGCGCTTCTGCTCGCTTGATGCTTGATATTAAGGCATCCACGCGTCTAGTGTGATAGCGCAAACATCGATGAGGGTCGTCGATGATCATCTGCGGCGCACCGGAGCGTCTGTGCTCCCGGCCGCCGCTCGACCGAGAGGCAAGACGTGTCGAAACCTTCCCGACCGCCCCGCGCTACCGTCGCCCTCAGCTCGCTGCTGGCGACGGCACTCGCCTTCGGCGGTGTGCTCACCCAGGCGCCGGCCGCGCAGGCCGCCGAGCTGATCCCGGTCCCGAAAGCCGACTACCGACTGCACGCGGTGTCGAGTGAATCGGACCCGTACCCGGCGCCGCCCTCGCTCGACGGCACCGCTCTCGGCGCCTTCGACGGCGATTTCGCGACGCAGTGGACCTCGCGCTACACCGCGAACGCGCCGTTCCCGCACTGGATCGTCGTCGACCTGCAGCGCTCGCTCTCGGTGAAGGCCCTCGACTACTCGGTCAAGCGGGGCCAGGCCGTGGCTGCGAAGACGGTCGAGGTCTACGTGACGGACGATCCCGATGTCGCCCGCAACTCGCCGGCCGACGGCGGATGGGGTGCGGCCTCGGGCACGGCGGTGCTGCATGCTCCGACCGCGAACGACGAGAAGCAGCGCATCACGCTGGACGCTGCCAAGGACGGCCGCTACGTGGCGCTGCTCGTGATCGACGCGCAGGGAACCACCGGCGGCGGGGCCGGCGAGATCGAGGTGCTCTCCGACGAGGAGCTGCCCCCGATCGTCACCGAGCCGGAGGAGCCGGACACGGATGAGACCGTCGAGATCGCCGCCGGCGGCACCACGGCGGTCGTCTCGACCGAGTTCCCTCGCATCACGCAGTATCGCGTGGGGAGTGAGAGCATCGCCGGCCAGCGCACCTCGGCCAAGACCTGGTCGGTGAACGGCGCGAGCTACGCGTCGGAGACCACGTCGACGCCGTCCGCCACCGGGATCGACTATGTGTCGACACTGACGGGCATCGACGTCACCGTGCGCAGCAGCATCCGCGTCGCGGAGGACGGAACCGTCGGCTTCGAGGTCACCGCGGTCGAGGGGACGGCAGCCGTGACCACTCTGGGGCTTCCGGACAACGCCTTCCTCTCCGCGACCGCCGCGGATGCCGGGTCGGTGCTCGATCGCACGGTGATCAGCCCGGACAGCACCAAGAACGCCGACGAGCACATCGCGGTGGGCGCTTCGACGGCGACCGGCCAGAAGGGGGCGGCCTTCGCCTTCCTCGGCAACGGCGCGCTCATCGGCGGCGTGATCACCAACGCGACGACCCAGGCCTCCGGCGGCACGGCGTCGTGGAACACGCGCCTGACCACACGCATCACCGAGGCGGCGGGACGCACGGCCGAGATCGGTTCCAGCGCCTGGCTGATCCACCCGACCACGGCGATGGACAGCCGGGTGACCACCTACGCCCTTCCGAAGGTCACGGTCCTCCTCGCGGCGGACCGCAACGGCGACGCGAAGGTCGACTGGCAGGACGGCGCGATCCGCTACCGCGAGGTCGACACCCCTCGTCTCGGCGCCGATCGGGTCGCCGAGCGCGTGGTCAGTCGCATCCCCTTCAACTTCGCCTCCAGTGCGACGAACTACTTCGATCTGGTCCTCGACAACACCAAGCGCATCGCGAACCAGACCGACGGTCTCGGCCAGTGGGTGCTCAACAAGGGCTACGGCAGTGAAGGCCATGACTCGGCGAACACCGACTACGGCGGAAACTACAACGAGCGGGCGGGCGGCCTCTCCGACCTGAACACCCTCGTCGACGAGGGCGCGAAGCTCAACGCCGACATGAGCGTGCACGTCAACGCCACCGAGATCTATCCGCAGGCGAACGCCTTCGACTCCGCGATCCTCGACGGTGCCGCCCCGTACAAGCCGGGCTGGAACTGGCTCGACCAGTCGTACTACATCAACCAGCAGACCGACCTCGGTACCGGACGGGTGCTCGACCGCTTCCAGCAGCTGCGGGACGAGGTCCCCGGTCTCAGCGGCGTCTACATCGACGTGTACTACTCGAACGGGTGGGTCGCCGAACAGCTCGCCGACGAGCTCAACAGCATGGACCTCGAAGTCGCCACCGAGTGGGGTGACAAGTTCGTCGACAGCACGGTCTGGTCGCACTGGCCGAACGACCTCAGCTACGGCGGGGTGACGAACAAGGGCATCAACTCCACGATGGTGCGCTTCATCCAGAACGGCCAGGCCGACGTCTGGAACGACGATGCGCTGCTCGGACAGCAGCGACTCGTCGACGCCGAGGGCTGGGTCGGCAACCGCAACTGGGACGGCTTCGTCGACAACATCTGGACCCAGAGCCTGCCGACCAAGTTCCTCCAGCACTTCGACCTGCTCACGTACGAGGCAGGTGCCGAGGCGACGCTGACCGACGACGTCTCCGTCCGCATCGACGGCAGTACCCGGGTCATCACGATGGACGGCGCCACGGTGCTGCGGGGTGACTCCTACCTGCTCCCCTGGCAGTCGCTGTCTTCCAACGAGGAGGCCGGTTCTCCGGTCGACGCCGACAAGATGTACTTCTATTCGGCGTCCGGAGGCGAGGAGACGTTCGGGCTCACCGAGGCGTTCCGCGGCAACACCGCCTTCGACGTGTTCGAGCTGGGAGACCAGGGGCGCGTCAAGGTCGGCACCGTGAATGCGGCAGGCGGCGAGCTCACGCTCAGCGGAGACGAAGGCACGGCCTACGTCGTGGTGCCGCAGGGTGGTGCCCAGCGCGCGGCGGTCGAGTACCACGACGCCGGTCTCGACGACCCGGGGTTCAACTCCGGTTCGCTCGACGTCTGGAATCCCCAGGGCGATGTGACGATCGAGCGCACCGACCTCGGCAGCGCGAAGAACGAGTCCCGGGGCGACAACGTCGCCGTGCTCGGTGCGGCCGCCTCGTCGATCTCGCAGACCGTGACCGGCCTCACCCCTGGACAGCGGTACGCGTTCTCGGCGCAGGTGCAGATCGATCCGACTGCGACCCGCGACGTGAGCGTCTCGGTCGACACCGGTTCCGGTGCTGTGACGCGCACCTGGAACCTCTCTCCGACGTACAACTACATGCGCGCCGACTCCAAGGCGGGTCAGTACTACCAGCGTGGGTCGACATCGTTCCTGGCCCCGGCATCCGGTGAGGTCACCGTGTCCGTTGGTGCCGTCGAGGGTGACGCGAAGGTCCGGATCGACAACGCCCGCGTCTCGCGCGACACGACCGCACCGTTCGCGGCCGGCACGGTGTACTCGAACGACTTCGAGGGCAACGAGGCCGGGTGGGGCCCGTTCGTGAAGGGGAACGCCAACGGCATCGACGACCCGCGCACGAGCATCTCGCGCCGACACGATCCGTACACGAGCAGCGAGTGGCGCAACACCGCCAAGCCGTTCGACGCGGGCGCGCTCGCGGGGCTCGCGGTGGATACGACGCTGAGCGGCGACCACTCGCTCATGTCGCACTCCGAGAACAGCGGGGTCGTCTATCGCACCGATCCGACACTCGTTCCGCTGCAGGCGGGGCACTCGTACCGGATCGGATTCGACTACCAGGTCGGCGCGAGCGGCGCATACCGCTGGCTCACCGGCACGGATGCGGTGGCGGGCGGCACGGTCACCTCGACCACGCTCAGCCGCACCGGGATCACGCAGGCGCTGGAGACGGCGGAGTTCTCGCAGGATGTGATCGTCGGATGCGGCGACTACACCTGGGTCGGACTCGAACGCGTCGGGGGACCGGACGTGGACTTCGTGCTGGACGACTTCACGGTCACAGACCTCGGCCCGACGACCGGCGGCACCCCGTGTGCGACGGTGTCTGCGGAGGCGGGCGTCCTGAGCCCCGGCGCGCAGACCGTGTTCACGACCACCTTCACCAACAGCGAGTCCCTCGCCGTCGAGAACATCGGCGTGCAGCTCGAGGTGCCGGAGGGGTACGCGGTCGAGGTCGCCGACGACTCGTCGAACCTGTTCGAGAAGGTCGAGCCCGGGGACAGCGTGGACACCACGTGGCTGGTCACCGCGCCGGCGGAGGCCGCGGGCACGACGGTCGGCATCGGGATCGCGGCGACGTATCTCGCGGACTGCGATGTGCGCACGGTCGTGACGACGCAGGAGGTGTCGGTGTCCTCACGGGCTCGCATCCCCAACGCGCAGATCTCCGTGACGGCGAGCTCCGAGGAGACATCCGGGGAGAACGGTGCGGCCGTGAACATGCTCGACGGGAACGCGGGCACGTTCTGGCACAGTCGGTGGAGTTCGGCGGCGACGTCGTACCCGCACGTGCTGACCTTCGACCTGGGCGCCGCCGAGCAGGTGGACGGCATCTCGTACCTGCGCCGCGGCGCCAACCAGAACGGTCCGATCAAGGGCTACGAGGTCGCGGTGTCGACCGACGGACAGACGTACACGCCCGTCTTCTCGGGCGAGTGGCAGAACGTCGCCGAGTGGCAGGACGTGGACTTCGCGGAGACCACGGCGCGCTACATCCGCGTGACCGCCACGTCGTCCATCTCGGGCACGCAGTTCGCGGCCGTCGCCGAGATGGCCGTGTACGGTTCGCCGACCCCGCAGAGCGGTCATGCTCCCGCGACGCGGCCGGACGACGATCTGAGCGGCTGCAACCCGGTGATCGACCCGAAGCTCGGTCTCGACGCCGACTCGGTGCGGGCGGGAGAGACGGTGGGCGTCGCGCTCACGGGCTTCGCTCCGGAGTCCACCGTGTCGGTCTGGCTCGACGACGCCCGGCTGACCGGTGCCACGGTCGATGCGGAGGGCGCGCTGACGACGCGACTGCTGATCCCGACGAACGCCTCGGTGGGCACGCACCGAGTGATCGTGCAGGATGCGGCCGGCGCGGAGCTCGCCAGCGCTCCGTTGAAGGTCAAGAAGGCGAAGCCGGGGAAGAAGGCGACCATCACCGCAGCCATCGGATCGGTCGTCGCCGGCGCGAGCCTGACCGTGCAGTTGAGCGGATTCGATCCCGACGCGCTGGTGCAGCTGTGGCTGCATTCCGAGCCGGTCCGCATCGGTGAGGTGACGATCTCGGCCGACGGTGATGCCGTCGCCACCGTCACGATCCCCGCGGCGACGCCGGCCGGCGCGCACGCGCTCGTCGCGACCGATGCGCAGGGCGTCGAGCTGGCGCGGGGTGACCTCGCGGTGACCGCGGCGGCCGGGAGTGGCGGTGACCTCGCCTCCACCGGTGCGGAGGGGGCGATCTGGGCGGGCGCGGCGTTCGCGGGCCTCGCGGCGATCGGCCTGGGTCTGGCCCTGTGGCTGCGGAGACGCCGCCACAGCTGACCGACCCGCACACACACGACCGGCCCGGAGGATTCCCCTCCGGGCCGGTCGTCTGTGTGCACGAAGAAGCGTCCTGCACGACGGCGGACGATATCGGGTTTACCGATTCCCCGGCCGCCGCCCTCTGGCGCCGCGCGGCGAGCGCACCCTGGGGATCAGGATGATCTGAGCTGGCGCTCATCGCGTCCCGCCCCACTGTGCCGGAACTCCTGGCCGCGCTCGAGGCTGCGGCCATCGACCTCGCGCGGCTCCGCGTCGAGCTGCACCCCACGCTGCCGCTCGTCCCGCACGTGCTGGCGCTGCGCCGGAACGTGACGGCCTATGACGCGGCCTCTGTCGCGCTCGCGAGCGTGTTCGGGTGCACGCTGCTCACGCATGACCGGAGGCTGGCGCGCGCAGCCTCCGGTCACTGCACCGTCGAGGTGCCTGTCACATCCGACTGACCAAGATCAGCCCTTCACGGCGCCGGCGGCGAGCCCGGAACGCCAGTACTTCTGTAGGGCGAAGAACAGCAGCACGAGCGGGATGACACCGAGCAGGGCGCCGAGCATGACGGCTCCCTTGTCGGGGGCGAAGTAGCTCACCATGCCGTACAGGCCGAGCGTCACGGGCTTCAGATCTTGGCTGGAGATCATCATCAGTGGCAGCAGGAAGTTGTTCCACGTGGCCACGAAGATGAACAGGAAGATCGTCACCATCGCGGGCCCCAGCAGGCGCATCACGATCGTGAAGAAGATGCGGGCCTCTCCGGCGCCGTCGATGCGGGCCGCCTCCAGCAGTTCGGTCGGCACCGACGACTGCGCGTAGACCATTCCGAGGAAGACGCCGAACGGCGACACCGCCGAGGGGATGATGATCGCCCAGACGGTGTTGGTCAGGCCGAGTGCCTGGAACTCGATGTACAGCGGCACGGTCAGCAGCGCGACCGGCAGCAGGAGCCCGGCCATGATGACCCCGACGGCGAGGCGTTTGCCGGGGAACGCGAACTTCGCGATCGCGTAGCCGGCCATCACGGCGAACAGTGTGCCGATGACGCCGGCGCTCACGGAGTAAAACATCGAGTTGCCGACCCAGCGCCAGAACAGGCCCTGGGTCCAGTCCATCAGGCTGCTGTAGTTGGCGGCGAGGTTGCCGTCGGCGAACCAGAAGCCGAAGGTCGAGGTGAGGTCGGTGTTGTTCTTCGTCGACGCGACGATGAGCCAGTACACCGGGACGAGGAAGTACAGCGTCGCGACGACGAGGGCGGTGATGCCGAATGCGCGTGCGACGGGGGTGGGAGCGATCGACGGCGGTGGTGCATCCGCGTCGCGCGGCCGGCGGGGGCGTCGTCGTGATGACGTCGCGGTGGTGAGGAGGCGCGTGGTGGTCATGCGTCGCCCTTCCGGCGCTGGAGCAGCGCGTACACGATCGCGAGCACACCCGCGATCAGAGCCATGAGCAGGGAGTAGGCGGAGGCCGGACCGCTGCCGGACGGCGAGATCTCGCCCATCATCGTGTTGTAGGTGAGCATCATCGGTGTGAAGTCCTTGCCCATCCACGAGTTCGCGGCCTGCAGCACGACCGGCTCGTTGAACAGCTGGATGGTGCCGATGATCGACAGCAGCACGGCGAGGAGGGCGGCCCCGCGCACGAGCGGCACCTTGATGCGCATCGAGATCTGGAAGCCGGAGGCCCCGTCGAGACGAGCCGCTTCGTAGAGGTCGCGCGGAACGGCCTGCAGCGCCGACAGGAAGATCAGCATGTTGTAGCCCGTGTAAGTCCAGGTCGTCATGTTCGCCATCGAGAACAGGATCGTGCCCGGGGCCATGAAGTCGGTGCCCTCCGGGAGGAAGGGCAGGAAGGGCGAGACCTCGGGTGTGTAGAGGTAGAGCCACATCATGGCGGCGATGATGCCGGGAACCGCGTAGGGGAGGAAGAACGAGAGCCGGAAGAGCGTGGGGCGGCGCACGATGAAGGAGTCCAGCAGCAGGGCGAGACCGAGTGCCAGCAGGATCATCACCGGGATCTGCAGGGCGGCGTAGAGGACCACACGCCCCATCCCCGTCCAGAAGGCGCCGTTGGTCGCCGCGGTGACGAAGTTCTCGAGGCCGACGAACGTATCGACGAGTTCGCCGCCGCCGTAGAGGCCGCCTCCCGCCGGAACCTGCGCGAAGAACGACGACCGGATCGACACGATGATCGGCACCAGGAAGACCAGCACGAAGAGCACGGCGAACGGCGTCATGAACAGCCATCCCGTGAGACCCTCGCGTCGGGTCCCGAACCGCCGTCGGCGGGTGGGGTCCGCGGGGATGCGCGGCGCCGGTGCCGAAGTCGCGCCTCGTGTTTCGGTCACTGTGACCATGGTGTCGCCTCTCGACCTCAAGACGACGGCGGAGTGCACGATTGTGCGTGCACTCCGCCGTCGATCATCCGATGATGCCTTCTCGCCGACTCACTCCGCGACCGGGAGTCCGAGATCCTTCAGCGAGGCCACGGCGGTGTCCTGCGCAGTGGTGAAGATGTCGGCGACCGTCGCCGTGCCGGCGACGGCGGCCGCGGCGGTCTCGTTCATCTTCGACAGCGTCGAGAAGCCCGGGGCGTACGGGAAGTCGGGGTTCAGGTTCTCGGTCGCCGTGCCGAGTTCGGCGAGCACATCCTGACCGCCGAACTGACGGAGCATCTTCTCGGGGGTCTCCACGTCGCCCTTGGCGGCGACGACGAGGCCCTGGGAGGCGAGGTCGTCGACCTGCGTGTTGAACCAGGCGTTGAACTCCATGGCCTCGGCGGGGTGCTCGCATCCCTTCATCACGGAGACGCCGGAGCCGCCGTCGGGGCCGCTCATCGCGCCGGCGCCGAAGTCGGGGAGCTGAGCCACACGCCACTGTCCTTCGGCCGGGGTGCCGTCGAGCGAGTCGAGGAGGAACCCGGCCTCCCACGCGGCTCCGACATGGCCGATGAGGCTGCCGTCGTTGAGCGCGGCGGTGAAGCCTTCGCCCCAGCGCTCGGTCGCGAGCGTCTGCTTGCTGTCGAGCAGTCCCTGCCAGAATGCGGCCACACGCTCGGAGCCGTCGCCCTCGGCATCGACCTTCCACTCGTCGCCGGCGGTGGTGAACCAGGTGTCCCCGGCCGCGGCCGACTGGGCGGAGAGCCAGTTCTGCGCCTCGTCGGGCGTGAAGGCGGTGACGTACTTGCCTGCGGCCGTCGCCGTGGCGGAGTCGGCCGTGAGATCGTCCAGCGTCTTCGGGGCATCGAGGCCCAGCGCCGTGAACTCGGCCTCGTTGTAGAAGTACACGAGGGGGCCGGTGTCCTGCGGGAGGCCCACGATCGCGTCGCCGACCTTCATGCCGCTGAAGGCCCCGGCCGAGAAGTCGTCTTCGTACTTCTTGGCCTCGTCCGCGACGTCTTGCAGCAGTCCCTTGACGAACAGCTGCGGCACCTCGGAGTACCCGGTCTGCGCGAGGCAGGGACCGTTGCCGGCCTTCACGTCGGTCTCGAGCTTGAGGATCATGTCGCTCGACTTGCCGTCGAACTTCGTCGCCTTCACCTGGATGTCGGGGTGATCGGCGTTCCAGCGCTCGACGATCTCCGAGGTGGGGGTCATCCCTTCGCCATCGGGGAGGCGGTGCAGGTACTCGATGGTGACGGGGTCGCCGCCGGCGCTGCTCTCACCGGAATCGCCGGATGAGCACGCGGCGAGGCCGAAGGCCGACACCGCGCCCACCGCGACGATCGCGGCGGTGCGGGTGAAGCGAGGGGTGATTGCCATGCTGTTCTCCTCTTCGAGGTCAGGTTCATGCGGACCGCCCTGGGCCGGGGCTGACGCCGGAGCGTCGTCGATCACAAGCACATCAAATCAGAAAATGTTTGCGCTCACAAGCCTGGGATGACGACAACTCGGCGCAAGCTGGCCTCGCCAAAGGGAGCGCTGACATCACGACGGCATGCGGTCGCGGATCCTGCTCACCCCGCGCGGACCTCGTCGCCGACGCGGATCACGCCGCCCGCGTGAAGCTGGCCGTGATCCGACGGTGTCCGGCAGGGGAGGAGCAGGCGTCCGAGGGTCGGCTCCGGCTGCGCGAAGGAGCCCGTGAGGGTCGTGAGCACCTTGGCATCCCGCACGCCGGTGTCCGGGTTCGCATGGGTCGCGAGGCACCGCACGATGGGCCCGGCTGCCTGGAAGACGACGCCGCCGACGCGGACCTCCCCCGTCCAGTCGAGCTCGCTCCAGGGTGCACTGTCGTCGATCACCACGTTGGAACGGAAGCGTCGGTCGTCGACGCTCATCCCGAGGGCTTCACCCAGTGCGTGCACGCTGCCCCGGCCATGCACCGAGACGTAGCCGCGCGGACGATCCTGGAAGCGCGAGGTCTCCCCATCGCCGACGAGCACGAGCGGGAGTCGACCTGGTCGCCGGAGGCGACGGCCTTCGGGGCTCGCCAGGACGAACTCGGTCACGGCTGCGGTCAGCTCGCGCCGACCATCGTCGTCGAGTCCTGCCTCGACGAGCACCGTGCCGGAGTGTTCGATCCGCACGCGCCGTGTCTCGTCGTCGTATCCGGTGCGCAGGGCGGCGAGA
Organism: Microbacterium aurugineum; assembly: GCF_023101205.1. Taxonomy (NCBI): domain Bacteria; kingdom Bacillati; phylum Actinomycetota; class Actinomycetes; order Micrococcales; family Microbacteriaceae; genus Microbacterium; species Microbacterium aurugineum. Next base: position 3,073,314 of record NZ_CP078078.1, on the reverse strand, counting down.
GCGGGGAAGTCCTGGAGTGCGAGTCCCTTGGATTTGGGCCAATAGTCCAGGCCGTCCCGGTCTTCCGGCACGGCGGCATCCGCGAACCGGAACGCCAGAACGCGGTCTCCGGCGATCCGGCCGTCGGTTTGCACGGTCAGGGCGTCGCGGCGCTCGGGGGTGAGCCCCTTGATCGGGTGACGGTAGAGGGCGACGACGCGGGCCATGAGGAGATCTTCTCAGGTGCCGACACCCGCGCATGACGGACAGCGCTCCGTCGCCGAGGATCACCTCACAGACGGCGGGCATGACGAAACACCCGCATGGCCTGCGGGTGTTCGAAACAGATCAGGCGGTCAGGCCTTCTCTAGTTCGTCCTCGTCTTCGTCGGCATAGTCATCCGCCCACTTGTCGACATATGCGTCTTCGTCGGTCGGGTGACCCAGCTCGCGCTCGAGAGCGGAGTAGTTCACCGACGGACTGTACGCCTTGAGTTCGCGGGCGATCTTGGTGTGTTTCGCCTTCTGACGGCCACGGCCCATGCGCGAGACCCCCTCACGAGTTAAGCGGCGGGATTCGAGGCCCGCGGCATTTTTCACGACACCGGCCTGAAGCCGGTAAGAGTAGCATTCAGAATAGCACGCGGGTAAGACGCTCTGGCCTAAGCCAGACCGGTGAAGGGAACGATCTTCATGACCGACGACACCTCCACTCCGTCCGACGAGGCCGCACAGAACGCGGCATTGCAGAAAGCCGTCATCGTCGGCATGCAACCGGGCCAGGACCGACACGTGGTCGATGAGGCCGTGAGATACGCGCGTCTGCTGAGTGCGCCGCTCGTCGTCGCGCACGTCGATGTCACGCGTTTCGTGACCTACGAAGACCCGGACGGGTACGTGCACTCGGCGCCGATCGACATCAACTTCGATGCGGGTGCCGCGGAGTTCGAGGCGGTCGAGGCCGAGGCTGCGAGGTTGCTCGCGGGCGCGGACATCACCTGGACCGCCCGCCAGCTCGTCGGGGATCCGGCCCTGGCGATCAAGCAACTCGCCAACAAGCTGGATGCGCAGCTGATCGTCGTCGGCACGCGCAAGCGCGGCATCGGCGAATCGATCAGGGAGTTCTTCACCGGCTCGGTCGCAGCGCGCCTCGCCCACCGGCAGCATCGCTCGATCCTGGTCGTGCCCCTCGGTGAGATGGTGCCCGATGACCAGAAGGAGATCTGGCCGGAGTGACGCGGCGACACCCCTCCTGACCGTCGACGCCCCCTCGCATTCCCGGGAATGCGAGGGGGCGTCGACGATCAGAGGGGGTGTCGAGCATCGGTGGGGGGGGTGCGGGGTCAGGATCCGCGGACGCTGAGGGCTGCCGTCACGTTGCGGGCGGCCTCGTCGAGCGCCGTCTCGAGCTCGGTGACGACGGATGACGACAGGGTGCCGCCCTTGGCGAGGTGGGTGCGCAGATCGGTCCGCACCCGGGCGCGGAAAGCGTTGACCACGGCATCCGCTCGGTGCATCTCCTCTCGACTGAGGAGTCGGGAGTCGTCGCTCTCCGTGCGCGGACGGCTCTTCGCGGCCGAGCGTTCACCCTTCTCGGCAGCGGCGAGGTCGGCGCGGAGGCTCTTCATCGCGTCCTGGACGCTCTGGCGCACTTCACTGGCGATCAGGCGCACGGAGTCCGTGATCCCGGCCTCGATCCCGGCGAGGTCACCCTCCCGCGAGGCGAGCTCCGCGCGGCCGGCTTCGGTGATCGAGTAGATCGTGGTGCGGCCGTCGACGGTCTTCGTGACCAGGCCCTCCTCCTCGAGCTTCGCCAGGCGCGGGTAGATGGTCCCGGCGCTGGGCGTGTAGGTGCCGCCGGTGCGGTCGGTGAGCGACTGGATGATGCCGTAGCCGTGCTGCGGCGCCTCGGCGAGGAGCGACAGCAGGTACAGGCGGAGGTCGCCGTGCGAGAAGACGGCCGGGGTCATGCTTCCCACTCCTCGTCGTCGGTGATGGAGGCCGGGGTGCGGCGGAGCACGGTGACGCCACCGGAGACGGAGTTCGCGCGCAGGTCGACGAAGCGCCCGGCGAGCTCCCCGGTGGTGCCGGTGTAGTTGCTGGGGCCCGAGGTGCTGCGCTCGATCCCGTCGATGAGCAGCCGACCGCTCAGGGACCGGATGACGTAGTTCGCGGCGAGTGACTCGTCGAGGCGCACCGTGGTGCCGCCGGAGACCGAGTTGACGTTGATGGTGTTCACGTCGCCGGCCGCATCCACGAGCGTCGAGCCCGAGACGATGTCGACCGTCGCCTTGCGCACGGCCCCGGTGACGGCGACATCGCCGGAGACGCTGTTGGCGCTGATCGAACCGGTGAGTCCGCGCACCTGCACATCGCCGGAGACGGAGTTGACCGTGAGGTCGCCGATCAGGGTGTCGACGATGATGTCGCCGGACACGGTGTTCAGGCGTGCGTCGTTGCGGATGCCCGAGACCAGGGCGCAGGCACTGACCACGCCGAGGGTCAGGGCGATCGAGCGGGGGACCGCCACGCTCACCTCGGCGCGGGGGCCACCGGAGCCGAAGTTGCGGAACACCTCGAGGAAGTTGTCCCAGCCCAACTGCGGGTGGTCGATCTCGACCTCACCGTCGTGGGACTCGATACGGAGGTCTTTGGTGGTGACACCGTGCACCTCGATGCGGATGCCGGGTTCGTCGTGGGCGATGACATCCACCTGTCCGCCGACCAGGCCCACCTTGAGGCGGGTGACGGACTCGATGTCGATGACGCGTTCCTCGCCCGGGGCGATGAGCCACTTCTCGGTCATGTGCTTCTCCTGTGTGAGTGTTCGAGATATATCGTGTGTTGCCACCGTAACACGATATATCTCGACATTGTCAACCCCCGCGCGTCCGTCGGAGGGTCGATGGGCCGAGCGGTAGTCTTCGACGGAAGGACTTCGAGGGGAGAAGATGTGGCCGGGCGATCGACGAAGCAGCCCATCGCCGACCGAATGTACGAGGTGCTGCTGCACCAGTTCATGTCGGGGGAGCGGGCGGCGGGGCAGAGCCTGAACATCGGTGCCCTGTCACGCGAGCTGGATGTCAGTCAGACGCCCCTGCGTGAGGCCCTGGCGCGGCTGGAGCACACCGGACTCGTCCAGCGCGAGGCGCTGCGGGGCTACCGCGTGGCCCCGGTCATGACGCGGGAAGAGGTGGAGCAGCTCGGCGAGGCCCGCGTGCTGCTGGAGCCCCGTCTCGCCTACGAAGCCGCGCAGCGGACGACCCCCGAATTCCTGGAGGGTCTGCGCGAGGCGGTGGAGGACTTCCGGCGCTCGGCCGAGGTCGCCGATACCGAGACCGAAGGCTTCGACCTCTACTGGCGCAGCGATGCGCGCTTCCACATGATGATCGCCGCGCAGTCCGGCAACGCCTTCCTGGAGCTGTCCTATGCGGCACTCGGCGGGCAGATCCAGCGGTTCCGCCTGTTCTCGAAGTTCGGGCGCACCGGAGCGGTGAGTGCGGCGCCGGAGCACGATGCGGTCTACCAGGCGATCGTGGCCGGTGACGCGGAGGGTGCGGCCGACGCGATGCGCCACCACATCATCGGTGCCACCGAGCGGCTTCTGAACGCCTGAACGGCGAGCGGTTCCGCGAAGGAGGCGACCTGTCGCTCTTGGAGGGATTGCGCTATACTATTTTTTGTGAGCGCGCAGAGTGAGGGCACCATGTCGACGTCGACGACCGGATCAGCCGGACCGTCCGGATACGTCGCACGTCCGCTCGTCGAGGGCTTCCCCGGTAAGTCGAGTTCGCACGGTGCATTCGGATGGAGCAGCCTGTGGCTGCTCGATGACGGCGTGCGACGCGTGCTGGTCGATGCCGGACAGCCCGCGTACATCCCCCTCATCCATGCCGGCCTCGAGCGATACGGTCTGACCACGGACGACGTGACCGACGTGCTGCTGACGCACATGCACTGGGATCACGTCTCGAACTTCCCGATGTTCGCGAACGCCACGACCTGGGTGGGGGAGCGCGAGCTGCGCTGGGCGGCCGAGCAGCCGTCCGGGACTCCCTTCCTTCCCGACCTCCACGTGCAGGAGCTTCTTCGCCGCACGGATCGGGTCGGACGCATGGCGGCGGGCCAGGAAGTGCTCCCCGGCATCCATGCCATCGACAGCGCAGGGCATACCCCGCACCACCTCGCCTTCTATCTCGAGCGTGCGGACGAGAAGCGCGTCTTCGCCGGGGATGCGGTCAAGAATCTGTACGAACTCGCCTCGGGGCGGGTCGACTCGACGCTCGACGCCGACACCAGCGCGGCCACGATCGTCGCGATGCGCTCACTGCTGACCGACACCGGAGCCAGCCTCGTACCCGGACACGACGTCGAACTGAGATGGGAGGCCGGCGAGGCACACCGCCGACGCCCCGTGGGAGCCGCGATCGGCTTCTTCGCCGATGCCTCCACGGGTGAAGAGGACCGCAGCATCGGCTGACCGCCGAGCGCGCACGAGAGGACGATGATGACGACAGTGCTGTACACCGGCGGGACCGGGCGCATGGGACGGGTGATCCGCGAGGGGCTCGCCTCCCGCTACGACCGCGTCGTGCTGTTCGCGCGGACCGACACCGATGAGTCGCTCTTCCCCGGCGAAGAGGTCGTGATCGGTGATCTCGGCGACCTCGACGCGCTCACGGCGGCGGCGGAGGGCGTGGACGTGATCGTGCACCTCGGCGGGATCGCGGACGAAGCGCCGTTCGAGGAGATCCGCCGCGTGAACATCGACGGCACCTACCACGTCTACGAAGCGGCGCGACGGGCCGGTGTGCGTCGTGTCGTCTACGCCAGCTCCAACCACGTCGTCGGTTTCCATCCCGCGGAGGAGGTGCTGGACGAGAGCGCATCGCTGCGTCCGGACACCTTCTACGGGGTCTCGAAGGCGTTCGGTGAGGCCCTCGCCAGCCTCTACCACGATAAGTGGGGGGTCGAGTCGGTGCTCGTCCGCATCGGCACCTTCCGTCCGGAGCCCGAGGACAGGCGTCAGCTCGCGCTCTGGCTCAGCTGGCGCGACGGGGTCGAGCTCTTCCGCTGCGCGATCGAGAGCGCCCCGGTGGGCTGCGCGGTCGTCTACGGCTGCTCGGCCAACACCGGCCGCTGGTGGAACGGTGACGCGGGATGGGCCGCGATCGGCTACGTGCCCCGCGACGATGCCGCTGACCACACCGACGGCGTGGACTTCGCCGCTCCGGCACCTACTCTGCACGGCGGTGCTTTCGCCGCCCCCGACTACGAAGGAGGGATCTGGTGACATCGCCCGATTCCCAGGATGTGCTGATCACCACCGCGTTCCTCGAACCCGGCGACGAGGTCGACCGGATGCTGCGCGGCGCAGGACTCACGACTCGGCATGAGCCGGAGCTCGAACGCCTGTCCGCCGAGGAACGGGCACGGGCGCTCTCGGGCGTCCGCGCGATCATCGCCGGCACCCGCCCCCTGGGCGAGGAGGAGTTCGCGCAGGCCCCCGCGCTGCGCATGATCGTGCGCACGGGCGTCGGCTACGACAGCGTCGACGTGGGTGCGGCGACGGCACGCCGAGTTCCCGTGTGCGTCACCCCCGGCGCCAACCGTCAGGCGGTCGCGGAGCACGTCTTCGCCCTGGCGCTCGCCTGTGCCCGGCGCATCCCCGAGAACATCAGCAACCTCGCCGCGGGCACCTGGCAGCAGCTCACCGGACGGGAGCTGCGGGGAGCGACTCTCGGAATCCTCGGGCTGGGCTCGATCGGAAAGGCGGTCGCGACGATCGCCGCGGGCTTCGGGATGAACGTCGTCGCGTACGATCCGTACTTCGACGAGAGCTTCGCCGCGGCCAACGGCATCCGTCGGCTCGAACTCGAGGATCTGCTCCGAGAAGCCGACTTCGTCACGCTGCACCTGTTCCTCGACGAAACGACCCGGAACCTCCTCGACGCCTCTCGCCTCGCTCTGATGAAGCCCGACGCGGTGCTGATCAACACCGCGCGCGGCGGCATCATCGACGAGGACGCCCTGGTCGACGCCGTCCGCGACGGGCGCATCGGCGCCGCCGCTCTCGACGTCTTCGCGGACGAGCCGCTGGGGGCGTCGAGCCCGCTCCTGCACACCCCCGGCATCCTCGCCACGACGCACGTCGCGGGTGCGACTCGCGAGGCCCGTGGCGAGTCCGGTCGCATGGCCGCGCGCAACGTGATCGCGACTCTTCGCGGTCAGGCTCCCGAGTTCGTGGTGAACCCCGACTACGACGCGGTGACCGCATGATCGTCGAAACCTCTTCGGGGCCGGTGCGCCTCGCCGCCAACCTCAAGTGGATGTTCACTGAGGTCCCCTTCGCCGAGCGGTTCGACGCGGCCGCCGAAGCGGGCTTCACCGCGGTGGAGTTCGCCTCGCCCTACGAGCTCGCGCCCGCGGACGTGCGTCGGCTGCTCGACGACGCGGGCCTGGCGCAGATCCTCATCAACACGCCCGCCGGACCCGCGGGGACGCCCACAGCGTCGGGGGCGGCCTTCGTGCCCGGTGCCGAGCAGGAGTTCCGCGAGGGGGTGCTGCGGGCGCTGGAGTACGCGACGGTTCTCGATGCACGAGTGGTCCACGTCATGGCCGGCATCAGGCCGTCCGGAGCCGACCCCGAGGCCGCCTTCGCGACCTATGTGTCGAACATCTCCTGGGCGGCCGAGCAGGCACGTGGCACGGGGGTCCGGCTGGCACTGGAAGCGATCAACAAGCGTGATCAGCCCGGCTACGGCCTCGCCTCGATGGAGACCGCGGCGGCGGTGGCGCAGGTGGTGGATCCCGACATCGTCGGCGTGCTCTTCGACGTCTACCACGCGCAGGTTGACCGCGGGAACGTCATCGAGCGTTTCGAGCAGCTCCGGCCGATGGTCGCGCATGTGCAGATCGCCGACAACCCCGGTCGCGGCGAACCCGGAACCGGCGAGATCGCCTACGAGCGCGTGCTCGCCCGGATCGCGCAGAGCGGATACCCCGGGTGGATCGGCTGCGAGTACGCACCCGTCGCGGGCACCCGCGACGGGCTCACCTGGATCGAGAGGACCCTCCGGTGACCGACCCGAGAATCGCGCTCATCAGCGCGACACCCCTGGCGATCGCCCCGGCGGCCGCCGCCCTCACCGCCGCCCTTCCCACGGCGACGGTGTGGAACCTGCTCGATGATCGTCTCCTGGCCGATGCGCAGACCGAGGGCGGTATCACCGCACCGCTGGCTGCGCGCATGGACAGCCTCATCGAGCTCGCTCTGGCCGGGGGAGCGGATGGCGTGCTGCTCACGTGCTCCCAGTTCGGAGAGCGTGCCGACCGGCGGGAGAGCGACGCCGACGGTGTCACCGTGCTCTCGGCCGACGGTCCCCTCTTCGCCGAAGCCGTCGCCGCCGCCCCCGAACGGGTTCTGCTCGTCGCCTCGTTGGCTTCGGCCGCGAGCGACAGCGGAGCGCGTCTGGAGCAGGCGTTCGCGGCTGCCGGGTCGGCGGCGCGCGTGCACCCGCTGGTGATCCCGGACGCGGCCGCGCCCCTGTCCGCGCCGGAGCTCGTCGAGACACTGGCTGCAGGGATCGCCGGCGTCGACGAGGCCTACGACCTGGTGGTTCTCGCCCAGTACTCGCTCGCGGGGGCCGCGTCGTCCCTCGCGGATCGCTTCGGTGTCGCGGTCCTGGATGGGCCGACTGCAGCCGCGCGACGGTTGACCGCGGCACTCCGGGAGGATCGAGGATGATCGGCGTCATCGCCGACGACATGACCGGGGCGACGGATGTCGCGGCGGCCCTGCGCCGGGCGGGGCTGCGCACGCTCCTCGTTCTCGGCACCGAGCTCGACGAGCACGCTGGTCCCGCCGACGGCATCGTCATCGGACTGAAGACCCGGTCCCTTCCCGTCGAGGAGGCCGTCGCCCAGAGTCTCGCCGCGCTCACGGTGCTACGGCGTCAGGGAGCGGATCGCATCTACGTCAAGTACTGCTCGACGTTCGACTCCACGGACGAGGGCAACATCGGTCCGATCACGGAGGCGATCGCCGACGCCCTTCGCGCGGATCTCGTGGTGACGACGCCGGCCGCACCCCTGCACGGGCGCACCGTCTACCGCGGCCACCTCTTCGTCGGCGACGTGCTGTTGGCCGAGACGCACATGCGCGACCATCCGGTGACCCCGATGCGCGACTCCTCGGTGCCGCGGCTGCTCGCGGCGCAGTGCACGGCGCCGGTCGGGCTCCTGCCCCTCGACGTGGTGCAGCGGGATGCCGACTCCGTGCGCGAGGTCATGCGTCGGTCGCGTGCGGAGGGGATCCGTCACCTCGTCGCCGACGCCGTGACCGATGCCGACCTCGCCGTCCTCGCCGACGCCGTCGACGGGGAGATCCTCGTGGCCGGATCCGCCGGGCTTGTCGGAGCGATGGCTCTGCGGGAGACGGCGGCCGGCGCGACGGCGCCCACGCCCCCATCGGGTCGCACCGCGATCATCGCGGGCAGCTGCTCCCGACGCACGCTCGAGCAGATCGACCGCTTCGTCGGTTCGGGCGGCCCCGCTCATCGCGTCGTGGCCGAGCCCGGCGACACCGCCGAGGAGCTGGCTGCGCGCGCGGTGGAGTGGTGGGAGCACCTGCCCTCCGACGCGGATGCCCTCCTCTACTCCTCCACCCCGGCAGCGGAGCGCCGCCAGGATGTGCCGGGTGCCGGCGAGCTCTACGAACAGGCGGCGGGCCTCATCGCCTCGCAGCTGTCGGATCGAGGTGTGAAGCGTCTGCTGGTCGCCGGAGGGGAGACCTCCGGCGAGGTCGTCCGGGCCCTCGGCACGACCGTCGCGGTGGTGGGGGAGGAAGTCGCACCGGGAGCCCCCTGGATCCACGACGAGGAGCGCGACGTGCATCTGGTCCTCAAGTCCGGGAACTTCGGCGAGGAGGACCTCTTCGTCGAGGTCGCGGCACAGGGGCGCACAGCATGAGCGCCGATGCCCGCCGCGCGATCGAACGCGTCGCCCACTCGATTCACCGCCGCGGCCTCACGCATGGCCGCACCGGGAACCTCGCCGTGCGCGACGGGGACCGCGTGCTGCTCACGCCGACCGGGGTCAGCCTGGCCGACGTCGACGCGGACCGGCTGTCGGTGGTCGCCCTCGACGGATCGCACCTCGACGGTCCGAAGCCGACGAAGGAAGCCTTCCTCCATGTCGCGCTGCTGCGTGTGCGGCCGGAGGCGAATGCGGTCGTGCACACGCACTCGGTCCATGCCGCCGCGGTGTCGTGCCTGTCCGACGTCGATCCCGAGAATCCGATCCCGCCCCTGACCGCGTACTACGGCATGCGAGTGGGAAAACTGCGGATGCTGCCCTACTTCGCCCCGGGAGACCCGGCAGCGACCGGTGCCGTCGAGGATGCCGCGCGGGTCACGCATGCCCTGCTCCTGCGCAACCACGGCCCCGTCGTCGCCGGGGCCGATCTGGATGCCGCCCTCGACGCGGTGGAGGAGCTCGAGCACACCGCGCAGCTGTTCCTCCTCACGCGCGGCCTCGCCACGTCGCCCCTCACCTCGGCGCAGCTGCACGCGCTCGCCACGCCCTCCGGAAGGACCTCCTCGTGATCACCCTGTACAGCGGGCTCGTCGTCAAGAGCCCCCTCGTCGAGCACGTCATCCCCGCGTTCGAGCGCGAGACCGGCACGCACATCGAGGCGACGTTCGAGCCCACCACCGTACTCCTGGAACGGATTGCCGCGGGAGAGCGCCCCGACCTGGTGCTCGGCGTCTCGTCCTCCGTCACCGATCTCGCGGCGCGGGGTCTGGTGGACCCCGAGGTCGTCGCCGAGATCGCGGTTTCCTCCGTCGGTTTCGCCCGACCGGACGACGCAGCAGGACCGGCCGACGACTCGGCGGCGACGTTCCTCGACTATCTGCTCGCCGCCCGTGCCGTCGCCTACACGCTCAGCGGGGCGAGCGGTGTGCACTTCATGAAGATGCTTCGCGAGCGTGGCCTCCTCGAACGCATCGATGAGCGCGCGGTGCGATGCGAGAGCGGACTCACGGCTGAGGCGCTGCTCGACGGACGTGCCGACGTCGCGATCCAGCAGGTGAGCGAGTTGCGCTCGGTCCCCGGTGCGCACGTCGTCGAGCCGATTCCCCACGAACTGCAGTCCTACGGGCGGTTCGCCGTCGGTGCCCGTCCCGGCGCCGGCGACGACGCGTCCCGATTCGTCACCCTCTTGACCGAGAAGCCGGCACAGGACGCATTCGCCGCGTTCGGGCTGTCGCGTCCCTGAAACCCGAACGAGGAGAGCACCCATGAGAAGAGTCATCGTCGACACCGACACCGGGGTGGATGACGCCCTGGCCCTGATGCTTCTGGCCGCCGATCCGGAGGTCGAGATCCTGGCGGTGGTCAGCGTCTTCGGCAACACCACCGGAGAGCGGGCCGCCGACAACGCACGGTACGTGCTGGACACCTGCGGACGCACCGACGTTCCGGTCTACCGCGGAGCGGACGAGCCGCTGGTGCAGGAGCTGCGGATGAACCCGGGCATCCACGGCGAGGACGGCTTCGGCAACACGGGACTCCGGCCCGCCGAGTCGGTCGACCCCGAGCCGGTCGGTGTCTCCGTCGTGCTCGACCTCGTCGACCGATATGACGGCGAGATCGACTACCTCGCGCTCGGTCCGCAGACGAACCTCGCCGCTGCTGTCGAGGCCCGGCCCGACCTGCTGCAGCGACTTCGCTCGACCACCATCGTCGGGACGCTCGGCCCGGCGCTGTACCACGACACCGCGCCGTGGGAGGATCGTCGGTTCCGGGTCTCGCGTGACCCCAACGTGTCGTTCGACATCGACGCCGCGCGTATCGTCGCAGCCCACGAGGGCGACGTCACCTGGTGCGGGCCGTACGTCACCCGTCAGGCCCTTGTCCCTGAGGACTTCTTCCTCGACATCGCCTCGTCGACCGGCTTCGCGCCCGCGCAGCTGATCACCGCGATCAGTCGTGACTATGCCGGCTTCTACTCGCGTTCCTACCCGCAGCCGGAGGGGCGCCGGGTCATGGGCATCAACGACAGCATGGCGGTGGCGAGCCTGCTGTATCCGGAACTCGTGACCGGGGCGGTCATGCGGCCGCTCGAGACATTCCGGGACCCCGAGACCGGAGACCGCTACCTCGCCGGCGTGCATCCGGTGAAGGACGAGACGCGACCGATCCACCGCGTCGTCTTCGACATGGATTTCGACGGCGTGCTGGATCGGATCGGCGAGGTGCTGCGGCGACCGCTGCCCTGGCGCTGACCTCCGCGAACGGCTCAGTCGTAGGTGCGCGCGCGGACCCACGGCATCGGCAGCAGATCGGCGGCGGTCACCCACACCGGGTGGCCGCCGCCGTCTGCGAGCGTGCGGATGCCCGGTGCGATCGCGGGCACGACTTCCCGGCAGACGCCGCAGGGGTTGAGGATCACGGTCGTGCCGTCGTCGCGCAGGCCGACCGAGACGATGGCTTCGATCTCCTGCTCGCCTCCGATCCGGGCGTTGGCGAGGGCGGTGCTCTCCGCGCAGACGCTCTCTCGTGGGGTACGCAGGCTGAGACCGAGGTAGATGGCTCCGGAGGCTCCGCGCGCGGCGGCGGCGACGCGGTGGAGGTTCGCATCGTGCGCACGGATGATCAGGTCGGATGCGGCGGCGAGGAGCCGTCGGTCGTCGTCGTCGAGCGAGGAATTCACGATGAACTCTTTCCGTCACGGAGGGGGCTATTGCTATACTATAGTCGTACTCGGATCTGCTTCCCGAAGATGCACACTCCTCGCCGTTGGGTGAGAACTGTGTCATGACCAGGGGATATCCGCATTCAAGGGTCGATCAACTCCCTCTCGGGGGCAGAGCAAAGGAGCTCCATGAGCACTGAAGAAGTAGTGGCCACCGCACCGCAGCAGCTGAGGGGCAAGGCGAGCCGCACCGAGCGCAAGAACCTCCGTGCCTTGAGCTGGGGGCACGCGCTCGAATGGTACGACTGGGCGATCTTCGGACTGCTGTCGGTCTACCTCGGCGCGGCGTTCTTCCCCTCCGACAGTCCACTCGCCTCGACCTTGAACGCACTCGCCGTCTTCGCGGTCGGGTTCGTCGCACGTCCGCTCGGCGGGGTCGTCTTCGGCTTCGTGGCCGACCGCTTCGGGCGCAGGAAGATCATGATCTTCGCCGTCGGCGCGGTCGCGCTGGGCAGCTTCATCATCGGCGTGCTCCCCGACTACCAGACCATCGGAGCCCTCGCGCCGATCGTCGTCGTCCTCGCGCGCCTCCTGCAGGGACTCTCCGCCGGTGTGGAGGCGCCGCTCGGCACGGCGTACGCGCTCGAGCTGGTTCCGAACCGCCCCGGTTACGTCGCCGGCTTCTTCGCGTTCTTCAACAACCTGGGCAACCTGCTCGCACCCACGTCGATCTTCCTGATCAGCCTGCTGCTGGGCCCCGAAGCCCTCGCCGCGTACGGCTGGCGCATCCCGTTCATCGTGGGTGGTCTGTTCGGTCTGATCGTGCTGTGGCTGCGCCGGACGCTGCCCGAGACCCTCGACACCGCGGCGATCCGCACGGTGGGTGCGGTCCCCACCAAGGACAACTCGGTGTGGCGCGACGTCCGCAAGTACTGGCTGAGCGTGCTCGCGACCGTCTTCATCGTCGGTGCGATCCAGGCGTACAACTACACGTGGATCGCCGGACTCCCGAACCTCGCCAACGGCACGTTCGGGGAAGACCCCACCGCCGTGTTCGCCATCACCACGGGAATGGGCGTCTTCCTGACGGTCGGGGCCTTCGCGCTGAGCCGCATCCTCGATCGGTTCCCGATGTCCAAGTGGTTCGTGGTGGCGCGTCTCGCGGCCATCCCGACGATCTTCCTGGCGCTGCTGTACTCGCAGCCCGGGGTCGGCACGCTCGCCGGCGTGATGTTCGGTGGGGCGATCGTGCTGCTCCTGAACATGACCATCTTCGTCGTCGTGTCCAACTCCCTGCTGCCGCAGCACATCCGCGGCACCGGGCTCGGTCTCGGCTACGGCCTGGGAGTGGCCATCTTCGGTGGCACCGCCTCGTACCTGCTCCTCTGGCTGCAGAGCCAGGGCATGATGTGGGTCTTCCCGATCTACATCGCGGCCCTCTGCGCGATCAGCGTGGTGCTCTACGTCCTCGCGAAGCGCCGCAACGGCCTCTTCGTGGGCAAGTGACCTCCTGATGGATCTGTGGCGCGAGATCGTCGGCTGGGCCGGCAGCGCTCTCTTGATCGTCTCGCTCTTGCAGCCGACGATCTCGCGCCTGCGCTGGTTGAACCTCGGAGCCTCTTCGCTGCTGATGGGATACAACCTGATGCTCGGCAGTGCGCCCATGGTCGCCCTCAACATCACGCTGATCGCGATCAACTGCTGGTACCTCTTCGTCTACACGCGTTCCGCCCGCGCCGCACGGCTGAGGGCGGCGACCGTGGACGGGCTCAGTGAAGCGTCCGATCGGCAGACCAGCCGCTAGGACATGAAAGAAAGCATGGATATGGAACGACTGATCATTGACACCGACCCCGGGATCGACGACGCGGGGGCGCTGTTCTGGGCACTCTCCTCCGACGCCTTCCAGATCGAGGCGCTGACCACGGTGTTCGGCAACATCGATGTCGACACGGCGACGGCCAACGCCCGCAAGATCGCCGCCGTCGCCGGTCGTTCCGACCTGCCGATCTGGAAGGGTGCCAGCCGGCCACTGGTCGGCGAACCCCACTTCGCGGAGCACATCCACCGTCCTGGCGGGGTGGGCTTCTGGGAGTACCCGGACCCGGACCCCCAGGCCGAGGTCGAGCCGGACGCCGTCCGCCGGATGATCGACACGGTCATGTCGGCTCCGGGCGAGGTGACGATCATGGCCCTCGCGCCCCTGACGAACGTGGCTCTGGCCATCAAGCTGGAGCCGGATTTCGCGCGCTCGGTGCGTCGCATCATCTACATGGGCGGCGCGGCACTCACGTGGGGCAACGTCACGCCCGTCGCGAGCGCGAACATCTTCAACGATCCCGAAGCCGCGGAGATCGTCATCCAGTCCGGGGCACCCCTCACGCAGGTCGGCCTGGACGTGTCCCGGAGCTTCGCCCTCACGCCGGACCACGTCCGCACCCTCTGGGAGTCGCGCTCGCCGATGGGCCTGGCGCTCTGCGAGATGATCGGATACCCGGATCGTCAGAACGACCCCGACGAGATGCCCGAGTGGAAGACCGAGGGCATGCACCTCAACGACGTGCCCTGCGTCGCCTATGCCCTCAACCCCGACTGGTTCACGGTGCGCAACCTCCGTGTGGACGTCGAGCTGAACGGGACGCACACCCGCGGACAGACCGTCGTGCAGATGATCGATCGCTGGCAGGGGGTGCCGAACGTCGACGTGCTGTTCGACATCGATGCGCAGGCGGTCGCCGACGCGCTCACGGCCTCGCTCACCGCGTTCGGAACCGCCACCGACTGACCTCTTCACCCTGGACGGCCTCACCCTCGGAATCGGGGGTGGGGCCGTTCGTGTGTTTTGGGGTCTTGACCTTGACGTTACGTCAACTCCTAGAGTCGAGTCATCGAACGGAAGGAGGCGTAGGCATGGACACGGGCGACTGGTCGATCCAGGAGATCGCGCGGCTGGCCGGCACGACGAGTCGCACGCTGCGGCACTACGACCACATCGGTCTGCTGCCGCCGACGCGCATCGCGCACAACGGCTACCGGCATTACGACGCCCAGGCACTCGTACGACTCCAGCGCATCCTCCTGTTGCGGGAGCTCGGACTCGGGCTGCCGCAGATCGCGGAGGTTCTCGGAGCATCCACCGACCGGATGCCCTCGCAGACCGAAGCCTCCGCACTGGAGACCCATCTCGCGCTGCTGCGCGAGGAGCAGACCCGGCTGGCGCGACAGATCGCGTCGGTCGAATCCACCATCACGGCATTGAGAGGAGGTGAACGACTCATGGCAGAGAACATGTTCGACGGTTTCGACCACACGCAGTACAAGGGCGAGGTCGAGGAGCGCTGGGGCAAGAAGGCCTACGCCGACAGCGACCGCTGGTGGCGCGGGATGACGGATGCCGAACGCGCCGACTGGCAGCAGCGCGTGTCCGACCTCGGGCGCGACTGGATCGCCGCCGCGGAGAGCGGTATCGATCCGGCATCCTCCGAGGCTCAGGAGATCGCGCGGCGCCACGTCGAGTGGCTCACGGGCATCCCCGGCACCCCCGCCGCCGTCCCCGGAGGCGACGTCAAGGCGTACGTGATCGGGCTCGGCGAGATGTACGTCGCGGATCCGCGTTTCGGCGCGAACTACGCGACATCGTCCGGCGGCACGCACGGTGCGGAATTCGTCCGCGACACGCTGCGCATCTACGCGGAGGGCAACCTCTAGCCCAGATCCTCCTTCCGGTCGCGATATGTCACCCCAAATCACCGTTTCGGCTGCCATATCGCGACCGGAACGGGCGACCGGGACGGCGCGGGGGCGTACCGAAGGGGCGACCCGGATGCAAGGGGGCGCTCGCGGGGTGGTCCCGGGCGTAGGGTCGGGGCATGGCTCACGGATCCCGGCGCAGGAACCCCGCGTCGCTGTTCGTCGCCGCGGCCGCGGTCTATGCCGCGAACTGCATGCTCGGCGCGTCGGTCGCGGCGCGGATCGTCGACACCCGGAACTTCCGGTGGCTGCATCACCTGCTCTACATCGCCACGTGCACGTCCGTCGGCGCCGCGGTCGTCGCGGGATCCGCAGGCCGGTCCCGCCAGGGCCGTCGTGCCGCACTCGCGGTGCTCCCGGCCGCCGTCCCCCTCGCCGCGATCCCGTACCTCGGCACGCACACCCGGCGGCATCCGCTGGTCGCGCTCACCGCCGCCCCCTTCATCGTCGCGGGGCTGGTGCTCTCGCGATCCGCCGCCGACCGGAAGTGACACGCATGGAACTGCTCGACGCCATCCGCCGCCGCAAGACCACGAACGGGGCTTTCCTGCCCGACCCCGTCTCCGAGGAGCATCAGCGCATCCTCCTGGAAGCCGCGGGGCGTGCGCCGTCGCAGCTGAACAGTCAGCCATGGCGATTCGTCGTGATCGAGAGCCGCGACACCATCGAGCAGATCGCACGCATCTCGGGCGAGAGCATGACCGAGGCGATGTCGAACGGCACGTTCTTCGAGCGCTACAAGCCGTACTTCCGCTTCAGCGAGGCCGAGATGGAGGAGAAGCGCAGCGGCATGCTCTTCGACAAGCTGCCCGCCGCACTGCGCCCCTTCACGAGTCAGGTCTTCACGAAGCGCGGGCAGACCCTCATGAACACCTTCGGGGTTCCGAAGACCCTCGGTGCCGAGAACCGCAAGCTGGTGGCCGGATCACCGCTCCTGCTCGGGGTCATGCTCGACCGGAGCGAGTATCGGCCGGGGCAGCTCTCGTCGTTCTACTCCGTGTTCAGCATGGGAGCGGCGATGGAGAACGTCTGGCTCACCACGGTCGAGCTCGGGATGGGGATCCAGTTCATCTCCTTCCCGATGGAGGTGCCTGGTCGCTGGGACGAGATCGTGCAGCTGCTTCGTGTGCCGGACGACCTGGAGCTCATGGCCGTCTACCGACTCGGCTACCTGCCGCCGGAACAGCGTCGTCCCGCGATCGACTGGTCGAGCAGTCAGCGCAAGCTCGTCTCGCAGTACGTGTTCCGCGAGAACGGCGAGACGCCGCAGGAGGGATGGGATGGCGCGCCGCCCCGGGGCGAGATCATTCCCGGTCCTCGCCCGACAGAGGCGTGAGATCGCGCAGCGCCGGTCCCTCGATCCGGGTGCCGTCGGCGCGGAAGCGTGAGGCGTGCAGGGGGCAGTCCCACGAGCACTCGGCGTCGTTCCACGTGAGCACTCCGCCCAGATGAGGGCACACCGCGCTCACTGCGCGGGTGACGCCGTCGACCGTCGATACCGCGACCGGCCGACCCGCACGGTTCGCCACCGTGCCCTGGCCCTCGGCGGGCTGCGGGACGGGGGTGGGGTGGCGTTCCGCCTCCGTCCACCCGGACGCGAGGGCCGCAGCCACCTTCCCGCCTTCCTTCGCACCGCGCCCCAGATCGGCGGGGACCGTGAGCCGTGTGCCGATCGTGGTCATCCAGGCCGCGCGCTCGCGGCGAGGGGTGCCGAGGATCTCGGCCGTGAGGCGCAGTGCAGCGGCCGGACCGTTCGAGAGGCCCCATTTGCCGTAGCCGGTCGCGAAGCGGATGCGACCGAGACCGCGTGGCATCGCCCCCACGAATGGGATGAGGTCGTGCGACTCGTAGTCCTGCGCCGACCATCGATGCGTCTCCTCGGCGCCGGGGAAGTGCAAACGGGCCCAAGCGATGAGGTCGTCCACGGCTGCTGCCTCGCCGTCTCCGCGCCCGACCGGATGACCGTTGCCGCCGACGACGAGCTGGGCTTCTCCGCCCGGACCGTCCTCTGCGCTCACCGGACGGATCGAGCGGGTGGGACCGTCGACTGAGAGGAAGGTGCCGTCCGGGAGGCCGCCCGGCACGCGGAAGGAGACGCAGTACGACCGCAGCCCTCGCGTCTTGGCGAAGTACAGGCCGCGATCCGTGATCGGTGTGCCGGTCGCGAGCACGATGTGGTCGCCGAAGAGTGGTCCGTCCACGGTGTCGACCCGGCCGGCGAAGGCACGTGTCCCCGTCGCCCGGACTCCGGTGTGCACCGTGCCGCCCGACGCGAGCAGCTCGGTGACGAGGGCCTGGGCCACCGCGACCGGATCGATCGTCACCTGATCGTCGAGCGCGACAGCCGCGGCCACCGGGAACGTCGTCTTCGGTCGGGTCGTCGCCATCAGCAGCCTCGTCGGCAGCCCGGCTTCCCGCGCGGCGGTGTGCTGGTCCCGGACGATCCCCGCGCCGGCAGGACCCTGCGCGTAGGAATGATCGGTGCGGCGGGTGTAGGTCACGCCTGCCATGTCGGCGAACGCGGTCAGCCACTCCATCCCCGCGCGATTGGCGTCGACGTAGGCCCGCACGAGAGAGGCCGGATGGTGCCGTCGGAGCGCTTCCAGGTGCGCGCCGTGGAGGATCGAGAGCTTGCCCGTGTTCGCACCCGTTGCGAGCTCGGCGATCCCGCCCGCATCGATCACCGCGACGTCGAGTCCGGCGCGGGTGAGCATCACGGCGGTCGAGAGTCCGGTGATGCCCGCCCCGACGACGACCACGTCGTGATGCGCGCCCGCCTCGAAGGGGGAGCCCACGGTCAGGTTCTTCTCGAGCTTCCACAGTGGTCTCATTCCAACAGTCAACGTCGCGAGGAGCGAGGGAGCCACGCCCTTGACATCGACTCGGCGCGCTGGCACGCGCGACTAAGGTGGCGAGCATGACCTTCCGCCGCATCCTGCTCGTCGCCGTGGGCGGCATGGTCGGCACGGCGGCGAGGCTGGGACTCGGACTGGTGTTGCCCGACGCGGGTGGCTTTCCGGTGGCCGTGCTGCTCGCCAACGTCCTCGGAGCCGTGCTGATCGGGGTGCTGGCCGCGCGCCTTCCCTCCTCCACGGACCTCCGCCTGGCTCTCGGCACCGGTGTGCTCGGCGGATTCACGACGTACAGCGCGTTCATGACCGGCACGGTGGAGCTGTGGGCGGACGCGCCGGTGCTCGCAGCCGCGTACGCGATCGGCAGCCTGGTGCTCGGACTGGCCGGAGCGGCGCTCGGTCTGCGCTTCGGCAGACCCCGCCACGGAGCACCCGCGTGACCCCGCTGCTCTTCCTCGGTGCCGCGCTCGCCGGCGGAGTCGGTGCGGTGCTGCGCTATCTCGTCGACCTCGGTGTCGCGCGGCTCGCCGGCCGCCGCTTCCCGTGGGGCATCCTCCTCGTGAACGTATCCGGCTCCTTCGCTCTCGGGGTGGTCACCGCGGCTCTGCCTGACGCGGCGTTCGTGCTCGGCGCCGGACTGCTGGGCGGATACACGACGTTCAGCACCGCGATGCTCGACACGGTCGCGCTGTGGCGAGACGGCGAGCGCGGGTCCGCGGTGTTCAACGCGGTCGGGATGCTCCTGCTCGGCGTCCTCGCCGCCGCTCTCGGCCTGGCCCTCGGCACCGCCCTCTGACCCCCGGACCGCCGCAGTCCCCGCCCCCCGCGGTCCGTCGCGAAGGTCGACACCCCCTCTGCTCGCCGAGGCCCCCTCTGGATCGCACCAATCAGCGGGGGCGTCGGCGGTGAACGGGGGTCTCGGCGGAGGAGACGGACGGGACGGACGCGACGGGACGGGGGTGAAGCAGGGGTTGCGGGGGCGGGAAGGGGCGGGGTATTCTCCTTGCTAATCGATTAACGCTAAACGATTAACACCCGTTCCTGCACTCGTGCACTGTCGAAGGAGACACCGATGCCCCGTACGACCCGCCGCGCTCTGGGCGCCCTCGCCGCGTCTGCGGCCGCCGTCCTCGCCCTCAGCGCCTGCTCCTCCGCGACCGCGGGGGAGAGCTCCGACGGCGACGTCACCCTCAGCTACGCCATCTGGGACGAGAACCAGAAGCCCGCGATGGAGGACATCGCCGCGGCGTTCACGAAGGAGCACCCGAACGTCACGATCGACATCCAGGTCACCCCCTACAAGGAGTACTTCACCAAGCTGCAGACCGCTGCGACGGGTGGCTCGGCGGCCGATGTCTTCTGGATGAACGGCCCGAACTTCCAGCTGTACGCCTCGAACGGCCAGCTCGCACCTCTCGACGACGGCGGGATCGACGCCGCGGACTACCCTGAGGGCCTGATCGACCTGTACACCTACGACGGCAAGCTCTACGGTGCCCCGAAGGACTTCGACACGGTCGCCCTCTGGTACAACAAGGCGCTGTTCGACGCTGCCGGGGTGGAGTACCCCTCGGCGGGGTGGACGTGGGATGACTTCACCGCGGCCGCCGCGAAGCTCACCGATCCCGCGAAGGGGCAGTTCGGCGTCGCGGCGAGCCAGTACGGCCAGGAGAACTTCTACAACTCGATCGCCCAGGCCGGGGGAGAGGTCATCTCCGCCGACGGCACGAAGAGCGGATACGGATCGCCCGAAGCGCTCGCCGGCATCGAGCTGTGGACCGACCTGATCGCCGCCGGCTCTTCGCCCACGGCACAGCAGATGACCGACACCAACCCCGAGGACTTCTTCCTCTCCGGCAAGGTCGCCATGTTCCAGAACGGGTCGTGGGCGGCCATCGCCTACGCGGACAACGCCGACATCGGCGGTGACGTCGACGTGGCACCGCTGCCCGCCGGCGCCGAAGGCAACCAGAGCGTGATCCACGGTGTCGGAAACGTCGCCAACGCGAAGAGCGCCCACCTCGCCGAGGCCAAGATGTTCGCCGAGTTCGCCTCCGGTGAGCAGGCCGCGAAGATCCAGGCCGAGACCGGCACCGTGATCCCGGCGTTCGACGGCACGCAGCAGGCGTGGGTCGACGCGCTTCCCCAGTACGACCTGCAGGTCTACATCGACGCGCTCGAGAACGCCGTCCCGTACCCGGTGTCCAAGAACACCTCCGCCTGGACGAGCATCGAGAGCGAGGTGCTCTCCCAGGTGTGGTCGGGTGCGGTGACCCCGAAGGACGGCCTCCAGGATCTCGCCGCCCAGATGCAGGCGGCACTGGACGCCGAGCAGGACTGATCGTATGACCGTCCTCGCGCCGCGCGCGGTCGAGACGGCGGAGCGGATGCCGGAGCCGCAGGGCTCCGGCGTCCGTCGCCGCCGTCGGAGTCCCGGAGCTTCGCCCTGGTGGGCGCTGGTCTTCCTCGGGCCGACCGCACTGGGCATCGCCGTGTTCTACCTGTGGCCGACCGTCCGGACCCTCATCATCTCGTTCACGAAGTCGGGGCCGTTCGGCGGGTCCGAGTGGGTGGGCATCGAGAACTACACGCGTCTGTTCCAGGATCCCGAGCTCATCGGGGCCCTCCGCAACACCGCGATCTACACGGTCATCGCGCTCATCGGCATCCCTCTCGCGGTCGGGATCGCCGCCCTGCTGAACACCGCCGGGCTCAAGGGCCGCAGCGCCTACCGCACGCTGTACTTCATCCCCGTCGTCACGATGCCGGCTGCCATCGCGCTGGTCTGGCGCATGATCTACAACGGCGACTACGGGGTGCTCAACGCCGCTCTGGGGGCCGTCGGCATCGAGGGGCGCAGTTGGCTCACCGACCCGAACACCGCGTTGATCGCGATCGCCGTCGTCGGGATCTGGGCGGGGCTGGGCACCAACATCGTGATCTTCCTCGCCGGTCTCCAGGGCATCCCCGACACGATCATGGAGGCGGCCGACCTCGACGGCGCGGGTCCTGTGCGCAAGTTCTTCTCGATCACGATCCCGCTGCTGTCGCCGTCGATCTTCTTCGTCAGCGTGATCAGCGTGATCGGGGCGCTGCAGGTGTTCGACCTGATCTACATGATGCTCGGACGCAGCAACCCCGCGATGCCGAACACCCGCACCGTCGTCTATCTCTTCTACGAAGCGGGCTTCCTCGACAACGACCGCGGCTATGCGGCGGCCGTCGCCTTCCTCCTGCTCGTGATCATCCTGATCCTCACGATCGTGCAGTTCCGTCTGCAGAAGAAGTGGGTGCACTATGAGTGACGTCTCGCTCGACACGCGCGCCGTGGTCGGCGCTCCCGCGGGCCGCTCGGGCACGCGCGCCGGGAAGCCGAGGAATCGTGGCCTCTGGATCGTGCACCTCGTGCTCCTCCTCGGCGCCGTGCTGATGGTCTTCCCGTTCGTCTGGCAGCTGCTGACCTCGTTCAAGACGCTGTCGGACTCGGTGCAGGTGCCGCCGTCGTTCCTGCCGCGTGAATGGGTGTTCACGAACTTCGCCGAGGTCTTCGACTCGATGCCGTTCGGGCAGATGTTCCTGAACTCCGTGCTCCTCACGGTCGGGCGCACGGTCGGACAGGTGGTGCTGTGCACGATGGCGGGCTACGCGTTCGCACGTATCCCGTTCCCCGGGCGCAATGCCCTGTTCGTGGTGTTCCTCTCGGTGCTGATGGTGCCGTCGCAGCTCTACCTGCTGCCGCAGTACGAGATCATCCAGTCGCTGGGGTGGCTCAACACCCTGCAGGCGCTCATCGTGCCCGGCATCTTCAGCGCGTTCGGCACCTTCCTGATGCGGCAGTTCTTCATGTCGATGCCCGCCGAGCTCGAGGAGGCCGCGCGCATCGACGGCGCGAATCCGTGGCAGACCTTCTGGCGGATCATGGTTCCGCTCGCGAAGCCTGGCATCATCGCACTTGTGGTGTTCACCGTGCTGTGGTCCTGGAACGATCTGCTCTGGCCGTTGATCGTGACGACCGACCCCGCGAAGATGCCACTGTCGGTCGGGCTCTCGCAGCTGGTCGGCATCCACGGCACGGACTACCCGGTGCTGATGGCGGGTGCGCTGCTGGCGACGCTCCCGATGCTGGTGACCTTCATGATCCTGCAGCGGCAGTTCATCCAGGGCATCGCGTTCAGCGGATCGAAGGGCTGAGACATGGCGAAGAGCGAGCACCAGGTGCCTCGGCGCCCGACACTGCGCATGGTGGCCGAACGGGCCGGGGTGTCGACCGCGACCGTGTCGTATGTGTTCTCCGGACGGGCGGGGGCGGCCTCGGGGGCCGGTGTCGCCGAGGCCACGGCCGCGCGGGTGCTGGCCGCGGCCGACGAGCTCAACTACCGGCCGAACAGCGCGGCGCGGGCGATCCGCACGGGGCGCAGCGGCATGGTGCAGCTCTCGTTGCACATGCTCAGCGACCCGTGGTCCCTTGCGGTGGCCGACGCGGTGAACGCCGAGGCGAACAAGCACGGACTCACCACGCTGATCCTCGCCGACGGCGACTGGCATGCCGCGCTCGACCGCGTCGAGAGCGACGTGGCCTATCTGGACGGCGTGGGACTCGACGAGTCGGCGCGGCAGAACCTCGCCGACCTCGTCCGGCGCGGGCAGCGTCTGGTGGTGTTCTCCGAGCACCTCGAACCCGAGGGATTCGACGTGATCCGCTCCGACGCGATCCCGGGATGCGAGATCGCGATGGATCATCTGCTGGAGCGGCACACCGCGATCGGATGCATCGCCGCCGAGGGAGCGGTGCGCCTCGCCGGTGAGCAGGTCACGCGCTACACGCCCTACGTCGAGAAGCTGGCGGCCGCCGGCATCGAGCCGGACCCGAACTGGACCGTGACGTACGCCGACACCCAGGCGAGCGCGTTCACGGCGGCGGTCGAGTTGCTCTCGGGTGAGAACCGGCCGCGGGCGGTGTACGCCACGACCGACTTCGCCGCGATCGCCACGATCAACGCCGCGCACATGCTCGGTCTGCGGGTGCCACACGACGTCGCGGTGGTGGGCGTCGGCAACACCCCGGACGCCCGCCTGATCGCGCCCACACTGACGACCGTCGGCCCGACCGACTTCTACGAGAGGCAGGCGCGCATCATCGTCGACCGCGCCCTCGAGACCGAACCCGCCCCCGGGCGCCTGCACGACTTCGCATGGACGCTCTTCCCCGGCGGATCCACCGACCTCGACGCCCCCGCACCGCGGGCCCGTTGACCTCGGCATCCCGCACAGACTCATCACACAGAAGGACCATCGTGGATCTCCAGATCGGCATCATCGGCTTCGGCGCGCGCTCGACCCTCCAGGAAGAGGTGCATCGCCCCGGGCACGGATCACGCATCAGCGCCGTGTGCGACCTCGCCCCGCGCGCTCGCGAGGACGCCCGCGCCCTCGTCCCGGACGCGTTCATCACCGATTCGCTCGATGAGCTGCTGGCCTCGGGCGTCGACGCCGTCATGGTGCTCACCCCCGACGACACGCACGCCGCCCTCAGCATCCGGGCACTCGAAGCCGGAGTGCCGGTGTTCTGCGAGAAGCCCCTCGCGATCGACCTCGCCGACGCCGACCGGATGCTCGAGACCGCGCGCCGCACCGGCACCGGGCTCTACATCGGCCACAACATGCGGCACATGCCCGTGATCACCCTCATGCGCGGACTCATCCAGACCGGGCGCATCGGACAGGTCAAGGCCGTGTGGGTGCGGCACTTCGTCGGCCACGGAGGCGACTTCTACTTCAAGGACTGGCACGCCGACCGCCGCCGCACCACGGGACTGCTGCTGCAGAAGGGCGCGCACGACATCGACATCATCCACTGGCTCGCCGGCGCGTACAGCGAGAGGGTCTCCGCGATGGGGGCGCTGAGCGTGTACGGCGAGATCACCGACCGGCGTGACCGGACGGGGGAGCGGATGCCGGACTGGTTCAGCATGGACAACTGGCCGCCGACCGCGCTCACCGGCCTGCACCCGGTGGTCGACGTCGAGGACATCTCGATGGTGAACATGCAGCTGGAGGGCGGGATCTTCGCGTCGTACCAGCAGTGCCACTTCACGCCCGACTACTGGCGCAACTACACCGTGATCGGCACCGAGGGGCGCATCGAGAACTTCGGCGACGTGGCCGGCAGCGAGGTCAAGCTGTGGAATCGGAGGCATGCGGGCGCGGCCGACGCCGACGAGACCTTCATCGTTCCCGAGGTCCCGGACGCGGGGCACGACGGCGCCGATGCGCTGCTCGTCGCCGAGTTCCTGCGGTTCGTGCGGCACGGTGGTCTGACGGCGACGTCACCGATCGCGGCGCGCGAGGCCGTCGCCGCCGGCATCCTCGCCACCGCGTCCCTTCGGGGCGACGGCTCGGCGATCGAGATCCCCCCGCTGGATCCCGACCTCGTCGCCTACTTCGAGCGGGGTCAGGTCGAGGCCGCACTGGTATGAGTGCACCGCGGGTCGCCACGAGATCGGTCTCATCGAGCACCGATCGCGTGCGGCTCGCGCTCGAATCCCTCGCGTTGGTCGTGCTCCTCGCGGCGACCTGGGTCGTCGCGGGATACACGCTGGAGGGAGCCGGCGTCGGCGTGGTGTCTGCAGGGCGCACCGGCTTCGCGGCGCTCGGACTCCTGCTGCTCGCGCTGCTGTCGCACGGGGGCGGAAGGCGATCCGCGCCGACGCACCCGCCCGTCTCCGCTCGCCGCTACACCTGGTGGCAGCTCGGGGTGCTCGCCTTCACCGGCGTCGCAGGCTACACGATGCTCTCGACCATCGCGATCGCGTTCGCCGGGCCCACCATCCCCAGCCTCATCCTCGCGCTGTCCCCCGTCGTCGTGCTTCTTCTGGAGAGCCTGCTGACGAGAGCTCGGGTTCGGCCCCTCGTACTGGTAGCGACCGTCATCGCCATCGCTGGTGCCGTGCTGTACATCGTTCCTCGCCTGCGCGGTGCCGCAGAGCCCGGCCTCGTCTGGGGGGTGCTGGCGGCCGTCGGCGCGATGCTCTCGATGGCCGTCTACGGGCTCTACTTCGCCCACGTCAATCGGGGCTACCGCGGCCCGATGACCCCGCGCATCCTGCCCGTCTTCACCCTGGGGAGCATGCCGCTGGTGGTGTGGGCGGCCGCGGAGGTGAGCGGCGGCGGGCCGGTGGCGCTGGTCACGCTCATCGCCCTGTTGGTGCTGGGGTTGGGGATCTACGTGCCCGCCTACGTGGTGCAGCACCGCATCATTCTGACCGCGGGCCCCGCCTATGCTGCGCTTCTCGGCCTGGCCGTACCGCCGGTCGTCGGCGTCGCCTCTGCTGCCGTCGGTCTCTCCCCGCTGCCGGGGCCCATGCAGGCGGGGGGCATCGTCCTCACCCTCGCGGGCATGCTCGCCGTGATCCGCATGAAGTTCCATCCATCGAATGTTGCGGGATCAGAAAGGGGCCGGAACACGCGACGCCCGGTCCGTTTTTGATCCCGCACGGCCCGCTCCCAGCATCCTCACAATCCCGAAATGTACAAAAGTACATGTACGGATGTCCAAGGGGGGCGGGATGAAGCATGGTGCGCGTCGGCGACGTGACCCTGAGGCGCGCCGCCGGGAGATCGTGACCGCCGCGGCGGAACTGATCGTCGAGGTGGGCGCCGAGGCCGTCACGCACCGTATGGTGGCCGCCCGCGCCGGCGTGCCCCTCGGTGCGACGACTCAGTACTTCGACACCCTCGACGACCTCCGTGCTGCGGCCTTCCGCGCGCTTGCCGAAGAGGTTGACGCGCGCCTCGACGGTGTCCGTCAGACGCTCACCGAGCGCGGCGTCTCGCCGCACACGATCGCCACCCTGATCGCCGACAGCATGGAGGACGCGCACGCCGTCCAGGCCGACCGCGCGGTGGTGACCGCAGCCGTGCACGATCCGCGGCTGCGCGAACTCGCTCGTCACCTCTCCGACCGGCTCGTGGAACTCCTCGAACCGACCTATGGTGAAGATCGGGCCCGTGCAGCGATGATCTTCATCGACGGCGTCATGTGGAACATGCAGATCCGCGACGACCGCCTTGCACAGCCCTTCATCGAGACCGCACTGGCGCGGATCCTCGGAGATTCCGTCTCCACTCCGACCGCAACGACAGCCACACCCTGACACCGAGGAAAACGCCTTGTCGAAACTCGCCATCCTGAGCCTCAAGAACCGTGCGCTCATCGCCCTCATCACCATCGTCGCGGCGGTGTTCGGCGGGCTCGCGCTCACGAACCTCAAGCAGGAGCTCATCCCTTCGCTCGAGCTGCCGGCGCTCGTCGTCATGACGACCTATCCCGGGGCCTCGCCCGAGGTGGTCGAGAACGACGTGTCCACGCCGGTCGAGTCGGCGATCCAGGGCGTCCCCGGGCTCGAGTCGACCACCGCGACCAGTACCACGAACGCCTCGATCGTGCAGGCGATGTTCGCCTACGGTACGAACCTCGCCACGGCCGAGCAGAAGATCCAGCAGGCGATCAACCGGATCTCCTCGCAGCTGCCCGAAGACGTCAGCCCGCAGGTGCTGTCGGTGTCGATCGATGACTTCCCCGTGATCCAGGTCGCCGTCACCGGATTCGAGGATGCCGACAACGCCCAGGCCGAGCTCGAATCCGTCGCGATCCCCGACCTCGAGGACGTCGACGGGGTCAACGCCGCGGAGATCGTCGGTGGCGTCGGACAGCGCATCAGCATCACCCCCGACACGGCGAAGCTCGCCGCCGCGGGTCTGAGCACACAGGCCATCAGCTCGGCGCTGCAGCAGAACGGCACCCTGTTCCCGGGTGGCGACATCACGGAGGACGGCCAGACGCTCACGGTGCAGACCGGGGCCAAGATCGCCTCGGTCGAGGAGATCGCCGCGCTTCCGCTGGTGGGCACCGACCTCACCATCGGCGATGTGGCCAGCGTCGTGCAGGAGTCCGACCCCGTCACCTCGATCTCACGTGTCGACGGCAAGGATGCGCTGTCGATCTCGATCACGAAGCTGCCCGCCGCCAACACTGTCGAGGTGTCCAACGGCGTGATCGCGGCCCTCGACGAGATCGGCAAGGCATTCCCCGATGCCGAGTTCACCGTGATCTTCGACCAGGCGCCCTTCATCGTGCAGTCGATCGAGACGCTCGCGACGGAGGGTCTGCTCGGCCTCGTCTTCGCCGTGATCGTCATCCTGGTCTTCCTGCTCTCGATCCGCTCGACCCTCGTGACGGCGATCTCGATCCCGACCAGCGTGCTCATCACGTTCATCGGATTGCAGGCGTTCGGCTACTCGCTGAACGTGCTGACGCTCGGCGCGCTCACGATCGCGATCGGTCGAGTGGTCGACGACTCCATCGTGGTGATCGAGAACATCAAACGTCACTACGTCGGCGATGCCGACAAGGGCGATGCGATCCGTCTCGCCGTGCGCGAGGTCGCGATGGCGATCACCGCCTCGACGATCACGACCGTCGCCGTGTTCCTGCCGATCGTCTTCGTCGGCGACATGGTCGGCGAGCTGTTCCGACCGTTCGCGATGACGGTGACGATCGCGATGGTGGCCTCGCTCCTGGTCGCGCTCACCATCGTGCCTGTGCTCGCCTACTGGTTCCTGAAGCCCGGCAAGCCGCTGCTCGACGAGCATGGAACGCCGATCGACCCCGAGCACCCCGATGCTCCGCCGACGCAGCTCCAGCGCGTGTACCGGCCGATCCTCGCCTGGACGCTGAAGCACTCGGGTGTCACGGTCATCCTGGCTGTCGTGGTGCTCGGCGCCACGCTCGCCGCGGCACCGCTGATGAAGGTCAACTTCCTCGGAGACTCCGGGCAGAACACCATGACCATCACGCAGGACCTCGGTCCGTCGGCGAGCCTGCAGGCGAAGTCGGATGCGGCCGTCGCGGTCGAGGACGCCCTGCTCGACATCGACGGCATCGAGCACGTGCAGGCCTCGATCGGCACCAGCGGCTCGGCACTCAGCGATGCCTTCTCGGGCGGAGCGGGTGTCACGTACTCGGTGCTGACCGACTCCGACGCCGACCAGGAGAAGCTCCGCGCCGATGTGCAGGACGCGATCGACGGACTCGGTGACGAGGTCGGCGATGTGGCCGTGTCCGCCTCCGCGGGATTCGGCTCGAGCGACATCGAGATCACGGTCAGCGCACCGAACTCCGATGACCTGCAGACCGCGACCACGGCACTCGTCGACGAGCTCGACGGCCGGGACGGAGTGGGTCAGGTCACCGACAACCTCGCCGCATCGCTGCCGTACATCGCGGTCGTGGTCGATCGCGAAGCGGCCGCTCAGCGCGGGCTCTCCGAGGTCGCGGTCGGCTCGATCGTGTCGAACACCATGCGTCCGCAGCAGGCCGGTTCCGTCGAGATCGACGACACCGCGCTGACCGTCTACATCGTCACGCCCGAGCCGCCGACCACGGTCGAGGCGCTCAAGGAGCTGGCGATCCCGACGCCGCTCGGCGTGGTGCAGCTGCAGGACATCGCGACCGTCGAGCAGCGCAACGGCCCGACGTCGATCACGACCGAGCAGGGGCGGCGCACCTCGACGATCACGGTGCCGCCTGCATCCGACAACCTCGCCACCGCCACACAGTCGGTGAACGAGGCGCTCGCCGCGGTCGACCTGCCCGACGGTGCCTCCGCCGAGGTCGGTGGCGTGGCGTCGCAGCAGGCGGACTCGTTCTCGCAGCTGGGCCTCGCGATGCTCGCGGCGATCCTGATCGTCTACGTGGTGATGGTCGCGACCTTCAAGTCGCTGCGTCAGCCGCTGCTGCTGCTCGTCTCGGTGCCGTTCGCGGCGACCGGCGCGATCCTGCTGCAGATCGTCACGGGAGTGCCGCTCGGTGTCGCCTCGCTGATCGGTGTGCTGATGCTGATCGGCATCGTGGTGACGAATGCGATCGTGCTCGTCGACCTGGTGAACCAGTACCGGGAGAAGGGACTGTCGACCGTCGAGGCGGTCAAGGCCGGTGGGGAGAAGCGTCTGCGTCCGATCCTCATGACCGCGCTCGCGACGATCCTCGCCCTCACCCCGATGGCGCTCGGCATCACCGGGCACGGCGGGTTCATCTCCCAGCCGCTGGCGATCGTCGTGATCGGCGGACTCCTGTCCTCGACCGTGCTGACACTGATCGTGCTGCCGACGCTCTACAACCTCGTCGAGGGTGCCAAGGAGCGGCGGGCTGCGCGCAAGGCGGGCGGGTCGGATGCCGGCGGGGCGCCCGAGCCGGATGCTCCGGTCGATCCCGATGCGTCGGGCGCTGCAGCAGCTCCGGCCGGTTCGGTGCTGATCGACACGTCTGGTCTGCCGCACGCACGGCAGCTCACCCGGCGCGAACTGCGCGACCGGGAGTAGCGGGTCCGTCCGGCGGGGGTTCCGGCGGACGGTTACAACTCACGCGCGTTCACAACTCCGCAGAAAGGCCCCGGATCCGCAGGCAGATGCGTGATCCGGGGCCTTTCGAGTCGATCCTTGAGGAGTTGTCAACGGCCCGACGCTGCGACGGGTTGGAACGGGTCAGCTGAACGTGATGCCCCAGTGCAGGGTCCAGGTCTCTTCCGGGGCGAGGCGGCGGATGCCGAGGCCGCTGTTGAGCGCATCGGCGGGCGCGGTCATCGGCTCGATCGCGACCGCGAGGCTCTGTCCGGGATAAGCGGGTGTGGTGTACACCTGCACGTAGTCGAAGCCCTCACCCTGCCACAGGGTCACGCGACGGCCGTCCGGTGCGGTGAGCGAGTGGCGTACCCGCCCGTCCGGGTCGCGCGTGAGATCGGTGAAGCCGGTGTCGAGGCTCACGTCTCCCAGGCGGACGCCATCCCGCAGCGCGGTATCCGCCGGACGCGTCCCGGTCGGCAGCATCCGCTCATCGGTCTCGAACGCGGTCTTCGCGGGGATCCTCAGCGTGAGGTCGTGCGGGTCGACATCGCCGATCGTGACGAACGGATGCGTGCCCAGCGCGACCGGCGCCGGGGTGTCCGAGTGGTTGGTGAGGGCGTGCGCGACCTGGATGCCGTCGGAAGCGAGGGTGTAGGTCACCGCGGTCTCGACCAGATACGGATAGCCGGTCTGCGGCACGATGGTCGCTCGCAGCACGGCTTCGGTGTCGGTCTGCGACACCTCGTAGGAGGTGAAGCGCAGCAGTCCGTGGCTCGCATTGTTCAACTTCGGCTCGGTGATCGCGAGCGCTCGCGCGGTGCCGTCGTCATCCCAGCGTCCGTCGCGCACCCGGTTCGGCCACGGCACGAGCACCACACCGGAACACGCGGGAGTCGGCAGGTCGAGGGGATACGGCGGCACGAGATCGACACCGCCGATGCGCAGCGAACGCAGGGACGCACCGACCTGGGCGATCTGCGCATCCACCTCGCCGCGTCGGAGGGTGATCTGGGTGCCGGTGGGGGAAGCGGTACTCACCTCGACATCGTACGGCCACGCCTGCGGCAGCACTCTCTCAGGTGCGTCCGGTAGTATCGGACGGTCGGCTTCGGACACCCGCGCGTTGGCGCGGACGTTTTCTGTGTATGAAGTGTGAGTCCAGGGGCCGATGGTGAGCGTCGCTCGACGCTAATCAACCATCACATGAATGGCCCCGGCCGCTGACAGTCCGGAACCCCGCTGATCGAGCCCGATCAGGCGCAGGGTGCTCGCGCGTGCGCGCGGCGCTGTTCTCGTGCGAGAACACAGGAAGACACCGCAATGCCGAAGAACAAGAAGCCCAAGGGCGGACGCCCGTCCGCGAACTTCGAGCCGCGCTACGGCGCGAAGAAGACCTCCTTCCACGATCGCCACAACGGTGGGCCCGCCCGTGACGGGGCGCGCACCGAGCGTGGTGGACGATCGGATGCCGGGGAGCGTCGCTCCGCGCCCGCCGCCGGTGGCTACGACCGGCGTCCCGGTAGCCGCAGCGCCGGCCACCGCGGCTACCGTCCGGCCGAGGCCGAGACGGGTGCGCCCAAGCAGCGCTGGAGCGCATCCGAGCGCGCGGGCCGCGATGAAGCCCGTGGCATCCGCAACCGCGCCGAGTCCGGGCGTCGCGAGGCCCCGCACCACCGCAACGAGCGCCCCCGCTTCGACGAGCGCTCCGACCGTCCGCGGTACAACGACCGGCCCAGCTCCGGCGGACGGTTCGACGACCGTCCGCGGCGTGACGACCGTGGCGGACAGCGCCCCACCGGTCCCGGAACCTACCGCGATGACCGCGGCGGTGACCGTCCGCGCCGTGACGACCGCGCAGGCACTCAGCGTCAGGGCTTCCGTGACAACGACCACCGCGACGGTGGGCGCCCTGGCCGCGACGACCGCCGCGGTGCCGAGCGTCCCCGGTACAACAGCGACCGTGGCGCTGAGCGTCCCCGGTACGACCGTGACGAGCGTCCGCGCCGTGACGACCGTGGGGCCGAGCGTTCCTATGACGCCGACCGCGCACGCCGTGCCTTCGACCGCGACCGCACGCAGCGTTCGTACGAGGGGGGCCGCGATGAGCGGTCGCGTCCGTCGACCGGTGGGGCCTACCGCACCGAGCGTCCGCGCCCGCTGACCTCGGACACGCGGGGGCGTCCGGCGCGCAACGAGCGTCCGAGCCGCAACGACTGGAACGCCACCGGCCGCCCGGCCTCCACCGGAGCCAAGTTCGCGCCGGGTGACGACGTGGTGCATGAGCGCCTCGAGGCGAAGTCCGTCGCTGCGGTCGAGGTCGACGGCGTGACCTTCGGTGACCTC
This sequence comes from Microbacterium aurugineum, assembly GCF_023101205.1. Classification (NCBI taxonomy): domain Bacteria; kingdom Bacillati; phylum Actinomycetota; class Actinomycetes; order Micrococcales; family Microbacteriaceae; genus Microbacterium; species Microbacterium aurugineum. The sequence goes on along the minus strand of NZ_CP078078.1, from coordinate 3,041,293 downwards.
GGTCTCGGCTCGAACATCGTCGAGACCCTCGCCGGCATGGGGGCGGCGACGCCGTTCCCGATCCAGGCGGCCAGCATCCCGGCCGTGCTCGGCGGTCGCGACGTGCTCGCTCGCGGGCGCACCGGTTCGGGCAAGACCATCGCCTTCGGCGCCCCGCTCGTCGAGCGCGTGCTGCAGTCGCAGGCCGGCAAGCGGCGTGAGTTCGGACGGTCGCCGCGCGCGATCATCCTCGCGCCGACGCGCGAGCTCGCGCTGCAGATCGACCGTACGATCCAGCCCATCGCCCGCAGCGTCGGCCTGTTCACCACGCAGATCTACGGTGGTGTGCCGCAGGGCCGCCAGGTGGGCGCGCTCAAGAAGGGCGTCGACATCGTCATCGGCACGCCCGGTCGTATCGAAGACCTCATCAACCAGGGCAAGCTCGACCTCTCGGACTGCCGCATCGCGGTGCTCGACGAGGCCGACCACATGTGCGAGCTCGGATTCGTCGAGCCCGTGCAGCGCATCCTGCGTCACGCTGCGGACGGCAGCCAGAAGCTCCTGTTCTCGGCCACGCTCGACCGTGAGGTCGCGGCGCTCGTCGACGAGTTCCTCGTGGACCCCGCCGTGTACGAGGTCGCCGGGGAGGACCAGGACTCCAGCACGATCGAGCACCGGGTGCTCGTGATCGAGCACCGTGACAAAGCCGACATCCTCACGTCGCTCGTCGACCGCGCGGGCAAGACCCTCGTCTTCGCTCGCACCCGTGCCTACGCCGACATGCTGGCCGAGCAGTTCGACGACGCCGGCATCCCCGCGGTCTCGCTGCACGGTGACCTGAACCAGGCGAAGCGCACGCGCAACCTGGAGCGTCTGACCTCGGGCCGCGTGAACGTGCTCGTCGCGACGGACGTCGCCGCCCGCGGCATCCACGTCGACGACATCGACCTGGTCGTGCAGGCCGATGCCCCGGACGAGTACAAGACGTACCTGCACCGTTCGGGTCGTACCGGGCGAGCGGGTCGTTCGGGCCGCGTCGTGACGCTGATCACGCGTCAGCGCCAGCGTCGCATGACCGAGCTGCTCGACCGTGCCGAGATCGACGCGCCGTTCGAGAACGCGCGCCTCGACGACGACATCATCGAGGAGATCGCCGGCCGCGTGCCGACAGCGGCCGACCTGACTGCCTGAGTCGGGGCGGTCGCGAGCTGCGGCCGTTCACAACTCCGCAAAAACACGCCGAAAGGCCCCGGGAACACGGTTTCCGGGGCCTTTCGGCGTCATTCTTCCTGAGTTGTGAACGGCCGAGCGGCGAGAGCGACGGCGGAGTCAGGCCAGCTCGTGCACGTGCACGGTCGAGGTGAGGTTCGTGCCGTTGAGGTCGAGGTAGAGGACGCCCTCGGTCACGGTCAGGGTCATCGTGTTCCGGCGCTCGATCAGGGCGGCCGCGGTGTCGATGAAGCCGGGGTCGAAGCTGTGGACGCGGAGGTCCTCTCGGCGGTGGATGCGCTTGTCCGCCCACGGTGCCATCACTTTGGCGGGGTCGCGGTGGGTGTACACGACGGTGCGCTCGGCGAGTCTGCTGCCGTAGTGAAGTCGTTCGGCGTCCGGCGCACCGATCTCGACCCAGGTGGTGATGAGGCCGGTGAGGTCGCGCACGAGAACGGCGGGCTCCTCGGTCGATGAGATGCTGCCGCCGAACGCGATGCCCTCCGCGAACTCGAGCCCGTAGGCGAGCACGCGGGTGAGCATGTACGCGTCGGTCTCGGACGGATGCCGCGCCACGCGCAGGGAGTAGTCCTCGTAGACGCCGCGATCGGTGTCAGCGAGCTGCACCTCGAATGTGTGGACTGTGGAACCGATCGCCATGATCACCGAGCCTACGCGGCTGGGAGCGGGGCCCCGACCGCGACCCCGGCGAAGGCGATCAGCGCGAGGCGTCGACCTTCTCGGGAAGCCCGGCCCGCTGCTCGTCGCGGTCGCGGAGCAGCACCATGCCGATGAGTACCAAGGATGCCCCGAACGCCGCGGCTCCCAGCAGCGACAGAGTGGTGCCTCCGCCGAGCGGGAGGAGAGTTCCGACGACAGCGGCTGCCAGACCGCCGAGGAACAACAGGGCCACGAATCCACGGAACATGCGTCCACCGTAGCGCGGGTGCCTCCCTCAGAAGAGCATCGGCTGCGGCTCGGGTGCGGCCGTCCTGGCCGGTGACGGTGTGAACGTCGGGCGGTCGCGCCGGGGATAGTCGTCTTCATGACGGCCATCGAGCCCGTGCATCCGGATGAGGGGACGCGCGCGTTTGGCGAGCCACTGCCGGTACGGCTTCGGAGCCTCGACGGAGGCCCCCGGATAGAGGCCGCGATACGAGGAGACCAGGTCGGGCCGGTGAGTGTCGAGCCACTGGAAGAACCACGGCTTCACGCCCGGTCGCAGGTGCAGGGCGCCGTAGACGACCCTGCGAGCCCCGGCCTCCTTGATGCGCAGGAGCGCGTTGTCGATCGCCTTGAGTGAGTCGGTCATATGCGGCATGATCGGCATCAGGAAGACGGTGACGCGGAAACCGGCATCCGTCAGTGCACGCACCGTGTCGAGACGGGCCTGCGTGGTCGGGGTGCCGGGTTCGATCGCCTTCTGCAATTCATCGTCGTACATCGCGATGGACATCTGCACGTCGACGGGCACCCGCTCAGCGGCCTTCACGAGCAGGGGGATGTCGCGGCGGATCAACGTGCCTTTGGTGAGGATCGACATCGGCGTACCCGAGGCGGCGAGCGTCTCGATGATGCCCGGCATGAGCTTGTATCGCCCTTCGGCGCGCTGATACGGATCGGTGTTGGTGCCCAGGGCGACGGTCTCGTGCTCCCAGCTCCCCTTTCGCAACTCCTTCTCGAGCACCTCCACCACGTTGACCTTGACGACGATCTGCGAGTCGAAGTCGGAGCCGCCGTCCAGGTCGAGATACTCGTGCGTGCCGCGGGCGAAGCAGTAGACGCAGGCATGACTGCATCCGCGGTAGGGGTTGATCGTCCAGGCGAAGGGCATCCGGGAGGCACCGGGCACGTGGTTCAGGGCCGACTTCGACAGAACCTCGTGAAACGTCATGCCCGCGAACTCGGGAGTCGTCACCGTGCGCAGCACGTTGCTGCGATCTTCCATCCCCGGCAGCGCTGAGGCATCCACCTCTCCGAGCTTCTGTCCCTGCCACCGCATCTCCCCATTCGAACAGAAGAACGAATGCAATGCAAGAGACTCTGCGACTTATCTTCGAATGAGACAATGGGGTAATGCCCGTTCTGCCGCACGCTCAGCATGCGGCGCCGCGGTCCCCGATCCGGGGTCCTGCACTGCCGATCGGGGTGGCGGTGACCGCGATCGGCGTGCTGCTGTCCATCGGGTCCCTACCGTCGGCGTCATCGGACGCCGTCCCGATGCCGGAGCCGGTCGCGGTGCTGCAGGTGCCGACCGTGCAGGTGGGGGCGACGACGGCCGCGGACCCGTGTGCGGACCCGACTGTGCAAGAGGCGGTCGCCGACGGTGACGATGTGGCTACGATCGCGGGCTTCGGGGGTGGGCGGGCTTTTCGCGATGCGGTCGTCGCGGGCAACGCCCCCTGCGTCTCGCTCACCGACCCGGCACGTCTCTGGGTCGTGGTGAATAAGTCGCTTCCGCTGGACCCACCCGAGTACGAGCCCTCGGATCTCGCCTCCGTGCCGCTGCAGATGACGACGCCGTCCGGTCGGGTGCGCACCGAGGTGGCCGCTGCTGTCGGCGCGATGGCGGATGCGGCGGTCGAGGCGGGGGTCGGCCGCATCGGCGCGAACAACGGCTACCGCTCGTACGGACTGCAGGTGTCGACGTACGACTCGCACGTGCGTGCGCAGGGTCAGCAGGGCGCGGATGCGGGGTCGGCCCGCCCGGGGCACAGCGAGCATCAGACGGGTCTGGCCATCGACGTGGTGGCCTGCGGTTCCGGCTGCGGGGGCCTGGACGGTTTCGGCGGGACGGCGCAGAGCGACTGGGTCGCCGCGCACGCCTGGGAGTACGGGTTCATCGTCCGCTACGAACAGGTCGGCACGCCGGTGACCGGTTATGCGCCGGAGCCCTGGCATCTCCGCTACGTCGGCGTCGACCTCGCCGCGGCGTATCACGATGGCGGATATCACACGCTGGAGGAGTTCTTCGGGCTCCCGGCGGCCCCCGATTACGGGCACTGAATCATGGCCATCCGCGGTCGTTGCGGCATCCGACAACCGCGGTACCCAGTGTCACGATATATGGGATGCATTCTCACAACGTGCTGTCTCACCCGCCTGCGGGGACGTAGAATCTCCGGAGCAACGATGCATGAGACGTTCAGGAGGACGGCATGGAACGCGACATCTACGACGAGGATCACGAGGCATTCCGAGACCTGGTCAAGGACTTCGTCAAGCGCCACGTGACGGGCGAAGCGATCGAGCGGTGGGATGCCGCGGGGGAGATCGACCGGGCCACGATGCTGGCTGCCGGCGAGGCGGGTCTGATCGGATTGTCGGTCCCCGAGGAGTTCGGCGGCGCCGGGATGCTGCAGGACTACCGTTTCCGCACGATCGTCATGGAAGAGGTCATCGCCGCCGGTGCGGGGTCGCTGGCAGGGGCCTTCGGCATCCAGGACGACCTGGCCGTGCCCTACCTCGTGCACATGGGGACCCAGGAGCAGAAGGAGAAGTGGCTGCCGCGCATGGCCACGGGCGAAGTGCTCGGTGCGCTCGCCATGACCGATCCCGGAGCGGGTTCGGATCTGCGCGGCATCAAGACCAACGCCAAGAAGGTCGACGGCGGCTACATCCTCAACGGCGCGAAGACGTTCATCTCCTCGGGCACCACGGCCGACGTCGTCGTGACCTTCGTGAAGACCGGCGAGGGCAACCGTCCCGACGCGTTCAGTCTGCTGCTCGTGGAGAAGGGCATGGAGGGCTTCGACCAGGGGAAGAAGCTCAGCAAGATGGGCTTCCACGGCTGGGACACGGCCGAGCTCAGCTTCACCGACGTGTTCATCCCTGAAGAGAACCTCATCAGCGGCAAGGAGGGCCAGGGCTTCATCCAGCTGATGCTCAACCTCCCGCTCGAGCGTCTCTCGATCGGTGTCGCGGCCGCCGCCGCTGCGCAGGCCGCCCTCGACTGGACCGTCGCCTACACGAAGGACCGCGAGGCATTCGGCGAGCGCATCGCCGACTTCCAGAACACCCGCTTCCGCCTCGCCGACATGTCGGCGACCACCGATGCGATGTGGGCGTACATCGACCGCGCGCTGCTCGCCTACAAGGACGGCACGCTGACCGCCGAGGACGCCGCCAAGGTCAAGTTCTGGGCGACCGAGCGCGAGTGGGAGGTGCTCGACACGGGCGTGCAGCTGCACGGCGGGTACGGCTACATCATGGAGTACCCGATCGCCCGCGCCTTCACCGATGCTCGGGTGCACCGCATCTACGGCGGCACGAACGAGATCATGCGCGATCTCGTCGGCCGTCAGATCGCCGGCAAGCGCTGACACCTTCCCGCGCGGGATCAAAAACGCACCTCCGGAATGCTCCGGGGGTGCGTTTTTGATCCCACACGCGCGGTCGGACCGTGGACAAGGCCGCCGTCGCCGGGTTGAATCGAGGCATGACGACCTCGCTCCTGGAGATCCTGGATGAGCACGTCGCGCGCGGCACGGCACCGGGGATCATCGGCGTGCTCGGCGCCCCCGACGGGTCTACCGCGATCGTCACGGCCGGTGATCTCCCGGCGGATGCGATCGTGCGCATCCAGTCCATGACGAAGCCGATCCTCGCCGTTGCGGCACTGCGTCTCGTGCAGGACGGGCGCCTCCGACTCGACGATCCCGTGGAGCGCTGGCTGCCGGAGCTCGCCGACCGCCGGGTGCTGCGCACGCCGGACGCGCCGATCGACGATGTCCGTCCGGCGACGACACCCATTACGTTGCGCCATCTGCTCACCAACACCTCCGGGTACGGCGTGCAGGTCGTGCCGTCTCCGCTGGCGATGGCGATGATCGGGAACAGGACGGCCGCGGGGCAGGAGCCGGTGGCGATGGGCGCTCCGGAGTGGATCAACGCGCTGGCCGCACTTCCGCTGGCGTTCGAACCCGGCTCCGGGTGGCGCTACCACCACTCCTTCGGCATCCTCGGGGTGCTCCTCTCGCGCGTGGTCGACGGGTCGCTGGAGGAGCACCTTCGGCGTGACCTCTTCGAGCCGTTGGGCATGGTCGACACCGGGTACACGGTTCCGCTCGAGCAGGCGCACCGGCTGCCCGCTGCGAACCGGCACACGGAGGGCGGACTGGTCGAGGTAGAGCCTGCGGGTGAGGGTTTCTCGGTCGCGCCGGCGCCCTTCGACCTCAGTCACTCCGAACTCGTGTCGACCGCTGCCGACTATGCGGCCTTCGCGCGGATGCTGGCGACCGGCGGACGGCATGACGGAAAGGTCGTCCTCGACCCCGAACTGCTGGCGGCGATGCGCACGGACCAGGTGCCTGCGAGCGCGAAGACCGACGACAGCTTCTTCCCGGGGTTCTGGGACGGCACGGGGTGGGGTTTCGGCGCCGCGATGCAGACCTCCGGGGCGAACGCCGGTCGCTACGGATGGTCAGGCGGGCAGGGGACGGACTTCTGGATCAACCCCGACGGTTCGTTCGGCATCGTGCTGAGCCAGGTCGAGATGGGCCCGGAGGTCATGGGCTTGTTTCGAGACGTCCAGCGGGTCGCTGACCCCGCGTGCGGGATCGAAAACGCCCCTGCGGGAAGCACCTGAGGCGCGTTTTTGATCCCGCACGCCGGCCGCACGCAGGGGGATTCAGCGCTTCCAGTAGCCGCAGAAGCTGACCGCGTTCTTGTCGACCCCGCGTTCGCCGACGAGGTGCTTGCGGACCCCGGAGGCCAGTGCCTGCTCTCCCGCCGCATACGCGTGGAACGGAGCGGCGGGTAGCGCCGTACGGCCGAGCGTCTCGAGAGCGAGAACCCCGGGAGCCGTGTCGTGCGGACGCACGAGCCAGACGATCTCGATCCCCGGAGGATGCGGGAACGGCAGGGCGTCCTCGTCGGACGGCACTTCGACGATCACGGTGCCGACGGCGTCCTCCGCCAGCGATGCGCTGATCGAGGTGATCGCGGGGAGGGCGGTCTCATCGCCGACGAGGAGGACGCGTTCGGTGCCGCGCTGCGGGTTGAAGGTGAGCCCCTCATCGATGATGAGCACGTGTTCGCCGGGCTGGCAGGTCTCGGCCCAGTGCGATGCCGGGCCGGCCGTGCCCCCTGCCGCCGATCCGTGCAGCACGAAGTCCACATCGATCTCCGCACCGGCGTCCGCCGTGGCCGCGCGGTAGGCGCGCACGCTGTAGTTCCGCATCACGGGGCGCTCGTCGTCGGGGATGCGCAGGAACTTCAGGTAGCCGAACATCTTGTTCGCCTTCGCGGGCACGCGGTCGAGTCCCGCGTCGCCACCGATCGGCAGGAACAGCCGGAACCACTGATCGAACCCCATCGGGCGGAACTTCTCGATCTCACCACCGCCGAGCGTCACCCGGGACCAGTGCGCCGAGAGTCGTTGCGTGCGCAGCACCGTGAGGTGGAGGAGCTCGGCGCTCTCGGGCTTGACCATCTTGCTGTATGCCATGCGCGCCTTTCAGGGAAGCTGCCAGGGGAAGAACACCACGAAGAGCGCGGCGGAGACCAACAGCATCGCCGCGGTGAAGACGGTGTCCCGGGTGCGGAACGGCACCAGGTGTCGTTCCGTGCGGGTGGGGTGCGCGCCGAAGGCCCGCGAGTCCATCGCCAGGGCCACGCGTTCGGCGTGGCGGATCGCGCCGGCGAGCAGCGGAACGATGTAACCCCAGCCGCGGGCGATGCGGGCGAAGGGTCCGCGTCCGCCGTGGTAGCCGCGCACCCGATGAGCCGCCCGGATGACGGCGAGCTCGTGTCCGAACCGTGGCACGAAACGGAAGGCTGCGAGCGCCGTATACCCGATCCGGTACGGGACCCTCAGCTGCTGCACGCCGGCACGGACGAGGTCGGGGCCGCTGGTGGTGAGACCGCCGACGAGGGCGAGGGAGACGATGGCGCCCAGACGCAGGGCCGTGGCGAAGCCGAGCAGCAGGGCACCGCTGTAGAGCGTCCAGTCGCCGATGCGCACGACGGGGGTGGTGTCGGCGACGATCGCGGTGTCGACCCAGACCGAGAAGCCGATACCGATCAGCAGCATCCCGGCGGGGAGGGCGAGCAGCAGGAGGGCCAGGAGGCGTCCGGTCAGCCGCGCGCCGAGCAGGATCAGGGCATACGCGAGCAGGAGGAACGCGGCCGGGGTGGCGAGGTCGCGGACGAACACGAGCAGCAGCATCGCGGGCGCGAACCCGGCCACCTTGGCGAGCGGGTTCAGGGCGTAGAGGAATTGCCGCGGGGAGGACGCCGTCATCCGGGCGTAGGGGTCGAAACCCGGACCGGTGGCGGCCGCAGTGCCGGGGACCACGCGGTCCGTGGCTTCGGCGCTCACCGGTGCACCCCGAGCCCGGCAGACGAAAGGACACGCTGCAGAGCGGGCAGGCAGAGCCCCGCATCGGCGAGCAGCCGCTCGTCCTGGAACAGTGTCGATGTCGGGCCGCTCGCTCGCACCCGCCCGCCCGCGAGCACCACGACGTGGGAGGCGTGCTCTGCCACGAGCTGCAGATCGTGCGTGACGATCACGATGGTGGTGCCCTCGGTGCGCAGCTCCTGCAGCAGGTCGAGGAGCTCGGCCGCCCTGGCGCGGTCCTGACCGAAGGTGGGCTCGTCCAGAGCGAGGACCCGCGGCCGGGTGATCAGTGCGGTGCCCACCGACAGACGCCGCTTCTCGCCGCCGGAGAGCAGGAACGGATGCACCTCCGCCTTGTGCGCGAGCCCGAAGCGCGTGAGCATGTCGTCGACGCGCACGGTGATCTCGGCGTCCGGAACCTGGCGCAGTCGCAGGCCGTGAGCCAGCTCGTCGAACACCGTGTGCGCGATGAACTGGTGCTCCGGGTTCTGGAACACGAATCCGACCCGTGCGGCGAGGTCACGTGGTGAGGCGACGCCCGGGTCGATGCCGTCGACCGTGACCTGGCCTCGAGGCGGCGGCACGACGCCGGCGAGCGCCTGGATCAGCGTGGTCTTGCCCGCTCCGTTCGCCCCGACGATCGCCGTGAGGCTCCCCGCCTCCAGAACGAGATCGATCCCGTGCAGGATCTCGGTGCGCCGTTTCTTGACGGAGAGCCCGCGCGCGCGGATGATCTCCTGGCCGGTGTGTGCGCGTGCATCGCGGTCCTCTTCACGCGGTGCGGGGATGGCCGCCGCCGTCGCGGGGGAGTGCGGTGCCTCCTGGGCGAGCGCGTCAGCGAGCTCGTGCGGTGTGAGGGGGAGCGGATCGAGTCTCCGGCCCTCGTCCCGCAGCCGGAGTGCGGCGAGCGTGGCTCCCGGAAGCCACACGCCCATCGACACGAGTTCGTCGGCGTGCTCGCGGATGATCTCCGCCGCGGGGCCGTCGAAGACGACCGTCCCTTCGCGGTCGAGCACGAGCGTGCGGGTGACGAAGTCCATCGCTGCATCGAGGTTGTGCTCGACGAGGAGGATCGCCCGGTCACCGGCGGCGACGACATCCGCCAGCGCCGTGTATACGTCGTCGACGCCCTGCGGGTCGAGGTTGGCGGTCGGTTCGTCGAGCACGATCAGCGGGGAGCCCATCGCGAGGGCGCAGGCGATCGCGAGTCGCTGCCTCCCTCCACCCGAGAGGTGATCGGGGTTCTCGTCGCGGCGATCCCAGAGCCCGACGCGCCGCAGAGCGGCTTCGACCCGGTCGCGGACGACGTCGACGTCGAGGAGCAGGTTCTCGGGTCCGAACGCGACCTCGTCGTAGACCGTGCCCGTGACGATCTGCGTGTCCGGATCCTGGAACACCATCGCCACCTGCGTGCTGAGTGTCGCGGTCTCTGCGCTCGCCGAGTCGATGCCACCGGCCTCGACCGTGCCGACCATGCTCGCGGGCAGCGCATGAGGGATCAGGCCGTTGAGCGCGAGGGTCAGTGTCGACTTGCCGGATCCGGACGGTCCGAGCAGCAGGACCACTTCTCCGGGGTGGATGTCGAACGTGACGTCACGGGGAGAGGGGTGCGCGGCATCGGCGTGGGTGAGGGAGAGGTCACGCACGCGGAGCAGAGGCGCGGATGGGCGCACGGCGGGGTCCCGGGTCGTCGGATCGTGGACTTCTAACTTAGCTGAGCCTTACCTGATCCGCCATCGAGCGGGGGTGACGGAGTGCGCCGGATCGAGCCCGGTCAGCGTCGGGCGACTCCGGCCCGGCGCAGCGCGGAACCGATGGCGAGCCCGATCGCGGTCCAGGCGACCGGGCCCAGCACCGAGATCGCGAGGTACAGGATCTGCGCCCACAGCGGCATGACCGAGAGATGGGCGGCGAAGAACACGACGACCGCCACGAAGATCCCGATGATCGCGGCCGAGAGGAAGAAGCGCCACGGACCCCAGGAGCGGTAGCGCGTGAGCGCAGCCACTCCCTCCTGGATCAGGCCGAACAGCAGGGCCGTGCCGATGAACCGCAGGGCCCAGGCCGGGTTGAAGGCGCTCGCGATCAGCGCTGCGAACACATGCGTGATCAGGGCGACGAGGCGAAGGCGCAGCACCTCCTGGGCGATGATCCCCGGGAGCACGTGCGAGCCGAGCACGAGGCCGTAGAGGAACAGCAGAGGGCTCGCCAGCAGGACCGGCGTCACCCATCCGGCGATGCCCGCGAGGATGCCCGTCGCGACGCCGATCGCTGCGCAGACGAGCAGGACTCGAGTCGTCAGGACGGAGGTGCGGGCCACGTCTCCAGCTTACTGTCGACCTATCGGGAGCCCTGCCGTGCAAAATCCTGGCGTATCGGCGAAGCCGGATTCGACCATCGACCAGTTCTGTCTCCGCAGGTGAGGAGCGGGGCTATGTTGGCCGCGGTGCAGCAACGCGGCTGCATCGTGATCATCGGGAGCACCACATGGGTCGAACACCCCTCCGGATGGCAGCAGCCACCACCCTGGCGACGCTGTTCATCGCATCCACGGCAACCACCGGTTTCGCGGCGACCGAGGAGGTGACGCACCCCGTTCCGGTCGCCGGCACCCCAGGGCACTACATCGTGGTCATGAAAGCAGACCCCCTCGCCACCTACGAGGGCGACGTCAAGGGCCTGAAGGCGACGAAACCCGCCGAGGGTGAGCAGCTCGAGACCCAATCGCAGGACTCGCAGCGGTACGTCAAGCACCTCGAATCCAAGCAGACCGACCTCGTCAGCGATATCGGCGTCACCCCGGACACGACCTACCAGGTCGTGCTCAACGGTTTCAGCGCCGACCTCAGCGGCGAACAGGTCGATGCGCTCCGTGCGTCGAAGGATGTGCTGGGCGTGTACCCCGATGAGATCCGTCACCCGGATGCGCAGACGTCGACCGACTCCCTCGGTCTCGGCGACGACCGCAAGGGCCGTGGCGGCGTGTGGCAGCAGACCGGAGGCGTAGACAAGGCCGGAGAAGGCGTCGTGGTGGGTGTGATCGACACCGGCATCGCCCCGGAGCACCCCTCGTTCGACGGCAAGAAGCTCAAGAAGCAGAAGAAGCAGCACGACCGGCACAAGGGCAAGCAGCCCTACACCGACGGGAAGTACGTCTACTTCGACAAGTCCGACGGCGGCCAGTTCCAGTCCGCGATGGTCGAAGCCCAGGACTGGGACAAGCGCGACTACTCCTCGAAGCTGATCGGCGGCCAGTACTTCTACGCCGGAGCCGAAGCCGCCGGCTTCGACTTCCAGTACGACTACCTCTCGCCGCGTGACGGCGACGGTCACGGATCCCACACCGCGAGCACCGCGGCGGGCAACTTCAAGGTCAAGGCCTCCATCGAGGATGTCGACTTCGGCACGGTGTCCGGCGTCGCGCCGGGCGCGAAGGTCGCCGCCTACAAGGCCTGCTACGTCGGTCCCGACCCTGCGGTCACCACGGATGACATCTGCGCCCTCAGCGACCTCGTCGCCGCGATCGACCAGGCCGTCGCCGACGGTGTCGACGTGATCAACTACTCGATCGGCGGCGGTGCCGCCAGCACGGTGATGGCTCCCGAGGACCTCGCGTTCTTCAACGCCGCGGCCGCGGGTGTCTTCGTCGCGACCAGCGCCGGCAACGACGGTCCGGACCCGGTCACCGCCGACCACGCCTCGCCCTGGTACACGACGGTCGCCGCCTCCACCATCCCCACCTGGGAGGGCACCGTGCAGTTCGACGGGTTCGAGCAGGCCGGAGCGTCGGTGAGCGTGCCGTTCGGCGAGAGTGTCACCGGCCCGTCCATCGCAGCGGTCGACGCCGGGGCGGCGGGAGCGGTCGACGCGCAGCTCTGCCTGCCCGGCACCCTCGACCCGGCCAAGGTCGCCGGACACATCGTCGTGTGCGACCGCGGCAGCAACGCGCGTGCCGAGAAGTCGCAGGTCGTGAAGGACGCCGGCGGTATCGGCATGGTTCTCGTGAACGTGCCCGGTGGAGCGGACTCGCTCGACAACGACTTCCACGCCGTGCCGACCGTCCACCTCAACGCCGAGTACCGCGAAGCCGTGCTCGCGTACGTTCAGGGCGGCGTCGATCGGCCGATCACGCTGGTCGGTGAGAACACGACGGGTGTGACCACCCCCACGCCGCAGATCGCGGGCTTCTCGAGCCGCGGACCGATGCTCGCCGACGGCAGCGATGTGCTGAAGCCGGACGTGGCGGCCCCCGGTGTCGCGATCCTCGCGGCGACGAACAACGCCCCCGGCGAGAAGCCGACCTTCGGCATCCTCTCCGGCACGTCGATGGCCTCACCGCACGTCGCCGGTCTCGGAGCGCTCTACCTCGGTGAGCACCCGAAGGCGACGCCGGCGGAGATCCGTTCGGCGATGATGACGACCGCCTATGACACCGTCCTGCCCGACGGATCGAAGAACACGAACCCGTTCGAACAGGGCGCGGGACAGGTCGACGCGACGCGGTACCTGAACCCGGGTCTGCTCTACCTCAACGGAGTGAAGGACTGGGCGGCGTTCCTCGACGGGAAGGGCTTGTCGGACTTCCCCGGCATCGATCCCATCGACGGCAGCGACCTGAACCAGGCATCGATCTCGATCGGCTCACTGGCCAGCGCGCAGACCGTCACCCGGTCGGTCACGTCGACCCAGAAGGGGACGTTCACCGCGAAGGCCTCGGTCCCCGGAGTGCACGTCAAGGTCACCCCGTCGCAGTTGACCTTCGACAAGCCGGGGCAGACGAAGACCTTCACGGTCACGTTCGACAACACCGATGCTCCGGTGGAGCAGTGGGCCACCGGCACGCTGACCTGGACGAGCAAGAAGAACACGGTGCGTTCCCCGATCGCGGTGTTCCCGGTGACGGCGGACGCTCCGGCCGAGGTCACGGGTACCGGCGCGGACGGCAGCACGGCGGTCGAGATCACCCCCGGTCTCGACGGCGACCTGGCGCTCGACCTCTCGGGCCTCACCGCCTTCGACCTGCTCAGCGACCCGGACAACCCGGTCGAGGGGCACTCGGGCGACGAGAACTCCGGTGACGCGAACAAGGACGTGGCGTGGATCGTCGATGTACCGGAGGGGACCACCCTCTCGCGGTTCGACCTCGACTCCTCGGACGACGACGGCAGCGACCTGGACCTCACCGTGTACCGCGTGGTGAGCCCGGACGACCTGCGGTACTACGAGCGGTGGCAGTCGGCGACCGGTTCGGCGGACGAGCAGGTCACGCTCCCCGCACCGACCGCCGGGACCTACCTCGTGGTCGCGAACATGTACTCGACGACGGGTCCGATGACGTGGGACATGACCTACGCCAACGTGCAGCCCGGCGGAGAGGGCGCGTTCGCCGCGACCCCGAACCCGATCGCCGCCGTTCGCGGCGAGAAGACGAGCTACGAGCTCAGCTGGACGGGCCTCACGGCCGGTACCCGGTACCTGGGGCTGGTCCGCTACGGCGACTCCGAGGTCCGCACCGTGGTGACGGTCACCGTCCCGGCGGGTGAAGCGCCCGACGCCGAGGTCCCGCCGACCGAAGCGCCCGAGACGGACGCTCCGGAGACGGAGGCTCCGCCGACGGAGGCCCCCGAGACGGACGCGCCGCCGACGGAGGCGCCCGAGACGGAGGCTCCGCCGACGGCCAAGCCGGAGTAGCCCCCACAGCACAGCGCCCCGCGGTCTCCCTTCCGCGGGGCGCTGTGTGCGTCCGGGCCTCCGTCCGGAAGATCAGGCGTCGACGAGTTCGGCTCGGAGCACGTGTTTCATGATTTTGCCGGAGGGGGTGCGCGGCAGCGCCTCGCGGACGATCAGCTCGCGGGGGATCTTGTAGCGGGCGAGGCGGTCGGCGAGGAACTCCCGGACGTCGTCGAGGAGCACGTCGTCCGCCGCCTCCAGGACGGCGACGACCGTCTCTCCCCATTCCGGATGCGGGCGTCCGATCACGGCGGAGTCGGTGATCGACGGGTGGGCGCGCAGCGCATCCTCGACCTCGGGAGAGTAGACGTTCTCTCCTCCGGAGATCACCACATCCTTGAGCCGGTCGACGATGTAGAGGTAGCCGTCCTCATCGAGACGTGCGAGGTCGCCGGTGCGGTACCAGTCGCCGACGAACGCGGCCTCCGTGGCTTCCGGAGCGTCGAGATAGCCGATCATGCGGGTGGCGGAGCGCATCCACAGCTCGCCGACCTCACCTCCCGCGACGTCGGACGCGTCCGCACCCACGACCCTGATGTCGACGCCCGGCATGCCGCCTGCGCCGATGGAGCCGGCCCGCACCCGCTGCTCCGAGGGGTAGAGGGCGGCGCCCACGGGGCCCATCTCGCTCATCCCGTAGACCTGGTAGAAGCAGTCGGATCCGTAGGCGGATTCGAGCAGGCTCACGGTCTCGGCTCCCAGCGGCGCACCCCCGTAGGCCCACAAGCGGACCGACGAGAGATCGAAGTCCGCCAGGCTCGCGCCGACCGTCGGCAACACCTTGAGTGGGGCCAGGTAGGCGATGGGTGCGCCGAAGAAAGCGGTCACCCCGTGCTTCTGGATGGTCTCGAGAAAGCCGACGGGGTGATATTCCTTGAGGAGGACCACGGTCCCGCCGAGGTAGATCATCGACAGGAACCAGTTGTTGAGCGGTGAAGCGTGCCAGATGGGCATGGCGATGAGGAACCGGTCGTCCCGTCGGAGTCCTACGGCCGCCGTGGTGTAGGCCGGGACGTTCGCGAGTCCTGCGTGGGAGTGCAGACACCCCTTGGGGCTGCTGGTGGTGCCGGAGGTGTAGAGCACCTGGGCGATCGCGTCGGGCTCGACCTCGACTCCGTCCCACTCCTCACTCGTCGCCACGAGCTGATCGAACTCTCCGGAGGCGTCGTCGGTCGTCGTGAGGATGCGGGCGGACGGGGCGCCCTCCCTTGCCCGGGGCGCGAGATCCTCGTCCGTGACGATCAACCGGAGTCCTGCGTGCGCGGCGACGTATCCCACCTCGTGCGCCGTGAACTTGTGGTTGATCGGGACGAGCGTGGCCCCGGCGCGCCAGAGGCCGAACGCCGCGATCGCGAAGGCGGGGGTGTTGTAGGTCATGACCCCGACGCGGTCGCCTGCGGAGACCCCTGCGGCCTGGAAGACCGCGGCGGCGCGGCGAGAGGCCGACAGCAGCTGCGAGTAGTCCAGCGTGCCGAGATCGGACACGATCGCCTGCGTGTGCGGAAAGGTCCGGGCGGAGCGTTCGAGCATCCAGGTCAGATTCATGGAGTGGTTCCTCACGTCGTCGTGGTGTGTCCGGCGGCGCCTTGCAGCGCCGACTGAATCGTGATTCAATGCGGCTATTGAATCATGATTCAGTCGACTCGAACAGTCGCATCCGGTGGGGAGACGATATGGCGGAGCAGAGACGCCGACGCGTGAACGTGGTGGCCGGAGATCGTCGTCGCGAACTGCGTGAGGCCGCGAGCGGCATCGTGCGTGAGGAGGGCTTCGGCGCGGCGACCGTGAAGGCCATCACCGCTCGTGCGGGAATGAGCGCGGGCCTGCTCTACACCTACGTGGACAGCGTCGACGATCTGCTCGCCGATGTCTTCCGACAGTGCGCCGGGGCCGAGCTGACGGCGGTGGACGATGCGGTGCACGCCGCGCCCGATGATGCTCGTGCGCGTCTGGTCGCTCTGATCGAGACCTTCGCGGCGCGCGCACTCCGCGGCCGGCGACTGGCCTGGGCGCTCCTCGCCGAGCCCGTCGGCCGCGCCGTCGATGAGGAGCGCCTCGCCTACCGCCGCGGCTACGCCGCCCTGCTCGATGAGATCGTCCGACAGGGGATCGCTTCTGAGGTCTTCGCTCCGCAGGATCCGGCGATCACGGCGGCGGGACTCGTCGGCGCGATCGGTGAGGCGCTCACCGGACCGCTCTCCCCGGTCTCCGGCGACGAGGACGCACCCGACCCCGAGTCCGTCGTGGCGACGATCACGGCCCTGTGTCTGCGCGCTGTGGGGGAGAGATGAGCACGCATCAGGTCACGAATCAGGCGCCGGAGCGCGTCGGCGTGGACGAGTACGGCACGAACACGGCGCTCGTCGAGGGGGTCGAGCGCAATGACGCCGCATGGGCGCACCCGGGACTGCACGAGATCGGCGTCCGTGTGGGTGGCGAGCAGTTCCAGGAGGATGCGCGACGGGCCAACAGGAACAAGCCGGTCCTGCGCACCCACGACCGCTGGGGGCACCGCATCGACGAGGTCGACTACGACCCGTCGTACCACCGCGTGCTCGGCGCGGCCGTCGCGGCGGGGGCGCACACCTCGGCTTTCGCCGCCCCGCGGCCCGGTGCGAACGTCGCTCGTGCCGCATCGTTCATGCTGTTCGCGCAGGTCGAGCCCGGGCACGCCTGCCCGGTGTCGATGACGCATTCCGTCCTGCCGGTCGTCGCCGCGCAGCCGGAACTGGCCGCGCAATGGATGCCGCGACTCCTGTCGACCCGATACGACTC
This sequence comes from Microbacterium aurugineum, assembly GCF_023101205.1. Lineage (NCBI taxonomy): Bacteria > Bacillati > Actinomycetota > Actinomycetes > Micrococcales > Microbacteriaceae > Microbacterium > Microbacterium aurugineum. The sequence continues at coordinate 3,024,261 of NZ_CP078078.1, read as the reverse complement.
CACCCTGTCCCCCGGAAAGCCGGGCGCGTTGTTCGGCATGGCCATGACCGAGAAGCAGGGCGGTTCGGACGTGCGCTCGAACACGACCGTCGCCGCGCCGCTCGGGGGCGGACGCTACGCGTTGACGGGGCACAAGTGGTTCTGCTCCGCGCCGATGTCGGACGCCTTCCTCGTCCTCGCTCAGGCGCCGGGCGGCCTCTCCTGCTTCCTGCTCCCGCGCCTGCGCGAAGACGGAACGCGCAACGAGATCCGGATCATGCGCCTGAAGGACAAGCTCGGCAACGTCTCCAACGCGTCGAGCGAGGTGGAGTACGAAGGCGCCGTCGCCCACCTCGTCGGGGAGGAGGGGCGCGGTGTGCGCACGATCATCGAGATGGTCACCCACACCCGGCTGGACTGCATCCTGGGCTCGCTGGCAGGCATGCGTCAGGCGACCGCCGAAGCAGCCTGGCACGTGCGTCATCGCTCTGCATTCGGTCGTACGCTGATCGACCAGCCGGCGATGACCGCCGTGCTCGCCGACCTGCAGCTCGAGACCGAGGGGGCCACAGCTGCGGCGCTCAGACTCGCGCGCGCCTACGACGCCGATGCCGACGAGCAGGAGACCGCTTTTCGTCGTCTCGGCACCGCGGTCATGAAGTACTGGGTCTGCAAGCGCGGACCCGCGCATGCGGCCGAAGCGCTCGAATGCCTCGGCGGCAACGGGATCACCGAAGACTTCCCGCTCGCCCAGCGCTACCGCGAGCAGCCGGTCATGGCAGTGTGGGAGGGGTCGGGCAACGTCATCGCCCTCGACGTCTTGCGTGCGCTGGCCCGCGAGCCGCAATCCTTCGAGGCGTTCGACGCCGAGGTGTCGCTCGCCGCCGGGCAGGATCCCCGACTCGACGCGCACATCGCCCGCACGCGGGATCGCGTTCGCCGCATCACGGAGGATCCTGCGGCCGAGGCGCGGGCACGGAGGCTGGTCGCCGACCTGGCGCTGTCGTTGGAGGCGTCGCTTCTGATCCGTACCGCCCCTTCCGCCGTCGCGGAGGGGTTCCTCGCGGCGCGCCTCGGCGAGGGGATGGGGCGACTGTTCGGCGAACTCCCCGAAGGCGTCGAGGCCGCCGCCATCGCCGCCCGGGCGTGACGATCTCCGTGTCGCGTCAGATCTTGCGGCTGCGCGGCATGAGCCGCACGGGTGGCAGCGGCGGAGCGGGGATGCGCACGTCGTGTCCGACGACGACACCGAAGCGGTCGGATGCCGCTTCCCAGGCCTCGCGCGCGTCGACGATCTCGTCGTGCGAGCGGCCGGCGAAGTTCCACCACATCACGATGTCGGCCTCGAAGGGCTCGCCGCCGAGGAGGAACAGCAGTGCCCCCTCGCCGCTCGACACCTCGACGCTCTCGCGGGAGTCGCCGAGGTAGAGCAGGCCGTTGCGGTCGAGAGGATGCTCGGCCACGACCGCATCGCCCTCGACGAGCATCAGCGCGTGCTCCCAGTCGGCCCGCAGGGGGAGACGCACGCGGCAGCCGGGGGAGAGGACGATCTCCGCGCCCACGATCGGCGTGTGGACGGTGGCGGGCGAGCGCACGCCGGCGAAGTCACCGAGCACGACGGTGGCTTCGGCTGCTGCCCCCTCGTCGGCAGGGAGTGTGAGCGCGGGCAGTTCGGTGTGCCGCTCGAAGCCGGGGGAACCGTGGCGGGCGGATTCGGGCAGCACCACCCAGAGCTGCAGTGCGTCGAGCGGCACGGGATCGTCGCCGATCGAGTACTCCGAATGCGAGATGCCGTTCCCGGCCGTCATCAGGTTCAGCTGCCCGCGCCGCAGGTCCGCATCGCTGCCCAGTGAGTCGCGGTGGCGGATCTCCCCGACGAGCGGCCAGGTCACGGTCTGCAGTCCGATGTGCGGATGCGGCTCGACCCGCATCTTCGTATCGGCGGGACCGAACCGGTCGAGGAAGCACCAGGCGCCGATCGTGGGCAGGTTCCGGTGCGGCAGGGCGCGCAGCACGTTCATCCCGCGCACACCGCCGAGCGGAACCTCCCGCGGCTCCAGGATCAGGCGGTGCTGCCCGATCATTCCGCCCGCCCGGTCGGGTCCTCGCCCGCGGATCCGGCGTGACCTTCGGGAGCCTTCGGCCAGCGGATCTCGGCACCGGGGATCTCATGCGTCTCGAGGTACTTCGCGATGTACGGGCACAGCGGCACGATCGCCTCGCCGCGCCCGGCCGCATCCGTCAGCGCTTCGGAGGCCAGCTTCCCGGCCAATCCCTGTCCCTGGAACGCCGGGTCGATCTCGGTGTGGAGGAAGCGGATGGATCCTGCACGGAGGTCGAAGGCCGCGAAGCCGGCGAGCACGTCGCCCGAGTGGAGTTCGTAGCGCGATTCGCCCTCGTTGCGGGTCACGGTGATGTCGGTCATCGGAGCTCCTTCGAACGGGTTGCCTCCAACCTACGCCCCTGTGGAGAGGGGGGCTCCCGCGTCGGCGGGGGTGGTTACGCTGGAGGAATGCCGCAGACTCCCCGTGACCCGTACGCGGACCTGCCGTACGCCGACGAGCCCTACGACGATGGCTGGGAGCCGTCCGCCCCGCCGGAGCCGATGGATTGGGAGCCACAGGGAGCAGGATACGAGCCGCCTCTCGACTGGGGGTCCGGGCCCGTCACGCCGGTCGCATCGCCGGCCTCGACCCCCGCGTCGGTTACACGGCGGGCGACCCCGAGCCGGTTCGCGACCGCGCTCGACGCGCTGCACACGGTCTTCGGCTACGACGAGTTCCGTGGCGACCAGGCCGAGATCGTCGAACAGGTCATCGCGGGCGGCGACGCCGTGGTCCTCATGCCGACCGGCGGGGGCAAGAGCATCACGTACCAGGTGCCGGCACTCGTGCGCGAGGGCACGGGGCTCGTGGTCAGCCCGCTCATCGCGCTCATGCACGACCAGGTCGATGCGCTGCGGGCCAACGGCGTCAATGCCGCGTACCTCAACTCGACGCAGGCGATCGACGAGCGTCGAGAGGTCGAGCGGGCCTACGTCGCCGGTGAGCTCGACCTCCTCTACGTCGCCCCCGAGCGGCTCTCCCACGCTCAGACCACGGCGCTGCTGCAACGCGGGACGCTGAGCGTGATCGCGATCGACGAGGCCCACTGCGTGTCTCAGTGGGGTCATGACTTCCGGCCCGACTACCTCGCGCTGGGTGACCTCGGCGAGCGGTTCCCCGGGGTCCCTCGCATGGCTCTCACCGCGACGGCGACCGCGGCCACGCACAAGGAGATCACCGAGCGTCTGCGACTCGACGGTCAGGGCGGACGAGAGGCCGCCGCACACTTCGTCGCGAGCTTCGATCGCCCCAACATCCAGTACCGGATCGTGCCCAAGGTCGACCCCCGTAAGCAGCTGGTCGCCTTCATCCGGTCGCAACCGGAAGGTGCGGCGGGTATCGTCTACGCCCTCAGCCGCAAGTCGGTCGAGCAGACGGCGACCTCCCTCGCCGCTCAGGGGATCGACGCGCTCCCGTATCACGCGGGCCTTCCCGCGGAGGTGCGTGCAGCTCATCAGGCCCGCTTCCTCCGGGAAGACGGCGTGGTCATGGTCGCGACCATCGCGTTCGGCATGGGGATCGACAAGCCCGATGTGCGTTTCGTCGCGCACATCGACCTGCCGAAGTCCGTGGAGGGGTACTACCAGGAGACCGGCCGTGCCGGTCGTGACGGCGAGCCGGCGGTGGCGTGGATGGCGTACGGACTCGGCGACGTGGTGCAGCAGCGCCGCCTCATCGATCAGAGCCCCGGCGACCGCACGTTCAAGATGCGGATGGGGCAGCACCTCGACGCGATGCTCGCGCTCTGCGAGACCGTGGAGTGCCGTCGGCAGAACCTGCTCGGCTATTTCGGTCAGCAGTCGCAGCCCTGCGGCAACTGCGACACGTGCCTCGACGACACCGAGACGTTCGACGGGCTCGTTCCGGCGCAGAAGCTGCTGTCGACCATCGTGCGACTCCAGCGCGAGCGCAACCAGGCGTTCGGCGCCGGACACCTGATCGACATCCTCCGCGGCGCCTCGACCGAGCGCATCCGGCAGCAGGGTCACGACAAGCTCGCGACCTACGGAATCGGTCACGACCTGTCCGATCAGGACTGGCGCAGCGTGGTCCGGCAACTCCTGGCCCGCGGCATCCTCGTGGCCCAAGGCGACTACGGCACGCTGGCCCCCGGCGAGCAGGCGGCCGGGGTGCTGCGCGGAGAGACCGCCGTACCACTTCGCAAGGACACCATCGGCCGTCCCGTCTCGTCCGGCCGTGCCCGCAAGGCGAGTGCCGCGGATGCGCTGGACGCCAGGGATCGCGGGCTCTTCGAGTCGCTGCGGGCCTGGCGCGCCGAGACCGCACGGGAGCAGGGGGTTCCTGCGTACATCGTCTTCGGCGATGCCACCCTGCGTGCTCTCGCCGAGCATCGTCCGGCGTCGCTTGCAGACCTCGACGGCATCACCGGCATCGGTGCGAAGAAGCGCGAGGCTTACGGCGAGAGCGTGCTCGCGGTCATCGCCGCGGCCTGAGCACTGCGTCCTGTCCGTCAGCGCGCGGGCAGCACGTCGGCGAGGTGGGCTCGCAGCTGTTCGGCGATGTCGACCGCATTCCGGTCGTAGAGCCACTGATACTGCAGGCCGTCCCACATCGCGATGAGCCAGGTGGCCTCGTGCGCGGGGTCGCGGTGTGCCGGGAGGTCGCCGTCTTCCTGGGCCATGCGGAAGAGCTCGGTGAAGTGGTCCAGGGCGTTCGTGAACCGCGAGGCGAAGTAGTCGTGTGCCGGATGGGTCGCCGGGACGGCTTCGCAGGACAGGACCGCGTACACCTCGATCAGGCCGGGTTCGTTGCGTGCGTTGACCCTCGCGCCGTCCGGGATGCCTCGCAGCAGCGCGCCGGCCGAACCGACTTCGGAGAGTTCCGTGGTCGCGCTGATCGCCTTGTCGCGTTCGGCGAGGACGGCGCTGAGGAGCAGCTCTTTCGAGGGGTAGTGGTGCAGCAGCGTCGATTTCGAGACGCCGACGGCGGTGGCGATGTCCTGCAGGCTGGTGTCGCCGTAGCCGTCGCGCGAGAACAGGCGCATCGCGTCGGCGACGATCTGCGCCCGGCGGCGGCGGCCGACCGCGTACCCCGGATCGGTGTTCGCCAGGGTCCCGGTGCGGAGTTCGGGGAGGGTGCGGGAAGTTCCGGTGCCGGAGCCGGGCGCGTCGTCGGGGTCGCGCCAGCCGACCGGCAAGGCCCACAGGTTCTCCCGCTCCTCGAGCTCCTCGACCACGTCGACACGGTCGGGCAGGTACTGCGAGAGCAGCTGCAAGCCGTCCCAGCCGGCGGTGTGCCGCACGATCTCACCGTCGACATCGCGGTCGGCGGCGACCACGCCGAGGTGCTTGGCGTCCTCCAGGACGTCGACGCTGAGTTCGCGCAGCCGCGCATAGCGCTCCCGCATCCGCTCGTGCGCCGGGTGCCCGGGCGATGATGCCTCGCCGGTGAGAGCGGCGAAGAGCTCGAGGTATCCCTCGGTGTGGGCGTTCCGCTCGGCGAGTCGGGTGAAGACGAGGTCGCCGGGCTCGGAGGCGGCGGCGATCTCCGCGAAGACCGTCTCGTTGTCGGCCTCGAGTGCGCCGACGACCTCGGCGAGCAGGTCGTCCTTCGAGCCGAAGTGCCCGAGCAGCCCGGGGTGGCTGACCGATGCGGCGGCGGCGATGTCGCGCAGGGAGGTCGACCGATAGCCGCGGGAGATGAACAGATCGTGGGCGGCAGCGAGGATGCGCTCCCGTGTGGCGGCGGCACGGGCGTGCCGCGAGCCCGTCGGTGCGGTCGTGGTCATCGCATCCTCCTCTCCGCTCTCTATCCTCGCTCATTACCACTCGGTCGGTATTCACTTACCAATCGGTCTGGATTCGTGTATCTTCTTCGGAGAGCCGCATCGCCCGAAGACGTGCGGAGATTCGAAAGGACTGTCATGACAGAGTTGTCATCCGCCGCGAACGCGGCTGCGGTCGGCACCACCGGGTTCAAAGCGCCCGGAACGACGCCGTCGAAGACGCCGCGCGGCTACACGCCCGGCCTCGCCGCCGTGAACTTCGGCGTGTACCTCGCGCTTCTCACGCCGGTCATGGTGTCGATGGCGTTCAAGATCCAGCACATCGATCCGGTCAGCACGGAGGCGAGCCTGGGGCTGGTGATGAGCATCGGCGCAGCGTTCGCGCTCGTGGCGAACCCGCTGGTGGGTCGGCTCTCCGACCGGACCACTTCGCGTTGGGGCATGCGTCGCCCGTGGATCCTCGGTGGCGCGATCGTCGGCCTCGGCGGATTCCTGATCATCGGCGTCGCCACGTCCGTGTGGATGGTCCTGCTCGCCTGGTGCCTCGTGCAGGCGTCGATGAACGCGGTGCTCGCCGCAGCCAACGCCACCTTGCCCGATCAGGTGCCCGTCTCGAGCCGCGGCAAGGTGTCCGGCATCATCGGTATCACCACCCCCATCGGCATCCTCGCCGGGAGCTTCATCGTCAACTTCCTCCCCGGTGACTTCGAGCGCTTCGTCGTGCCCGCCGTGATCGCGCTGATCCTGGTGATCGTGTTCGTCCTCGTCCTCCAGGACCGTCGACTCACAGAGAAGCCGGCGGAGCGCTTCACGGTCGGCACCTTCTTCGGTTCCTTCGTCTTCAATCCGCGCAAGCACCCGGACTTCGGCTGGACGTGGCTGACCAAGTTCTTCGTGATGTTCGGCTACGCGGGCATCGCCACCTACCTTCCGCTGTACCTGATCACCAAGTTCGGCCTCGACGAGCAGGGCGCGGTCGGAACGATCCTCTTGGCCAACCTCGCCTCGATGGCGGCGATGGCGATCTCCTCGCCGCTCGGTGGCTTCCTCTCCGACAAGATCGGCAAGCGGCGTCCGTTCGTCGCGGTCGCCGGTGTGATCATGGTGGTCGGTCTCGTCATCCTGGCCGTTGCTCCGGACGTCACCACGGTCGTCGCCGCGCAGGCGATCATCGGGCTCGGTGCGGGCTCGTTCCTCTCGGTCGACCTCGCCCTCGCCACCGAGGTGCTGCCCGACCCCGCCGACACCGCCAAGGACCTCGGGGTGCTCAACATCGCCAACGCGCTGCCGCAGTCGATCGCGCCGGCCATCGCCCCGGCCATCATCGCGCTCGGCGCCGCCACGCCGCTCGGCGGCTACACGGCCTGGTATCTGTTCGGTGCGCTCGTCGCGCTGGCCGGTGCCCTCCTCGTCTACCGCATCAAGGGAGTCAAGTGACCATGACCGATACCGCCACCACCGTCCGTCCCTGGCTCGATGCCGCTCTCCCGGTCGACGAGCGCGTGCAGCTGCTGCTGGATGCCATGTCGATCGAGGAGAAGGCCGGCCTCCTCTTCCACACGATGATCGCGATCGGCGATCTCGAGGAGTCCGACCCCACGTTCGCGACGCCCTCGGCCCGTGAGTTCCTCGAGGGCAAGCGGATGACCCACTTCAACCTGCTGGGGGCTGCACCGACAGGCCGCGAGATCGCGGCCTGGCACAACTCCCTGCAGCGTCTCGCGGCATCCACGGGTCTCGGCATCCCGGTCACCCTGTCGACCGACCCCCGCCACTCGTTCAGTGAGAACCCCGGGGCGTCGATCCTCGCAGGTCCCTTCTCCCAGTGGCCCGAGACGCTCGGGCTCGCCGCGACGCGGGATGAGGCGCTCGTGGAGCGATTCGCCGACATCGCCCGACAGGAGTACACCGCGGTCGGCCTCCGCGTGGCGCTGCACCCTCAGGTCGACCTCGCGACCGAACCGCGCTGGGCCCGGCAGACCGCGACCTTCGGAGAGGATGCGGAACTCTCCGGCAGGCTCGGGGCCGCGTACATCCGCGGCTTCCAGGGCGCCTCGTTCGGACCCGGATCCGTGTCGACCATGACGAAGCACTTCCCGGGCGGCGGTCCGCAGAAGGACGGCGAGGACCCGCACTTCTCCTACGGGCGCGAGCAGGTGTACCCCGGCGGAGAGTTCGAGCTGCACCTGAAGCCCTTCGAGGATGCGCTCGCCGCCGGCACGCGCCAGATGATGCCGTACTACGGCATGCCCGTCGGTACCGAGTATGAAGAGGTCGGCTTCGGCTTCAACAAGTCGGTCATCACCGGGTTGCTGCGGGAGCGCTACGGGTTCGACGGGGTGGTCTGCACCGACTGGGGGCTGATCAGCGACTCCGAGATCTTCGGGCAGCCCTTTTCCGCCCGCGCCTGGGGAGTTGAACACCTCACGCCCCGCGAGCGCATGAAGAAGGTGCTGGATGCCGGTGCCGACCAGTTCGGCGGCGAGGCGAACCCGGAGCTGCTGCTCGAGCTCGTCGCCGACGGCGAGATCACGGAAGAGCGACTCGACGTCTCGGCGCGGCGGATCCTGCGGGAGAAGTTCGAGCTCGGTCTCTTCGAGAACCCCTTCGTGGATGAGGACGCCGCCGACGAGATCGTCGGACGCGCGGACTTCCGCGCCGCGGGGGAGGACGCGCAACGCGCCTCGATCACCGTCCTGTCCAACGACGGTGCGCTGCCGTTCGCGCGGGGGACGAAGCTCTACCTCGAGGGCATCGATGCGGACGTGGCGGCCGCCTTCGGCGAGGTCGTCGACACTCCTGCCGAGGCCGACCTCGCGATCGTCCGCCTGCAGGCGCCTTTCGAAGAGCGCGCGACGATGTTCGAGAACTTCTTCCACGCGGGATCCCTGGAGTTCCCCGCCGAGCTCGTCGCCCACGTCCGTGAGGTCGCACACGCGGTCCCGACCGTCGTCGATGTGCTGGCCGACCGTCCGCCGATCCTCACCCCCATCGCCGAGGTGGCTGCTGCGGTGACCGTCAACTGGGGCGCGTCCGGCGCCGCACTGCTCGGCGTGCTGAGCGGTGCGGTCGAGGCGCGGGGCAGACTGCCGTTCGATCTGCCGAGGTCGATGGCCGCTGTCGAAGCCTCACGCCCCGATGTCCCGTTCGACACCGCGGATCCCCTCTTCCGCTTCGGCCACGGTCTCTCGCTGTAGTCGCTCTCGAGCCGTCCTCCCGCCCGCGACCCTCTCGGAGTCGTGGGCAGGAGGGAGGCTCGGCCGTTCCTGTCGCGAGGCGACAAGCGGCGGCGGGGGTGCCCCGGCAACGCGTTGGAGGATGCTTACAGAGGAGTTCCTCGACGTTTGTCGCAGACCTACCATGGTGGTCTCCCTACTTTCCTGGAGGAACCCCATGGTCGACGCTGCCGTCCGTCCTTCGACGACACCCGATGAATCACACGAGATCGCGGCCCCGCCGCAGATCGACGTCGCCCGAGTGAACGATGCCCTGATGGGCACGTGGGGTGACGTCCGCCGCCAGGCGCGCGAGATGATCAAGGATTCGGCGTTCTGGCGCAAGGATGAGCTCGGCAAGGACGAGCACCGCGAGCGCGTGCTCAGCCAGCTGCACCTGCTGGTCGAGAACAAGGCGGTGCACCGTGCGTTCCCCAAGTCGCTCGGTGGTGAGGAGAACAACGGCGCCAACATCGCCGGCTTCGAGGAGCTCGTGGTCGCCGACCCGAGTCTGCAGATCAAGTCCGGTGTGCAGTGGGGACTCTTCGGCTCCGCGATCCTCCAGCTGGGCACGAAGGAGCACCACGAGAAGTGGCTCCCCGGCGTGATGGACCTGTCGATCCCCGGTGCCTTCGCGATGACGGAGATCGGACACGGCTCCGACGTCGCCGCCGTCGGCACGACCGCGACGTACGACGCGGAGACCGAGGAGTTCGTCATCAACACCCCCTTCCGGGGCGCGACGAAGGAGTACCTGGGCAACGCCGCACTGCATGGCGTCGCGGCGACCGTGTTCGCTCAGCTCATCACGAACGGTGTCAACCACGGTGTGCACTGCTTCTACGTGCCGCTGCGCGGGGAGGACGGCAACGATCTCCCCGGTATCGGTCGCGAGGACGACGGGCTCAAGGGGGGACTCAACGGCATCGACAACGGACGACTGTCGTTCGACCACGTGCGCATCCCGCGCACCAACCTCTTGAACCGCTACGGCGACGTCGCCGCCGACGGGACGTACTCCAGCGCGATCGACAGTCCCGGCCGCCGCTTCTTCACGATGCTCGGCACGCTCGTCCAGGGGCGCGTGTCCCTCGACGGCGCGGCCTCCTGGGCATCGGCGCTCGGCCTGCACATCGCGATCACCTACGCCACGCAGCGTCGTCAGTTCGACGGGGCGGACGGCCAGGAAGTCGTGCTGATGGACTACGGCAAGCACCAGCGCCGTCTGCTCCCGCGCCTGGCGACCACCTACGCGCAGATCTTCGCGCACGACGAGTTCCTGCAGAAGTTCGACGGCGTGTTCTCCGGCCGCACCGACACGCCCGCCGACCGGGAGGACCTCGAGACGCTCGCGGCCGCCCTCAAGCCGCTCTCGACCTGGCATGCGCTCGACACCTTGCAGGAGGCCCGCGAAGCCACCGGTGGGGCCGGCTTCATGTTCGAGAACCGTCTGGTCGGCCTTCGCCAGGACCTCGACATCTACGTCACGTTCGAGGGCGACAACAACGTCCTCCTGCAGCTGGTCGGCAAGCGCCTGCTCACCGACTACGCCAAGCAGTTCCAGGGCAAGGACGCGGCGGCGCTGGCCAAGTTCGCCGTCGGAATGACCGCGGGCAAGGTGTTCCACGGCGCGGGGCTCCGTCAGCTCGGCCAGGCCGTCTCCGACTTCGGTCAGGTGAGTCGCTCGGTCGAGCGGGGGCTGCGCGAGGAGCAGCAGCACGACCTGCTCGCCGGGCGCGTGCAGCAGATGGTCGCCGACATCGCGGCTCGGCTGCGTCCGGGGGCGAAGGACAAGGTGCTCGGCGCGCGTCTGTTCAACGAGAACCAGGCGGAACTCATCGAAGCCGCTCGTGCGCACGGAGAGCTGTTGCAGTGGGAGGCGTTCACCGACGCCGTGCATCAGATGGACGACCCCGACACGAAGAAGGTCCTCACGTGGCTGCGTGACCTTTTCGGGCTGCAGCTCATCGAGAAGCACCTCGCCTGGCACCTGATCAACGGACGCTTGTCGACCCAGCGCGCAGCGGCCGTGTCGAGCTACATCGACCGTCTGTGCGCGCGGCTGCGCCCGTACGCCCTGGACCTGATCAACGCGTTCGGCTATGAGCCGGAGCATGTGCGTGCACCGATCGCGAGCGGCATCGAGAAGCAGCGTCAGGACGAGGCGCGTGCATACTATGCCGACCTCGCGGCGACCGGGCAGGCTCCCATCCAGGAGAAGGCCCTGAAGAAGAAGCGCTGACCCCGCCCGCCCCCGCTCCCGCTCCTCTCCTCGTCGAGGCCCCCTCTCCGTGTCGGGACCCCCTCTGAGACACGCGAGTGAGAGGGGGCGTCGGCGGTGGGCGGGGCGTCGGCGGTGGCTCGGTGTCGACGGTGGATAGGTGTGTGTGCGGTGAACGGTCCGCTCGCCTCGTCAGGCCTCTTGCTGTCGAGGCCCCCTCTCCGTGTCGAGACCCCCTCTGAGACGCGCGAGCACGAGGGGGCATCGACGGTGGGCGGGGGCGTCGGCGTTTGGTCGGGTCGACGGTGGATAGGTGTGTGTGCGGTGAACGGTCCGCTCGCCTCGTCAGGCCTCTTGCTGTCGAGGCCTCCTCTCCGTGTCGGGACCTCCTCTGAGACACGCGAGTGAGAGGGGGTGCCGACGGTGGACGGGGGTGTCGACGGTGGGTGGGGGTGTCGACGGAAACGGAAGCGGAGACGGGGACGGAGACGCGGAAGCGGGGACCGGGGCGGCGCGCGGCAGGCGGCAGGCGGCAGGCGGCGGGCGGCAGACGGCACGTGGCAGGTGGCAGGCGGCAGGCGGCAGGCGCCCGTGGCGGTGTCGGTCCTGGCGGATAGCCTGAACGGATGAGCTCTCTCCTCACCGGACCCGACGCCCGTGACCGCTGCGCCTGGGTGGGTGACGACGCCGAGTACCGCCGCTACCACGACGAGGAGTGGGGCACGCCCCTGCACGGCGACCGCGCGCTGTTCGAGAAGATGGCGCTCGAGGGCTTCCAGGCCGGACTGTCGTGGATCACGATTCTGCGCAAGCGCCCGCGGTTCCGTGAGGTCTTCGCGGGGTTCGAGCCCGAGATCGTCGCGGAGTTCGGCGAAGACGACGTCGAGCGCCTGATGGGAGACGCCGGAATCATCCGGAATCGCGCGAAGATCGAGGCGACCATCGGCAACGCCCAGCTGGTCCGCTCGATGGGAACAGGCGAGCTCGACGAGCTGATGTGGTCGTTCGCGCCGCCGGCATCCGGTACCCGACCGGCGTCGTTCAGCGACGTCCCCGCTGTCACGCCGGAGTCGACGGCGCTGAGCAAGGAGCTGCGACGACGAGGCTTCCGTTTCGTCGGTCCGACGACGATGTATGCGCTGATGCAGTCGGCGGGGATGGTCGACGACCACATCGCGGGGTGCTGGCGCGCCTGATCATCGGAACCGCGAGGTTCAGCGTTCGCCGGTCTCCCGCGTGAGTGCGGAGCGCGCGTCGGAGGTGTTCTCGACCGCGAAACTGGCCATCGTCGGCAGGTAGCGGTCATCGGCGACCTCGACGAGGGAGCTGTCCTCGGCCCACGCCGTTCGCCGCACCCGCAGCAGCGGAGTCGACACCGAGACGGCGAGCGCCGCGGCATCGAGGTCATCCGCGGGGACGGCGTCGAAGACATGGCGTGCGCGGACGGGTGCGCATCCGTGCTCCTGCATCGTCTGGTAGATGCTCCCCGTATCGAGGTCGGCCGCCAACAGCAGCTTTCCGACGGCGAACGGGAATGCCGACCTCTCGAGCATCGCCGGCTCGTCGTCCAGCAGCCGCAACCGCACGATCTCCACGATCGCCGCCCCCGGTTCCACGCCGAGATCGTCGGCGACGGTTTCCGATGCCGGACGCCGGGCGGCCTCGATGACCCGCTGTCCGGGGCGGCGGCCGATCGACCGTGCCCAGTCGGTGAACGAGACGAACGATTGGAAGGACTGCGTCGGCACGAGTCGCCGTACACGCGGCGGTGCGCCCCGTCCGCCGTCGACGGCGCCCTCTGCGCGCAGGGTCGCCAGCGCCTGCCTGATCGGCCCCCGCGAGGTGCCGAACTCGGCGATCAGGGAGTGCTCGCTCGGCACCCGTTCGCCCTCGGGCCACTCACCGCTCCTGATGCGATCGCGCATCTGTTCGTACAGCTGCTCGTGCAGCGGTCTGCGCATTCGCGTCCTCGCTCCCGTTGTCATGACTTCTCGCTCCTCGACGCTGCCAGCCAGGGCCACTCTGCCTCATGTCGGTGAACACTTCGAGAATACTGCGGCAAAAAGTTGTCATGACTACTTTCGCTCCGCATGCTCGGAAGAGACCCGGAGATTCTCCACCCTGCCTCGGCCGAGATGTGCGGTCGACCAACTCCAAGGAAGAGACATGAGAACCAGACGCGGAATCGGTGCCCTTGCGGTGACGTGCGCCCTCACCCTGCTCGGCGGGACCGCGGCGACGCCCGCGCTCGCCGCGGCCCCGCCGCTCGACGAAGGCTTCGCCGATGCCACTGCGACGCAGCCACCGGCGGGGTGGTCGGTCGACAACACCAATGTCGACGGCATGCGCACCGAGTGGCAGGGCTGGTCGTTCCACACGCCGGCCGAGGTCGTGTCCGTGTGGGGGAACAGCGGAGACCGCGGTTCCTTCTCCCGCGCGGAGGGGATGACCGCGGTCGTGCACTCCGACGCGAACCGGCCGACGCAGGGGCGCTTCAGCTCGGTCCTGTGGGCTCCCGAGGTCGACCTCCAGAGCGGCGACGGGGCGGTGCGGGTGGTCTTCGACAGCCACTACAAGCAGGGACAGGCACCGCAGACCGCTCAGCTGGTGGCTCGGTTCGACGACGAAGCGCCCGTCGTGGTCGAGTCGTTCGCGCGGAACCGGCTCGACGAGCAGGTGGATGTCTCGATCCCGGTGCCGGCGGGAGTCGATGCCGTCACGGTGGGCTGGTCGTATGCCGAGAGCAGCAACAACTGGTTCTGGATGATCGACGACGTGCAGATCAGCGAGGCGCCACCGGCCGATTCGACACCGCGAATCCTCTCCGCGTCCAAGCCCGTCGCGACGGCGGGTGCGACAGTGCCGGTCACGATCGGCGGCCTCCGCCCCGGCCAGCAGCTGACCGCGACGTGGGGGGACTCCGCCACTCCGATCCCGGGTATCCCCGTGGCCGACGCCGCCGGGGAGACCTCGTTCTCCGTCACCCTGCCCCAAGACCTCGCCCCCGGCTACGTGGCGCTGTCGCTCGGAGGCGCCGGCATCGTCTCGACGTCGCTCGAGATCACGGTGCTCGCGGCAGGCGATCCGGACTCGGCGACCACCGAACCGCTGCTCTGGTTCGACGGCTTCGAGAAGGACACCTGGATCACGACGGGTGCGTGGTCGCTGTCGACTCTCGACAGCGTGGTCGGGCAGTACGGAACCGACCGCCGACACGCGTTCACCCGGGCCTCGGGACGGATCGCGGTGGCGGAAGCGACGGAGGGGGCGTTCTCGGGCACCCTGACATCGGCACCGATCGCCGTCACGGCGGGGGACACGCTCGAGGTGCGCCTCGACAGCCACTACCGCAAGCGCGGCGGGGGACAGCAGGGATCGGTGACGGCCCTCTTCGACGACGGGACCGAGGCCGTGCTGCGCGAGCTCTCCGACGCGGATGAGGAGTCCGCGCGACTCCGTCTGCCGGTCGCGGTGCCCGCGGGCGCGTCGTCGATGAGCATTCGATTCGGGTTCGAGGCCGCGAGCGCCGCGGGGTCGTGGATGCTCGACGACGTGCAGGTGCTGCGCCCGCTCACCCCGCTCGCCGAGGGGGTCGAGGCGGACGCGGTCGTCGACATCTTCAGCGACGTGCAGGGAGCGACGACCCGGCTGAGCCAGAACGTGCTTCCCGGTTTCCGTGCGATGCCGCAGGCGGCGGATGTGCTGGTGTCGAACGGCGATCTCGTCAGCACGGGGTCGACCGCCAACTACACCTCCTATCTGTCGGCGCTCGCCGCGGGGGGCGGGGGCGACTACGGCACGGTCGTCTCGACGATCGGCAACCACGAGTACTACGGCAGTGAGGGATCGGCGGTGTATCAGAAGCGCTTCCTCGACTCGACCGGTATGCGTGAGGTCGGCGGGCAGGGCGGACTGTGGGGAGAGGTCCTCGTCGACGGGCAGCTTCCCCTGATCTGGATCGGGAGCGAGTTCTACGACTACGCGGCGAAGACCGGCTCGGGCCCGTTCATCGACTTCAGCCAGGAGCAGTTCACCTGGCTGCGCGACCGGCTCGCGCACTGGCGTGCCCAGGACAGGCCGGTGCTGCTGTTCTCGCACCACCTGCTGCCCTACTCGGTCTCGGGGTCGTACGCGCGGTTCTACAAGAACGACTACGGCCAGGAAGAGGCTCGCTTCGCCGCGCTCCTCGCGCAGAACCCGAACGTCATCATGTTCAACGGCCACACGCACTGGTCGCCGACGCTGAATGACTGGAGCGCCGAGCTGCGGACGGATCCGAGCCTCGCCCATGCCCCGACGGTCGTGAACACCGGAGCGGTGACCACGATGTACGGGCCGAGCGGCGACTGGGAGGAGAAGGCCGTCGGCGGTGCCGATCCGGTCGGACTGCGCGCCGCGCTGTACGACGACCGCGTGCGGGTCACGGTGTACTCCTTCTCCTCCACCGGCGCGACGGAGATCAAGCACGTCGACGTCCCGCGGCCGACGGCGGCTCCGGTCGACCCCGTCGATCCCGTCGATCCGGTCGATCCCACCCTGGAACTGAGCACGCAGAGCGTCGCAGCGGGCGGCCGGGTCACGATCGCGGCCACCGGATTCCCTGCCGACACCGAGGTCGAGATCGAGCTGCGCTCCACACCGGTGCGGGTGGGCGTGGCGACCGCCGACGTCGACGGAGCGTTCCGCACGACCGTCACGATCCCCTCGACGACGCCGGCGGGTGCTCACACGCTGGCGGTGATCCTGCCGGACGGGACCGAGGTCACCGCCCCGCTCACCGTCACGGGGGCGGGTGAGGGGCCGGGCGGCGTCGCGCCGGGCTCCGGCGGTGGGGATGCACCGTCGACCGGCGGGGGACTCGCGGCCACCGGCGGTGAGCCCGGCTGGTTCCTCCTCGGCGGCGGCCTGCTGCTCGCGGCGCTCGGCGGGTTCCTCCTCGCCCGGAGGCGCCGCGCGGGCAGCTGAGAGCGTTCCGTTCCCCCTATCGCCGGGGCGGCGCCGAGGTCGACTCGACGCCGCTCCGGCGATGGGTACTACTCCCCATCGAGCGGTCCTCGGGCACGCGGTTAGGATGAACGGGTGCGTCGTCGGCCAGACGGGCCCGCGCACGAGTGATCACAGAGTGTCACCCTGGGGGGGAAACCGGGAATGAAGGCGTTGTCATGGATGCGCGCGCGACCGAAGACGCTGGCGTCCGCGGCGGGTGTCACGGTCGGGGTCATCGCCCTCACCACGATGGCCTTCACGTATGAAGGGTTCCCGACCACCAAGGTCGACCTGAACGACGGCGGCGTCTGGATCACCAAGACCTCGAGCCTGCTCGTCGGGCATTTCAACAACGAGTCCACGGTCCTCGACGGCGGTCTGCGCACCACGAGCGAGAACTACGACATCCTCCAGGCCGCAGCGAACGTGCTCGTCGTCGACGAGAGTGCATCGACCGTGACGGCGATCGACCCGGCACGGGTCTCGCTCGGAGATTCGGCGATCATCCCCTCCACCGCCAAGGTCGCGATGGGTGCGAACACGGCGGCGATCCTGGATGAGAAGTCCGGAGATCTCTGGGTCGTCCCGGTGAAGGGCATCGCGTCGTTCGAGATCGAGGCGGCGGAACCCGTCGCCGAGCTGGGCGAGAACGCCGACGTCACCGTCGCCGATGACGGCACGGTGTTCGCACTCTCCGCCGAGCGCGGCGAGGTCGTGACCGTTCCCGTCGACAACGAAGGTGCGCCGCGGGACACCTCCACGGCTTCGGTCGGCGAGGTCGATGCGGCCGCGAAGCCGACGATCACCGCCGTGGGTCGCACGCCCGTGGTGTTCGACGAGGCGGCGGGCGTCGTCACGACCCCGGGCGGCTTCCGCACGGAGGTCCCGGGCGCGAAGGATGCCGTGCTGCAACAGGCGTCCGCCGCGAACGACGCGGTCGCGATCGCCACCCCGTCCGCTCTGGTGCGTGTGCCGCTCGACGGCAGCGACCCCGAAGAGACCTCGGCCGGGAGCGCGGGTACGGCCGCCGCACCGGTCTGGCTCCGCGGCTGCACCTACGGTGCCTGGGCGGGTTCGGCGACCTTCATCCGGGAATGCCCCGGCGATTCCAACGACGTGAACTCCCCGATCGAGGGAGCAGAGGATTCCGCGAACCTGACCTTCCGCGTGAACCGGGACGTGATCATCCTCAACGATGCCGTCGGCGGTGCCGCCTGGATGGCCAACGAGAGCCTGCAGCGCGTCGACAACTGGAACGACCTGACTCCGCCCGAGGGCGAGACGGAGAACGAGGAGGACTCGACCGAGGAGACCGTCGAGACCACCCTTCCGGAGCGCAGCGAGCAGAACACCCCGCCGATCGCGGAGGACGACTCCTACGGTGTGCGGCCGGGTGCCACGACGCTGCTCCCCGTGCTCGACAACGACAACGACCCCGACGGGGATGTGCTCGTCGCGGCCCTCGCCGAGGCGCAGCCCGCGATCGGCACCGTCCAGCCGATCAACAACGGCGGCTCGCTCCAGATCGCCGTCGAAGAGAAGGCCTCCGGTACCGCGAGTTTCACCTATGAGGTCGACGACGGACGCGGGGGCAAAGACACGGCCGTCGTGTCGCTCGCCGTGCACGACTGGAACGAGAACGGCGCTCCGACGCCCAAGCGCAAGACCGCGCTCGCCGTGGAGACCGGCGGCACGATCTCGTACAACATCCTCCCCGACTGGATCGATCCTGACGGCGACGACATCTATCTGAAGGAGGTGATCGCGGCTCCCGGCGACGAGGTCGACTTCAGCAAGGACGGTCAGATCACCTACAAGGCCACCGCCAGCCTGCAAGGACGCAAAGACGTGCAGGTGACCGTGGCGGACGCCTTCGGAAAGCTGGGCACGTCGACGATCGCGCTCGATGTCCGGCCGCAGGGCTCGACCAACCCGAAGACCAACGCCGACCACGTCATCACCAAGGTGGGCGAGCAGGTCACCATCGCGCCGACGGCGAATGACACGAGCACCTCCCGCGAGCCGCTGCGCCTCAGCCGGGTTCTCGACACCCCGGGCGCGACGATCATCCCGAACACCCCGAACAAGACCTTCTCCTTCATGGCGGAGAAGGCCGGGGTCTACTACGTGCAGTACCAGGTCACCACCGGGCCCAAGAACGGCGAGGGTCTCGTCCGCGTCGACGTGATGCCCGAATCGGAGACCGACCTCCCGCCGGTCGCCGTTCGTGACGTCGCGCTCCTGCCCACCGGCGGGGATGTGCTGCTCGGCGTGCTCAACAACGACACCGATCCCGGCGGGGGGATCCTCGTGGTGCAGTCGGTGTCGCTGGAGCCGAACAGCGGCATCTCGGTCTCGGTGCTCAACCACGAGACGCTGCGCATCACCGATCAGGGAGCGCTCGAGGAGCAGGTGCGGATCAAGTACCGGATCTCGAACGGCTCGAAGTCGGCCGAGGGTGAGGTCGTGGTGATCCCCATCCCCGCGCCGGACGAACTCCTCCAGCCGATCGCCAACCCGGATACGGCGACCGTGCGCGCCGGCGATGTGGTCACGATCCCGGTGCTCGACAACGACACGCATCCCAGCGACGACGTCATGCACCTCGAGCCGGAGCTCATCGAGCCCTTCGTCGACCCGGAGGACGGCGAGGCGTTCGTCTCGCAGGACGCGGTGCGCTTCAAAGCGGGCCCGGAGGCCAAGACGGTGTACCTCACCTATGAGGTCGTCGACTCGCGCCAGCAGAAGGCCGCCGGCTACGTCACCATCCAGATCCTGCCGATCGACGAGGAGAAGAACGCCGCTCCGCGTCCTCAAGACCTCGTGGCGCGCACGCTCGCCGGCACCGAGGTGAACATCGCCGTCCCGCTGGACGGCATCGACACCGACGGCGACTCCGTGGAGCTGGTCGGCCTCGATTCGAGTCCGAGCAAGGGACGGGTGCTCAACGGGCCGAACTACTTCACGTACGAAGCGTTCGACGGGGCGTCCGGCGTCGACGTGTTCAAGTACCGCGTGCGCGATCGCCTCGGCAAGGAGGGCGTCGCCACGATCCGCGTCGGCATCGCCCCCGCGGAGGAGATCAACCAGCCGCCGTATGCGGTGAAGGACGCCGTGGTCGTGCGACCGGGGCGTGAGATCGCCGTGCCCGTCCTCGCGAACGACTCCGATCCCGAGGGCGACAAGGTCTCCCTCGTCAAGGACGGGCTCGAGCTTCCGGAGGGGTTGGATGCGCGGGTCTCCGGTGACCGCGTGCTCGTTCAGGCACCCGACGCGCCCACCGAGACCTCGCTGCAGTACACCGTGTCGGATTCCCGCGGGGCGACGGCGATGGCGACCCTGCAGATCACGGTCGACGAAGACGTTCCCCTGCAAGCTCCCGTCGCACGCGACGACCGATTGCAGCCCGCGGATCTGAAGGACGGCGGACTGACCGCGGACCTCGACATCCTGGCCAATGACGAAGACCCGGACGGCACGACCGACCGGCTCACGGTCGATGTCGGCGAAGGCGGCACACGGCTCGAGAACGGGAAGGTGCGCGTCACCGTCACGGACGAGCTGCAGTTGATCCGGTACACCCTCACCGACCGCGACGACCTGCAGGCGTCGGCGTTCATCTTCGTCCCCTCGCGGGCAGACCTTCGCCCGACGCTCACGTCGACGAAGCCGCTCGAAGTGGTCAGTGGCGAGACCGAGATCCTGCCGCTGTCGAAGTACGTGACGGTGGCGGGCGGCGGCGACGTCGTCATCACCGAGAAGGCGAAGATCAGCGCGAGCCATGCCGACGGCGCAGATCTCCTCCAAGACGCGAAGACACTGGTCTACACGTCCGCCGACGGCTACTTCGGGCCCGACGCGCTCACGTTCGAGGTCACGGACGGCGATGGGCCCGACGACCCGGAGGGGCGCAAGGCCACGCTCAGCATCCCCATCAACGTGCTGCCGCCGGAGAACCAGCAGCCGACGTTCGTCCAGGGACAGGTCAACGTGGCACCCGGTGAATCGGCGGTGGCGCTGGACCTCGCCGCGCTGACCGACGACCCCGACCCCGAAGACAAGGGGAAGCACGACTACGCACTCGTCGGCGGCGAGGGCAAGGGCGTCTCCGCGCGGGTCGACGGCGACGAACTCCGCGTGGAAGCGTCGTCGAACGCCAAGAAGGGGACGACGGTCACGCTGAAGCTCCGCGTGTCCGACGGCACGACCGAGCCGGTGGAGGGCACCGTCACGGTGCTCGTCACAGCATCGACCCGTCCCATGCCCGCGGCCAACACCGACACCATCTCCGAAGCGGATGCGGGCGAGACCATCACGGTCCCCGCTCTCGCCAACGACTTCAACCCGTTCCCCGAGACCCCGCTGAAGATCGTGTCCGCGGTGACCGAGTCCGGCGGCGGCGAGGTCGGCTTCACCGACGACCAGGTGACCATCACTCCGACGAAGTCGTTCGTGGGCACGCTCGTCGTCCGCTATCGCATCCAGGACGCGACGGAGGACCCCGATCGGGAGGTCAACGGACAGATCGTCGTCACGGTGCAGGACGTTCCGGACGCGCCCGGGGTTCCGGTCATCGCGAGCGTGCAGGACCGCACGGTCGTGGTGTCGTTCTCCGCGCCGTCGAACAACGGAGCCGAGATCACGAAGTACACCGTGAGGTCCGTGGGCGGGAACCCGTACACCAAGGAGTGCCAGTCCACGACGTGCACGCTCGACGGCCTCACCAACAACGTCGAATACACGTTCCAGGTGACCGCGACCAACCGTGTGGGCGAGTCGCAGCCCTCCGCGGCCTCCGCTCCGGCGCGGCCCGATGCGCGTCCCGACACACCGAACCCGCCCTCTCTGGACTTCGGGGACAAGTCCCTCAAGGTGGCCTGGAAGACGCCGAGCACCCCGGGCTCGCCGGTCGAGCGGTACACGCTCGAGATCTCGCCCGCGCCGCCGTCCGGCGTCACGCAGAAGGAGGTCACGGGCAACTCCACCACGTGGGAAGGGCTCGAGAACGGCTCGGACTACCAGGTGCGGGTCCAGGCGCACAACAGGGCCCCCGACCCCTCCAGTTGGAGCGGCTGGTCCGCCTCCGAGATCCCGGCCGGCCCGCCGAAGGCTCCCGCCGCGCCCACGACGACCGAGCTCGCCCCGGTCGGCGACCAGGCCCAGATGCAGGTGAACTGGGTCGCGCCCGACAACAACGGTGACGCCATCCAGGTATACCGTCTCGAGATCCTGCAGGGCGGCCAGGTCGTGAACACGCTGACCCCCGGGCCCGAGGCGCGGAGCCAGGCCATCCAGGTCCAACCCTCCCAGACCCCGTACACCTACCGCATCCAGGCCTACAACAAGGCCGGGTGGGGCGAGATGAGTGCGCAGTCGGCCCCTCGCCGCGGGGTCATCCCGCCGGGAGCGCCGACGGGCCTGAAGGTCACGGACGGGGATCGCAGTCTCACCCTCGCCTTCAACGCCGGTTCCAGCGGTGGGGCGGCGAGCAACGAGATCAGCTACCAGTACCGTCTGAACGGCGGCGGCGGATGGTCGGCCCTTCCCGGAAACCAGAAGATCGGTGGACTGACCAACGGAACCTCCTACAGTGTCGAGGTGCGCGCCGTCGCGAACGTCAGCGGCTCCACGTACGCGGGAGCCGCATCGAAGTCGGCCAGCGGCAAGCCGTACGGCAAGCCGCACGCCCCGTCGGTCAGCGCGGATCCGCTCTCCACCCAGGTGCGTCTGAAGTGGAACGCCAACGGTTCCGACAACGGACGACCCATCGAGAACGTGCAGATCAGCATCGATGGCGGCGGCTGGCAGAACGTGAGCAAGACCGGCTCGACCGACGTCGGGAACGGGCACAGCCAGACGCACTCGATCCGCGCCCGCGCGCAGGACTCGACGGGCGCCTGGTCCGATCCCAGTGGGACCGCATCCGCGACCTCTTCGCCCCCGCCGCAGCCCCGTGCCTGGGTGACGAGAGGCACGGCCGGGAACTGGCCAGGGCAGTGCACCGACGGCACCTGCGCGAAGTTCGTCATCAACACCTCGAACTTCCCTGCCGGGAGGTACCAGGTCTGGTGCAACAGCAATGCGCCACTCGCAGGACCGAAGTTCGCGGGCGGCTCGAGTTGGAACATCCCCGCCAACGGTTCCATCGAGATCGGCTGCTTCCACGGCGCGGGTGGCCGTGGCTACGAGGTGTGGGTCACGATCGGCAACACCGACTACGAACGCCGTGCCTGGTAGCGGCGCCCCTTCCATCCGAGAGGAAGCAGTACTCCCATGACAATGACCCCTGAGCAGGCTGCCTGGTTCCAGGGCACCTTCCAGCGTCTCGTCGCGAACATCGACAAGGCGGTGCAGGGCAAGCAGGAGATCGTCGGCCTCGTGCTGGCGTCGATGCTCGCCGAGGGGCATGTGCTCCTCGAGGACGCGCCCGGCACCGGCAAGACGAGCCTCGCGAAGGCCCTCGCGGCCACCGTGCAGGGCACCAGCGCGCGCATCCAGTTCACGCCGGACCTGCTGCCCTCCGACGTCACGGGTGTGACCATCTACGACCAGCAGTCCCACCGGTTCGAGTTCCACAAGGGACCGATCTTCGCGTCGATCGTGCTGGCGGATGAGATCAACCGCGCCTCGCCGAAGACCCAGTCGGCGCTCCTGGAGGTCATGGAGGAGTCCCGCGTCACGGTCGACGGCGTCACGCATGAGACCGGTCGCCCGTTTCTCGTGATCGCCACGCAGAACCCCATCGAGCAGGCGGGAACCTACAAGCTTCCCGAGGCGCAGCTGGACCGCTTCCTGATCAAGACCTCGATCGGCTACCCCGACCTCGCGGTCACCGAGAGCATCCTCGCCGGAGCCTCCGACCGCAACCCCTCCGCCGGACTCTCCGCGATCATCACGACCAGTGCGGTCGCCGACATGGCCGACCTCGCCTCCACCGTGCATGTGGAGCCCGCAGTGCTCCGCTACGTGGCCGAGCTCGCCGAAGCGACCCGTGAGGACGACGCGATCCGGCTCGGCGTCTCGGTGCGCGGCGCGATCGCGATGGTCCGCATCGCCAAGGTGTGGGCCGCCGCGCAGGGTCGTCACTTCGTGCTCCCCGACGACATCAAGGCGCTCGCGCGGCCCGTGTGGCAGCACCGTCTGCTGCTCGACGCCGAGGCGGAGTTCGCCGGCACGAGCAGTGACACCGTGATCGCCCGCGTGCTCGACGGTGTCGCGGCTCCCCAGGCACGAGCGGCGGCCTGATGACCGCGGAGGCCCTTCAGGCGTCGACGCCGCCGACGGAACGCGACGCCGGATGGCGTGACATCGCGGCCGTCCTCGGTGCCCGTGCCCTGACGCGCCTCCGGAAGATCACCGCGGCGATCCGTCCGCTCGCGTGGGTGCTGATGTCCCTCGCCATCGTGTTCTGGGTGCTCGGACAGATCGCCGGCTGGGCGGAGTTCACGGTCGCCGCCGTTGTGATCGCGATCGCCGTCACCCTGTGCGCGCTGTTCCTCATCGGCCGCACCGCCTACGACGTGTCGCTCGACCTCGCCCGCACCCGTGTGGTGGTGGGCGAGCGCGCGGTCGGCGCACTCACCCTCGCCAACCGTGGCAACAGGGCGATCCTGCCCTCGCGCGTGGTGCTCCCGGTGGGGGCCGGTCGTGGGGAGTTCGGGATCCAGCGCCTGGCCCCCGGAGAGGAGGCGGAGGAGCTCTTCGCCATCCCGACCCAGAAGCGCGGCGTCGTCAAGGTCGGACCCGTGAGTGTCGTGCGCGGAGACCCGCTCGGTCTCTTCGAACGGGCGCACCGCCGCGACGACCCGGTGGACCTGTTCGTGCATCCGCGCACCGTGCTGTTCGACGGACAGTCCCTCGGCTACCTGCGCGACCTGGAGGGGCTTCCGGCCACGGACCTCTCGCGCGACGACGTCTCCTTCCACGCGCTTCTGGAGTATCAGCCGGGCGATGACCTGCGTCATGTGCACTGGCGTTCGACCGCCCGCACCGGCACGATGATGGTCCGCCAGTACGAGGAGACGCGGCGTTCCCACTTCGTGATCGGTCTGTCGCGCTCGCTGTCCGACTACGCGACCGCCGAGGACTTCGAGCTCGGTATCTCGGCCGCGGGCTCGATCGGCCTCCGCGCGCTCCGCGACTCGCAGCGCGTCGACGTGCGCGTGCAGGGGCGCGAGCTCCCGGCCGGCACCGGAAAGCAGCTGTTGGACTCCCTCTCCGCCGTCGAGGGCAGCAAGCCGCGCGAGGGCGGCATCGCCGACCTCGCCGGGATCGTGTCGGTCACGATGCCTCTCGCCAGTGTGGTGGTGCTCGTGTGCGGCTCGCGGGTGCGCTCCGACGATCTGCGCCTCGCGTGCTCGCGGCTGCCCTTCGGCGCGAAGGCGCTGGCCGTCGTCGCCGACACCAGCGTGTCCGCTCCGACGCTTCGGCGGATCGGTGACGCGGACGTGGTCACCGTCGGCGCGCTCGAACAGATTCCGCTCGCTCTGCAGAAGGTTCTCGCATGACCGTGCCCGCCGCCGGCCCCGGGGGTCTCGCCGTGCGCCGATGGATCCTCGATCTGGGAGCGACCGCACTCCTCGTGACGACCGCGCTGATCGGCTTCTGGCCGACGTTCGCCGGTCCGTCCTTTCTCCCGGCCGCCGTCGGCGGCATCCTGATCGGGCTGGCGATCGCGGCCGTCGCGACCTGGCGACGATGGGGCATCCTGATCACGACGGGGCTCACGGTCGCCGCCTACTTCGTCTTCGGCGGGGCCCTCGCGCTCCCGCAGACCTCCATCCTCGGCGTCATCCCGACGATCGAGACGCTGCAGAAGCTCGCGGTGGGGACCGTTACCGCCTGGAAGCAGATGCTCACCACCGTCGCCCCCGTGGCTGCGGTCGACGGACACCTGGTGGTCCCGTTCCTGCTGGCGCTCGTCGTCACCACGCTCACCGCGTCTCTCGCGCTCCGGCTGCCACAGGTCGCCTGGGCACTGCTCCCGGCCGGGGTGCTGCTGATGCTCGTCATCGCCCTCGGCACACCGGAGCCCGCCTTCCCTCTGGTGCAGGGGCTCGTCTTCGCCGTGGTGAGCATGTCGTGGCTCGCTCTGCGGCAATTGTGGGCACCACAGAACATGGCCGTCTCCGTCAGCGAGGTCGACCCTTCGCGTGCGACGCAGATGCGCACCCGACGGCTGCTGGCGGGCGTCGCCGTGCTGGCCGTCGCCGCAGGCACCGGCGTCGCCGCGAGCGCCGTCGCGAACCCGGCACAGCCGCGGCACGTGTTCCGCGACGTGATCATCCCGCCGTTCGACATCCGCGACTACCCGAGCCCGTTGCAGGCGTTCCGAAAGAACGTGCGCGACGAGGCCTCCGAGACCCTCTTCACGGTGCAGGGTCTCCCCCAGGGCGCACGCGTCCGCACCGCGGTCATGGATCAGTTCGACGGCATGGTCTACAACGTCACGGACGGCGGCCCGACGTCGTCGAGCGCGTTCGCACCGTTGCGCTCCAACATGGCACCGGATGCCGAGGGCGTCCCGGTCACGCTGAAGTTCGCGATCGACGGCTACCGCGGTGTCTGGATGCCGACCGCCGGAGAGCTGTCCGAGATCCGGTTCGAGGGAGCGCGCGCCGAAGACCTGCGTCGTGGCACGTACGTCAACACCGTGACCGGTACCGCGGTCGCGACGCCGAAGCTCACCCAGGGTGACGAGTACGTCGTGGATGCCGTCGTGCCCGCCGTCCCCGATGACGAACAGCTCGCCGAGGTGCCGTTCGGCAAGGTGGCGCTGCCGACGTCGAGCAACGTGCCGGAAGAGCTCACCTCGCTCGCGGCGGAGACCGTGTCGGGTGCGGAGACGCCGATCGAGCAGGTGCGGGCGTTGGAGAACTTCCTCTCCGAGGGCGGCTTCTTCAGCCACGGGCTCGAGGGAGAGGTGCTGTCCCGTGCGGGCCACACCGCCGAGCGCATCTCGACGTTGGTCGGTGCCGACCAGATGATCGGTGACGACGAGCAGTATGCCGTGGCGATGGCACTGCTCGCGGGGCAGCTCGACATCCCGGCGCGCGTCGTCATGGGGTA
This sequence comes from Microbacterium aurugineum, assembly GCF_023101205.1. Lineage (NCBI taxonomy): Bacteria > Bacillati > Actinomycetota > Actinomycetes > Micrococcales > Microbacteriaceae > Microbacterium > Microbacterium aurugineum. The sequence goes on along the minus strand of NZ_CP078078.1, from coordinate 2,997,942 downwards.
CTACCCCGACGAGGAGCAGGCGGGGGAAGCGGTGTTCACCGCCACCGGCGACAACGTCCACGCCTGGGTCGAGGTGAACTTCGAGGGCATCGGTTGGGTGACCTTCAACCCGACTCCGCCCGAAGACCAGGTGCCGAACGACCAGAACACCAAGCCCCGCGTCGACCCGAAGCCGCAGGTGCTGCAGCCGCCACCCCCGCCGCAGGAACCCGTCGATCTGCCGCCCACCCTTCCCGACGACCGGGAGTCCGAGGACGAGAGCCTGAACCTCGCCGGCATCATCGGTGCGATCCTCGTGATCGGTGGCATCTCGCTCGCGGTGATCACGCTCCTCGCGTCGCCGTTCATCGTGATCGGCGCCTGGAAGGCGGCGAAGCGTCGGTCGCGCCGCGCCGCCGCGCGCACCGCCGACCGCATCAGTGGCGGGTGGGACGAGCTGACCGATCGCGCGATCGACTACGGTGCGCGGCTCACGCCCGGAGGCACCCGGACCGAGGAAGCCGAGGTCGTGGCCACCGCGCTGACGGTTCCACAGGTCACCGCGCTCGCCGAGCGGGCCGACGCCGAGGTGTTCGGCCCCACAGAGCCGAGCCCACAAGACGTCGAGTCCTTCTGGCACGAGGTCGACGGCATTGTCGGCGGTCTCGGCAAGGACGCCGGTTTCTGGAAGCGCGTGAAGGCGCGCTTGAGCGTTCGCTCGCTCGTCGGCGGCACCGCGATCTCGAACGGCCTGCAGAGCCTCAAGGACGCCGCGACCGCGCGCGTACGCCGCGAACCTGGCACCATCAAGAACAGCACGACGCCCCCGTCCTCCGAGAGTGAGACCCCATGACGCAGCCTGCGCTCGATCAGATCGCGCCCCTCTCCCGTCGCGCGGTCGCCTATGTCATCGATGCCCTGATCGCCGGGGGCCTCGCGATCGTGCTCGGCGGGGGACTCCTGGTCGCCGCGTCGCTCACCGGCAGTGTCGAGGGGATGGTGGGAGTCCTCCTCGTCGGCGGTCCGGTGGTGAGCCTGGTGCTGCTCGGCTGGTTCGTGGTCTACACCGTCATGCAGGCAGGGGCCGGCTCGATCGGCATGCGCGCCCAGGGCGTGCAGCTCGTCGCCGCTGCGGACGGCGGCCCGCTCGGCTTCGGGCGCGCACTGCTGCGCAACGTGATCTTCGGCCTCGCCGCGGCCGTCGTGGTGGGGTACTTCACTCCGCTCTTCGACGGGTCGGGGCGCTTCCAGGGGTGGCACGACAAGGTCGCAGGCTCTCTGATCCTGGATGCGCGGAAGACGGGTCCCGTCGGATCGGCGTCCGAGGCCACTTCCTCCTCGTCCGCCTCTGCGCCGGGCCTTGCTACACCGACGACCGGACCGGCGATCCCCGGACTCCCGCAGTCCGTTCCGGCTGCTTCGGCGGCGTCGGCTGCTCCGGCCGTTCCGGCCCCGGCTGCTCCCGTTGCTCCGGCATCCTCGTCGCTCCCGCCGCGGCCGGCTGCGCCCCCTGCGCCGGTGGCCGAGAGCGGATCCCTCATCGCCTTCGTCCCGGGCATCACCCAGGATGCGCCGTCGCGGTCGGAGCCTCCCGCGCAGCCCGAGCCCGAGCCCGAACTCGACGCGACCGTCCAGCAGCACCCCGTGGCTCCCGTGACGTCGCCCGTCCCGCCCGCCCCTCCGGCGCCGGTCGCTGCTCCGCCGGTCGCTGCTCCGCCGGTCCCGCCGCTCCCGGTGGCACCCGCGCCGGCAGCGCCGGAGGTCGTCGAACAGGACGACGACCTCGAAGAGACCCGGATCAGCGTCCCCGGCCATCGTCTGGTCTTCACGTGGGATGACGGCACACGGGTCTCCGTCTCGCGACGGACCATCTTCGGCCGCAACCCCGCCCCGGAGGAGGGGGCGACGCTCGTGCCCGTGCGCGACGAGACGCTGTCGCTCTCCAAGACGCATTTCGAGGCGGCCGCCGAGACCTCCGGCGGATGGGTGCGGGATCGCCACTCGACCAACGGGATGACCATCGTCCGTGACGGCCAGCGCATCGCGTGCCCGGCGGGGCAGCGGGTGCCGGTGCGTCTGGGCGACGCGATCGAGATCGGCGACCGCATCGTGACGATCGGCGGATACGCATGAGGCCGGGGCTCATCGTCTCCACCGGGTCGGCGACGCATCCGGGGCTCCGGCGCGCGCTGAACGAAGACGCGCATCTGGCTTCGGCCCCGGTGTTCCTGGTCGCCGACGGGATGGGCGGGCACGAGGCCGGTGAGCGTGCGAGTGCCGCCGTCATCGCCGAGTTCGCCCGGTACATCGGCCGACCGGCGCTCGAGCTCGACGACGTCCGGCACGCCCTCTCCGTCTCACGGACGAGCGTCGAGGATCTGTCGACCTCGGGCAACGGACGCGCCGGGACGACTCTCAGCGGTGTCGTCATCGCCTCGGTCGACGGCATGGGGTACTGGCTTGCGGTCAACATCGGAGACTCCCGGACCTATCGTCTCGCCGACGGCGAGCTGGAGCAGATCAGTGTCGATCACTCCGTGGTGCAGGAGCTGATCGAGTCCGGTGAGCTCTCCGTCGAAGATGCCGTCTCGGATCGCCGCCGGAACATCATCACCCGCGCCATCGGTGCAAGTAGCACGGGCGACGCCGACTACTGGATGTTCCCCGCCGAACTCGGCGATCGCATCCTCGTCTGCTCGGACGGTCTCACCTCCGAAGTGCCGGACACGCGTATCCGCGAGGTGCTGGCCTCGGAATCCGATCCGCAGAAGGCCGCCGACGCCTTGACAGCCGATGCGGTGAGCGCCGGGGGTCGAGACAACATCACCGTGATCGTCGTGGACGCGGTCTCGGTCGCGTCGCGGCCGGGAACGCTGACGGCCACCGACGACGACGACATCGACGCCGACACGCGTCCACGAGAAGCCACAGCAGGAGGGGTTCGCTGATGCAGACCATCTACCGACCGGGACAGTGGTACCTGATCGTCATCCCCGGCGCGCTCGTCGCGCTCCCGCCCGATGTCCCCGGCGATGTCGTCGCCCGGCTGTGGGAACGGCTGCCGGAGGCGAAGACGCTCGCAACCGTCGTCGATCTCCTGACGACGCAGGCGGGCCGGTCCTTCACGTCGTTGCCGTCGTTCGTCGCCGCCGTCGCCGAGGGAGGAGACGTGCGCATCGCCCTCCGAGGTGACGTCTCGGCACACGTGACGACCGCGACGGAATCCCTCGAGCTGTCCGGGGCGGACGTCACCACCTGGAACGAGCGGTTCCTCGGTGGCGCGACGACGATCGACATCACGGTCGAGACGACGACCGAGGCCGACGGCCTCCCCGTGCAGAGCGGGATCGTGCGGGCTGCCGCGGTGAGCGCCGAGCTCGAGCCGAGCGACGCCGATCCGCTGACCAGTGCGCTCGGCCCGGCCCCCGTGCTCGCCGAACCCGCTGCAGCCGTGCAGGCCCCGGAGCCGGTGGCCGTGGAGCCCGAGCCGGCGCCGGAGCCGGCGGCCGTGGAGCCCGAGCCGGCGCCCGAGCCCGAGCCGACTCCTGCGCCCGAACCCGAGCCGACTCCTGCGCCGGTCATCGAGGATGCGTTCCTCCCACCGACCGAGGTGACGCTCGCACCGCCCGTCGACGACGACTTCGATCAGCTCTGGGGTGCGACCGTGCACTCGGTCGGTGCCGCAGCCGCGGCGCCCACCCCCGTCCCGGTCGAAGGCGATCATGACGGGGCGACCGTCTCCGCGGCCGACCTGCGTGCGCTCCGCCAGCAGCCTCCCGTCGCCGATGATGTCGCGACCGACGTGCTCGACGTGACCCCGGTGCCGTCCATCGCTTCGACGGGCCGCGTGCGTCTCTCCACCGGTCAGGTGGCGGCGCTCGATCGCACGGTCATCATCGGCCGACGCCCGCGATCGACCCGTGCGAGCGGTGCGAACCTCCCGCACCTGATCGCCGTCGAGAGCCCGCAGCAGGACATCTCGCGCAGCCACCTCGAAGTGCGGCCGGAAGGTGACACCGTCGTGGTCATCGACCTGCACACCACGAACGGCTCCACCCTGCTCCGTCCCGGTGCCGACCCGGTGCGGCTGCATCCCGGGGAGCAGACGCTCGTGCTGTCCGGCGATGTCGTGGATCTCGGCGACGGAGTGACCGTCGCGTTCGAGGAGCTGCCGTGACGCGTCGCCCCTCCCCGCCGCCCGATCTGCCGGGCTTCACCTATGTGGAGCCGCTGGGCACCGGCGGTTTCGCCGATGTCTTCCTGTACGAGCAGGAGATGCCGCGTCGCCGAGTCGCGGTGAAGGTGCTGGTCGCCGACCGCATCTCGAGTGGTGCGGCGCAGGAGTTCGCCGACGAGGCCAACGTGATGGCGATGCTCTCGACGCATCCGGCCATCGTCACGATCTACCAGGCGGGTGTCGCCGGCGACGGTCGCCCCTACCTGGTGATGGAGTACTGCCCGCGGCCGAACCTCCAGATCCGCTCCCGCAAGGAGCCGTTCTCGGTCGCCGAGGCTCTGCGCGTCGGCATCCAGGTCGCCGGAGCCGTCGAGACCGCGCACCGGGCGGGCGTGCTGCATCGCGACATCAAGCCGGCCAACATCCTCGTCACGGAGTACAACCGGCCGGCCCTCACCGACTTCGGCATCGCATCGACGACCGGAGCGACGGGTGAGGCCTCCGGCATGTCCATCCCCTGGTCTCCGCCGGAGTCGTTCGCGGAGCCTCCGCAGAGTGGTCCGCGCACCGATGTCTGGGCGCTCGGCGCCACGCTGTACACGCTGCTGGCGGGTCGTTCGCCCTTCGAGCGGACCGGCGAACGCAACTCGAGCGCCGATCTGATCGAGCGCATCGAGCGCGCCGCTCTCCCCTCACTGAAGAGGCCGGATTCGCCGGAGAGTCTGCAGAGGCTCCTCGAACGGTCGATGGCGAAGAACCCCGCCGATCGCTTCCCGAGTGCGGTGGCATTCGCGCGGGCACTGCAGAAGGTGCAGATCGAGCTCTCCCACTCGGTGACCCCGATCGACATCGTCGATGACCATCCGCCGGCGGAAGACCTGGAGGACGACGGCGACGGTCTGACCCGCGTGCGGGAGATCGTCAGCATCGACCCCGAACTGGCATCGTTCACTCGCCCCTCAGCCCAGACGCAGCGAAAGGAACCGCCGGTTCCGCTGTCGGGCATTCCGCGATTCGACGCCCCGACGCCCGAGGAACCGCTCGTCGAGCAGACCCAGTTGCGCCCGCCGACTCCGACGGCCGCGGCTCCACTCGCCCCCTCCGCCGACGACCGCACCATCGCGCGAGCGCCGATGGTGGTCGCCCCGGAAGAGGCGACGCCGCCTCCGGCCGTGACGGCTGCTCCTGTCGCGGGTCCGGGAGAGCCGCCGGCGCCGCGCAGTCGCAAGGGCCTCTGGATCGTGCTCGCTGCCGCCGCGGTCGTACTCGTGGTCGGCGGGATCGTCGGGATGAACCTCCTGGTGGCGGGTGTCACCCCCGAAGCGCAGGAGACCGAGCAGGCCGTGGAGCCAAAGGACGTCGGCACGGACGTCGTGCCGAAGGTCACCGAGATCTCCGGGACGCGCGAGGGCGATCGGATCGTGTTCACCTGGACCAATCCGAGTCCGCTCGAGGGCGACTCGTTCATCTGGACACCGGTCGCGGTGTCGGGAGAGGTCGATCCGCACCAGACGCCGGAGGCGACCGCGACGGTCCCCGCAGCGGCGGGCACCGTCTGCATCGACGTGATGCTGCGGCGCGACGACGGTCGTGCCTCGGAAACCGTGCGGGGGTGTGTGGAGTGACGAGTGCAGGAGGGGTGACCGTCGAGTTCGCGGGGGAGTACTTCCGCGTGAGCCGTGGTGATCGATTCATCGTGGGACGCGAGGGCGACCTCGAGCTCGACGACAATCTGTTCCTGCATCGGCACTTCCTGGAGATCACCGACTCCGACGGGCTGTGGTGGCTGTCGAACGTCGGTACCCGGCTCACCGCGACGGTGACCGACTCGGCAGGTGGCGTGCAGGCGTGGCTGGCGCCGGGTGCTCGGCTCCCGCTCGTCTTCGAGAAGACGACGATCGTCTTCAGCGCGGGGCCGACCACCTACGAGCTCACCTTGCATGCGGCGGAGCCGACGTTTCGCGCGACCAGGCGCGAGCACGACGACGACGGGGCGTCCACGATCGGCGACGTCCCGCTGACCCTCAGCCAGAAGCTGCTCATCCTGGCGCTCGCCGAACCCCAGTTGCGCAGGGACGGCACCGGGATGAGTGAGATCCCGACCTCGGCGAAGGCGGCGGAGCGGCTGGGCTGGACGGTCACCCGGTTCAATCGCAAGCTCGACAACGTCTGCGACAAGTTCGACCGGGTCGGTGTGCCCGGCATGCGCGGCGGGCAACGCAGCTTCGCGACCAACAGGCGCGCACGCCTGGTCGAGCATGTGATCGCCTCGCGCCTGGTCGGCAAGAGCGACCTGCCGCTGCTCGACACCGAGCATTCCATCGACGACGTCGAGGGAGAGCAGGAGTGATCTGGGAGATCGACGACCGCGCGCCCGAGGTCGAAGGACTCGACGCGCACGGACGCCCGGACCCTGCGTACGCGGAGGCTCTCGGCCTGCGCCCCGCGGGACGGGGTGCGCGTGTGCTCGCCGCACTCATCGAGTGGACGGTGGCGGTCATCATCGCCCTCCCGGCCCTCATCGCTCTGACGCCGGTGCTCGTGCAGGCGGCGTCAGGACGGTTCGACGCGGAGGAGTTCTTCGCGCGGGAGGATCTGGTGTGGCTCATCGTGGCCGCTGCGGTGTCCCAAGGGCTCATGATCGCCTACCTCGTCGTCCAGCTCGTCCTGCATGGCCGCAAGGGGGTGACGCTCGGCAAGGCGATCTGCGGTATCCGTTCCGTGAACGTCCGGACTCTCGAGCGTCCCGGCTTCTGGCGGGGCGCGGTCGTGCGCTACCTCGTCGCGTACGCCTCGCTCCTCGTTCCGCTCATCGGACCGGTACTGGTGATCATGCTCTCCCCGCTCTTCGACATCGAGCGGCGAGGACGCGGATGGCTCGACCTCGCCGCCGCGACCTGGTTCGTGGACGTGCGCGGCGGCTTGAACCCCTATGACCAGAAGCGGATGCGTATCGCGCGCAAGCGTGTGAAGACGCCCGAGCACGAGGAGAAGGCGCCCCTCCCGTCGCTCGCCACCCCGGTGCACCGGGATGCTCCGGCCGAGTACGTCCCGAGCGCGCGCCTCTCGGGAGGCGTCATCGGCGCGCACCGGTCCGCCGCGGGACCTGCCCCTGAGCGTCCGGAGACTCCGGCTCCTGGCTCCCTCGTGTCGTCGACACCGCCCTCCCTGGCCACCGGCACCGCGCCCCCGGCTTCGTTCGCACCGCCAGCTCCCGCGCCGGCTCCCGCGGCGTCGCCCGCGCCCGTGATGCCACCCGCGCCCGCACCCGCAGCACAGCCGGTTCCTGCCCCCGAGCCGCCGGTCCCTGCTCCCGCCGCCGTTCCCGCCGATGTGCCGGCGGTGCCCGCCGATGCTCCGAACGTTCCCGTCGGAGTGCGGGCGATTCTCGTGCTCGACACCGGTGAGCGCGTCGAGGTGCGCGGCACCACGCTGTTCGGGAGGTCGCCGAGCGCGGCAGCCGGCGAGGGCGAAGCGCTCCTGGTCCCGGTCGTCGACGACACGCGTTCGGTGTCCAAGACGCACATCGCGGTGATGCCGGCTCGACGGGGCGTGTTCATCGTCGATCGCGCGTCGACCAACGGCAGCGCGATCGTCCGAGACGGTGTCGAGACCGCGCTGGCCGCCGGACACCCGGCCGAGCTGCGGACCGGGGACACGGTGCGCTTCGGCGATCGGTTCCTGCAGGTGGAGTGGGTATGACCCGGAGAAGTGAGATGCGCCCCCGGCGCGGTGAGGACGAGCGATGAGAGTCAAGCTGACCCTGCGTCGACCCGCAGCACCCCTGACCGACGTCGTCGTGATGGCGGACTCGACAGCGACCATCGCCGATGTCGCGCGCCAGATCGCCACCACCGACCCGGCGCGCAGCATCGTCGCGACGCCGACCGACGTGCTCACGCTCTCCGTCGCCCCTCCGACGAGCGAGCAGCTCACGATGCTCAATCCCGACCTGCTCGTCGGCGACGCCCCGCTCGGCTCCGGCTTCCTCGCCGAGGTGGTCAACGTCGGCCCGAACCGTGCCGCCGCAGGCACCGTGGGTGCGCGCCCCGCCGCCGTCCTCCGGGTGGTCTCCGGCCCTGCGGTCGGGCAGGAGTTCCCGCTGCCGATCGGTCACTTCCTGATCGGACGCGACGCCGCGAACGACGTCACTATCGCTGATCCGCTCGTCTCGAAGCGGCACGCCAGGATCGAGGTCGCCGCGACGTTCGTCGAGCTGGTCGACTTGAACTCGGCGAACGGAATCCTCGTCGACGGCGGGCTCGTGCAGCGTCTCCGTGTGATCCCCGGGCAGAGCTTCGTGCTCGGGGACTGCGAGTTCGTCGTGCACATGGTGAGTGACTTCGACGGCTCAGCCACGGGGGACCCGGTGCTCGAGCGCGGGGGAGCGCTCATGTTCAACCGCAGCCCCCGTGTCGAGGAGCGGTACACCGGGGAGGATCTCGATGAGCCGCGCTATCCCCGCGACCAGCCGTCGCGGCTGTTCCCCTGGCCCATGCTCGTCGCGCCGATCCTCCTGGCCGTGACGATGTTCAGCATCACGCAGCGTCCGGCTTCGCTGCTCATCGCGGCTGCGTCGCCGATGATGATGTTCGGCAACTTCATCTCGCAGAAGACCAACATCGGTCAGCGGCTGCGCAAGGAGGCCGAGTCGTTCGAGGAGCAGTTCGAGCGGCTGGAGGAGACGCTGTACCACTCGCGTCCGAAGGAGCGCGAGGTACGGCAGAACGAGGTCCCCGCCGTCGCCGTGGTGTTCGATGAGGCCATGCGTCTCGGTCCCCTGCTGTGGACCCGGCGACCGGAGCACTGGAACTTCCTCGCGATGCGTCTCGGGGTCTGCGAGACCGAAGCGCGCACGCGCATCAAGCGCACCGAGACTCCGGAGGCGCTCGTCGAATACGTCGAACGCGTCGATCGCCTGGAGGAGCGGTACCGGATGATCGACGACGTCCCCATCCTGGAATCGCTCCAGAGCGTGGGCTCGGTCGGTGTCGCCGGTCCCACGTCGCTGGCCAGCGATGCGCTGCGGGGGATCGCCGTCCAACTGTTCGGCACGCACTCCCCGAACGAACTCGTCACCGTGGCGCTGACCGAACCGGGGTGGGCGAACGAGCTCGACTGGCTCAAGTGGCTCCCCCACACCTCCAGCGAGCGGAACCCGTTCAAGGAGATGCCACTAGCGGATTCCGCCTCGACAGGGACGGCCCTGCTCAGCGGTCTCGAGGAGATCGTCCTGCGCCGCTCGCGGGAGTCGAAGTCTGCGCGGCCCCCGTACGGAGCCGACTGGGATCCGATGCGGTACGGCACCGACGTCAAGCGCGCGGCCGAGGAGGCGACGTTCCCCGGCCAGACGGCCATCCTGGTGATCATCACGAACGACGCCCCCGTCGATCGGGCCAGACTGACCCAGATCCTGGAACGCGGCGCGGACGTCGGCGTCTACGCCCTGTTCGTCGCTCCGGTCGTCGAGGCACTGCCCGCGGCGTGCCGCACGTTCGTCGACGTGAGCGCCGGGCTCTCCGATGCCGTGGTCGGCACCGTCCGCAGCGGCGTGGACTACCGCGGGGTGCAGGTCGAGGGTGTCTCGCACGCCTACATGACGATGTTCGCCAAGCGCCTGGCGCCGGTCGTCGATTCCAGCACGGTGATCGAGGACTCCTCCGACATCCCGAACTCGGTCAGCTTCCTTTCGCTCGTGGGCACCGAGGTCGCCGAGGATGCCAGCGCGGTGATCGATCGCTGGCGGCAGAACAACACCATCATCGACCGTTCCGGCGCTCCGCAGTCGCGGCTCAAAAAGGCCGGCAACCTGCGCGCCATCATCGGACAGTCGCAGACGGATGCGATGACCCTCGACCTGCGCACCCAGGGGCCGCACGCCCTGGTCGGCGGGACGACCGGTGCCGGCAAGAGCGAGTTCCTGCAGGCATGGGTGCTCGGCATGGCGGCCGCCCACAGCCCCGACCGGGTCACGTTCCTGTTCGTCGACTACAAGGGCGGCTCGGCTTTCGCGGACTGCGTCGACCTGCCCCACACCGTCGGCCTCGTCACTGACCTGAGCCCGCACCTCGTGCGCCGCGCGCTCACGAGCCTGCGGGCCGAGCTGCACCATCGTGAGCACCTCTTCAACCGCAAGAAGGCCAAAGACCTCCTCGAGCTCGAGAAGCGACGCGACCCGGAGACGCCGCCCGCGCTGGTGCTGGTGATCGACGAGTTCGCGGCGCTCGCCGGAGAGGTGCCGGAGTTCGTCGACGGAGTGGTCGACATCGCGCAGCGCGGACGGTCCCTCGGCATCCACTTGATCATGGCGACGCAGCGTCCCGCCGGCGTCATCAAGGACAACCTCCGCGCGAACACGAACCTGCGCGTCGCGCTGCGGATGGCTGACGAGTCCGACTCCAAGGACGTCGTCGACGACCCGGTGGCGGCGACCTTCCCGCCCTCGCTGCCGGGACGCGGTATCGCGAAGACCGGTCCCGGGCGACTCGTGCCGTTCCAGTCCGCGTACGCCGGCGGATGGACCACGGACGAGGCCCAGGTCGCCGAGGTCAAGGTCGCCGAGCTCCGTTTCGGGTCCATCCAGACCTGGGAGGCCGAGCAGGCGCCGGAGTCCGATTCGCACGACGAGGATCTCGGACCCAACGACCAGAAGCGCATCGTGGCGACACTCGTGAATGCGGCGCGCGAGGCCCGCATCCCCGCCCCCCGACGGCCGTGGCTCGACGACCTCGAGGGCGCGGTCGACCTGCGCGATCTCCCGGTGCTCGGCGACGGGCAGGTGCTGCTCGGCAAGATGGATGTCCCGGAACGGCAGCTTCAGGAGCCGGCCTACTTCCACCCCGACAAGGACGGCTCGCTGCTCGTCTACGGGACGAGCGGTTCGGGCAAGTCGACGGTGCTGCGCACGATCGCGATCGCGGCGGGTTTCGATCCCGCTCGTTCGAACGTCGAGGTGTACGGACTCGACTTCGGGTCCGGTTCGCTCAAGAGCCTGGAGATGCTGCCGCACGTCGGCTCGATCATCTCGGGCGACGACTCCGAACGCGTGCAGCGGGTGCTGCGTTCGCTGGCCGCGGTGCTCGACGACCGTGGCAAGCGTTTCAGTGCCGCCAACGCTTCCAGCCTCACGGAGTACCGGGAGCTCACCGGGCAGGACGAGGCACGCATCGTCCTGCTCATCGACGGCTTCCCGCAGTTCCGTGGAGAGTGGGAGTCGACGACGGCGCGGATGCCCTTCTATCAGATCTTCATGCGCATCCTCGGCGAGGGCCGCCCGCTCGGCGTGCACGTCGTCGCGAGCGCCGACCGCTCGGGCTCTGTCCCCACGGCGGTGAGCGCGAACGTCTCGCGGCGCGTGGTCCTGCGTCTCTCGGATGAGTCCGGATACGCGATGCTGAACGCGCCCAAGGATGTGCTGGACGAGCGGTCAGCCCCGGGACGCGCCATCATCGACGGCCGCGAGACGCAGATCGCGACGCTGGGCGGGACTCCGAATGTGGCCGAGCAGACCAAGCTGCTCGAGGGTCTCGCCGAGAGGCTCCGTGCGGCCGGAGCGAGGGAGGTGCCGGAGATCGGCGCGCTGCCCACCCGTCTGTCTGTGCGCGATCTGCCCGATCGCCTCGGCGAGTTCCCGGCACTCGGGGTCGCGGAGGACACCCTGGCGGCGCGCGACTTCGACCCGGTGGGCACGTTCGTCGTGGCCGGCCCGCCGTCGTCGGGCAAGACCAACGCCCTCAAGTCGATCATCACCTCGATGCGGCGACTCGACCCGGCGACCGTGCTGTTCCACTTCGGAGGCCGACGTGCCCAGCTCAAGGACTACGCGAGCTGGACACGCAGCGCCGTGACGCCGGACGATGCGAAGGAGCTCGCCAAGGAGATCACCGAGCTGATCGCCGACGACTCCCTCCCGACGAGGGTGCTGATCGTGGTCGAGGACGTGCCGCAGTTCGCCGACAGCCCGGCCGAGCGCGAGATGAAGGCCCTCTTCCAGGCGATCAACCGCAGCGACCATCTGCTCATCGGCGACGCCGACGTCACGCAGGTCACGAGCGGCTTCGGGTTCATCGGAGACTTCAAAGCCGGGCGTAAGGGCATCATCCTCAAGCCCGACTCCTTCGACGGCGATGCGGTGTTCAAGGTGCCGTTCCCGAAGGTGAAGCGCACCGACTTCCCCGAAGGACGAGGCATCTTCGTGCAGGCCGGACGCCAGGTCACGGTGCAGCTGCCGCTGGTCGAGGAGTAGGCGGTCGATGGGGAGTTGTCCCCATCGACCGAACGCACGAGGCCTTGTTAGGGTTTCGGAGCCGGGACGGCCGCCGTCGCCGTGCAGGAAAGACCGGAGGGGGGACGCCAGATGGACATCATGCTCGACCTCGCCCAGCTGAAGGATGCGAAGCTGGGGCTGGAAGCAGCGATCGGGGAGTTCGATCAGGCAGCGAACACCAACGACGACCTCGAGGACGCGATCAAGCGCCCGGTCGGCCGGGGGGAGCTTTTGAACCAGGTCGTCGACTTCGAGGTGGCGTGGCGCGACAAGCGCGGCAAGCTGCAGGAGAACCTCACGAACATCAAAGATCAGCTCACGTCGATCATCGACGGTTGGTCTGAGTGGGACATGTCGACCGCGAGCGAGCTCGAAGGGTCGACGAGCACGCAGCAGGTCAGCGCGAGCAGGGCGGTCTGATGCGGTCCCCGAACACAGGCAACGAACTTCAGATCCTCGAAGGCAATGCGGCGGACATCGTCGCCCGCGGCAATCAGCTGACGGTGCTCGCCACGACGATGGACGAGACCGCGACCCAGCTGAAGAGCATCGGCGACTCGACGGTGCACAAGAGCAAGGGCACCGACAAGCTCGCCGAGATGGCGAGCGAGACCGCGACCGATCTGTCGGCAGCGGCCATCCGCTACTCGGGCACAGGCAAGACGCTGACGACGTACGGTGAGGCCCTGGGCGTCGCCAACGGCTGGCTCGCGAGCAACATCGACGAGGTCGAGGCGGCGGAGCGGGCGTACCAGGCTGCGCTCGACGAGAAGGAGGACGCAGAACTCGCCGCGAGCCTGGCGACTTCGCGCGCCGCGGAAGCCGAACCCGACTCGGCGGCAACGGATGCGCTGGACGACGCCGAATCCGCGGCGTCGTCGGCACGGGCGACTCTGACGAACGCCACGACGGCGCGCAATGAGATGTGGTCGGCGTTCGACAGTGTCTTCGACGAGTGGTCCGATGCCTACGACGCCGCGGTGGATGGCATCGAGAAAGCCATCGAGACAGCCGGCAACAACGACGGCTTCTGGGAGTTCATCGATCAGGTGCTCGATGTCATCGCGATCGTCCTGGTGGTGCTCACTATCATCGCCCTGGTCATCGGTGCTCCGCTCACCGGATTGCTCGGGGCGATCATCTTCACCCTGGCAGCGGCGTCCTTCCTGCTGACCACGCTGAAGTTCGCGTTCGGCCGGGCGACGTTGAGCGACGTTGCCTGGAGCGCGGTCGGGCTGCTGCCGTTCGGCCTCGGCAAGGTGCTCTCCCGGGGAGTGCCCACTCTGTCGAGCGTCATCCAGGGCGGACGCGGTGTCGTCACGGCGGCGATCCGAGGTGCCCTCCCGCGTTTCTCCTTCCTGAGGCCGACGACGTGGGGGACGCCCTTCCGATCGCTGTTCGCGCCGCTGCAGTCGGCGCGAGCGCTGCCGAAACCGGGGATGCTCACCAACCCGTTCGATGCGATCAGGTTCGGGGGATCGCAGACGGCTCAGGTCTCGACCTTCGTGAACACGATGCGCAGCTCGCCGTATGCCACCAGCCCCGGCGTCCAGCAGTTCATCTCGTCCACGGCGGCCAGTCTTCCCGGCGGGATCCGGCAAAGCCTCAATGTGGTGGCGTGGGGTGGCGTCTCTCTCTCGGATGGTTTGGGCCTGTTCGATGCGCAGCCAGAGATCCCGGGTCTTCGGGACGTCAGGATAGGCTGAGCTACGTGGCAAGAAGAGATGCGCTACGATCAGCGGTCGCGAAGTTTTTCCGCGTGTCGATGGGCGTGGTTGTGCTAGTGGCTCCCGCGCTACTGGTCGCTTTTCTCGTCGGCTCGCTGATCTTCTCCGGGGGTAAGGCCAGCGAGACCATGGACACGAAGTGGGGCGTCGTCTTTGCGTATCCTCTCTTCGAGGTGCCTAAGCCGCTTCTCGTGATCCTCGGCGCAATGTCGATTCTCCTGGCGGTGGGCGTAGCCGCGACCAACGGCCGCTCGAACGAGGAGGGCGTACGGCGACTGATCGGCCCGATCGCGGCGTCCGCGGTCTCGTCCGTGATTTTGGCGGGCGTCGTGCCGGAGAACCCCACGCGCTGGGGCGACGCGTTCATCGGAACTCAATGGGTCGCAGCGATCTTCTTCGTCGTGGCACTCGCAGTTCTGTTGCTCGGTATCCTGGCGGCCCGCTCCAGGGAACGCGCTCGCGCATGACCGCCCTCAGCGGTTTCCGCATCATGATGCCCCCCGGCTGGTCGCAGTATCGCGTCGATGAAGACGGGCGCAAGCGCTACATCGCCAAGGTGTCCTCGCGGATGAAGCAGCTGGGCCAACCGGAGCTCGACGTGCGGCTGCGGATGCTGGCCACCTCGCAGTGGCGTCGGCTGGAACAGACGCGGACACACAGCATCTATCTCGCCGATCGGGAGGTCGAAGGGCTGACCCATCTCCCGTTGTCGATCGCCGTCCGCCAGCAGATCGGTCCCGCAGGTTCCACCTTCGCGGCCGGCCTCCACACGCTCACGACCGCCGAGATCGTGACCTTCGACACGGCGATCGGGCCAGTTCTCCGCTGGGAGTGGACGAAGCCCGGTGAGGGTGAGCTCGAGGGGATCACCGTTCGCTCCGTCGGGTACGGGTTCGCGCTGCCGGAGGAGAACTCCCGTCGTGGGTTGGTCTTCACCGCCTCGTTGCCCTATCCGGACGATGCGGATACCCTTCTCGTGGATGCCGCTATCGAACTCGCCGATTCGATCCTGGAGACCTTCCGGTGGCAGTAGAACTGCAGTACCAGATGGCCCTCGATGGGCGCCGCTGGATCCCGATCCCGTTCACCTTCCCCTGGAGCGAGTTCGCCACCGCCGAGGAGTGGGCGTCCACGCTCGCCTCCGACCTGCTCGCGGGGACCGGTGCGGAGTCCACCGCCGACGCGCTGACGCAGGAGGCGCTGACGCTGCAGGCTGCGCCGCCGCCGATTCCCGGAGCGCAGGAGCGCTTCTGGCGTACGGAGTACGTCGGCGGCTATCCGATCATCATCCACCTGTACATCGACGAGACGTGGGCGACCACGGCGGAAGACCTGCTGCAGTACGCGCGGCTCGGCATCGGCGGGTTCGTGCAGACCTGGAGCATCGTCGAAGGAACCGCCTTCGACGTCGCGGTGAACGTCGCCGTGAGCGCGGAGATCGAGGACGTGACGAGGGAAGGGTCGCCGGTCATGACGATCGGAGCGGTCCGCTCGATCGGTGTGCGCGACGGCCTCCTCTTCTTGATCGACTATCTCGACGAGGATCCGGTGCGTCTGGAGGCCGTCCAGCCGGAGCTGGAGGAGATCTTCCGTTCGTTCCGGTTCCGTGCGGCACCGCCCTCAGCGGCAGACGCGTGACCCCATGACCTCCCCTCGGGCCTCCGTGCACAAGCGGATCACGACGATGTATCTCCTGCTGCGGATGATGCAGGCGGCGGCGCTGATCGTCTATCTGGTTGGGTCTTTGCTTCTCACCGGAGGACAGATCGCCGCCGGTCGTGCGCCGATGTGGGGCGTTGCCATCGACTACCCCCTGTTCTCTTTTCCAGGGCTGCTATCTCTCGTCGTGTCCGTCATCGGTCTCATCCTGGCCGCCGCTGTTCTCGCTACGGCGCGTGTGAACGATTCCGGTCGAGTGGGCGGAGCGTTCGCGGCGACGGGTGCGGCCACCGCGTCCTCGGCGATGTTCGCGTGGATGCTCCCTTCGGAAGGGGCGACCGAGGCTACGCTGCGGTGGGTAGCGGCCGGTCTCGACGGGACCGCCACTGTGGTTCTGATGGTCGCAGCGCTGATCCTCGCCGTCCGAGATGACCGTGCTCGTCAGCGTGAAGGACGCCCGATATGGACCCCGGGTCAGGAAAGTTGATGGCCGAAGACGAGCCCGGCGGATTCAGCATCCTGTTCCCGCCGGGATGGACACGGTACTTCATCGATGATGAGGGGCGAAAAGCCCTGATCATGCGGATGTCGTCGCAGATTCGAGCGCTCGGTCGCCCCGATCTCGATGTCGAGGCGCGGATGCTGATCAGCCAGCAATGGAAGCAGATGCAGGCGCGGAGTGTCGGTGCGGTCTACCTTCCGGACGCGATGGGGGACGACTCGACACCTCTGCCGATGTCGTTCGCGCTGATCCAATACGTCGCTCGTCCCGGAGCCGATTTCGAGTCGGCGTTCCGCGACATGGCGAAGGGGGCCGTCGAAGCTTTCGACACGTCGATCGATCGGATTCTGCGGACCGAGAGCGAGCGCCGCGGCACAGACGAGCTCGCGGAGGTGATCGGGCGGCAGATCGACTACGGCATCGCGCTTCCGAACCCGCGTGACCGTCGCGGCATGATCGTCTCGACCTCCATCACCACGCTCGACGACACGGCACCTGATCTGGTGCAGGGTCTGATCGAGCTCAGCGACACGGTCGTCGAGACGTTCCGGTGGCGTGCGTGACCGGCTACCGGGTGCTGCCAGACCAAGCCGCCTGGCTGACACTTCCGCTCGAGTTCCCGTGGGGAGACTTCGTCGATGACGTCTCCTGGGCCGCCGAGGTCGCAGATGACAGAGCAGTTGCCGACGCGCCTGCGGCCGTCCGCACGGCGATCGCCGAGAGCGCGCTCACTCTCGTGCGCGCCGAGCCGCCGCTTCCCGGCGTGCGGGAGCGTTTCTGGTGGCTCCCCTCGATCGGCGGATCGGTCGTGGTCGCGCATCTGACGGCCGTCGAACTCGACGAGTCGCTCCACGAGCAGCCCCTCGATTCCTTCGTCTTCCTCGGCGCGGGAGGAATGGTCCAGAACATCACCGAGGTCGAGGGAACCGCGTTCGACACGGCCCTGGATTGTGTGCTGCTCGTCCCGGTCGACGACACGACCATCGCGCTGAGGCGCCTTCTCGGACGGACGGCGCGGATGCTGCTCATGCTCGATGTGTTCGTCGATGACGGCGGTGCGCTCCACGAGGCGCAGCACGATATCTCGGCGCTCTTCACCTCGATCGAAGTGGTGCACTGATCGTGCGCCTGGATGGGGAGTTGTCCCCATCGACGGTGTTCGTGGCTGCCGCGTAGGGTGGTGTTATTCGGGCCGGAGGGGTCCGGTTCTCTCGATTTGCGGAGGTGTGGACGATGGCCGATTTCGGTGCGTCTTATGCAGAGATGGAGCAGGTGGCGTCGTCGCTGTCGCAGGCTCGTGATGACATTCAGGGTCAGTTGGACACGCTGAAGGGTCAGGTGGACACTCTTCTGGGTGAGGACTTCAAGACGCAGCATGCGTCGGGGAAGTTCGGTGAGGGGTACACGGAGTTGACGACGGGTCTGAAGACCGCGGTCGACGGTATCAATGACATGTCGGAGTCGCTGCTGGGGATGATGCGCGCGATCCAGGATCTGGATCAGCAGCTCGCCGGCAGCTGACGAACGGCACGGTTTCACGGAGAGGGTCGACCAGGTGGTCGGCCCTCTTCGTCGTCACCCGCCCGACGGCGGCCCGTGTGAGATGTCGGCCCGCCAAGTGGCAGTGAGCCCCTCCGATCCCATAAGGTGGCCGAGTGAATCAGACGGACAGGTCCCGCATCTCGGGCCGCCGTTGCGACTGCGGCTACCTCGCCACCGGCACGCCGCCTGCGAGGCTCTGCTTCGACTGTGGAGATCGCGCGCTGGCCGATTGGGTCGCTGAGGAGAAGAGCGTGCTCGGGCCCCTGCCGGGCTACGCGGTCGAGGTGGCGGAGATCATCCGCGACGCGGCGAAGAACCAGGCGGCGGCGATCAAGAAGCGCTCGAATGAACCCTTCGCCGAAGCCGCACGCGAGCGGAGCCAGGCGGCCCGGCGTCTTTCGCGGGTCCGCCGTGCCCACCGCCGCGAGCTGGACGGGGTCTCTCTGGACCGCTGGCAGGCGGCTGCCGCCCTGCTCGGCAGTGACCCCCGGGAGTTGTTCCGCAAGGAGTCCAAGCGCTTCGTGAAGCGTGGTCTCGGAGCGGCGCAGCTGACGGCCTTGGGCGCCGATGCGATGCAGATCGTCGTCAAGACCGCACAGGAGAAAAGACGCTGATCGAGTGTGGGGACTTCTCCCCATCGCCTGAGCGGCCGGGTGACCGCTATCGTCGAATCCGGCGAGGGAGGACCACTGATGGCGGGCAATGACGGGATGCTGCTTCCGATGAGCGAGCTGCAGGAGATGTCACAGCAGATCACTTCGATCATCACCGAGTTCGAGTCGGCCAGCGCGCGACAGGGAGATGTCCAAGAAGCGGTCGGTCGGCCGGCCGGCGATGGGCGACTGCGCGACCGCTGCCACTCCTTCGAGGGCAGCTGGAACGACAGCCGGGACAAACTCCTCAGCAAGCTCCGCACGGTGAGCGAGCGCGTGCAGGGAACGATCGACGAGACGCAGCAGGCCGACGTCGACCTCGCGAGCCAGATGGAGCCGTCTTCCCCGTCGAGCCAGCCGGCGGGGCGGGGCCCCGGCGCTGCCCAGGCAGTCTAGGAGAACAACATGCAGACGACCAGAGGGCGCACGGTCGAGGTCATCGCCGGGAACCCCGGCGACATCGACGCCAGAGCCACGCAGATCTCCGATCTCGCTGACGACATGTTGTCCGCTGCGGCGACACTGCGCGGCATCGGCGATGGCAGCATCCGCGGCAAGGGCTATGCCATGGACAAGATCCGCGAGGTCGTGGACGACTCGCACAAGGACCTCAAGGAGGCGGGCGAGCGCTATCGCCCGGCGGGGACCGTTCTCAGTCGCTACGCGACCGCGCTGTCGACGGCGCAGCAGCAGATGGCCACGATCGTCTCGGACTGCGAGACCTCCTTGAGTGCGGTTCAGTCGGCCCGAGGTGATGCTTCGGATGCACAGGGTGCGTTCAGCAGCTTCCGCACCGAGGTCGCCGCTGCCCCTCCCGCTCCCGAGGAGCAGGATGCGAGCGCGCAGCAGAGCGACCGACTCGAGCAGGCGGCTGCGAGTGCGGCGCTCGCGCTCTCGCAGGCGAGGGAGACGCACGCCGAGAACCTCCGCGCCTACGACGGCGTCTTCGAGACGTGGGAGGGCGCCTACGAGACGGCCGTGAGCGACCTCGAGGATGCCAACAAGATCGGCGAGGACTCCACCTGGGAGAACATCGCCGGCGTCCTCGCCGTCGTCGCTGAAGTGCTCAGCTGGGTCGGACTCGGTCTCGCTGTCCTCGGCCTGATCATCGGCGGCCCTTTCATCGCCGCGCTTGCCGTGATCGTCGCCGTCGCGTCGCTGCTCGTCACGGTCGCTCTCATGTTCGACGGGCGCAAAGGCATCGGCGACCTGTTGTGGTCGGTGGTGGGTATCCTCCCCATCGGCAAGCTCGGCCTGCTGTTCAAGAAGGGCGGACAGCTGAAGTTCCTCGGGGAGATCGGCAAGGGCATCGCGAAGCCGTTCCAACAGGTCAAGGGCCTCCGGGGGCTCCAGTTCGCCCCGCGCAGCGGATGGCGCGCCGACTGGCTGCCGAAGTTCGATGCTTTCGCCGGTCGGGTGTCCGGCGTCAAGATGACCGGCCCTTTCTCGTTGAAGGGGATGCTCGACCGATTCGTCGGCGGTACCGGGCGCTCCTTCACGATCGCGTTCACGGACGCTGTCGGGTCGGCGCCGAAGCAGGCCATGGGAACCCAGCTGTTCAGCCAGTTGCCGACGGCGCTGCAGAATGTCGTCGGCGGAGCACCGACGACGTTCGAGCAGGTCTTCAATGTGTACAAGTGGATCGACCGCGGTGTGTCGGCGACGGGAGGACGCCCTTCCGGCGCCCTCTCGCCCGCGGGCGCCATCAATGGGCTGTTCTGAGATGGGCACGTCACTGTCGGAATCCGGGTGGGATCTGAACTACGACGCCGCGTTGTTCATCCCCCTTCCCTCGGCGGAGGAGCTCGCCGCCGATCCGGAGCGCGGGCCGATGTGGGTCGGGGAGGTTCTCGAGCACTACGCGGCGTCGGCACCGCTGACCGAAGGTGACCGCCAGGGTCTGACGGTGACCGCCGAGGCACTCCTGAGCATGGCCGAGCCGTTCGTGATGCGCCTGTGGTTCGCTCCGCCCGGGTTCTACAGCGATGTGCTGGTGAGCCTTGTGGTGACCGACGCCGAAGGGGACTCGGCGAGGGAGATCGTCCAGCGTGTGACCGAGAATCCGGGAGCGACCGCGCCCGACGGGATCGCCATCGAGTCGGATACGCATGGCTCAGGAGTTCTGATCCGCCGCACCGCCGGAGTGCAGGCTCAAGACTCGAGTGCACTGCTGGTCGCCCAGTGGGATCTGCTGCTCCACGTGCACGGTGTGCTCATCGCCGCCAACGTCATGGCCACCACGCTTCCGGTGCTTGCCCAGCTCGAGGGTGAGCTGCTGGCCCTCGTCGAAGGCATCGTGCTCCCCGACGCCGTCATCGCATGATGCCGTCTCGGGGGCTTTTCCTGTGAGGATGGGGAGATGAACGATCTTCGTGTGGAGCTGCGGTACGGCATCCCCCCGTTCCGAATCGCGCTGCCGCCGGGGTGGCATCGAAGGGCTGCGTCGACGGCAACCGAGAAGGCTGACCTCGCGCGTGCATCGGAGCTGTTCCGCCAAGCCGGACGCCCCGATCTCGAGGCGCAGTATCGGGCGATGATGGCCCGTGTGCGTCAGGGCATGACGCGGGCGAAGGTGTTCGCGATCTACCGGCAGGAGGATGTCGAAGCCGACGAACTCCTGCCGATGTCGATCACGGCGTCGGCGGTCGATGGCGAGGGTGGCCGCAATCTCGACGCCTGGATCACGGATGCGTTCCGGCTGCGTGGAGCGAGCTTCCTCGAGGATGCCAAGCATGTCGTGCGGTGGGAGGGCCCGGCGGCCCAGGCGCCCCGTGGCGCGGAGCTCGAACAGGTGACCGGACGAACGATCACGTACGCCCTGCCGGTGCCGGAGACCGACCGCACGCGCGCGCTGGTGTTCACGACGACCATCCTCACGCCAGACGGTGGCGGGATCTCCGACGAAGCGATTCAGGGCATGACACTGCTCAGCGATCTGATGATCTCCACCGTTGCGTGGGAGCAGGCAATGCCGGAGACGGTTCCGGGCTCGGGGTGAGCGACTGCGGCTTTGTTCCGCCATCCGGTGGGGGACGGGTCGGTGATGGGGAGTTGTCCCCATCGACGGTGTTTATGGGTGCCGCGTAGGGTGGTGGTATTCGGGCCGGAGGGGTCCGGTTCTCTCGATTTGCGGAGGTGTGGACGATGGCCGATTTCGGTGCGTCTTATGCAGAAATGGAGCAGGTGGCGTCGTCGCTGTCGCAGGCTCGTGATGACATTCAGGGTCAGTTGGACACGCTGAAGGGTCAGGTGGACACTCTTCTGGGTGAGGACTTCAAGACGCAGCATGCGTCGGGGAAGTTCGGTGAGGGGTACACGGAGTTGACGACGGGTCTGAAGACCGCGGTCGACGGTATCAATGACATGTCGGAGTCGCTGCTGGGGATGATGCGCGCGATCCAGGATCTGGATCAGCAGCTCGCCGGCAGCTGACGAACGGCGCGGTTTCACGGAGAGGGTCGACCAGGTGGTCGGCCCTCTTCGTCGTCAGCGTGCGGCGTCGGCGAGGTGCCGAGCGTCGTGGCCCAGGACCTTCACGATGATCCCGTGGCGGCGCAGTTCGGCGACGGTGCGGGCGCCCTCTTCGGCGTCGCGGCCGAGAGCCTTGATGTTCACGACGACCAACACATCGCCGTGTGTCAGAGTCGCGATCAGACGCGCGAGACGGTCGTTCCAGCTCTCCAGGATGTCGGGTGCCGGGTGACGGAACCCCTCGATCGGCACGCCGAAGCGGGTGAGGTCTTCGCGCTGCTTGACGACCGACGGCATGCCCTCCCGAGCGACGACGAGACCGACCAGGCGCGAGCCGTCAGGGCGTGCGGTCCAGAAGTTGCGGTTCTGCTGCAACTCGGTGAAGCACTTCGGGCACGCCGCGGCATCATGAGGCAGGTGCAACGGGCTCGTCAGCGCCTCATCGACGGCAGTCGCCTTCATGGGATCGATCGTCTCGCTCATCGCGCACCTCCGGCATCCATTCTGCCCTGTCGGACGGCGCCGCGGCGACCGGATTCACAACAGGCCGAGGGCTTGCACCGTCTCTCGCTCCTGGAGCAGTTCTGCGACGGACGCGTCGATCCGCGCGCGTGCCCACTCGCTCAGCTCCAGCCCTTCGACGATCTGCCATTCACCGTCGACGGAGCGCACGGGGAAGGACGAGACGAGACCCTCCGGGACGCCGTATTCGCCGTGCGAGACGACGCCGGCCGAGGTCCAGTCGTCGGTGCCCCGGACCCAGTCGCGCACGTGCTCGATGGTCGCGTTCGCGGCCGACGCCACCGACGACGAACCGCGCACCGCGATGATCTCCGCTCCGCGCTTCGCCACCCGCGGGATGAACGTTTCGTCGAGCCATGCCGGCACGTCGCCGACGATCTGTTCCAGAGCCGGCGCCACCGGACGGCCGGCGACCGTGGCGTGCGAGATGTCGGGGAACTGCGTCGCCGAGTGGTTGCCCCAGATCGGCACGCGGCGCACGGTGTGCACCGGGGTGCCGAGGGTCTGCGCGAGCTGGGCCCGCGCGCGGTTCTCGTCGAGGCGCGTCAGGGCGGTGAAGCGCTCGGCGGGTACGCCGTCCGCCGACGCGGCCGCGATCAGGGCGTTGGTGTTGGCGGGGTTCCCGACCACCGTGACGCGCACACCCGCCGCCGCGTTCGCCGCGATGGCCGCGCCCTGCGGGCCGAAGATGCCGGCATTGGCGGCGAGCAGGTCGGCGCGCTCCATCCCGGGCCCGCGGGGGCGGGCCCCCACGAGCAGGGCGAGGTCGCACCCGTCGAAGCCCACCGCGGCGTCATCCGTCACCTCGACATGCTCGAGCAAGCCGAACGCGCCGTCCTGCAGCTCCAGTGCGGCGCCCTCCGCGGCACCGAGCCCCTGCGGGATCTCCAACAGGCGGAGCCGTACCTTCTCGTCCGGTCCGAGCAGGTCGCCCGCCGCGATGCGGAACAGCAGTGCGTAGCCGATCTGGCCGCCGGCGCCGGTGAGGGTGATCGTGGTCGTCATGCCCCGAGCATACGTCCGATCACGCCGGTCGTCCCGCGGAGTACCCTCGTCGCATGACCTTCAATCCCGACGCCGACATCTCGGGCAACACGACCCGTCGACGCGGTCGCACCGCAGCCATCGCCGGGGGTGCGGGAGTGGGCGTGCTCGGCATCATCGCGCTCATCGCGGGCCCCCTCCTCGGCATCGACCTGACCGGGCTGCTCGGGGGTGGTGCGCCGAGCGGGAGCGGCGAGCCCGTCGGGGGATCGGTCATCGAGAACTGCGACACCGGCGCGGATGCGAACGCGGACATCGACTGCCGGATGGCCGGCGCGCAGCTCGCGCTCGATGACTTCTGGGCGGAGAACGTCGACGGGTATCGCGCCCCGCAGATGATCGTGGTCGACGGCTCCACGCCCACGCAGTGCGGTACGGCGTCCAATGCCGTCGGACCGTTCTACTGCCCGCCCGAGGAGGGGGTCTACGTGGACCCCACGTTCTTCCAGCTCATGCAGCAGCAGTTCGGGGCGTCGGCCGGTGACCTTGCGCAGCTCTACATCGTCGGGCACGAGTGGGGCCACCACATCCAGAACATCACGGGCGACATGGACCGCTACCCGAACAACGGGACGGGCCCGGGCAGCAACGGGGTGCGGATGGAACTGCAGGCGGATTGCTACGCCGGGGCCTGGATCGGTCGGATCTCGGAGGAGACCGACAGCAAGGGTGTCCCGTACCTGAAGCCGACCACCGAGGCGCAACGGGTCGACGCCCTGAACGCGGCGGCAGCGGTCGGCGACGACAACATCCAGGCGCAGTCCGGTTTCGTGAACCCGGAGAGCTGGACGCACGGCTCCAGTGATCAGCGTCAGCGCTGGTTCGCCGAGGGGTACCAGAACGGGCTGGGCGCCTGCGGCCAGGTGTTCACCCTCGCCGAAGGTGACCTCTAGCAAAGGGGCACCCGCGAGGCAGGTCCGTTACGGTGGAAGAGGCAGTACTGCACGACCGGCTGGGGGGCCGATGATGACGAAGACAGACGCACTGTATCCACCGATCGAACCGTACGACACGGGGGAGATGCTCGTCGGAGACGGTCACCGCGTGTACTGGGAGGTCAGCGGAAACCCCGACGGCAAACCGGTGGTCTTCCTGCACGGCGGCCCCGGCAGTGGAACCTCGCCCTGGCAGCGGCGGTTCTTCGACCCGGAGGCCTATCGCATCGTGCTGTTCGATCAGCGGGGGTGCGGGCGCAGCACACCGCACGCGAGTGCTCCCGATGCGGACTTCCGTCACATCACCACCGCCCACCTGATCGCCGACATCGAGCTGCTGCGCAAGAACCTCGGCATCGACAAGTGGCAGGTGTTCGGCGGGTCGTGGGGGAGCGCCCT
The DNA here is from genome assembly GCF_023101205.1 of Microbacterium aurugineum. Classification (NCBI taxonomy): domain Bacteria; kingdom Bacillati; phylum Actinomycetota; class Actinomycetes; order Micrococcales; family Microbacteriaceae; genus Microbacterium; species Microbacterium aurugineum. The sequence continues at coordinate 2,973,066 of NZ_CP078078.1, read as the reverse complement.
CGCACTCGCCTATGCGCAGGCACATCCGTCTGCGGTGACCGAACTCGTGCTCCGCGGGATCTTCACGCTGCGTCGCGAGGAGCTCGAGTGGTTCTACGAGGGCGGGGCAGCGGCCCTCTTCCCGGACCTCTGGGAGAGCTTCCTCGCGCAGATCCCGATCCTGGAGCGCTCGCACCTGATCGAGGCATACCACCGCCGACTCTTCGACCCCGACCCGGCGGTGCACGTGCCCGCCGCGATCGCCTGGTCGACCTGGGAGGCGGCGACCGTGACGCTCACACCGGATCCCGCGCAGATCGCCGCCCTGTCCGATCCGCAGAAGGCCACCGCGTTCGCCCGCATCGAGAACCACTTCTTCGTCCATCGCGGGTGGTGGGACGAGGGGCAGCTGATCGCCGGCGTCGACGCCATCCGCCACATCCCCGCGGTCATCGTGCAGGGTCGACACGACGTCGCGACCCCGATGATGACGGCGTGGGATCTGCACCGGGCGTGGCCCGAGGCGGAGTTCATCGTGGTCGACGATGCCGGTCATGCGGCGACCGAGCCCGGCACGCAGAAGGCGCTACGCGCGGCGACCGACCGATTCGCTCGTGCGAGCCGCACGACGTGAAGGAGATCTCATGGAACGAAGGAGTGGATGCGCGACCGGCTCCTTCATTCCATGATTTCTCCTTCGTTTCGCGCTGACCGTCAGGCTCGGTGCGCGCTGACCGTCAGGCTCGGAGAGCCTTCGTCAAGGTCTTCACGAGCCCCACGAGACTGCCGTCGACCCGGTAGCGGGTCAGTCCTTCGCTGACGGCCGCACCGGTGCGCGCGGAGACGAACCACGGTGGCTTCGGCAGGATCGTGAACCGTCCACCGCCGTTCGCGATCGGTAGTGAGCGCGGGAGGGGGCGGAACGGTCCACGGAGCACGGAGCGCTCGACCCCGTCGAGCAGGAGCGCGTTGTGCACGACCCCCAGGCCGCTGCCGACCTCGTCGATCGTGCCGCCCGGGAACGCGCCCCAGGTCAGTGTCGGGGTGATGAACGCGAATGCCGTCCAGCTGTTGATGGCGATGGAGCCGTAGTGGAGCGCGGCGATGGCCCGTTCGAATCCGGCACCGAGCGACTTCTCCGTTGCAGGGTCGATCAGCAGGTTCGCGCCGAGGGTGCCCTCCAGCCTGTCGTTCGCATGGGCGACAGCGGCATCCAGGAAGTCCTGGCCGGTTCCCGGCACGGTCACGACTCCCAGCACCGGGGCGAAGTACTCGGTGGTCTCCAGCGCGGTCGCGTCGTCGTCGGCGTCGATCTCGACGAGCAGCCGATCGCCCAGCACGAGGGCGTCGGGGTAGGCGTCGGATGCGAGCTCCATCTGCGAGGCGGAGCCCGGGTACCAGGTCGGACGTTCGGGGGCGTTGGCGTATGCACGGCGCAGCGCGGCTCGGAACGCATCGGCTTGATCCCACTCCGACGACATGATCACCACTTGGCCCGCGATGCAGTTGTGTCCGCAGTTCTGCAGCCGCATGGTCGCGATGTGCTCGGCGTGGTAGGTGAGGTCGGCCTCCGTCCACGCGCCGGGCACCACGATGATCGGTGAGACGCCGCCGAGCTCGGCCGTGATCGGCTTCTTCAAGCGCGGGCGGTTCTCGCGGCGACGGCGCTTCGTGGCCGCGGCCCCCTCGCCCTTCGACGGCCCCCACACAATGGTGTCGAACGTCGCGGCGGACCCGGTGATGTGCACGTGCGCGAGTCCGGGGTGGTCGGTGAGGAATGCGCCGACCGCCGGGCCGCCTCGCACGATGCGCAGGAATCCCGGCTCGATGAGGGGCGCGAGCGCACGCTTGTACACCGGCACGAGGGCGTCCTGAGTGGGGTTCACCTTCAGCAGCGCCGTGCGGTTGTGGGCGAGCAGTTCGTAGAACACGTCGAGGACAGGGATCGAGGTGATGTTGCCGGCACCGAGCACGAGTCCGACGCCGCCCGACGCGGTAGGTGTGCGCTGCGCGAGACCGGCGGATGCGCGCGCGGCGTTCGGGGTGATCCCGGGCTCCAGCCAGACCTCGCCCGTGAAGCCTGACAGCAGGAACCTGTCGATCCCGGTCAGGGGGAAGGCGTGCACCCGGGTACGCCCACCCGGGGCGCGGTCGATCGTGATGCCGTCGAGCGGGTTGGTGCCTTCCGCCAGGCGGGAGAGGGTCGCGATGTAGGCGTCGAGCGCGCCGATCACGCTGTAGGGGCCGCTGAGCCACTCTTCGCCCCGCAGTGGATGCGCCCCGTCGAGGCCCTTGGAGGCGGAGGCCGTGTTCGCCCAGTCCTCGGCGGTGGCGGCGACGCTCGTGCGCACCGCGCGCAGCAGGGTCACGCGTTGAGCGATCGTGAGGGCCGACCACGTGCGTGCGCCGGCGTGCAGGTCGTCGACGGCGGTGTCGAGCCGTTCACGCTCGCCCGCGCTCATCCCGGGAGCCTCGGTCTTCGGCGCGCGCTTCGGAGCGGGCGTGGCGGCGGTGGAGGTGCTCGCAGAAGTCATCGATGTCTCCTTCGGACGGGATCCCAGCTTAGGCGTCGAGGCTCGCCACGGCGTCGATGTCTTCCCTGCGCAGGCGATAGCGGCGGAGGGTCAGCAGGCTCGCCGCCATCAGCGCGGCGGGGAGGATGCTGAAGCTCAGGACGATGCCCGTGATCGCGGCCGCCGGTTGCTCGACGGTGGCGCCGGCGACGGTGGAGATGTAGCCGGTGGTGGCGAGGGTCAGTGACACCGCGGTCGCACCGAGGGCGAAGCCCACGGTCTCGCCCGCGGTCCAGATGCCGGTGAACGTGCCCGCCTGTCCCGGCCCGCTGGTGCGCTCGTCGTGCGAGATGACATCGGGCAGCATCGCCATCGGCAGGGACTGGAGCCCCGCGTAGGCGATGCCGGCGACGGCGACGGATGCGTAGATCCACGCGCCGGGCGTCCAGACCGCGATGACGAGGGTTGCCGCTGCGGCGGTGAACAGGCCGCTGGCGATGGCGAATGCGCGTTCCTTCCCGGTGCGCCGGGCGAGCGCGGTCCACGCCGGCGTCGTGAGCAGCGCGGGTCCGACGAGGGCGACGAACACGAGCGTCACCGCGTCTTCGGATCGCAGGACCCAGGTCGCGACGTACTGGGCGCCGGCGAGCATCGTCCCCGTCGCGAGCGCCTGCAGGACGAAGGTCCCCAGCAGGGCGCGGAACGGTTGACTGCGTCCGAGTGCCCGGAAGCCGGACATGTACTGGTCGCGCCACGTCGAGGACACGATCGGTGCGCCGGAGGTGTGCGCGTTGCGCCGCGCCGCGATGTCCGCCGTGCGGGCGGCGATCAGCATGCCGATGCCGATCGCCAGGCCGGAGGCGATCCCCATCAGGAGGTATCCCAGGACGGGATCGGAGCCAGCGTTGCGCAGCGCCGGACCGCCGGCGCCGAAGAGCAGGATCGCCGCGGTGAGCACGACGACGCGCCAACCCAGCAGGCGGGTGCGCTCGTCGTAGTTGCCGGTCAGCTCTGCGGGGAGCGCGACGTAGGGCACCTGGAACAGGCTGAAGGCCGTCGCGGTCGCGAGGAACGCCAGCAGGACGCTGACGGCTCCCGTCACCGGTCCCCAGGAAGGGGGGACGGCGAAGGTGAGGGCGAAGAACAGCGGGAGCGCGAGGGCGCCCGTGACCATGAATCCGCGGCGGGACCCCGTGCGTGCGAGCTGTCGATCGGAGGCCGCGCCGATCAGGGGATCGATCAGGACGTCCCAGATCTTCGCCGCGGTGACGATGAGTCCTGCGGCCAGCGCGGCCACGCCGAGGTTGTCGGTCAGGAAGTACGTCAGCACCAGCCCGGGCAGGGTGGCGTAACCGCCGGTCCCCAGCGACCCGATCGCGTACAGCACGATCGTACGCGGGGAGAGGCGGACGGATGCTCGTTCGGACCGAGCCTCAGTGCTCATCGCGCCAGTGTAGCGGCGCCACGGCGACCGTTCAGATCAGTGCGAGCTCGCGCAGCTTCGACTCGACATCGGCGTTCGACGGCTCGACGTGGTGCGAGGCGTCGGGGTACACGACGACCGGGATGTTCGTGCGCCCCGAGATCTCCTTCGCGATGTCCGCGGCAGCGGGCTCCGCGACGAGGTCGACATAGGTGTACTCGACGCCGAGCGCATCGAGCTGCTTCTTGGTGCGGATGCAGTCGCGGCACCAGTCGGCGCCGAACATCGTGATGGTGTCGGAGGCAGGAGAAGTCATGCCTCCAGCCTACGGCTGCGTGGATGGGGTGGCGCTGAGAAGCCTCTTGATAGGTAAGGCTACCCTTATCTAAGCTGGTGGCATGAGCAACGCGTGTGAACACCTGGATGACCCTGACTGGGACAGCATCGAGGGGGCCGTGCTCATCGCCGGCGATGCGGCCGATGCCGGTACCATCGCGGGCATCGCGGCGCGGCTGCCCTGGGACGCCCAGGGGGTCATCCTCCTCGAGGTCGCGGCGCGCATCCAGTTCCGCCACATCGATGTTCCCGACGGCGTCTCGGTGCGGTGGCTCGTGCGTGGCGACGGCATCCGTGCGCACGCTCGCGGTGAGCGACTCGCGAACGCCGTCCACGCCTGGTGTGTGGAATGGGCATGCGGCGAACCGTGGTCCCCGTGGACCGTCTGGCTGGGCCCGCACACTCCTCCACACGTGGCGCGGATGGCGCGCAGCCTTCTCGGCGTCGCGAACTGAGCGACGCCCGATGGTCAGCGGGTCGCGGCGACGGCCGGGGCGTTCGCGCCGGCCGTGATCGCGTCGAGCGCTCGGCGCAGCGATGAGCTCGAGGTGTGCGCCGTGTACGGGAAGTACACGACCTCGACGCCGACCTCGGCGAATTCGCGCTCGAGGCGCAGGCCCTTGTCGGTTCCGCGCCAGTCGTCGCCCTTGAAGAAGTGCGTGAAGTGCACGTCGCGCCAGGAGTCCATCTTCGATGGTGTGGTCTCCACATAGACGTCGTCGACGAAGGAGATGTGCTTCACGATCTCCGCGCGCTCGGACGTCGGGATGACGGGCTCGATGCCCTTCACCTGGCGCAGCATCTCGTCGCTGACGACACCCGCGATCAGGATGTCGCAGTGCTGCTTGGCGTGACGAAGTAGATTCAGATGCCCGACGTGAAAAAGGTCGAAAGCACCAACGGCATAGCCGATACGCGTCCCCATGATCTCCCCAGATCAGTAGTCCCCAGTAAGCGGATCCCCACCCGCTCAGCGACTCCCACAGCCGCAAGTCGAGAGTCTAGCAGGTTCGGGTTTCTTTCCCCACAGGAACACATGGAACGATGGAGGCCGCAGGCATTGCGCGTGCGGAAGAGGGGGCTGACGTGGGGACACCGGTCACGGTCATCGTGCCGACGTTCAACGAACGCGACAACGTCGCGGAACTCGTCGCCCGCATCGCCGCTGCGCTCCCCGAGGGGGATGCCGAGATCCTCTTCGTCGACGACAGCACCGACGACACCGCTGCCGAAGTGGCGCGCGTCGCGGCCGATGCCCCGGTCCCGGTGCGCGTTATCCATCGCGCCGAGAACCACGGCGGTCTGGGCGGGGCCGTGGTCGTCGGGATCGAAGCCGCGTCCTTCGACGTCTGCATCGTCATGGATGGCGATCTCCAGCATCCGCCGGAGCTCCTGCCCGCCCTGCTCGACCGATACGACGCGGGGGATGCCGATCTCGTCGCCGCGTCCCGCTACGTCGGCGGAGGGGACACCCGCGGCCTCGGGACGGCCGTGCGGTTCGGCGTCTCGCGCGCGGCGACCTGGCTGACCCGGGCGATGTTCCCGATCCGGCTCGCTCGCAGCACCGACCCGATGACGGGCTTCTTCCTGGTGGACCGGAAGCGCCTCGACGTCGCGAATCTCCAGCCTCAGGGTTTCAAGATCCTCCTCGAGATCCTGGCCCGCAACGACCTTCGCATCGCCGAGGTGCCGATGGAGTTCGCCGAGCGCCGGCACGGGACGTCGAAGGCGAGTCTGCGCCAGGGAGCGACCTTCATCGCGCACCTCGCACGTCTGCGATTCGGGAAGATGTCCTTGTTCGCACTGATCGGCGCGATCGGCGCTGCCGCGAACCTCGGGATCATGTGGGGGCTGACCGCCGCCGGCGTCCCTTACATCTGGGCGGCCATCATGGGCGCCGAGGTCACGATCATCGGGAACTTCCTGCTGCAGGAGCGCTTCGTCTTCGCCGACATGCGCACCGACGCCCGTGGCCTCGGGGTCCGCTTCGCCAGTTCCTTCGCCTTCAACAACGTCGAGGCGGCACTGCGGATCCCCGTGATGGCCTTGATGGTCGAGTCCTGGCACATCTCGAGCGTGCTCGCGACGGCCCTCTCTCTCATCGTGGCCTTCTTCGCACGGTTCCTCTTCCACTCGCTCGTCGTCTACGCCCCGAAGCGGCGCCGGAACGACGAGGCGGCGGCATCCGAGCCGAAGCCGGATACCGCCGCGCTGCGTGTGATTCGGGCCATCGACGCTGAAGCGATGAAGCCCGGCGAGCTCTAGGGCGCGGAGACCCCGAGGTCCGACCTCGGAGCCGTGAGCGCCTCCGGTGCGGTACACGGTCGCGTGTCGTCGTAGCGGGCAACGAGCTGATGGATCCGGTTCAAGCCGCTGCCCTATTCCGCGTATGCCCAGTGCTTCACATAGTCGATGAGGACATCGTTGATGGCGCCCGTGGTGGGGCCGGTGCGGGCGCCCCAGCTCTCTCCGATGAACTGGGAGAAACGGATGTCGAGCTGACCGCTGAATCCGGCGAGGATCTTCGGGTCAGACGTGCGGAACGTTTCGACCCCATCCACGGAAAGTGCGATGAACTGAGGAGTCTGCTCCAGCGTGTAGGTATGCCACTGATCGCTCGGCGTCGTCAGAGTGAAGTTGCGCTGGGTGTATTCCCCCTTTGTCTTCACGCCCGTCTGTTTGTAGATGGTCTGCTGGATACCGGTGCCGTCGTTCGGGTAGTAGCCCGGCTGCAGGTTCGGCGTGCCGATAGCTTCGAAGAGGTCGATTTCACCACCGAGATTCACATCGCGGAACCAGATCGCTGACCAGAGCCCCGTGGATGATCCCGGCGTCAGCATCTTCGCCCGGATCTCGGTCTTGCCGTACCCGATGTGGTGCTTGCCGCGCGACCAGACGTAACCTCCGCTGTAGGTGATGGTCTTGCCGTTGAACTGCTGTGGCGCGGCCAGCTTCTGCATACGCAACCGGAGGTTGCCGTCCACGACGCTCACGTTCTCAGGGAAGTTCGCCCCGTCGAGAGTGTTTGCGTCCATGAATCGGCGGGCCTCCCACGAAGAGGTATCCAGAGCGCCCTCGAAGTCGTCCTCCCAGGTCGGGGCCGCGGGTGCCTCCGCGACGTTCGCGTCGTTCACCTTCACCGTGAGGCCGGGGGACGATCTGGCTCCGAAGAACGCGATGTCCGCGCCGCCGCCGGCAGTCAGTCTGTCATCACCCGTGTCGGCCGCTGTGAAGTCCTGTGTCTTGCCCTCGCCCACGCCGGCCTCGGCGCTCAGGTGGACTTCCGCCCCAGCATCTGCGGTCGTCAATGACAGCTGGATGCTCTCGCCGAGCCCGGCGACGTCTGCGAGCTTGGATTCGGCCAGCACGACTTCGACCGGAGCCAGCACGCCGTACTTGTGCGCGGCGAGACGGTCGATACCGACGAAGACCTCACCGGTGGGCGCCACTCTCGACCACAGCATGTAGCTGCCGGACTGCGTGGCTCGGCTCTGCACCCCGATGATGTGCCCCGGCCCGGCGTCGGGCAGCGTTGAAGGAGTGAAGGTCACGCTGGTGACGGAGTTCTGCGGCGCATCTTCGGTGAGGCTCAGCATGCGCGACTCACCTGAGGCGACGTTCACCTCGACATCACTGATGAGGGTGTCGGTTGCGCTCGCCGCGGGTACGAGCAGAGAACCTAGAGCCAGTATCGAAAGAACGCTTCCCGCCATTGCGATTCGCGTGATGCGCTTCATATGTCCGGGCATGCTGGCTGTCTCCTTGGTCGATGGTGGCGCACTCAGTGCCCTGCGACGGTCGCAGATCGGACCTCGCGGCTATTCGCCGAGCGCCCCTGTAGGTCGGTGATCGAGAGACTCTAGCGGTGTTCGCCTGCAGCCCGTCGAAGTTATCCACAATCGAGCCTTCGATGCGAACCTCGAAGCACGGGCGTGCGACAGGGGGAGGCCCGGGGGGAGCCGTCAGCCTGACACGAGCCCGGTGTCGGAGTGACGGTCCTCGCCTCGCTCAGCCGTTCACTACGTGTCGGGGAACAACGCCTAGCATGGAGAGGATCGGCGCGAGCCGGAGCTTGTGGGGAGCGGTGAAAAGAGAGATCTTCGACGCCAAGACGCGTCTGCTCATGCGGGGTGATCGCCGAGCGTTCGAGACGATGGTCGAAAATGAACGACTCAGCGTCCGAGAGTTTGAGGCGCTCTCCACGACCGCGGCGGCGCGGATGGCTCTCCACGCGTACGACTCATCTCCCTTCTACCTGGACCTGTATTCCGGCGCGGGGTTCTCGCGGGAAGACGTCGCCGAACCGCGAAACTTCGAGAGGCTTCCGATCGTGACGAAGGCCGCGCTCCGGGAAGCGGGGGACAGCGTGCTCTCGACCGCGATCCCATCGAAGCGCGCGCTGGTGTCGCAGACCGGTGGCAGCACGGGAGCGCCGCTGCGGGTGCGGAACGATGCCGCAGCACCGACAGCCCCCATGTGGTGGCGGATCTATCGGTGGTGGGACGTGCATCCGGGCGACGACATGGCTTTCATCTATCGGCGGCTGAGGCAGGGGCGGGAAGCGCTGAAGTACGCGGTCCAGTGGTGGCCGAGCAGGCACATTCACCTCGATGCCCGGGCGATCACGGATGAAGCGATCGAGGACTTCACGAACCGATGGTCCCGTGTTCGACCCCGTCTCCTTGTGGCTTATGTAGAAGGTGCGACCGCGGTTGCCACCCACCTGGCGAAGTCAGGGCGCACTCTGCCGACGACAGCGGTGTCCGTCACGGCGGCGATGCTGCAACCCGGACAACGCGCACTCCTCGAATCGGTGTTCTGTGCGCCGGTGTATGACACCTACCGCTCTGCCGAGATCCCATGGATCGCTGCCGAATGTCCGCAGCATGAGGGACTGCATGTCGCGGGAGACCAGCGCATGGTCGAAATCGTCGACGATGCCGGCCGCCGCGTCGAGCCAGACGTAGAAGGGTCGGTCGTCGTCACCGACTTCAGTAACGAGGTGTATCCCCTCGTGCGATACGAAATGGGTGATCGCTCCCGGCTTCTGAACGGCGCGTGCGGCTGCGGGCGGGTGTTCCCTCGCATCGCCCCCGTGCAGGGGCGACTCGCCGACGTGATTCGTACGCCTTCGGGCCGCCGCATCACGGGCGGTCTCAGCGGGCTCTTCCTCGGGGATCCCGAAGCGATTCGGCAGATGCAGATCGTGCAGGCCTCGGACTACTCGATCGTCATTCGCTATGTCGCTACGCGGAAGGGGGAGGCCACGGATGCAGCCGCCCGAGCCGCCCGCGCGCTCACCGCACTTGTCGGGGAGAACGTCGACGTGACGACGATCGAGGTGTCGCGCATCGAGAGCCAAGCGGGAAAGGCGCGCCTGGTCGTCTCGGAAGCTCCGGATCCGCACTGACCACGCGACCTCTCACGGCGGGCAGCCAGCAGCAACTTGTAGGATGACGGGGGTTTGCGTCCGACGACCGTGTCGAACGCGCGGATGGGGGAGCGCACCTTGGCGACACACTGGACACTCGAAGACCTGTACCGAGGGGTCATGCAGTCGTGGCTCGTACTCGTGGGGACGATCGTCGCGTTCGCGCTCGTCGGCCTCGGTATCTTCGCGATCTATCCGCAGAAGTACACCGCGGAGGCGCAGCACACCGTCGAGCCGATCAGCGTACTCTCGACGGGATCGAGCTTCAACACCGTCAACATGGAGACCGAGAAGGTCGTCGCGACGTCGACCGCGGTGCTGGAGCGTGCCGTGGAGAATCTCGACGACACGTCGATCGAGGCTCTGCGTGCGAACACCGTGGTCGAGGTGCCCCGCAACTCGCAGGTTCTCATGTTCCAGGTGACGGCCAATACTCCGAAGCTCGCGGCCGAGCGAGCGAACGCGCTGGCGGCCGCGTACGGTGAGCAACGGACCGACAACGCCCGGGCCGTCGTGGAGAAGACCACGGCTGAGCTCGGGACTTCGATCACACAGCTCCAAACGGTGCTCGACTCCCAGCCCGTCGGGAGTAGCGAGCGTGCGGCCACGCAACTGCAGCTGCAGGCGCTGCTGGACCAGCAGGCTCGGATCACGGCGACGCCGTTCTACTCCGGAATGCTGGTGACTCCCGCAGATCCTCCGCAGCAATCCAATCGCCCGTCGGTACTCGTGTTCGTCGCCGCAGGACTCTTCCTGGGGATCCTCGTCGGTGCGATCGCCGCGCTGATCGTGTCGCGAGTGCGAAACGGCCCCGGATCCTCCTACAAGCGCAGCCTTCTGGAAGAGGAGACCGACGACGACGCGATCGACGACGACGTGATCGACGACGAGGACACTTTCTATGTCGAGGGCGAGGAGGTCGAGCTCGATGACGATGATTCACTCATCGAGCCCGACGACTCCCATGCTGCCGTGGCGCAGCCGATGGTAGCGCCGCAACGCGGCCACACCAAGAAGCGGCGTCGCTAGCCTTCGTATCTCCATACCCGGACGTAGTCGACCTGGAAATCGAGATTCTGGGTAGCGGCCTTATTGTTCGGATTCGGAAGACCCCAGTAAGTCGAAGACGGACCGACATGCAGGTTGAGACGCATGTGGAGCGGTGAACCGAAGTAGTTCGGGTTCCAGAGGTTCGGATGCGTCGATGGGGTCGCTCGCAGGATTTCCACACCGTCCACGATCACTGCGGCGTACGTCGGCGTGAACTCGAACGCGTAGGTGTGGAAGTCCTTCCACACCGGCGTCGCGGCGCCGTAGTCTGCGTGATGCCAGATGTAGCGTTGGTTCAGCGACGGGGTCGACGTGTGAGTGTGGACCGTCGTCGTTGCCGTGTCGATGCGCTGGTCGCGTACCGCTGCGTCGTCATACCCCCAGGCCTCCATGATGTCGATCTCACCGGACTGGTTGTTGCGGAGCCAGAACGCGGCGAGTGACCCGAACGTGTTCGGGCCGCTGGGCGTCTTGGCTCGGATCTCCCATCGGCCGTACTGCTGCGACATACTCACATCGTCGGAGCTGAGTCGTCGTTGGTCGAGATAGCCGGTCTTGTGCCAGAGTTCCCGCGGGCCCGTCTGGGTGGACGGGCGGATCGCTGGAGTGTCGAGCCAGTCGGCGCGAATGTGCAGAACGCCGGCGTCATCGACCGAAACCTGCTTGCGGTCGACCACGGCCGCGTCGAAGAGAAGACCGAGATCGTCCTGGCCGCGTACGTTCCACTTGGCGGGATCGACGGAGGGTCTTCCTGAGTCGTCCCTGTAGGTGAACTCGTCGCTCCATGACGGCGTGCCCCAGCCGGGGACGCTCGTGTCACCCACGGGAGGAACCGTCGGAGCCGTGGGAGGAACCGTCGGCTTCGTGGGAGGCGTCACAGGCGGAGCAGGGGTCGGATTCGCCGGAGGCGTTACGGGTGGAGCAGGCTTCTGCGTGCGGTCCTCGCGGACGAGATGCGCGTCGAAACTGAGATTGCGAGTCTGACGCCAGTTCGACAGCACTTGCACAGCCATCGTGTTCTCCCCCGCCGTGAGGATGCCCGCAGGAACCGAGAACGAGACGGTGTTCTTTCTCGCAGCCGTGGAAGTCGGCGCCGCGGTCGCGTAGCTCCCGGCCGTGATCTTTCCCGAGGGCGCGTTCTTGCGGCCGATTTCCACGCCGTTGATCCAGATCACGATCCCGTCATCTGCCCAGGTGTTCACCCACGACCATTCAGGGAGGTCAGAAGTGAGCGTGAAGCTCTTCGTGAAGTAGGTGGCGAGAGGCTGGCGACCTGCAACGCGGGGAAGCAGCGTGTTCACCGCCCCGGTGCTCGAGCCGATGCCGAACGGTGCCGTCCCCGTCGCCCAGGACTTCGTGGAAGTCTGCCAGCCCGCGGCGGGAGCCTCTGCTCCCCGGTAGTAGGACCAGTCGGTCGACCCACGGGGGATCACCGACGTGATGGTGCTCGAGGACTCAGCCGCGACGGCCGGTCTCCCGACCACGAGCGAGGCGCCCACCACTGCCAGGGCAGCGAGGGAAGCGAACAGGAATCGAAAGGATGAGTGTCGTATGTGATGTGTCAGCTTCATATCGAGGGGGTGCGAAGTCGAGTTGCACGGGCAACGCGGTTCGCCGGAGCCTTATCCGGGTTGTGGATGCGGGACGAGCTTTCCCCCTCGATGCATCCTGTTGACGTGTTTCGGCCTAGTGTACGGGTTCCTTTCCCCAAAGGTCCCTGACAATTTCGGTCGTGCTCGTGATCGACGCCCGCGACGATGCCCCGAAAACGATCGCCTCGACGTTCGCGTGATCATGGATCCACTCGAGGGCGCGGCGCGGCGGGATCGCTCCCGAAGCGAACACCGACATGGCGACCGGGCGGAAGGGCCGCTCGCGCAGGGCAGCCTCGTACGCCTCGATGCCCCCGGACATGCGGAACCCGATCTCGTTGATGTTCGCGCACACGATCGGGTTCTCGATACCGACACGATCGAGTGTGTCGAGCAGCATCGGTAGATTCATGGTGATGTAGGCCGGCTCGGCGCCGTAACGTTCGCGGACGTGCCGGTCGAAGATGACGAAGGCCTCGTCGAACCCGAGTCCGAGCATGAGGTCGACGACGACGTTCTGGAGGAAGATCACAGGGGTGTTGAGCCCCTGGAACATCTTCATCTCGGCGTCCACGAGCAGAGTGATGATGCCTTCGATGTCTTTCTTGACGAAAGACTTGCCTCCTCGCAGAGCCGCGTTCAGTAGTCCTTCTTCGGGGAGGAACTGCTTCAGCGCGCCCAACATCCCGTGATCGGTGACGGCGTTGGCGTACTTGTGCGCGTAAGGCATGCACGGGTAGAACCGATAGTCGGCGTAGCGCTCGGGATTCGCGCGCACGTGGTCGCAGACCTCTGCGATGCGCTCGTGCGTGGTGCACATGAGCGTCCGGATGCCGTTGTCGTACGCGATGTCGATGACATCGATGATCGCCTGGGTGTCCTGGAATCGGATCGCCTGCGCGCGCGCCTTTTCTTCGGACATGTGATTGATGCCGAAGAACTGGTTGTCGCCGAGCAGGAGACGATCCATGCCCGTGGTCGTGATCTCGCTCATGCTCTCTTCCCCCGTCCGAACAACCCGCGTTTCTGCGCAGGTGCTGTGGTGATCGCGATCGGTGCCGCCCCGGTCGCGGTTCCTGTCGCGGCATCCTGCAGGATCCACTCGATCACTCGATCGGTCTCGGAGGCACTGGCGAAGCTGTTCTGTCGGGCTTCCTTTTCTCCTGCAGCGACCGCCGCGACGAAGGCCTCGAGCTGAGCGCTGTACTCCTCACCGCGGAGATAGAAAGAGACCTGCTCGGTCAGGTCGGTCGTGTACAGGATGTTCCACCCGGCCCGATAGCCCTCCGGGATAGCCGCACCGTCGCGCAGGTACACGCGGATCTCTTGCCGGTCGGCGACGATGCGTCCCTGCGAGCCGGTGACCGTCATAGACGTGGACATCTTCCGATACGACTCATCGGACCAGTTGACCGAGAGCTGCACGCTGAGTCCGTCCGCGTAGTCGAGCGTTGAGTAGACCTCATCATCGGTGTCTGCAGAGAAGATGCTGTTCAGTACGGATCCGCGCACTCCTTGCGGCGTCCCCAGGTACCAGTGCACGAGATCGAGAGGATGGGCGGCGTAGTCGTACAGACACCCGCCGCCTGTCGTGCGCTTGCTCCGCCAGGTCGAGCCCTTGGGCTTGAGCACCACGGGGCCGTACGCCTCCGCGAGCACATGAGTGACGTTGCCGATCGCATTCAGATCGAGAAGGCGCTTGACCTCCTGGAACGTCGCAATGAAGCGGTTGTGATAGCCGACCTGAGCGACGAGCCCCTTCGTGGCGGCGAGAGCGGTGAGTTCCGCCGACTCGACAGCGGTGAGGGTCAGCGGCTTCTCGCAGAAGACATGCACACCCTGCTCGAGGGCGCTGCGGACCAGGGCCGCGTGCGAACCGGTCGGTGTCGCGATCAAGATCGCTTCCGGCTTCGCCTCGTCGAGCATCTTGTCGAGCGACGAGTACGTTGCCGCTCCCGTGTATTTGTTCAAGATGTCGAGGAGGTAGTCCGTTGCGTCAACGACCCCCACGAGCTCGACGTTCTTCAGTGCGCGAACGATCGCGAGATGAGACAAGCCCATCTTGCCGACTCCCACGACTCCGACGCGAACGCGTCGTGTGACAGCTTCTTCTGGCACGACAAAATCCCCTTCCCCAGATTTTCCCCTCGAATGGAGCCCCTTCCCACGGGCGCTCCATTCGATATACTAACCCGAAGGCCGCGCTGATGTCAGTGGGGACTTCTCGGCGGGATGGGGCCTGCCGAACATCTGGGGATTCCGACCACGTCCGACGTGAGTCGGATGCGTCACATAAGGGGAGTGCGCATGCTGCGTGAAGTTTCTGTCGTCGTGCCGACACACAATAGACCCGAGCTGATGAAGCTCGCCGTCGAGAGCGTGCTGGCGCAGAAGACCTCGGTAGGCGGGGAAGTCATCATCGTCTTCGACGCCTGCCCCATCGAGGTTCCGGAACTCGAGATCCCGGAAGGCTGGATCGTCCGGGGAATCGCCAACTCACGCAGCCGAGGCCTGGCTGGTGCTCGAAACTCGGGCATCGACGCGGCCGAGGGTCGCCTCGTGGCTTTCCTCGATGATGACGACGAGTGGTTGTCAGGAAAGCTCGACGCCCAACTCCGCCGCTTCGAGGAGAAACCGGAGGCGATCGTCGTCGGGACGGCCATGATCATCGACGACGGGGAGAGCACTCACGTGCGTCTCGTTCCCGATGAAGAGCTCTCGCATGAGGCTTTCCTGCGCAATCGCAACCCGGGTCTGCATTCCTCGAGTCTGATGTTCCGCCGAGAACTGCTCTTGGGTGAGCTCGGTCTTATCGACGAGGACCTCCCGCGCAGCTACGGGGAAGACTACGACATCCTCCTGCGCGCGTCCTCGCTCGGCCTCGTGAGCGTGGTCAACGAACCGCTCGTGCGCGTTCTGTGGAAGGGGCAGTCGTACTACTTCGGGCAGTGGGCCTCATACGCGGAGGCGTTGCAATACCTGTTGCGCAAGCATCCGGACTTCGCCTCGATCCCCGCCGCGCTCGGCCGGATAGAGGCGCAGGTCGCGTTTGCGCTCGCTGCGAGCGGAGACGCACGCGGTGCCAGGGCGTGGGCGCGCAAGGCGCTCCGCCACAACCCCAAGCAGGTGAAGGCGATGCTCGCGGTCGCGATCTCCTGGAAGCTCGTCACACCTCAAACGATCACGAAGATCGTCCAAAAGCTCGGACGAGGGATCTGATCGCATGAAGGTCCTCATCGCCTGTTCGTCGGGTGGGCATCTCACTCAGGCTCTCGCGCTGCGCGAGTGGTGGGGAGAGCACGAGAGGTCGTGGGCGACGTTCCCCGTCGAGGACGCGCGCTCACGGCTCGCCGAGGAGAAGGTGTACGAGATCCACTACCCGACGGTCCGCAATCTGCCGAACCTGTTGAAGAACTTCGCGCTGGCGCGTCGGGTCCTGGCGGCAGAACGCCCCGACATCGTCTTCTCCACAGGCGCCGCGATCGCGCTTCCGTTCTTCACGCAGGCTCGGCTCTTCGGCGCCAGGACGGTGTATCTCGAACCCGTGGACCGAATCACGTCGCCGGGATTGAGCGGTCGGCTCGTATACCCGTTCGCCGATGAGTTCCTCGTGCAGTGGGAGCAGATGCGCCAGTTCTACCCTGGCTCCCGAAACGTGGGGGTCGTGCTGTGAGCGCCGCGCTGATCGTCGTCTCCGCAGGCACCTACCATCTGCCGTTCGACCGTTTGTCTGCCTGGGTGGAGGAGTGGCTTCGAAAGAACCCAGATGCGCGCGTCGTCATGCAGCACGGGCCGTCAGTGCCCGTCGCGGGTGCGGAGAATGTCGAGATCCTTCCGTACTCGGAGCTGTTGGACCTATGCCGCCACGCGGACGCCGTCGTGCTCCAAGGGGGTGCAGGCGGCGTGATGGACATGCGGGCACTCGGTATCGTTCCGATCGTCGTGCCCCGCGTGCCCGGAGGAGGCGAGGTGGTCGATGACCATCAGCTTGTCTTCAGCGCCGAGATGGCTGACCTCGGCATCATCCGTCGGGCGCTCACGGCGTCCGAGCTCGCGACCCTCCTCGACCAGTCTCTGTCTGGCGAGATCCCTGCGTCAGGGACCATCGCGACCCCCGGCGCCGATGCGGTGCGCACGTTGCTCGAGCGCCCGATCCGACGAGCGCCCTGGTACGCGTTCATCCCGCGATCCTTGCGCAGCGGTGCCGCCATCCTCTCGGCGAAGCTTCGCGGCTGATCGAGTCCGTCTCGAGCATCACGCCCAGCGGCCGACGAATGGTATTCGGCGCCAGAGCGACTCGATGTGCAGGAGGCGTCGAAGAAGCCAGAGAACCACGCCATAGATCAGGCAGAGCACGACGCCGGCAAGTAGCAGGATGAGAAGACTCGAGCCGCCCCACCAGGTGAAGAGCAGGCCGCCGCCGCCGAAGATGACGACGGGCGGGATCATGGCTCCGACGAGTTTCCTCGGCTGAAGGTCGACATGCATTCCACGGTGCACCTGTACGGCGGCGATCATGTTGTCCGCGACGACCACCAACACCCACGTCACTGCCGCACCCCAGATGCCCATCAGGGGGACGAGCGCCAGGTTTCCTGTGATGCTCAATGCCAGGGCGATGCTCTTGTTGTACATCTGCCATGTGCTCTTCCCGCCTTGGAGCAGGATGCTCTGCAGCATCCCGCACGCAGTCTGGAACATCATCGCGAGTGATAGCAGGATCATCGGTCCCCAGCCCGAGCGGAACTCGTCACCGAAGATGTCGAGCACGGCGGGTCCCATGGCGATGAGGAGCATGTAGAACGGCCAGTTCATCAGGATCATCGCGCGCACGACCGAGGTGTGCAGTCGCGTCGACTCACTGTAGTTCTCGCGAGCGAGCAGCGCCGAGATCGTGGGAGACACGGCAACACGCATTGCCTTGTCCACGACGCCGCCCGCTCGCACCGCCCGAGTGATGACGGCGTAGACGCCGGCTGCGGCCGGAGAAGCCACCGCCGCGATGATCAGCACATCCGACCACTCCAGGGCCGTCTCGAGCCCCGAACTCACCGAGCGCGGCGCGTTGAAGCGCCAGAAGGAGGCGAGTGACGGCCGCCCCGTCGGCGGACTCTCCGCTCGCCGGCGGAAATCACGGATCAACGGCGTCGCCACGACGATCACGGTGATGACGAGCCAGACCGGCAAGGGCCACAGCCACGCCTCGAACGCGCCCCATGCCGCCACTCCGGCGAGGGAGACGGCGAGAAGCACTGTGAGCAGGCGGCTCGCCGGGAGGAGGACACTCTGCAGCAGGGTGAAGGCGGTGACGCCGCGGAGCATACGTGCGGCGATCTGAAGGACACCGATGAGTGCACCCATGACGATGTACGGAACCATCGCACGAAGGAGATCGGCGAGCGTATCGGCCTCCGTCGGCGCAGCAAGCCAGGCGCCGAGCGCGTCGGCGAAGAACCACACCGCCAGGGAGACGAGGCCGGAAACGATCGCGACGGGAACGGCGGCGAAGAGGACGATCCGCCATTCGGAGCCGACACGGTCGAAGGCTCGCTGCTCCGAGATGAACCGGACGATGCCGCTGTTCGTGCCGAGCCTCAGAACCTGGGTGAGGATCGTGAAGATACCCATCGCCTGGAAGAACAGGCCGGTACCGCTGGCGCCGAGCGTGTTTCCTACGATTGCCGTGAGGAGAAGCGCGGCGAGCGCCGCGAAGGCGGAACCGAAGAGACTGATCACTCCGCTCCGCGCGAGACCCTCACTCCTCATTCTTGGCTCTAGCGAACGGAGTCGGCTGAGGCGTCCAGTACGACGAGTTGCCCAAGTACTTCTCTCGCAGAAGCACCGCGAGCGCGATCCCGACGAAGACGAGCTGACGGTCGAGTCCATAGAAGATCGACAAGAAGACGGTGACGACGACGCTCGCATGGATCCAGACGGCGGAGAGATTGGGGGCGTCGAACGTACGAACCGCACCCAGGACGATCATGCCGAGGAACAGGAAGAGGCCCACGAGGCCGAAGCAGAACATGGCGTTCCAGATCGCCCCCTGAGTGCCCACGTAGATCTCGCTCCACGTGCTGGGCCTTGGCGCACCCCACCCGATCACAGGGGATTGGAGAGTCCTTTCCCACGTCTCCGCATAGAGATTGCCGCGACCTTCGGTCGTGTCGACCGTCTCCTGCCGTGCGACGATGCCGTCGAGGAAGCCGGAGAGGAAGAGGATGACGGCACCGGCGAGGCCCAGCATGGTCACCCAGAAGAACGCGAGCAGGCGCCCCCGGATCAGGAGGCAGAAGAGCACGTAGGCGACGGCGCCGGCGATACCGAGGAAGAGCCCACGGTTCGTGGTGGCGATCGCAGGGGGGATCGCAGCGACCAACGCGATGACGAGCACCCACATCGCGCGGGCGGTGCGGTGTCCGATCGCCGTCCCGATGGCGATCGGCGTGAGCACCGCCATGGCAGCGCCCCAGCCGTTGGTGTAGGAGAACGGTGCGGAAGGACGGACGAACGGTTCTTCGGCACCCCACGGCGTCTGGATCTCGGCCAGCGTGGGGAACACCAGCTCCGACACGTAGTCGTTGCTCGAGATCGCGTCGGGCAGCAATCGTCCGATCGTCATCGTGAGCTGCACTTCGGGGAAGAACATCCCCAGGTAGCCGCCGACGATCACGAACATCCAGATGAAGGTGAGCCCGTTGAAGATCCGCTTCGGAGACAGCGACGTCCGAGCGTTGACGATGTAGACCATGATGATGGCCAGCGCGAGGAACTGACTGAACCGCACCCCGAGTCCGACGCCTCGTCCGAGTTGGTCGATCATCAGGGCGGACGGGATCATCCACAGCACGAAGCCGATCCAGGGGAGGATTCCCGGCACGATCAGGATGCGCCTTCGCATGATCAGCAGTGCGAGCATCGGGATCGCCATGATGACGGAGGCGAAGGGGAGCATCCCCACCAACCAGAACAGCGGGTAGCCCCAGAGGACCGTGAGGACGGGCCAGGCGGGCAGGACCCTCGGCTCGACTTCGAGGCTCGCGTCTTGGCCGGTCGCCGCGATGAGCGATCGACTCGGGGAGGCGATGAGTGAAGCCATGCGAGGTTCGTCCGGGGTCAGAGTGCGGTGAGCTGTGAATACTTGCGGCGGAGTGAGCCCGCGAAGATCAGTATGTGCCAGGCGAACAACGCCGCATAGAGCACGGTGAAGACCATCGGCAGTCCGACGAATGCCACGACCACATACGTCGTGGAGGGATCCTGCGGCTGCTTGATGAAGGATTCCAGGATGCCACGGCGGCCGTCGTCGGAGGAAGGCACCGGTTTCGGGAGGAGCTTCTCGGCGAGGAGTTGAGAGAGGAACCACGCGGACACGAGGACGGAGAAGAGCCCGGCGCAGAGGATGAGCCAAGGGGTGGCATCCGTCCGCAGCAGGTGGATCGCGACGGAGATGTGCACCAGGGGTGCGCGTACGCCGTCCACGACATGGTCCAGCCATTCACCTGCGGGGCCGCCACGCCCTTGGATACGCGCGAGCTGACCGTCTGCGGAGTCGAGAACGTATCCGACGAGAAGAAGCACAGCGGCGAGGGGGCCGGCCCACCAATCTGTGACCGCGGCCAGCACCCCCACGCCCGCCAGTCCGATCACGGCGGAGAGTGCGGTGACGCCGTTCGGGGTGGCGCCCCACGTCGCTCCCACGACCGCTGCTTTTCCGCCCAGAGGGCGATTGACCCATCGGAGGTACGCGGGAACGCCCGCCCCCGCTTTCTGGGCGGAGGCGAGCGCTCGGCGTGCTTCGGTGTAGGAGAGCCGGCTCATCCGCGAAGCATACTCAATGCGAGGTCGAAGCTCAGATCGGGCGTCGCGCGGTAGTTCGCGTGGACCGAGGCCGCGATCACGTTGTCTCCCTCGACGAGCAGGTTCGCTGGCACCGAGAAGGTGACCGGGTTGGCCGCGGCAGTACTCGCTCGCGGTACAGCGGTCGCGTACGAGTTCTGCGTGAGCGTTCCGGCTCCGAGGTTCGCGCGCCCCAACTCGACGCCATTGAGGTAGACGACCACCCCGTCATCCGCCGTCACGGTAACGGTACCGTCTTGCACCGTTGACGGATCCGTCACAGTGAAGGCGTGGCGGAACTGGGCGCTGAGCGGCTTGGTGGAGAGGTTCGTCGGATCGATGTTCGTCGCTGCGCTGGCAACGCCCCGTGCGAGGACAGCCGCGCCGGAGTTCCAGGCGGACGCGTCGAAGCCGGTGGCGTTCCAATCGGCAGCCAGAGGATCCGTTGAGTAGCGCCACGACCAGGTGGAGCCGCTCGAGATCGTGACCGGCACCTCGTCGTCCGCCGGCGGTGCAGCGGTCGTCACCTGTGTGACAGCCGGTGCAGAGGTGAGGTCGCCGACTCCGACGGCGACGACGCTGTACTCGTACTCGGTAGATGCGGCCAAACCGCTCTCCGTGAACGTCGTCGTGGCCGCGTCCGTCGTACCCACCTGCTCGCCGTCCCGGCTGATCACATAGGACAGAGGGGTCGTCCCGCTCGTGGGAGCGGTCCAGGTGAGGGTGGCCGAGTCGAACGTGCTCGTGCCCGAGAGCCCGGTCACAGTGTTCGGAGCCGTCGGTGCTTCCCCACGCTCTGCGGTGAAGGCGAGATCGAAGCTGATGTCAGCAGTCGATCGGTAGTTGGCGTGCACGGAGGCAGCGAGGACGTTGGTGCCGTCCACGAGGATGCCCTGTGGCACGTCGAAGGTGACGCGGTTCGCCGCCGCCCCGGTGTGCGAGATCACGCCCGTCGCGTACGAGTTCTGCGTGAGAGTGCCTGCAGGCATCCGCTCCCGGCCCAGTTCGACGCCGTTGAGATACAGCACGACTCCGTCATTCGCGATCACCGAGATCTTGCCGTCGACGACGCTCAGCGCGTTCGTGACCTGGAACTCGTTGCGGAACTGTGCGCTGAGAGGTTTCGGCGCGAGGTTGGTCGGGTCGATGTCCGTGGTCGCCGAGGCTACGCCGCGGGCGAAGAAGCCGTCGCCGACATTCCAGGCCGTGTCGTCGAAGTCCGTGCTGTTCCAATCGGTAGGCAACGCGTCCGTGGTGTATCGCCAGGACCAGGTCGCGCCGTTCTCGATGAACGTGAGTGCGCTCTCCGGAGCGGGCTCGGCGACGAAGGCCGCGGTGCTCGCAGAACGGTTTCCACCGCTATCCAGAGCCCGAACGAAGTAGTTCGTCGGCGTCTCGGTGATCGGCACCGTGTATGTCGTCGTCGTGGTCGATGCGATCACCCGGTTGTCACGGAGGATCTCATACGAGACGCCACCCGCGTCGGTGGACGCCGCCCAGGTCAGCGTCGCCTCGCTGCCGCCGTTCCCCGGAGTCGCGGTGATCGGCCCCGGCGTCGTCGGCGCGGTCGTGTCCTTGGGAGCGAACCGGATGTACCCGCCGGACCATTGGTTGACTTCGCCGGCCCTGACGGATCGCCTGAAGTCGCCTCCGGCCCAAAGGACGCCGGTGCTGTCGAAGAAGGTGCCCCACGCGCCGTATCCTGCACGCGCCTGCACGACGGGCGACCACTCCTTGACGAACTTGCCAGTCTGCGCGTCCCACGCGCCCATGAGGTTCATCTTGTCAGCCTGCGTCCACCCCGTGCCGACGTTGCTCCACTCGTAGGCGTCCTGGTAGACCCAGTGGCCGCAGTGGCATCCGCCGATGACGAGCGAAGCGTTGTGCTCGACCGTCTGGAAGTCGCCGCCGGCCTTGGTGATCGAGCCACCGACGCGCTCGAAGGTGTTTCGATCGTAGGAGAAGAGCGAGTGCTCAGAACCGCCGAGCCACACCTTGCCGCCGGCCTCTGTCACGCCGAGCTGCCAGATGTTGCCGGAGTAGTTGCCCGAGGCGTCGATCGAAGCCTTGCTGAACTTGGGAACCCAGAGCGGGTCGACCAGCGGTGCGCCGGCTCCTGTCTGGATGGCGGCCGCGCTGGGCGTCGAGGTCGTCTGCTTCATCTTGAAATAGCCGGAGAAGTAGGTACGGTCTCCCTGGTCGGAGGCATCCACAGCGATCGAGGTGCCGTTGAGGAAGGCGTTCCAGTTCGTGTCGGGGCGCCCGGTGGTCAGGCTGATCCGGCCACCGTTCCAGGTGCTCGCGCTCGTGGTGGATCCGACCGCACTCAGATGAGTGAGCGATCCGGCGACGTAGAGGAAGTCGTCCTGTACATCGAGGTCGCGGATGTACGGCACGCTTCCGGTCGCCCGGTGTTCTGCCGCTACCTGCCATCCGGAGAGTTGCCCTGTGCTCGGGTCGAGGATCGCGATTCCAGCCTGCGGAGTGCCGTTGACTGTGGAGAACTGGCCTCCGATGGCGACGCGTCCGTCGGGGAGACCGACGATCGCCTTCACCTGTCCGTTGAGCTGCGGTCGGAAGGACGAGACCCACTCGCCGGTGTTGACATCGAATGCGGCGATGTACGGCTGCTCGACTTGCCCGGAGCCGCCTTCGTTCCGCTGAACGTAGCGGAAGTTACCGCCGACGAAGACTTTGCCGTCGACCTCGCCGAACTCGGCCACCTCGGTGTTGAGCTCGCCGCTACTCCCGTTGGCGAAGCCGGAGACGCCCCACACGGTGGTCATCGCGTTGCTTTCAGGAATCGCAGCCACCGTGGTCGCAGGGCTTCCCGTTGCCGGAATGGTGCCGAAGTCGAGGTCGGCGACCTTGAGCTGTGGCCGCAGGAAGACCTGGGTGAAGGGACGCGCGTACGACTGTCCCGACGGAGCCCAGAGGTAGGAAGTCTCCGACGTGCTTCCGCCCTGGCTGGATCCGTATGCCCAGCCGTTGAGGTAGTTGTGCGACGACTGCTCGCTGAAGACGACGCGGCGCAGTTGGTTGTTGTTGCCGAAATTGTTGGTCTGTCCGCCGGTGCCGTTCGCGCCATCGAAGGAGTAGTTCTTCACGCGGTGCTCGGCGCCGAAGGTCCACACCCAGCGGTCGCGCTGGGTGAAGGTGAACCGCGCTTCTTGCCAGCCGGTTCCTGCCGTGTTCGTGGCTCGACGCAAACGGATTCCGTCGCTCAACGCATCGACGCGACCACCGTCGAGGAGACCGTCCACGGTCGCTGCGGGGAGCTGCGCGGGCTGGAAAGCGTCGGTTCCTGTGGGGGTGTTGCGGATCTGTGCGGCGGTGCGCAGCCCGTTGTATCCCTCTTTCCACCCTTCGCGACCGCGCCCGATGAGCACCCATCCGCCACCGGACGTCGTCTGGTCGCAGTAGAACTCCTCCGGGGCGACGAGGGTGGGCGTGACCAGCCAGTACACGCCGTCGGTGGATTGGGGATAGTTCTGCTTGATCTCCCAGCACGAGGCGGCGGCAGTCTCCTGTGACAGGCCGTCGGGGAGCGGAGCAGTTGCCGATGCGGCGGCGAGCGGCGTGAGCAACGAACCCACGAGGGCGGCCGCGGCGACGATCGCGCCTGCGGCTACCCGGGCGGGGTTCGTCCCCCGCGCCTTTGCTTTGATGTTCATCGGGAATCCTTCTTCGAGTGTCGGGTCCAACGGGTCAGGCTGCGTCGCAGTCCTGGACATCCGGGATTTCATGGGACGAGATCTTCCAGGTTTTGTCTTCGAAGACAGCCCCATAGAGGTGGGCCACGGGCCGGCCCGGGTTGTACAGCGAGTCCTTGAGAGACTTTCCTGCCGCATCGGTCACGTCGATATCCGAGACGTCGACGCAGACCTTCAACATGATGGTGGCGGGGCTGGCAGCCAGATCGACCGCAGTCGGTGTGACCGAGGTCACTCTGGCGTCGCCGGTCTGTTTGTAGCCGAGATCGAATTGTTCACGAGCGTGCGACTGCACCTCGCCGAGGACCCAACCGGTGGCGACCGCTTCGACTCCGACGGCGGAACCGTCGCCGCGCTGTGCGACTTCGTCCAGCGCGGCGACAACGGCGTCCGCTGCGGCTGTGGCGCGATCGACTTCAGCTTTCTCATCGTCACTCAGCGGCCCGGTAACGATTGCGGGGATCGTGGTGAGCGGCTCTTCGGACGCATCATCGTCAGCGTCGCCGTCGTCAACGGGGGTGTACGTCGAGGCGGCCTGTGGAGTCGCCCCGTTGTTCACGACGAGAGCCACTCCGACGCCGCCGGCCACGAGAGCGAGAGCCGAAGCAACCGCGACCGCGATCCAGCGCGTGCGTCGACGTGGTGACGTCTCTGGCGTCTCGACCTGTTCCGTGGTGTCCATCAGTAGGCTCCGTTCGGCTGGACCATGACCTTGGCAGTGCGCCACATGATCTGCAGGTCATTCATGACCGACCAGTTCTCGACGTAGTGCAGGTCGAGGCGCACGCTCTCGTCCCAGGACAGGTCGCTGCGTCCGGACACCTGCCACAGGCCGGTGATGCCGGGCTTGATGTAGAGGCGACGGAACACGGTTCCGTCGTAGGCCGTGACTTCGCTCTGCAGCGGCGGACGCGGCCCGACGACGCTCATGTCGCCGGTCAGGACATTCCAGAACTGGGGCAGCTCGTCGAGCGACAGCTTGCGCAGAACCTTGCCCACTCGAGTGACACGCGGGTCGTCCTTCATCTTGAAGAGGAGGCCGGCGCCGTCGTTCTGCTCCTTGAGAGCGGCGAGCTGCTGCTCGGCGTCGGTCTTCATCGAACGGAACTTGACCATCTTGAACGTGCGTCCGTCGCGACCGACGCGCTCCTGGAAGAAGAACACCGGGCCAGGTGAGTCCAGCTTGACGAGCAGAGCCAGTAGCGGCGTGATCACGGCGATCGGGATCAATGCGACCGTCGCGACGGCGATGTCGAGAGCTCGCTTGAGCACGTGGACGCCGCCTTCATAGGTCGGGATCTTCACCTGGATCAGCGGCAGGCCATCGACCTGGCGAAGCGAGACACGGGGCCCCGCGACGTCCGTCAGGCGGCTCGAGAGCACCAACTCGGCAGCGGTTCCCTCGAGTTCCCAGCTGAGCTGCTTGATGAAGTCGGGCTCACCCTCGGGGCGGCTCGCCACGATGATGGTGTCCGCCCCGAGTTGCGTCGCCGCTGCGGCGACGGTGTTGAGATTGCCCACGACCGGGTAGATGCTCTCCCCGACGGCGAGCGCGCCGGCGTTGCGATCCAGCAGCGTCGTCCCCACGACGTGGTAGCCGTTCTCTTCACCCTTCTGAAGAGACTTGATCACGTACTCGACGTCTCCGGTGGCACCGACGACCAGGGTCCGCGACGCGTACTGTCCCCTCAAGCGCTGCTGCTGCAGCCAGCGGCGCCAGGTCCAGCGTGCGACGAGAAGCCCGAGCATCCCGACCGGGAGCGCGGCGAAGAACAGCGGCTGCAGTCCTTCCCACTCCAGGAGGATGCCCGCGATCGCGGCGATACCGAAGGCGAGACCGCCGGCGTGTGCCACGCGGCGGTACTCGATGGCCCCGGATCCGAAGATGGCGGCCGCCCGGGTGTTGAGGGCCGACAGCATCAGATACCAGGCCAGACCGAGAAACGCCGCGTTGCGCAGCGCTTCGGCGGCCCAGACGTCGGTGATCAGCTGGACCGCCGCCGTCAGACCGACCGCGAACAGGATGACAGCCGCATCCGTGATCCGCAGGCGCATCCGATAGCCGCGCTCCCACTGACGACGTCGTTCCAAGGTCGCCGATGCGCGCGGTGTGACCACCGTGCGCGTCACCGACTTGGTGGCTCGCGGAGCCGCCACCGGCACGAAGCCCGTGCGAGTGATGCTCAGGGCATCCTCGACGGAAGTCATGCCGAGGCCCCATGAGCCGTGAATGTACGCAACATTCCCCAGTGCGTCATTTGATTCCCCAGATTCCCCAAACCGTGAACCCCACGTTCACGGCATCTATCTGCGTCCCGACCCCTCGGGTCCTGCTGGTTCACCGTGATCCCACATCACGGAGCGCATCTCGCCATCCCTAAACGGCGGTTGCATACAGCAGGCACTGCAGACGTTGATCACTGTAGCGGATCGAGCCCATGAGGGGAAGACGCTTATGGCGATGGATTGTATCGAGTGTCGCCGCGGGGATGAGGCCTGGCGCTATCCTGTCGCCGTGACCGCGAACCCGACCGCTGCGCGCTTCCACCTCCGCCCGATGCTGCCGCGCGATCCTGCCCAGCCGCACCGCACCGCCAGCACGCTCGAGCTGTTCTTCGACCTCGTGTTCGTCGTCGCGGTGAGTATCGCATCTGCGCAGCTGCACCACGCGCTGAGCCATGGCGACTTCCTGCACGGCATCACCTCGTACGCCATGTTGTTCTTCGCGATCTGGTGGGCCTGGATGAACTTCACGTGGTTCGCGACGTCCTTCGACACCGACGACTGGCTCTATCGCGTGACGACGTTCGTTCAGATGGGTGGTGTCCTCGTGGTCGCGGCGGGCATCCCACGGGCGTTCACCGACGGTGACTTCACGATCACGGTCCTCGGATACGTCGTCATGCGCATCGCGATGGTGGCGCAGTGGCTGCGGGCATCACGCTCGGCCGGTCCCTTGCGTTCGGCGACACGGCGATACGCGTTCGGCATCGCCGCGGTCCAGGTGCTGTGGATCCTCTTCCTCGTGATTCCGAGCGGGCCCTGGCAGATCGCCGCGTTCGTCGTCTTCGCCCTCATCGAGATCGGCATCCCGGTGTTCGCCGAGTACCGGAAGCAGACGCCCTGGCATCCTCACCACATCACGGAGCGCTACGGGCTCTTCACCCTGATCGTGTTGGGGGAGAGTCTGCTCGCGTCCGCGAACGCCATCATCGAAGCGATCGAGGAGGTCGAGAGCCTCGGTCCGCTGATCGCGATCTCGGTGCTCACGCTCGTCGTCACGGCGTCACTGTGGTGGATCTACTTCTGGCCACCGCACCACCGGGCCATCACCAGCTTCCAGCGCTCACTGCGATACGGCTACACGCACTACTTCGTCTTTGCAGCTGCCGCCGCCTTCTCGGCCGGGATCGAGGTCGAACTCGACGTGTTGACGGGGGAGAGCCATCTGTCCAACGTCGCGGCCTCCTTCACCGTCACCATCCCGATCGCGATCTTCCTGCTCGGCATCTGGTGGATCGCGATCCGGGAGAACGCCGACCGCGTGGTGAACACCGTCGTCCCGATCGCTGCTCTTCTCGTGCTGCTGGACCCGGTGCTTCCGATCCCCGTGACCTTGACGGCTCTGATCCTCGTCGGCGTCGTCGTGGTGCTGGTCCTTCGGCCGCCGGTGGTATCGGCAGACGGCAACGAGGTCTCGCGCGAGCCGCGGCGCTGATCCAGCGCGCCACAGGGTGATGCAACGGTCTGCTATGCTGATCATGCAACGTGTGTGCATCGCCCCTCTCGGCCGCCACGTCGCCACTGATCAGGGCCATCACGGACCGCGCACATCGATGCGTGCGGAATCCGCCCTCGATCTCACATCTTGCGGAGCGCCACGCGTTTCCGCCACACAGCAATGAGCATGACCATGAGCACGACCACTTTTCCTCCATCCGATCCGTTGACCTGGAAGCAGGCTGACGACGACGTCCACGTCGCGACCCGTGCCGGCGAATTCGCCGGTTTCGTCGAGTTCGACGGCAGCGCCCATCTCGTGCGCGACAACCACGGCGCCGAGCTCGGCGCATTCGGCTCGCTCGACGAGGCCTTCCGTGCGCTCGAAGACGCACACGAGCCGACCCCACAGGGTCCTGCCTTCCTCCCGCGAGCCTGGCGGCGCCGCGCTCGCCGCGCCCGCGCCTGACCGAGCGGCGAGACGCCGGAACTGACCGCGCCTGGGTGCTCGTCGTGAGGTTCCGATGTATTCCCTGACGCGTATGCGGTGGGGGCTACTGTGAGGTAAGCGTTGGGCGGCTGCCTTGGGCTTTCACAGCTCAAGGGCTCCGAACGTCAGGAGAAGATCATCTCCATCACACAGATCGAACCGACCGCGGCAACGCTGGGCCCGATTCGTCAGACGTACTCCGGCAATGCGGATTTCCCGCCGATGGCCAAGGCGTACAAGCAGGTGTCGCAGGTGGTCAAGGAGACCGGGCTGCTCGGCCGGACGCAGTGGTTCTACGTCTTGGTGTCCGTCGGCATCGCCGTCGCTCTCGGCGGCCTCATCACCGGCTTCATCCTGCTCGGCGACAGCTGGTTCCAGTTGCTCATCGCGGCGGGCCTCGGCATCGTCCTCACGCAGATCGCGTTCCTCGGACACGAGGCCGCGCACCGCCAGATCCTCACGACGGGTCCCGCGAACTTCAAGCTCGCACGCATCGTGATCGCCAGCATCGGCATGAGCTACTCGTGGTGGGACTCGAAGCACACCAAACACCACGGCAACCCGAACCAGGTCGGCAAGGACCCCGACATCGAGGTCGACACCATCTCGTTCCTCGAGGAGGACGCGGCGAAGGCGAAGGGCTTGATCAAGCTGATCACTCGCAAGCAGGGGTGGCTCTTCTTCCCTCTTCTCACGCTCGAGGGACTGAACCTCCACTTCCTCGGACTGAAGTACCTCCTGACGACCAAGAACGTCAAGGGACGCTGGACCGAGCTGAGCATCATCGCACTGCGGTTCGCCCTGATCCTCGTGCCCGTGTTCATGATGCTCCCGCTCGGGATGGCGTTCGCGTTCATGGGCGTGCAGTTCGCGGTGTTCGGTGTCTACATGGGGGCCGCCTTCGCGCCGAACCACAAGGGCATGCCGATCGTCGATCCTGCCGCCCGTCTCGACTTCTTCACCAAGCAGGTCCGCACCTCCCGCAACATCAGCGGGGGCTGGTGGACGACCTGGCTCATGGGCGGACTCAACTACCAGGTGGAGCACCACCTCTTCCCGAGCATGCCGCGACCGCATCTGGCGAAGGCGCGGGAGATCGTGCGCGACTACTGTGCCGCGAACAACGTGCCGTACACGGAGACCAGCCTCGGACGCTCGTACCTGATCGTGATCGAGTACCTCAACCGGGTCGGCCTCGCGGCCGGCGCCGACCCGTTCGACTGCCCGGCGGTGGCGCAGTTCGGTCGGGCGTAGCCCTCAGACACCACCCGGGCGCTGATCAGTCCGGGAACGAGAGAGGCGCGATCAGGGAATCCCTGCTCGCGCCTCTCTCGTCTGCGTGACTACTTGGAGGACTTCTTCTTCGTCTCCACCACGTCGATCGTGATCTTCTCGAGCGGGCTGTCGTCGAGCTCATCCTCGAGGACCTCATCGCCGAGGAAGGTCTCTTCCGGGGCCTCGTCCGCGACGGCCTCTGCGGGGGCTGCGCCGGGTGCGTCCGCTCCGGTGATCTCCGTCGGCAGCGCGTCGTCGGAGAAGATGCCGTCAGGACGGATCAGCTCGCGCACCTCGGCCATGAAGCTCGAGAGCTGCTGCTGCTGCCAGCGCAACTGACGCGTGCGGTCCTCCGCATCGTGCAGCACGGCCGTCGTGTGACCGGTGACCGAGTCGACGATCTTCTGCGCCTTCGCGCGAGCGCGTTCGAGGGTCTCGCGAGCACGGACCTGCGCGTCGGCTTCGATGGCCTGCGCCTGCGAACGGGTCAGGCGCTCGTAGTCCTCTGCCCGCGCCGAGATGCGCTGGGCGTGTTCGAGCGACGCCGAGACCTGCTCGTTGGCGTCGTTGGTGATGCGCTCGGCGTGCGCCACGGCCTGGTTGTGCAGAACGAGGAACTCCTGCTGCGCGTCGTCCTGACGACGGGTGAGGGTCTCCTCGAACTCCAGCACTCGGGCGTTCATGTCGCGGACGTCGCGTTCGGCGTCGGCACGCAGCTGGGTCGTCTCGCGCGTGACGAGGGAACGCAACGCGGCGGCGCCCTTCTCCGCCTCGGTGCGGATCGCCGTCGCCTCCTGTGCGGCCTGGTTCACCTTCTCCGCGGCATGTGCGGCTTCGCGTTCGATGCGGGCCTCGTGCGCCGTGTACTCGGTGTCCATCTTCAAGCGCACCTGGTCTGCGTCGCGCTGCGCCTGCTCCTTGATGCGCTCGGCGTCGGCTTCGGCCTCGGCGCGCTGCGCGGTCACTTCCTCACGGGCAGAGGTCATCAGGCGGTCGGCCTGCACAGCGGCGTTCTGGATGAGGACGTTCGCCTGCTCCTCGGCGACGCGGAGGATCGCCTCGAACTGCTGACGCGACGGGGCCTCCTCGCCGTCGGGCTGCGGGGTGTCGACGAGCTCGGAGGTGAGCGTGGCGACCTGCTGCTCGGCGTCGGAGGCCTTGGCGTTCGCGGCGGCCAACTCACTCTCGAGGGCTTCGCGGGCCTTGCGCTCCTCTTCCCGGACCGTCTCGACGGCCTCTTCCTCACGGGCCTGTGCCTCGGCGACGTCGGCGGCAGCCTGCTTGAGCTGATTGCGGAGGGCCGCGAGCGCGGAGTCGACCTCGGCCTTGTCGTAGCCGCGGAAGCCGACCGTGAAGGCGCCCTGCTGGTCGCGCGGCGTGGTCTCGATCAGCTGGTCGAAGAAGTCCGGCGAGCGCTCGTCGTCGCGGCCGGCGTTTCCGGGAGAATCGCTCATGAGGTTCGTGCCTTTCTGGCGTGGACACACGGCGGGCTGCGGCTCCATCCCGGAGTGCGGGACCGTGCGACCGGAGGAGGAGGTCGTCTGGGCTCACGCCGCCATGACCGGGAAGGTCCGGACGGCGAGGCGCTCCTCCCAGCCTAGTTGCGACGGCGCGAAGTTGTGAGCCTGTTTTGCCGGTCTCGGAGGGAGGGCACAGCTCCGGCCGACGGCACATCCGTGACCCCCTGCCTCCTCCCGCCCCGCGGCGCAACCCCGTTTCGACGAAGAGCCGAGTCGCATAGCGTCAGCAGCGAACCGGAAGAAGATGACGACGACCGGAGGCGAGATGTACACGATCATGCGCACGCGGATCGCGCTCAACGAGGCGGAGTACTTCCTGGCGGAGGGCCAGGATGTCGCAGACCTCAGACGGAGGATCGAAGAGGCCATTCGCTCGGGCGGCGGATTCGTCGAGTTCGACGTCGCGGGGGAGCGGTCGGTGAGCGTCCTGATCAGCTCCACCACACAGGTCGTGATCTCGACCTCGACGGCCGATGAGGGCGGGCACGACGACGGCGACGGTGGGACGCCCTACGGCGGGGAGTACGACCTGGTCTGATCAGGACGGCGCCGGTGGCAGCGGATCCACCGGTTCCTCGGTGGCGTTCGCGGGAGACCTCCGCCGCACTGGTACGGTGACGGCGGAGGGCATCACGTCCCTGGGGCCGCCGAACAAGAGAGAACTTCGAGATGAAGCGACCATCCCGCGTGCGTCTCGGTCGCATCGGGATCGCGACCGTGCTCGCACTCGTGATCGGTGCGTCGGCACCATCGCTGTCCTCGAATCTGACCGCGACCGCCGCCAGCGAACCCCAGATGGTGTATCCGGCCTCGGGTAACATCCAGTCGAAGGTGGGCGATGGCTGTCGGGGCAATTACCGCGCCCACGACGGCATCGACATCTCCGGAGCCGGCGGCACGCCCATCGTCGCGTCCTACGACGGTGTCATCAAATCGCGCACCGCGAACAGCGGCTACGGCAACTACACCGACGTCGAGCATGCCGGCGGCTACGTCACGAGGTATGCGCACATGGCGTCGCCGGGGATGTATGCGCCGGGCACCCGGGTGGTCCGCGGCCAGCAGATCGGCGTCGTCGGCAACACGGGCAACTCCCCGGCGTACCACCTGCACTTCGAGGTGCGGCTCAGAGGTGCGGTGTACACCGCGGTCAACAACGGGTTCGTCTGCCTCTCGAACGTCGTGCGGGGTGCCTCGCTTCCCCTGTACTTCCCCGGCCTCGGTGCCGGACAGGCGCCAGGTGTCGCGTCGGCCGACTACACGGGCGACAGGAACGCCGACCTGCTGGAGATCGCCGGAAACGGTGCCCTCCGTCTCCGGCCGGGCACGGGCGCGGGGCGCTTCTCGTCGGGGACGACCCTGTTCGCGGGGTGGGGCGATACCCGCAGGCATCTCACCCATACTGACTTCAATAGTGATGGCAAGGCCGACATCCTCGTGGCGCGGTCCGATGCCGCCCTCGAGTTCTATGCGGGCAACGGCACCGGCGGATTCGCTTCAGCCGCCTCCGTGGGCAACGGCTGGTACAGCATGCTGCATGTGGTCTCCGGAGCCGACTACACGGGTGACGGGAAGCAGGATGTCCTCGGTGTCTCCGCGTCCGGCATCCTGACCATCTACCGTGGCAACGGATTCGGAAGGTTCGGTTCCCCGCACATCACGGTCGGTGGCGGATGGCAGTCCTACCACTTCCTCGTCGGCGGCGACTTCGACAACGACGGGAGTGGCGATCTGATGGCGGTCGACGGTCTGGGAACGCTCTACTTCTATCCTGGGTCGCCGGGGAGGTTCGGTACGCCGCGTGCGGTGGGCTCGGGGTGGGTGGAGTTCACCGCCCTGACCGGAGGCGTCGACTACAACGGCGATGGGCTCGCAGATCTGGTCGCTCGCACCCCCGCCGGTCAGCTCTACTTCTACCCGGGACTCGGCAACGGCAATGTCGGCACCAGATCGTTGATCAGTGCGGACTGGGCCGACCAACTGGCAATCGAGTAGTCCAGGTCGAGCCGCGAACCGACGCTGGAGAAGGTGTGCGGCGTATCGTGGGTGCATGGTCGACCCCACCTTCGAGGAGATCGCGGCCGCTCTGTACGCGGGCTCCCCGGAAGCCTTCGTCGCGTCGCGGAAGGACCGGGCCTCGGAGGTCGACGACGCGGAACTCGCGTCCCGCATCCTCGCGCTCCGCAAGCCCTCGATCGCGGCCTGGGTCGTGAACGTGTTCGCGCAGCAGCGGGCCGGCCAGCTGGGGGAGGCGCTGCGGCTGGCGGCCGAGCTTCGTGAGGCGCAGGACGAACTGGATGCGCCTGCGCTGGCGAAGCTCGGCAGAGAACGTCGCGCCCTCACGCGCCGGCTCGCGGAGACGGCGGCCGAGATCGCGGGTTCTCGCGGCGAACGCATCACACCCGCGACGCAGGAAGCCGTCGAGCGCAGCATCTCGGCGGCGTTCTTCGATCCCCTGGCTGCGAGCGCGGTCGCCTCCGGGCGGCTGTTGCGGGCGCTCGAACCCACGGCGTCGGCCACCGACATCCGGGACGCTGTGGCCGGCGACATCGATTCGCGGGAAGCCGCCCCGCAGCGGCCGACCGACGAGTTGCAGGAGCGGCGCGCGCGGAGAGAAGCCGAACGTCGCCTCGCCGCGGCCGAGAAGGACCAGACGGCCGCGGAACGGGAGCTCGCGAAGCAGGAGAGGGAGCTGCAGGGACTCCGAGACCGGGCGGCCGAGCTGGCCGAGAAAGCGGAAGAGCTCGAGGCGGAACTCACCCGGACCCGCGTGGCGGCGAGCCACGTCGAACGGGACATCCCGGAGGTGCAGGAGCGCCGGGCGATTGCCGCAGAGCGGGTGGACGACGCCGCGGAGGCAGCAGCGCTCGCGCGGAAGGCTCTGGACGCCCTCTAGCGTGCAGTTTCCGCAGAGCTGCTTCGAGTCGAGTCACGCGGGACGGAGACGGCCCCGGAGGAAGGGCAGCATCGGAGCTCGGTACTCCCAGTTCGTGTCATCCTCGGGAGTGAGGGAGGCTTCCGCGCGACCGAAGCGCCAGAGGCGGTTGAAGAGGAACACTTCGATGACGACGGGGCGGTCGGTGGGGATCTGCCAGGTGCCCCGACCCCACTGCGTCGGCTGGCCGCGTTCGCCGATGACGAGCGTGGGCCTGACTCCTGCGTAGAGCGCGAATCGGGGGCGCCGCATCGTGAGTTCGATCCTGCGGACGCCCGCTCCGGGATCCCGCGCCGACCTCTCGTCATCCATGATGACCGAAGCCTACTGGGCCGCGGGAAGGTTTCACGGCATCGACGAGAGACTGCGGTGGAGCCACACGTCCGCTTGCTTCGTCCGAGGGCTCCGGCCGCGGTCGTGGCGTTGAGAACGGGTTGCCAGGCTACGACGTCCAGCGGTTGCCAGACATCGCTCGATCATCGTGCCTTCAGACGAGAGAGAACCTGGCCGGGATCACGTATCAGGAGGGTGGTTCGAGAGCGAGCACGGCTGTCGGTACCGCGCTGGTGTGCGCGGCGATAGCGTCGGCGAAGGCCTGCTGCACGGCAGCGATGGCCCCGCTTTCCTGCCTGCCGGCGCGTACTTCGGTGTACAGGGTTCGATGCGGCTCGGAGGCGAGGGCGACGACTTCCACTCCTCCGAAGCGCGCTTGCGTGATGAGCGCAGGGATGAAGGCCGCGGCGTGTCCCGAGCGGACGAGCTGCAGCATCAGCAGGGGGTCGGGCGATTCGCAGACCACACGAGGCTCGAAACCCGCCCCGCGGCACTTCTGCCTCGCCCACGCGCCCATGCGCGACTGCTGCAGATCGAGTGCCCAGCCGCAGTGTCGGAGGTCGCTCAGTGTCGTGGAGCCGGCGCGGTCGCCGACGCGCTCCGACTCGGGCAGCGCGAGATGCAGAGGTTCGGAATGGAAGTCCTGCCGGTGGACTCCGGCGGTCGGCGGCTGCTCGCCGCCGGGGAATTCCTCTCCCAGGACGATGTCGAAATCGTGGGCGAGAAGGCCGTCCCGTGCCTCGTCGACCTCGCGATGGCAGAGTTCGACGACCAGGTGCGGGTGGCGCTGCGATAGTAGCGTCAGTGCCGCCGGAGCGAGCTCGATGAGCGCGCTCTGAAAGGAGCCGACCCGGATGAGACCGCTCGTCGTGCCTGCGAGGTTCTGCAGGTCGGCCTCGGCGAGCTCCATCTGTTCGAGGATCAGATCGGCCCGTTCGGCGAGCAGCATCGCCGGGCCGGTGAGCCTCACGCGGCGCCCCGACGGTTCGAGGAGCGTGGTCCCGACTTCACGTTCCAGAGCACTGAGCTGTTGCGATACGGCTGACGGCGTGTAGTTGAGTGCCCGGGCGACTTCCGCGAGCGTGCCGCGTCTGGAGAGTTCCCGCAGAATGCGGAGGCGGTTCACATTGAGCACGGGTGACTCCTCGACCGACGTTAAAGGTTAGCTACTCTTATGAGTTTAGGTGAATTCTCTTCGCTGTACTTATCGATGGTCAACACGGAAGCTGGATAGCGTGTCTCACAGCTTTCCTGATCTCACCCGCGCGGAATCGACGACGCGTGACCTCTCCCATCCTTCGGTCGGTGCTGCGCTCGGAGGCCTGGCCGGCCTGATCGTGATGAGCATGGTCGCAGGGATCCTGGTCGTGCTGCCGTTCGTCCCCGGGCTCGTTCTCGTGGGGCAGGCGGGGAACGCGGCGCTCGACCTTTTCGAGGAGCTTCCCGCGCACCTCACGATCGAACAGTCGATGCTTCCGACGACGGTGTACGCCCGCGACGCCGACAGCGGCGACGAGAAGGTCCTCACCCGGTTCTACGAACAGAACCGGATGCCGGTGACGTACGAGCAGATCTCGCCGACGATGATCGATGCGATCCTCTCCAGCGAGGACCCGCGGTACTTCACCCATAGCGGGATCGATCTGATCGGGACGACCAGGGCGATCCTCGGCAACGTCAAGGGAGGGCAGACCCAGGGCGGTTCGTCGATCACACAACAGTATGTGAAGAACGTTCTCGTGCAGCGCTGCGAGCTCGAGGCGACCGCGCCGGAGGCCACGGAAGACGATTCGGAGACCCTCCAGGAGTGCTGGCGCAAGGTGACCTCCGCCGAGGGAAGCGATGGATACATCCGGAAGTTGCAAGAGATGCGGTACGCGATCGCGCTCGAGAAGCGCTACTCGAAGGTCGAGATCCTGGAGCGCTATCTCAACATCGCGAACTTCGGCGGAACGATCTACGGTATCGAGGCGGCCGCGCGGTACTACTTCAACACCTCCGCATCAGCGGTATCCGTGGGGCAGGCAGCTGTGCTCGCCGGTGTCGTGCAGAATCCGAACAGCTACCGGATCGACCGCCCGGAGGGGGCAATCGCCACGGCGTCGGGAGAGCGCGTGAACAAGGCGCCCGACGGTGCGGTCGATGACGTCTCGCCCGGTACGCTGGCGGCGCTCGAGGAGCTGCGCGGCGACGGGGCGATCACCGAGGAGCAGTACGTCCACGCCGCCGACGGATATAGCGAGACCAAGGGGAGACAGCTCTACGTGCTGAGCCGGATGCACGAGGACAGGAAGATAGCCGACGCGCAGTACACGGAGGCCGTCCTCGACCCGGTGCGCCCGGCGGTGACGCCTCCGACGAGCGGGTGCGCGGGCACGGGAGACGCGGCCTACTTCTGCCAGTACGTCATCGCGAGCATCCGCAGCGATCCCCGATTCGGGGACACGGCGGTCGCACGTGAGACGCGGCTGCGGCAAGGCGGGTTGCAGATCCACACCACCGTCGACGCCTCGCTGCAGGAATCGGTCGCTGAGGCGATGAGACGTCACGTGCCGGCATCTGCCGAAGGACTCGACCTCGGGGGAGCCGTCGTCAACGTCGAAGTCGGCACTGGTCGTGTGCTGGCCATCGCTCAGAACACGAACTTCACCGAGGACGAGTCGCACGCGGAAGATCCCAGCTACTCCGCGCTCGTCTATGCGGGCGATCCGGCGCGCGGCGGATCTGCGGGTTTCAACGCCGGATCCACGTTCAAGCTCTTCACTCTGTTGGCCTGGCTCGAAGCCGGGCGCTCCGTCAACGAGAGGGTCGATGGGCGGGTCCGTGCCATTCCACGGGTGAAGAACTCTTGCGACGGGGATTGGGTGAACCACAGCGACGTGGTGATCAGGAACTGGGGCAACCAGCCCGGCTATGTCGGGACACCGGCGGAGTTCACATCGAGATCGCTGAACTCCGGGTATCTCGCGATGGCGGAACAGCTTGACCTCTGCGACATCTCCCGGGTGGCGAGCAGGCTCGGGGTGAAGGATCTCGCGGGCGGCGATCTGACCATGAACACGCTCTTCTCGGTGCTCGGATCCGCGAACGTGTCGCCGCTCGCGATGGCCAACGCGTATGCGACGGTCGCGAGCGGGGGGATGTTCTGCCCGACGACAGCCATCGAGCGCGTGGTCGGGCCGAACGGCGAGGAGATCATTCCGCCGCCTGCTGCATGCACGCGCGTGCTGGAGGCCGGCGTCGCAGCCACGGCCGCGTCCGTGCTTCAGGACGTGATGAACGGCGGGACGGGGTCACGAGCGAACCCCTGGGACGGCACCCCGATCATCGGGAAGACGGGATCGCACGAGGTGCAGCAGACCTGGATGATGGAATCCAGCACGCAGGTCGCGACGGGAGCGTGGGTGGGGAACGCTACCGGCCTTGACGACATGACCCGACGGTTCGGAGAGCGCAGATACGCACTGGCGCGTGACGTGCAGCGCGCCGCGAACAGCCTGTTCGGTGGAGGGCGTTTCGCCGAGGCCGATGCCCGTCTGACGAAGCGTTTCGAGGCAGAGGTTCCCGACGTCGTGGGGATGCCGGTCGAGGAGGCGGCCGCACGACTCGAAGCGTTGGGTTTCACGGTGCACCTCGACGGCGCCGTGCCCGAACCGGAAAGTGCCGACGACAAGGTCTCGTTCCAGGAACCCGCCGGCGGGCTCTTGGAGCGAGGAGGAACCGTGACCCTTCGTCCCGGCGACGCGCCCGACAGCTAGGAGCGTCGAGCGGGGCGCGTTCAGAGGATGGCCCCGGAGCGCTATCGAGCGAACGTGCAGTTCTAGTGGGCCCGCGGGCGCATTGACGAAGAAGTGAACTCGACTTGGCGAAGGAGAGGACTCAACCTCACCAGGGCAAAGCAAAACCCCCGCCATGTAGAAGCTAGGCGAGGGTTTCTGGAGTGATTGTAACGATCACTCGTGTGGCTCCGACCGGCATCGATCCGGTGACCTTTCGATTTTCAGTCGAACGCTCTACCAACTGAGCTACAGAGCCGCGCGACCGGCGAACCTGTCGCGTCCTAGACGAAGAGCCCTCTCCGAAGAAAGAGCTCATCGCACGGAGCGACCCTGACGGGACTTGAACCCGCGACCTCCGCCGTGACAGGGCGGCACGCTAACCAACTGCGCTACAGGGCCATACTTGTTTTCAATTGTATCGGAAGGTGTGACCCCAACGGGTGTATCGGAAGGTGTGACCCCAACGGGATTCGAACCCGTGCTACCGCCGTGAAAGGGCGGCGTCCTAGGCCGCTAAACGATGGGGCCGAGTCAGTCCCGGAGGACTTCCTTGCCGACGCTCAAGCATAAGGGATGATCCGGGCAAATCGCGAATCGAGGGCGAGGCGGCTACCCCCGGGCGTGTTTCAGGAGGACGATGGAAGGGTCAGGCGTGCGATGACCGTCGTCGGATCGACCCTGGTGCGGATGTGAAAGTTGTTGTTAGTGTGGCATTTGTGAAACCGGCGGAAGGGGCCGCGTGAACGACGACCAGACAACTCTGGATGCTGCGGTTGCCGCGGCTTCAGATGATTGCGGCTGCGCGCCCAGTCCTGCCGAGCGCCGAGCGTTCGGCAAAGACGGCCTCAGCCGCCGAGGCGCTCTCGGCCTCGGCGTGCTCAGCGTCGTCGCGCTCAGCGCCTTCGGCATCTCCCAGGGCGTATCCGCCGCCTACGCCGCGACGTACCCGAGTTGGGACGATGTGCAGCGGGCGAAGCAGAGCGAGGCCGCCAAGGCCGCCGAGGTCACCCGCATCGAGGGCCTCATCCAGTCCCTGACCCAGAAGGTCGCCGAGACCCAGGCGGCCGCGAAGGTCGCCGCGGACGAGTTCTACGAGGCACAGCAGAAGTTCTTCGCCGCGTCCACCGAGGCCGATTCTCTGCAGGCCAAGGCCGACGAGCAGTCCGCGAAGGCCGACGCGTCCGCGAAGAAGGCCGGCCAGGTCGCCGCGCAGCTGTATCGCAACGGTGGCGATGACACCTCTCTCGAACTGCTCTTCACCGGATCCGCCGACAATGCCGACGAGCTGCTCGCGCGCCTCGGCACGATGGACAAGCTGTTCGAGTACAACCAGTCGGTGTACGACGATGCGGTCGCCGCCCGGAACTCCGCGCAGTCCATGAGCGACCAGGCGGTGCTCGCTCGTGATGAGCGCGACCGCCTGCAGAAGATCGCCGAAGAGAAGATGGTCGTCGCTCAGCAGGCCGCCGACGCCGCTCAGGCTGCGCTCGACGAGCAGTCCGCGAACCTCGCCACTATGCAGGCGCAGCTCGCCGCTCTCAAGGACGCGACGACCAAGACGGTCGCGGGCTACAAGGCCGGTGTCGCGGCCGAGGAGAAGAAGCGCAGAGAGCGCGAAGCTGCGGAAGCTGCGGCCAACGCCGGCGGCAACAGCGGCGGCGGCGGCTCTCAGGGCAGCGGTGGCTGGTGCCGTCCTCACGGCGGCGGCAAGAGCTCCGGCTACGGACCCCGTTCGCAGCAGTGCGGCCCGCAGGGCTGCTCCTCGAGCTTCCACTACGGCACGGACTTCGCGAACGGCTGCGGCGCGGCGATCTATGCCGCCCAGTCCGGCACGGTCGACTACGCGGGCTACAACGGCGGCTACGGAAACTACATCCGCATCCAGCACGGCGGGGGAATCGGCACCGGCTACGCGCACATCCGCGACGGAGGCATCGTCGTGCGGTCGGGCCAGTGGGTCAGGTCCGGTCAGGTCATCGCCTACGCGGGCAACACCGGGCGCTCGTTCGGCTGCCACCTGCATTTCGAGGTCTACGACCGCGGTAGCGCCATCAACCCGGTGCAGTTCCTCGCTCGGCATGGCGTCTCCGCCTGATCAGCACCTCATCTTCGACGAGAAGACCCCCGGCCGCAGCTGCGGAACCGGGGGTCTTCTCGTCGAAGGCGCGGGGATCAGTGGCCCTGCTCTCCGAAACGCACGATGGCTTCGTCGAGGATGCGCTGCGCTTCGGCGGCGTTCCCCCACTCGTCGACCTTGACCCACTTGTTGGGCTCGAGGTCCTTGTAGTGCTCGAAGAAGTGCGCGATCTCCTTCTTCGTGTACTCGGCGATGTCGTCGATGTCCTGGATGTGCGCCCAGCGAGGGTCCTTCGAGAGCACGGCGACCAGCTTGTCGTCTCCGCCGGCCTCGTCGCTCATCTTCAGCACGGCCACGGGACGGACCTCGACGACGACGCCCGGGTAGATCGCGTGGTCCAGCAGCACGAGCACGTCGAGCGGGTCGCCATCCTCGCCCAGCGTGTTGTCGAAGTAGCCGTAGTCGGCGGGGTAGCCGAAGGTCGTGTAGAGAACGCGGTCGAGGTGCACTCGTCCGGTCTCGTGGTCGACCTCGTACTTCACGCGGCTGCCGCGCGGGATCTCGATGACGGCGTCGTGTGCGCCCATGCGTGTACTCCTCAGGAAAAGTTCGGTTGGATACCGCGGACTAGCCTACCCGCGGCTCCTCGGCGTCCGACCCCCGCCCGCGACGGTGTGCGATGTGGTTGAGCAGGCGCGAGAGCGGGCCGTTCAGCAGGAGGAGGAGCAAGGCGAAATAGCCGTTGGGCACGGTGAGCACGGCGATCACCAAGGAGACGGCGAACAGGATGATCGCGGCGAGGTCGCCGACGATCCCCGCTCTCAGCACCTCCGTCGGTGCCGTCGTGAGATCGGGGTGGCGACGCAGGTACATCCACCCGGCCAAGGTCGTGACCTGCGTCATGATCAACGTCCCGATGTAGACCACGGCCTGGAGGGCGTCGGAGTCCAACTGCCCGAGCATCGCGGTGGGCACGGGCAGCCAGACGATGGTCGCCATCCAGGCGACGTTGATCCACAGGAGCGGCGTGGTGATCAGCTCCACATCGCGGTATTGGCTGTGGTGCCCCATCCAGAACGTCGCGATGAGGACGAAGCTCAGCCCGAAGCTCACCAGCTGAGGCGAGTGCTCGGAGAAGAACTCCGCCGTCGTCAGCCTCCCGGACGCCGCGTCGGAGACGGACTCCAACAACGGCAGGATGAGCAGCGTCATCGCGATCGCCACGACGGCATCGACGAACGCCTTGAAGCGTTCGGTGCGGAACTGCTGCGTGCGGGGCTGAGCTGTCACGGCGCCAGGATAGCCCCGAGGGTGCACCGGCGCACGGACCGGGGCTGTGCCCTACCGTGGAACCGTGCCCTCCCTGTCTCCCGCCATCGCCGAGATCCGCCTGGCCGTGCGCACCGCGCTCGCCGACATGCCCGAGGGGTCCACGGTGATCGTCGCCCTCTCCGGGGGAGCGGATTCCCTCGCGCTCGCTGCCGCCACGGCCTTCGAAGCTCCCAAGCTCGGGCTCCGCGCGGCGTCGCTCACCGTCGATCACGGTCTGCAGGAAGGATCGGACGCGGTGGCTTCGCAGGCGGCGCGGGCGGCGGCGGCGCTGGGTCTCGACCCGCTGATCGTGCGTGTCGACGTCGCCGGGGAGGGTGGGCCGGAGGCCGCGGCGCGTGAGGCGCGCTACGGGGTGCTGCGGGATGCGGCGGCGGACGTCCGCGCCGCTGCGGTCCTGCTCGGGCACACCCTCGATGACCAGGCCGAGACCGTGCTGCTCGGTCTCGCCCGCGGATCCGGGGCCACGAGCCTGCAGGGCATGGCGCCGGTCCGCGAAGACGCCGACGGTGTGCGGTGGGTACGCCCGTTGCTCGGCGTCCGGCGGGAGACGACCCGGGCCTTCTGCGTCGCCTCCGCGCTCACGCCCTGGGACGACCCGCACAACCGTGACGAGCGCTACGCCAGGGTTCGAGTGCGCGAGCGCGTGCTCCCGGTGCTCGAGACGGAACTCGGTCCAGGGATCGCCGATGCGCTCGTGCGCACCGCCGAGCAGCTGCGGGAGGATGCGGAAGCCTTCGACGAGATGATCCACGAGACGATCGAAGACATCGTCGAGCACGCCGAGGCCGGCATCTCCGCCAGCGTCGCGGCGCTCGCCGCGAACCCGGCGGCGCTGCGCAACCGGATCATTCGCCTGGTCGTCGACAGTGAGTTCGGCGTCAGCCTGACGAGGACGCAGACCATCGAGGTCGCGCGGCTGGTGACCGACTGGAACGGTCAGGGGCCGATCGACCTGCCCGAGTGCTCGGCCGTGCGCCGCGGTGGGCGCATCGTCTTCACCGCGTCCGGTCGCTGAGCGAGGGGGAAGCCCTACTTCTTACCGCCGAAGAGACCGCCCAGAATTCCGCCGAGGTCGATGCCGCCGCCCGATCCGCTGCCGTTCCCGCCGCCGAGCAGTCCGCCGATCACGTCGCCGATCCCGCCTCCGCCGGAACCACTGCTGCCGCCTCCGCCGAGAAGGCCGCCGATGAGGTCGCCGATCCCGCCAGAGCTCTCGGCTCCGGTGTCCGTCTTGGCGGTCTTGTCCTTGTTCGCATTGGCGATGAGGCCCATCACGATCGGCGCCAGGATGGGGAGGAGCTTGCCGAAGTCGATGCCGGGAGTCGCCTTCGACTCCGTGAGCTCCTTCGTGACCTCCTTCTCCTTCGAGCCGAGGATGTGCGCGACGATCTTGCCGCCGTCGGCCTGATCGATGTCATCGACCTTCGAGGCGCCGGCGGTGCCCTCGTGCTTCTTGAGCGCGTTCTGGATCGCTGCGGAGCCTTCGTCGGTCTCCGCGTTCTTCGCGAGGCCGCCCAGGAGCACGGCACCACCCTGTTCGACGGCGACCTTGGCCTCGTCTCGCGAGACCCCCAGCTTCTGCGCGATGTCATCGATCGGTACCTGCGCGAGGATGTCGTCAAGAGCCATGGTGAATCCTTCCCTCAGGGGCGTCCGCCCGCGTCACCGCTCACAGTAGTGCGGATACCGGAGCATGGGGTGGCGTCGCCTAAAATCGATCCATGCGCGCCGCGGAGATCCAGGACGACCTTGCACAGATCCTCGTCACAGAGGAGGAGATCCTCGCCAAACTCGAGGAACTGGCGGCGCAGGTCGCCCGGGACTACGAGGGCAAGGACCTCGTCCTCGTCGGCGTCCTCAAAGGCGCCGTGATGGTGATGGCCGACTTCGCGCGGGCACTGCCCTTCCACGCACCGATGGATTGGATGGCGGTCTCGAGCTACGGCGCGAGCACCAAGTCGAGCGGCGTCGTGCAGATCCGCAAAGACCTCGACACCGACCTCAACGGCAAGCACGTCCTGATCGTCGAGGACATCATCGACTCCGGTCTCACGCTCAGCTGGCTGCTCGAGAACTTCGGCTCGCGTGGAGCGGAGTCGATCGAGGTGCTGGCACTTCTGCGCAAGCCCGAGGCCGCGAAAGTCGTCATCGACTGCAAGTACGTCGGCTTCGACATCCCCACCGACTTCGTCGTCGGCTACGGCCTCGACTACGACGAGCGGTACCGCAACCTGCGCGACGTCGCCGTGCTCGCGCCGCACGTCTACTCCTGACGCGCGACGACGGGTGTGCTGCCGGGGTACGCCGTGGGTGAACGCACAGCGACCCCCTAGGGCGCGCGCGATACGCTGATCCGATCATGGATGTGAAGAAGCTCACCCGGAATCCGCTGATCTACGTCGCGCTGATCGGCGTGCTGCTCTTCGGCGGATTCCTGCTGATCTCGAATCTGGGTGCGCCCAAGCAGATCACGACGCAGGAGGGGCTCAAGCTCCTCTCCGGCACCACGGTCACCGAGGTGGTCACCACCGACGGCGATCAGCGCGTGGACATGACACTCTCCAAGCCGTTCGAGGGCTCCGAGAACGTGCAGTTCTACTACGTCGACGCACGCGCCGACGAGGTCGTCTCGGCGATCAACGAGGCCGCTCCCAAGGACGGCTTCAACGACGCCGTGCCGCGGGCGACCTGGTTCGACGGCTTCCTCTCCCTCCTTCTCCCGCTCGTGCTGCTGGGCCTCCTGTTCTGGTGGCTCCTGTCGTCGATGCAGGGCGGTGGCGGCAAGGTCATGCAGTTCGGCAAGTCCAAGGCCAAGCTGGTGAGCAAGGAGACCCCGACCGTCACCTTCGCCGATGTCGCCGGCGCCGACGAGGCCATCGAGGAACTCCACGAGATCAAGGAGTTCCTGCAGGATCCCGCCAAGTTCCAGGCGATCGGTGCCCGCATCCCGAAGGGCGTCCTGCTGTACGGCCCCCCAGGAACGGGCAAGACGCTGCTCGCCCGCGCGGTGGCCGGGGAAGCAGGAGCCCCCTTCTATTCGATCTCTGGATCGGACTTCGTCGAGATGTTCGTCGGCGTCGGAGCCTCGCGTGTGCGCGACCTCTTCGGCCAGGCCAAGGAGAACGCCCCGGCGATCATCTTCATCGACGAGATCGATGCCGTCGGCCGTCACCGCGGCGCCGGTATGGGCGGCGGAAACGATGAGCGCGAGCAGACCCTCAACCAGATGCTGGTCGAGATGGACGGCTTCGACCCGAACGCGAACGTCATCGTGATCGCGGCGACCAACCGTCCGGACATCCTCGACCCCGCGCTGCTGCGCCCCGGTCGCTTCGACCGCCAGATCGGCGTGGACGCCCCCGACCTCAAGGGACGTCAGAAGATCCTCGAGGTGCACAGCAAGGGCAAGCCGCTCTCCAAGAACGTCGACCTCGAGGTCGTCGCACGCAAGACCC
This sequence comes from Microbacterium aurugineum, assembly GCF_023101205.1. Lineage (NCBI taxonomy): Bacteria > Bacillati > Actinomycetota > Actinomycetes > Micrococcales > Microbacteriaceae > Microbacterium > Microbacterium aurugineum. The sequence continues at coordinate 2,928,274 of NZ_CP078078.1, read as the reverse complement.
CCGGTTTCACGGGTGCCGACCTCGCCAACGTGCTCAATGAGGCGGCGCTGCTGACCGCGCGCTCGAACGCGCAGCTGGTCGACAACCGCGCCCTCGACGAGGCCATCGATCGTGTGATCGCCGGTCCGCAGCGCCGCACCCGGGTGATGCGCGACAAGGAGAAGCTCATCACCGCGTATCACGAGGGCGGACACGCACTCGCCGCCGCCGCGATGAACTACACCGACCCGGTGACCAAGATCACGATCCTGCCCCGCGGCAAGGCTCTCGGCTACACGATGGTGCTGCCGCTCGACGACAAGTACTCCGTCACCCGCAACGAGCTCCAGGACCAGCTGACCTACGCCATGGGCGGCCGCGTCGCCGAGGAGCTCGTCTTCCACGATCCGACCACCGGTGCCTCGAACGACATCGAGAAGGCGACCTCGATCGCTCGCAAGATGGTCATCGAATACGGCATGACGACCGAACTCGGTCCGGTCAAGCTGGGCACCGAGGGCGGCGAGCCGTTCGCCGGGCGCGACATGGGCCGCGGACGTGAGTACTCCGAGACGATCGCCGAGCGGGTCGACACCCAGGTCCGCGCGCTCATCGAACAGGCGCACAACGAGGCCTACGAGGTTCTCAGCGCGAACCGCGACATCCTCGACAAGCTCGCTCTGGCCCTGCTCGAGGAGGAGACCCTCGACCACAACCAGATCGCCGAGATCTTCACCGAGATCAAGAAGCTCCCGGAGCGCCCGTTGTGGCTCTCGAGCGAAGGTCGTCCGGTGTCCGAGCGTCCTCCGATCGAAGTACCGAAGAAAGACGTCTCGCTCGCGGCATCCGTCGAAGCCCCGGCTGGTGCCCCGCGCACGCAGCAGGGTTCGGCGGGAGCCGGGCACCCGCGGCCCGCGACGGCGTGACGTGACCGTCGACAGACAGCGTGTCGAGCGGCTCACCCGCGAGCTTCTCGAGGCGATCGGTGAGGATCCGGATCGACCGGGATTGAAGCAGACCCCGTCGCGGATGGGGGAGTTGTACTCCGAGTTCTTCTCCGGGGTGGGGGAGGACCCGGCGGAGCCGCTCGCCCGCACGATCAGCGTCTCCCGCGGCCCGGCGCCCGACACCCTGCCCTCCGGCGCTGTGCTGCTGCGTGACATCCGCTTCCGCTCGGTCTGCGAGCATCACCTGCTGCCGTTCGCCGGGCACGCCCACATCGCGTATCTTCCGGGGGAGCAGGTCGTGGGGCTCGGGGCGCTCGTTCGCGTGGTCGAGATCCTCGCCGCGCGCCCTCAAGTGCAGGAGCGACTCGGAGAGCAGATCGCGGACACGATCGCCGAACACCTCGACACCCGCGGCGTGCTGGTGGTGCTCGACGCCGCCCACGGCTGTGTGACGATGCGGGGCGGTCGGCAGACCGAGACCTCCACGCTCACGATCGCCGCCCGGGGCGAGTACACGGACGCTGTCGCCCGGACCGAGCTCATCACGTTGATCGGGGCGGCAGGGTCCGGAGCAGCACGCTGATGACGGGCATCTGGGGCATCGTCAACGTCACGCCCGACTCCTTCAGCGACGGCGGGCGCTACCTCGATGTCGATCATGCGGTCGCGCACGGTTTGCGACTGCGTGCCGAGGGAGCGACCGTGCTGGACGTCGGCGGTGAATCCACCAGGCCGGGTGCGGAGCGGGTCGGCGAGCACGTCGAGCAGCAGCGCGTCATCCCCGTGATCGAGCGACTCGCCGCTGCCGGTGTGCCCGTGAGCATCGATACGCTCAGTGCGGCCACCGCTGCCGCGGCCGTGCGTGCGGGCGCCCGTATCGTGAACGACGTCTCCGGCGGGCTCGCCGACCCGGAGATGCGTGCGGCCGTCGCCGAGTCTGGCGCGGACTTCGTCATCGGCCACTGGCGCGGCTTCTCCGCGGACATGTACGCGAACGCCGAGTACCGCCGTGTCGCCCGCGAGGTCGCCGGCGAACTCCACGAGCGCATGGGGGAGGCGGCCGTGGCCGGGATCGCCCCGTCGCGCGTGATCGTCGATCCGGGTATCGGCTTCGCGAAGACCGGGGCGCAGAACTGGGACGTGCTGCGCGGACTCGAGGAGATCGTCGCGCTCGGGCCCCGGGTCCTGATCGGCACGTCGCGCAAGCGTTTCCTGGCGGAGACACTGCGCCAGGAGACCGGCACCGACGACGAGGTGTCGGAGTCGCGCCGTGATCTCGCGACGGCTGTCACGAGCGCGCTCGCCGCGCAGGCCGGAGCGTGGGCCGTGCGGGTCCACGATGTGGCCGCGACCCGCGATGCGCTCGCGATAACGCATGCCTGGACGGGCTGAACGTCCGCTCAGCCGCCGGAAGGCGTCCCCCGTACGCTAGAGGCATGGATTTCCTCGATGAGATCGTCCTCACCGGCCTGACCGTCTTCGGCCGCCACGGCGTCTATGCGCACGAGCGGGAGGACGGGCAGGAGTTCTCGATCGATCTGCGTCTGCGGATGTCGCTGGACCAGGCGGCGGCGTCGGATGACGTGGCCGACACGGTGCATTACGGAGAACTGGCCGAGAAGGTGGCAGCGGTGGTGGGGGGCGAGCCGGTGAACCTGATCGAGACGCTCGCCGAACGGATCGCCGCCGTGGCGCTGGAAGACGTGCGCGTGCAGAACGTCACCGTCACCGTGCACAAGCCGCACGCCCCGATTCCGCTCAGCTTCGCCGATGTGGCCGTCACGGTGCACCGCAGCCGTGCGCCCGAGGCGATGGAAGACATCACGATATGAGCCGCAACCTCGCAAACCCGCTCGATCTGCCGGACCGCCGCGCCGGCCGCCCCGAAACCGTGGCGGTCGTCGCGCTCGGCGCGAACCTCGGGGACCGTCACGGGACCATCCGCGCGGCGGCCGAGCGGATCGCCCGGCTGCCGTTGGTGAGCGACGTCCGGCTCTCTCGCTTGTTCGAGACCGTCGCACTCCGCCTGGACGGTCCGGACCCCGACGCGCCCGGCTACGTGAACGCGGTCGTCCTGGTCACCACGCGACTCGCGCCCGAGATCCTTCTCGGGATGCTCCACGCCATCGAGGACGAGAACGGCAGGGAGCGCCGAGAACGGTGGGGCGACCGCACCCTCGATCTCGACCTGATCGCGTACGGCGACATCGTGTCGGACGACCCCCGCCTGCAGCTGCCGCATCCCCGGGCGGGCGAGCGGCTGTTCGTCCTCGATCCGTGGCTCGATGTCGACCCCGAGGCCGAACTGCTCGGCAAGGGAAAGGTGTCGGACCTCGTCGCCGGGCTTCGAGCACGGGGCGAGGGATGAGGCGCACGTCCCTCGGCGTCCTCGTCGTCCTCGCACTGCTCGCCGGCGGCGCGGGATTCCTCCTCGATCACATCCTCACGGTGTCGGGCCGAATCACGTTCACGCCGTCGCTGCTGCTGCCCGTGCTGCTCCTGCTGATCGCCGTCGCCTCGGTGGGGGTCGCCTGGCCGGTCCGGCGCAGCGTGCGGTCGGGGATCCGCATCGATCCGTTCCGCGCCCTCCGTGCGGCGACACTCGCCCGTGCCTCGAGCCTGCTCGGGGCGATCATGGCCGGCTTCGGGGCCGGCCTACTGGCGTTCCTCCTGTCCCGTCCCGTCGTTCCGCAGGTAGGGTCGACTGTGGCCATGCTGGCCCTGATCGGAAGCGCGATCATCCTCGTGATCGCCGCTCTCGTCGCCGAACAGTTCTGCACCCTGCCGAAGGATCCTGATGACTCAGAACCCAGAGACCACGCCCCTCAACCCGGCGGAGGGCACTGATCTCGCCGCCCTCGACCAGGGCACATACTCGAAGCTGCGCACCGCGCGCAACGAGGCCCGGCTGGAGCTCGACGGCACCTGGCACCAGATCTCGCCCCGCTACGTCGTGTCCCAGATCGTGCAGAACGTGATCTTCATCGTCCTGGTGGCCGTCGCGGCCGTCGTGCTGAACCTGGTGCTGCACCAGCAGTGGGTGTGGATCCCCGCCGGCGTGATCCTGCTGATCACCGTTTTCGCTCTCGTCATCCTTCCGCGCCAGGCCAGGGCGATCGGATACATGTTGCGTGCCGATGACATCGTCTTCCGCAAGGGAATCCTCTGGCAGCGCATGATCGCGGTTCCCTATGGACGCATGCAGCTGGTGGACATCACGCAAGGACCTCTCGATCGCGCTTTCGGTATCGCCCAGTTGAAGATGGTCACCGCGGCGGCGACGACCGGCGTGCAGATCCCCGGGCTCACCCAGGAGGCCGCGGAGGCACTTCGCGACACGCTCATCCACGTTGCCGAGACCCGTCGGACCGGCCTGTGAGCGAGCCGCAGCTCCCGCCGTCTCCGAGTGCGCAGGCGACGGCCTCGGAGCCGTCCACGAGCCTCGCCAACGGCGAGTGGCACCGCATGCATCCGCTCACCCCGCTCTTCAAGGGCGGGCTAGTGCTCATCATCGTCGCCGGCATCACGATCGCGAACATGCGCGATCGCCTCATCGCGTGGGCCGTGGCCCTGTTCGCGCCGGAGGAGGCGCGTTACGGTGACTACGCCGGGGCCGACCCCGTCGAGTGGGTGCTCGCGAACAACCTGATCCTGGTCGTGCTGCTCGGCGTGCTCGGTCTCGCGATCGTGCTGATACTGATCTTCTGGTTCGTCTGGCGCTTCCAGCAGTTCCGCATCACCGGTGACCACGTCGAAGTGCGCAAGGGCATCATCTTCCGCTCGCACCGTCGGGCACCGCTCGATCGGGTGCAGGGCGTCAATCTCACCCGCCCCTTCCCCGCTCGCATCATCGGCCTCGCCAAGCTCGAGGTCGTCGGCGCGGGCAACGACGCGAACGTGGAGCTGGAGTATCTCGCAACGGCTCGCGCGGAGTCCGTCCGGTCGGACATCCTCCGCCTGGCTTCCGGAGCGAGGGCGGCACGCGCTGCGGCCCAGAACCCTGATCCCACTGCCGCGGCGGACGCGCCTACCTCTGCTCGCGCGCAGCTGGTCGGCTCGATGAACGAGGGCGTCAACGGACTCCTCGCGGGGGTGGACCTCGCCGATGTCGTCCCTGAGAGCGTCGTCAAGATCCCGACGGGCCGTCTGGTCGGCTCCCAGCTGATCTCGGGCCTGCTCTGGTTCGTGTTCTTCGGCGCGATCTTCGCGATCGCTTTCGGCAGCGCGCTGATCGGCATGTTCGTCGACGGCGACACGGGCGGCGGGATCGTGCTGCTCGGCCTGGGCCTCGGCATGGGTGTGCCGATGGTCATCGCGGTCGTCGGTATCACCTGGGCGCAGATCTCGAAGTCGTTGCGCTATTCGATCGCCCCGACGCCCGACGGCGTACGCATCACCTACGGTCTCCTCACCACGGTGACCGAGACGCTTCCGCCCGGACGCATCTTCGCGGTCGAGGTGTCGCAGTCCCTGCTGTGGCGTCCGTTCGGCTGGTGGACGATCCGGATCAACCGGATGAGCGGCAAGAGCGCCGCGCAGCAGTCCTCCGGAAGCGGACAGCAGTTCAACGTGGTGCTCCCGGTCGGCAAGCGGGCCGACGTCGAGCGTGTCCTCGGGCTGGTTCTGCCGGACGTTCCGGCGGCGAACATCCCGGAACTCTGGGAGCACGGCATCGTGGGTCCGGCGGAGGGCGATGCCTACCGGACGATGCCTCGTCGAGCGCGGTGGCGGCGTCCGTTCTCGTGGAAGCGGCACGGCTATCTCGTGACCGATTTCGGGCTGCTGCTTCGTCGCGGGATCGTGTGGCGCAAGCTCGCCGTGTTCCCGCTCGCGCGCCTGCAGGGCGTGTCCCTCAGCCAGGGACCGATCGATCGAGCACAGCGGGTGTCGGGGGCACAGGTTCACACCGTTCCCGGTCCGATCACGGGTTACCTCTCCGGACTCGAGCGTGCCGATGCCCTGGCGCTGCTCGACGGTGTCGTGGTCGCCGCCGCTGAGGCCGCGTCGCGCGACAGGAGCCACCGATGGAGCGAGCATTCGCCCACCGCATCTGAGCCGACTCCTCCGGCGCCCCCGGCCTACACGGGGCCGCCTCCGGTCTCTCCTCCGCCTCCGTACACAGGGACGCCTCCGGTCGCACCTCCGCCTCCGTACTCCGGGCCTCCCGCCGCGCCGCCGCCTCCACCGGCGACGCCGCCGCAGCCGCGGTCGGAGCAGTGACGGTGCCGCGGGACGGGCGACTCGGCGTCGGGATCATCGGCGCCGGGCGCGTCGGTCCCGTGATCGGAGCCGCGCTCGGTGGGGCAGGGCACGCCGTGGTCGGGATCACGAGCGGCTCCGACGATGAGCGTGCCTCTGCGGTCCTTCCCGATGTGCCGGTGCTCGATGCGCTCGACGTCGTGCGTCGCGCCGAACTCGTGATCATCGCGGTCCCCTCGGAGCAGCTGCCCTCGCTCGTCGCGGGTATCGCCGAGGTGGGCGGTTGGCAGGTCGGACAGCTCGTGCTGCACACGGATCCGGCGTTCGGCATCGAGGTTCTGAGTCCTGCCGCCGCACGCGGTGCGATCCCCCTCGCCGTGCACCCGGCGATCACCTTCACCGGGACGTCGATCGACCTCCGCCAGCTGCAGGCCGGCTTCGCCGCGGTGACCGCGCCCGCTGCTGTGCTGCCCATCGCTCAGGCGCTCGCCGTGGAGATGGGCTGCGAACCGGTCGTGATCGCCGAGGCCGACCGTCCCGCGTACGCCGACGCGATCGCCACCGCGACCGAGTTCTCCCGGTCGATCATTGGGCAGTCGACCGCAAGGCTGCGTGAGATCGGCGTGGAGAACCCGGGCGGATACCTGTCGGCGCTGGTGCAGTCGACCGTCGAACGCGCCCTTCGCGAGGCATCGGATCCTTCTCCGCTGATCTGACCGTGTTGCGCGCACGAGTCCTGGAGCGAGTGCTTGTACCCGGTGGGCACCAGGTCTATCTTGAGGGCATCGGAGCGCCTGAGAGGAGGTGGCCCATGGTCATCGGTCGAGAGCGTCCGCTGGCCGCCGCCATGGATCTCCTGATGGCAGGCGTCAGCGTCGACATCGTGGGCGGGCGGGGGAGCGGTCGGAGCACATTCCTCCGTGCCCTGGCCTCCCGCCTCGAGGATCGGGAATGGACCGTCGTCAGGGCACGAGGAATCGCGTCGTTGCGGCAGCACAGTTTGGGCGCGCTGCACCTCGCCGGGTTCGGTACCGCGACGGGTGCTCGACCAGCGACTCTGAATGAGACGGCACGCGCGCTGGCCGAGCGACTCCGTGCGCGAACAGGGGTGCTGCTCGTGGACGACTGGGATGATCTCGACGAGTCATCCTGGGGAGTGGTCGAGTACGTCCGCCGAGACGCCGGCGTGCCGGTCGTGATATCGCGCCTCCAGGGCCTTCGTGCACGCCATACCCCGACGGGCTTGCCCGCGTCGACGCTCGAGCCTGCATACGTGATCGACATCGAGCCCCTCCGGTTCGACGAGATGGAGTCGGTGCTCAGGGAACACCTCGACGCACCGGTCGAAGCGGGAACGATGAGCCGCCTCTTCGCGAAGTCCGGAGGAAATGTCGGGCTTCTCCTCACCCTGGTCGACGCCTCGATTCGCGAACAGCGCATGTCTCGTCGGAGCACCGGGGAGTGGGAGGCATCGCGCGACCTCTGGAGCGGAGCTCTCCGTGCGGTGCTCGAAGCGCATCTCGAGGGCTTCGAGGATCACACGCGGGACGCGTTGGAGATCATCGCGGTCGTCGGCGTCGCAGACCTCGAAACGGTGCGGAAACTCGTGCCGTGGGAGATCCTCGAATTGCTCGAGGAACGGGGGACGATCGCGATCGTCCCGAGCGCAGGACGACGACTCGTGACGGTCGTTCCTCCCCTCCTCGTCGAATACTTCCGGCATGAGCCCTTGGCGACGAGAAGGACTCGCCTCATCGAACTCGTCGAGGACAAGCTCGGGGCAGGGCTCGGGGAGCAGGAGTCGGAGCCTGACGAGCCGCGGCGCAGCATCAGCAGCGTGGACGATGCTCTCTTCGTGCGTCTTCTCCAGGAACGTGCGCGGACGTTGCGCCTGGTCACGGCTGCGGAATGGGCGGTGAATCCGTCACCGGCTGCAGCGGTCCGATACGCCACGGCGCTCATGCACGCGAGTACCGAGACGGTGCGATCCACGGTGGAAGGGATCATCGACACCGTCGACCCGAGTCTGGGGGACGGCGCGAGTCTGGCCGAGTTCGTGGTCCTGCGAGCACAGTGGCGCGCGTACGTGGCGGGGGAACTCGACGAGGCGCTCGCGCAACTCCGACGGGATGCCGCTGATCTCTCCCTGGGGCCGTATCGACGTCTCCTCGATGCGGCTCAGGTGCGGTTGCTCGTCAACCTCCGTGAAGTTCCCCAGGACTTCACCTCGAAGCTCGAGGTCGAGGATGATCTGCCCGGCCCTGTGAAGATCACGCTGTGGGAGACGCAGATGCTCGTGCTCGTCTGCCTCGGTCGATTCGATGATGCGAGGCGGGTCTTCGCGGAGGTGTCGACGCTCGACGACGGACATGCTTCCCACCTTTCGCGGGCGCTCATGGGACTCGCCCTGCTCGGAGCCGGCCGGCATCGGGAGGGGATGGACTTCCTCGGCCGCGGCTTCGACGAAGCGCACGGGTATCTCGATGTGGATGCGTTACGCACGTTCGGTGCAGCCCTCGCCCTGGGGCACATGCTCGCAGGAGACTACACCGCCGCCGATGACGTCTTGGAGACCCTGCATTCCGCGGGTGATCCGGCCGTCTATCCGCCGGGCATCCCGCTCGCCTTGCTGTCGATCAGTGCGGTGATCAACATCCGACGAGGCAAGGTCTCGGCGGGGGAGCGGTTCGCCGCGGAGATAGAGAAGCTCGAATACCCCGACGGCCCCTTGCCCGGGCAGTCTCGAGCCTGGCCGAGGGCGCAACTCCTGGCCTTCGAGGGCGACCTCACTCGGGCGGGGGAGGTCCTGTGGAGTTCCGGCACGGATCTGTGGAATCGCAATGCACGATACGCAGGGGTGACGGAGCTCCTGTCCTCGCTCGAGCTGGTGCCGTCTCCCGAACGCCTGGCCGACGTTCGACAGAAACTGCGAGACCTCCCCGATGCTCGCTCGCTCGCCGCATATGCGGACTTCGTCGCGGCGGGCGTGGCCGGAGACCCCGCGGCGATGCTCGCGTCCGTCGACGTTCTGGAGGACCGAGGTCTGACCGGTCTGGCTCTCTCTGCGTGCAAGCTCGCCGCAACGGCGTTCGCCAAGGCCGCGGATCCGGAGCGGGAAGCCGCGGCACGGGCACGAGAAGAGCGTTTCCGGACCGACCTTGCCGGGCGACAGATAGACACCGCTCGGTTCGCCGCAACGGCCACTGCGCTCACCGAAAGGGAGAAGGAGGTCGGTCGGCTGGCGGCCGAGGGCCTGACGAATCCGGAGATCGCGATCCGACTCGTTCTCAGTGTCAGGACGGTGGAGAGCCATATCCATCGACTTCTCCGCAAGCTGGATCTGCAAGGGCGACAGGGCCTGAGCAACCACCTGGAGGCCCTTCGCTGAGTCGCTCCGACCGGGCGTCGTGTGTCGGGTGATCGCGTCGGCCACCGCGATCCCGGAAGATCGCGGTGGCCGGGGGCTCGATCCGTCAGTCGTCGCCGAGCGTGATGGCGGGGGACTCCGAACCGGTGTACACCTCTTGCACGCCGCCGTCGATGAAGGTGGCGATGGCATCGAACGACGCCTCCGGCTGCAGGGCCCATGCCCGGTGCTCCGCCCCTTCGATGTAGACGACCTGCATGTCACGGTTCGCTTCGACGTAGGCGTACTGTGCCGTCCAGCTCACGTAGTCGAACTGCGGCTTGAGCATCATCGTCGGGATGTCCAGCTCTTCGAGACGCTGGATCGTGTCCGGCATGTGCTCCGTGAACTCGGAGTTGAGCTCCATGTTCGACATGAAGTTGAGTCCGAAGCCCGAATCCAGTGCTGTCGCCGACCACCGCTTGAGCTCGTCCTGCGACACGAGGTTGGCCGAAGCGCTTGTCATGCCGAATCCCTGCAAGGCGACTGCCACGAGGATCCGAGGGGTCAGCGCTTCCTGCATCTTCGCGACATCGCCACTGCGGTTGTGGAAATCCGGGTCGAGACGCTCGAGCTCTGCCCCTTCGGCGGCCTCCGCTGCCGTGAGCTCGTCAGATGCGAGGTAGCCGCCGGGAGCCGTGAGGATCGCCTTCTCGACGTGGTCCGGGTAGTTCGCTGCGTAGGCCTCCACGATGTACCCACCGGCCGACTGGCCGATCAAGATTGCTTTCTCCGACTCCGTCTTCTCGCGGATGGCGTCGAGGTCAGCGAGCCAGCGCTCCTCGGTGTATTCGTCGAGTTCGAGGTCGGGTGAGAGACCTGCGCCCGGCTGATCGTAGAGATAGACATCGTGCCCGGTCTCGGCCAGCTGGGGGATGAAGCTGAAGTCCTGTTCGTCGGTGAACCCGCCGGGGCCGCCGTGGACGTAGATGATCGGCGTCGGCGACGTCTCGTCGCCTTCTGCCTCATATTCCCAGTACGCGATGCGGGACCCGGTCTCGAGGTCCCAGAAGCTGGGCTCCGGCGCGGCGATGGGCGTCTCCGTACCCTCGACCGGGGCGAGCACGGTGGTGCCGGCGGTCACAGAGGCGACGACCAGAGTGGCGCCCGCGACCAGATAGGGAGACTTGCGTCGGCCCAGCGCGGGGCGCGGTCGTGTGTTCGAGGGCGGCCACGTCTTGTGGGCGAGAGCGGTCAGCAGCCAGGTAGCCCCGAAGAGGGCCACGGCACCCGCGATCAGACCCGCGACCAGGCTGAGGTGCAGCCCGAGAACGGCGAAGACGACGGCGAGTGCAACGCCGACCACGATGGCCAGAATGGAGAGGATGATGGCGGCTGTGGTTCGGCCGAAGCGCGCTCCTCGGGAAAGAGGGCGTGAAGGACTGGTGTGCATGGGGTTCTTTCTTTGCATGGTGAAACGCGCGGGAGCGCGTGGGGTTCGTTCCCCGGGAAGGCGCACCCTGAGGTGTTGCGCGGAACACCCACCTCGGGAACGGGGGCGCGCAACAGGTGCGATCCATGAAGCTACGTCGACCTGGACTCGCGTGCGCGCTCAGGTGTGGCTTCTCCGTGTCGGCTGCGTCGATTGAGGTATTCAGACTCCCCGACCCGTGCGTGAGTTGCGTCCCTCTCCGTGCGGTGACCTCGACTATCGGAAGCCGTTGGACATGATCGTGTTGAGCGCGAGCACGATGATCAGGCCGTTGAAGAAGAAGCTGGACACGGAGTGCCAGACCACGGTCCACCGTGTGCGGCTGGAGAGCACGGTGACATCGGACGCGGCGAAGCTGCTTCCGACCGTGAAGGAGAAATAAACGAAGTCCACCATGCGAGGAAGTGGGGTTCTGGGGAAGTCGAACTGCGGCTCGTCGGCCGTGAGACTGCGCTGGAAGTAGATCTGTGCGAAGCCCCAGTGCAGGAAACCCCACGCGAGAACCATCACCCACACGCCGATGATGGTCGTCCTCAGCCCGACGAGCCAGTCCGGGCTGAGAGCGAGGACACGGAGGGCGGCGGTGAGGCCGGTCATGCTCGCCAGGATCGTCGTGGACGTCGCCACGATCCGCGAAAGTCTGCTGGCGATGAAGCGATGCGGCCGAGCGTCCGCCGGGAGCCGGGCGGAGAGGCCGAGCCCGAGGAGTGCCAAAGAGGCATAGAGGGTCCCGACCAGAGCCCATGCGCCGAGCCAGTCGAGCTGCGCGACGCCGTTCTCGACGCCGAAGTTCACGATGACGCCCAGGACGATCATCGCCACCTGGCCGACGAGCGCCGCTCCATAGCCGATCGCGCCCCACCACCCTCTCGCCTGCCGAGTCGTCCGATCTCTCGACAGGCGAGCGGTCCTCCGCAACCGTCGCGAGCGATCACGCAGATCTGCGTGGCGTTCGTCGTTCGCGAACTCGCGCTTGTACATGAAGACCTTCCAGCCGGGACGAAAGATCTCATTCCAGCAGTCGTCATCGATGCGGAACGGCGGATCCCCGGGTGGTGAGAGGCGGCGGACCGGAAATTGGGTGCGTCGCGGTGCGGATCTGCGTGTGCATCCAGGGGACCCCCGTGGGACGCTCGGCACTGATCCCGCCGGCGCGACTACTGAATCGCGACTATTCGCCACTCAAGCGTCGAATCCGAACCGTAGCGTGGCATCGGCGGCTGGGCGACCGCGCTCGACGACGAACAGGAATGATCACGATTTGTGGTCGATCATGTGAAAACGACCCCCTCTGTCTTGAATGGTGATATCTTCCGGGCACCGCGGGGAGATCAGATTACGACTCGCTGACGCGGGTCTTAGGTGCATCGGAGGATCAAGATGGACGTGAAGATCAGTACCCGCGCGAAAGTGCTGGCAGCGATCGGGATAATCGCCGTGGCAGCCGTGGGCGCGACCCTCGCGGCGTTCACCGACACAGGCAACGTGGAGACCACGTTCACCTCGGGGACACTGGACCTCAAGTTCGACGACGACCAGGACGGCAACCCGGACAACTACCTCGTCGACTTCAGCGCAGGGTTCGACAACCTCGCGCCGGGCGACTCCGTCGACCTCGACCTGCTCGTCTACAACTCCGGCACGATCGATGCGCTGCTCAGCCTCGGCGCCCCGATTCTGACGAACTCGGAGGGAACGCCGGCGACGGCTCTGGAGGACTACCTGACGGTCGTCATCACCGATACCGGCACGTCCACCGAGCTGTTCAACGGAACTTTGGCCTCGGCGTCGTTCACCGGGCTTGACATCTCCTCGGGCGGAGCGGCCAACGGGACCACTCTGAACATCGTCGTCTCCTTCGATTCGGCCGCTCCGGTCGGCGCCGCTGGACAGGGTGTCACGGTGGTGTTCCCGTTCGAAGCGACGCAGGCATAGCGCTGTCCGTCATGAGTGACATGGTCGGGGTCCCCTCAGAGCTCGTCTGGGTTCCGCCCGTCGTCACGGTCGAGAACATCAAGCCCGGCGACCCACAGGTGCGGACGCTCACGCTCACCAACAGCAACGATGTACCTGTCGAGCTGTCCTCGGAGCTGATGCAGTCCGGTGATCTGTTCGGGGGCGACACTCCGCTCGACGTCAGTTTCTCGTTGTCGGAGGAAGGTCGGTGCTCGGACAACCCGGAGGCGATCCCGGCGCAGGGGACGGTCACGGTGACGATGGTCGCCGAGTTGCCCATCACCGCCGGAAACGAGTATCAGGGTCAGTCCGGGGTCGCGAACTACATCGTCACCGCGACCGAAGCAGACGTCTGCGTCCTCTCGAGTCCACCGGCCAACCCACCGGACGCTCTGCCTCCGACGGGGGTGGCGGTCGGCGGGACGTTGCTTCTCGCGTTGGCATGCCTGCCGGTGGGCGCAGCGCTCCGCTTCGGGAGGCGACGACGGCGGGAACGGCGGGGATCATGATCGACACCACCGCATCGACGCCTGCCTCGACGTCTACCTCGTCGTCAGGGAAGGGGTGGCGGGTGTTCTTGAACACCGCTGCGATCATCGGGGCCGCAGCGGTGGTGATCGCGCTCTTCGCCGCCATCATCGGAGCGCGAGTCCTCATCTTCTCCTCCGGCTCGATGGCTCCTGCGATTCCGGAGGGCTCCGCGGCGATGACGATTCCTCGTGACACCGACGAGCTCCAGGTCGGCGACGTGATCAGCGTCCCCCGTGCGGGGGACGGGAAACTGGTGACCCACCGCATCGTCGATCTGACCGTTCGTGACGGGCTCACCCTCGCGACGCTGAAGGGCGATGCGAACCCCGCGGCTGACGCGGCGCCGTATGCCCTCGGCGCCCAGACGCAGACGGTAGCGTTCGCGATTCCCCACGCCGGCGGGGCCCTTGCCGTGATGAAGTCGCCCTGGTTCCTCGGCGCGGTCGTCGCTCTGGTCGTGCTGGCAGCGATACCGACACGTCCCCATTCGCGCAAGAACACCGAGCGCACGAAGACAGATCACGCAGGAGAAGCATGACGGCCCGACGACGCAGACGCCTCGCCCCCTTCATCGTCGCGATCGCGATCGCGGTGGCGGCATCCGTGCTGGGAGCCAGTCAAGGGTCCGTCGCTCAGTTCGGGGACGCGGGCCGGGTGCAGTCGAGCGTGGCGGCTGTGGATTCCGTTCCGCTGAGCTTCGTCGGTATCGATGCCGGAGAGAACTACTCGATGGGCTGGACAGCTGCCGGTGAGATCTTCACCTGGGGCGGGAACTCCGGAGGCCAACTGGGAAACGGGAGTGTCGGCGGCTCACGTCTTGTTCCTGAAAGGGTGATGTTGCCACCGGGGGTGGAGGTCGTCAAGGCGGACGGCGGGTTGGATACCGTCATCGCTCTCGCCGCGGACGGCGGCGTCTACACCTGGGGGAACGGGGCTATCAGCGGGACGAGCCCTACTCCTTCACGAAACGCGTTCTTCGACTCACTCGGCGACCCGGTCGTCGGCGTCTCCAGCGGCGGCTATTACTACCTGGCGTGGACGGAGAGCGGCGCTCTGTATTCCTGGGGTACCGGAGGAAGCGGTCGTCTCGGTCGCCCTGCGACGGGGCAGAGTCCGCCGGCGCGCGTGACGGCACAGGGCTTGGATACGCAGGTCGTCGTCGGCGCTGCCGCGGGACGCTTCCAAGGAATCGCCTCGGTCGACGGTGGTGCAGTCACGGTGGCGTGGGGCAGCGGGTTCGGGACTGCTGCGGGTGTGACGCTCACGGGGATCACCTCCACGGTCGGGGGTGTCGCGGCGGGCACCGACGTCGTCCTCGCCTGGGGTCAGGATGGGTCCCTCTTCTCCGCGACGTCTGCGGCGGCGTCGGTCGTCGTCGGTGCGACCGGCATCGTCGGAGCGGACGCCTCTTTCCCCGCTGCAGGCTCCTCGTCGTTCTACGCGTGGCGCGCAGACGGGGCCCTGTTCGCCTGGGGAGACAACAGTCAAGGACAGTTGGGGCTGGGGACCACCGGCGGGTCTGTGCCCTCACCGACGCCGGTGACGCTCGCCCCGGGGTCGGTCGCACTCCAGACCGGGGCCGGCGCAGATCATGCTCTGTATCTCGGGCAGGACGGCACGTTCAGCTCGGCGGGGAGCAACGCGTTCGGACAGCTGGGAACGGGCGACACCATCCCGCGGAACACCTTCGGCAGCGCGATCACGATCCTCCGCTGGCCGCAATGATCTTCGGCGGGCGATGAGAGGGGCGACTCATGAGTACGGCGAGCGTGACTGATCCGCTCTACGGTGCTTCCTTGGGGCAAGCGATCACGAGGTTCTTTCGCAAGTACGCCACGTTCTCCGGTCGTGCGAGTCGCTCGGAGTACTGGTGGTGGCAACTCGCCACCACCGTCGTCTATCTGGTTCTGGCGGGCTCGATTGTTGCCATAGGCGTCGCGGGCGGCGAATTCGACACCGGAACTGAGGTCTTCTCCCTGGGACCCGCTTTCAACGTCGGGATCACGCTCCTGGCGGTCTGGACCCTGGCCACGCTCGTGCCACAAATCGCGCTGGCCGTGCGACGCCTGCACGATACGAACCTCTCGGGGTGGTTCGTCCTGCTGCGGCTCATTCCGTCTGTCGGGGACATCGTGCTGTTGGTGCTGACGATTCAGCCGTCCAATCCCGCGGGCGCACGGTACGACAGGCGCTGAGCCGAGGTCTCTCCCGGGCCCGGGCTCAGCGCCCGCCAGAGAACCCGCCGCCGCCTCCGCCCCCGGAGAACCCGCCGCCGAATGATCCGCCTGCGCTCGACGAGGCGCTCGTCGAGGGTGCCGTGTAGGTCGCGGCGGAGCGCGACGAGGCCATGAACGCCGCGAGCTGCATCCGGACGGCGAAGGACGCGGGGTCGCCCATCCAGGTCGCTCCGCGATGCTCATGCGCATAGGCATGCTCGAGGACATCGCCCCATTCGTTCTCCATGCCGAACAGGATCGCGTAAGGGAGGAGCCGTTCGTACAGGTGGATGACGTCGGCGGTGCCGTCCGGTCGGCGTTCTGCACCGCTGTAGGACTGGAGCATGCGCAGGCGGTCGGCCTCGGCGACCCGGATGAACTCCTGCACGCCTTGCAGGTACTCGTAGGTACGGGCGCCCTCTGCGGTGAGCACGGTGTGCTTCGAGAACGCGTACAGGCTCGACAGCAGAACGAGGAACGCGACGAAGGAGATCACGACCACACCGGGGATGGCGGAGAGGCGGCCGGTCGTGGCGGCCCAGATGCCGAGGGCCAGGCCGATCGCTGCGATGCCGATCGCGCACCACTGCAGGATGACGGCCGCGCGACTGCGGGCCTTCTCGGTCAGGCCACGCGATGCCGCGGCAACCTTCCCGCTCTGCTCCAGGGTGGACATCCGCGCGGCGAACGCCTCGTCTGCGGCAGGAACGTCGACGACACCGTCGGGGTCGGCGTCGGTGAAGAGCGCCTCGAGCGCGGCCTCGTCCAGCTCGTCGGACCCGGTCGTCGCCCGCAGACGCCGCAACCGGGGTTCCTCCGCCGTCGCGCCCTCTTCGATGCGCAGGCTGCCGCGGACGGCGAGGTGGACGATCTCGGCGGGGATCATGTCTTTCGCGCCGGGGATGACGGCGCCGGCGAGCAAGGGAGGAAGCGAATCCGGCACGTCGTACTGGGCGATGACGATCCCGGTCGCTCTCCGGCGTCGGCGCGTGAACCCTGCGACGGCCACCCAGCTGCCGACGGAGACGCCGACCGCACCGGCGGCGGCGATCAGCGGGGCGATGTCGCCCACCGGATCCGGCGTCCGCGCGAGGGGCTGTGCGACGGTGTCCGCGTCGAAGCCTATTGCCACGGTCACCCCGTGACCGGCGGGGAACTGGGCGGATTCGACCCGGAACGTCGCGGCCCCACCGTCGGTGGTCGGGCCCTGAAGGTCGCACTTGTCCCTCGAGCCCAAAGCACCGGTATAGCAGCGGGCGGAGCCGGTGAGCGCCGCCGACATCTCGCTGTCGAACGTGATGTCGGCACGGAAGCGTTCAATGGGCTGTGTGCTGTCGAGGGGGAGCAGGTCCCAATAGAATTCGTCCACCGACGGCGTCGACGACCCATCGGTCGGACTCGTCGCCAGCACCACGTCGCGCATCTCGTACTCGATCACGTACGTGGTGAGGCCCTGCACGTAGTCGTCGGTGCCGATGCTCACGAAGGTGAGTCCGTCTTCCTCGTCGGTCTCGTAGGGGACGGCAGTACCGTCTTCATCCGTGACCGCGATGATCCGCGTCTCGGTGCTGGCGCCCTGGTATGAGGTCGGCAGTCCCCGGACGATTCCGCGATTCTGATCGGTCTCGGGGAAGCGGGCGACCAGCGTCTCAGTCACCCGCATCAGCGCGCGGCCCTCCTGATCCAGGCCGACCTCGTAGTCGGCATCCCACGAGGCATACGAGAAGTCGTCCACGTCGGCCGTGGACACGGGTGCCGCTTCCGCGGTGACTGGCGTGGCGATCCCGGCAAGAGCGAGAGAGAGGGCAGCGAACGCGCGGAGGATCCGTGTGTGGGCCATTCTTCGAGGCTACCCAGCCCGTGCCGAGGGAGGAGGCGCCGCCTCGGTAAACTGGGAACGACTTTCAAGGAGCCCCGCACATGACTGACGCGTCCGCCGCGCCCGAACCGGCCTCGAACGACCTCCCCGCCGAGGAAGACGTCCACGAACAGAAGGCCGTGCGACTCGCCAAGCGCGAGCGTCTGATCGAGAAGCGGACGGATGCCGGTGGGGGAGCTTTCCCGGTGGGCGTGCCGATCACGCACACCATCCCCGCGCTGCGCGCCGAGTACGGTGACCTCGAAGCCGGCGATGAGACCGGCGTCGTGGTCGGCGTCGCCGGTCGTGTGGTGTTCAGCCGGAACACCGGCAAGCTCTGCTTCGCGACGCTGCAGGCCGGCGACGGCGCACGCATCCAGGCGATGATCTCGCTTGCGAACGTCGGCGAGGAGTCGCTGGCGGACTGGAAGGAGTACGTCGACCTCGGCGATCACGTCTTCGTGCACGGAGAAGTGATCTCCAGCCGTCGCGGAGAGCTGTCGATCATGGCCGATGGCTGGGAGATCGCGTCGAAGGCGGTCCTTCCTCTCCCCAACGCCTACTCCGAGCTCAGCGAGGAAGGGCGCGTGCGCAGCCGCTACCTCGATCTCATCGTCCGTGAGCAGGCACGCACCACGGTCCGTGCGCGTGCGGCCGTGAACGCGAGCCTGCGTGCCACCTTCACCAGCCACAACTACCTCGAGGTCGAGACCCCGATGCTGCAGGTGCAGCACGGAGGGGCATCCGCACGCCCGTTCATCACCCACTCGAACGCCTTCGACACGGAGCTGTACCTGCGCATCGCGCCGGAGCTGTATCTGAAGCGCGCGGTCGTCGGGGGCATCGAGCGTGTCTACGAGATCAACCGCAACTTCCGGAATGAGGGTGCGGATTCCACGCACAGCCCCGAGTTCGCGATGCTCGAGGCCTACCAGGCCTATGGCGACTACAACCAGATGGCCGCGTTGACGCAGGAACTCGTACAGAAGGCGGCGATCGCGGTCGCGGGGTCGACGACCGTGACCTGGGCCGATGGCACCGAGTACGACCTCGGCGGCGAGTGGGACCGCATCTCGATGTACGAGTCGCTCTCCGCAGCATCGGGCCGCACGGTCACCCCGCAGGACTCCGTCGAAGACCTCATCGCCTTCGCCGAGCAGACCGGTGTCGATCTTCCGCCTCAGGCCACCCACGGCAAGCTCGTCGAAGAGCTGTGGGAGCACTTCGTGAAGGGCGATCTGGTGCGCCCGACGTTCGTGATGGACTTCCCCGTCGACACCTCCCCTCTCGTGCGTGAACACCGCTCGATCGACGGCGTCGTGGAGAAGTGGGACCTGTACATCCGTGGGTTCGAGCTGGCGACCGGGTACTCCGAGCTCGTCGACCCCGTGATCCAGCGCGAGCGCTTCGTGGAGCAGGCGAAGCTCGCCGCACGGGGTGACGTCGAGGCGATGCCTGTCGACGAGGAGTTCCTGCGAGCACTCGAGCACGGCATGCCGCCATCCGGGGGGATGGGCATGGGGATCGACCGTCTGCTGATGGCGATCACCGGCCTGGGGATCCGCGAGACCATCCTCTTCCCGCTGGTGAAGTAGTCCGCGGGGCCCGGCGTTCATCGTGCCGGGCCCCGACGGAACGCCCATTCCGGCAACAGGGCGCTGCCGATCATGGTCTCCAGCAACGCTGCGAGAGAGTAGCCGGGATCGATCTCGCGCACCAGGTCGAGGTAGTGACCCGCATGCGTGGCGCGGCCGAGGGCCCAGGCCAACCACGCCGCCGCCGTCAGCGGTGCCGGTCGTGAAGCCCGCGGTGCCCGTGCGGCCGCCGCGCGGACGGCCGAGAGGGCGACGCGAAGCCGTTCCGGGTCCGGGCCGGGCCCCTGGCCCAGGAACAACCGCCCCAGTTCGTCCGGGACCATCTCGCCGCTGGTCGCGAAGGCCATCTGTGCGCTGTAGGCGCGCTTGCCGCCGAGGAGATCGGTGGCCCACTGGGCGATCGCCACATCTCGCAGAAGCGGGCGCTCGAGACATCACAGCAACGTCGCGGTCGCGAACGGCGGGAGCGTATCGGGAGTCGCGAGCACGGACTCGAAGAGCGCCGGGATGTCTTCCAACAGCACGAGCGCAGCGATCAGCTGGGGGTTCTCGTGTCCGGTCACACGCGCGCTGCGTCCTGTCTCCTCCTGATCGAGCAGTGCCGTCAGCTCCTGCATCGCTCGCCCGACCCTTTCCTTCTCTGCGAGGTCGACCTCGGGAAGCTCCGCTCCGGCCCACTGATCCCCGGAGACATCGCCCACCGATGGCACCTCCGCGGGCGGGAGGACCTCCGCGAGGGGGTGGAGACGCGGCGCCGGGTCGAGATAGCTCGACCATCCCGACGGCGTCACACAGAGCGCGTCGACCACTCGGAGACCGGCATCCTCCGCGGACCCCAGCACCTCGTCGACGGCAACGGCGTACGGCAGCACGAGCCCGTCGCGGGTGGCCTGGGACTCCTCGTCGGTGTAGACCACGAGTGCCACGGCATCGGTGCCGGTGACGCGCGACGCCAGGCCGACTGCCGCATGAGCGTAGTGCTCGAGATCGGTCTCGTCGTCGGGGAGGTCCAGCCGCATGGCTCCTTCCGTGCGGGCGCCGCAGAAAGGGAGCAGGACGATGCTCCGACGAGGTGTGAACCCGGCGAGAGGGGGGACCAGGGCGAGGAACGCGGCGGAATCGGTGGCACGAAGAACTGTTGTCATGCCGAGAGTGTCGCGGAACGCGTGGCCACGCAGGGCGGAAGAGGCGGGCTGTGGACGCGGATCCTGAAAGAGCGGGAATGTGCACGAAGAGTGGCTCGCGTACCATGGGGTGATGGACAACTTCTGGCTCGCCGCGGCATGGTCTCTCCTGCCGACCGTCGGAGTGAGCATCGTGTTCGTCTTCGTGCTCCGCGGCATCCTTCGCTTCGATCGCAAAGAGCGCAAGGTCCACGCGCAGATCGAGGCCGAAGAGCGCGCGGCGCGCGGCCTCCCGCCGCGCGTCTGAGTCCGACCCATCCGCTACTGTGAAGCCAGCACACCGGCTCCGGTGTGAGTCCGAGGTGATCGTCACCACGGTGTGAGGGGACACGATGACCGCGGAGACCTGGGGCTGGTGGATAGCCGCCTTCCTCGTGGCCCTCGACATCGTCATCCGCGTGACGGCGATCATCATCATCCCGCGCAATCGCCGACCGACGGCCGCGATGGCCTGGCTCCTCGCGGTCTTCTTCATCCCGTTCGTCGGCGTGTTCCTCTTCCTGCTGATCGGAAACCCACGGCTCCCGCGTGCCCGGCGGCGCAAGCAGGACCAGATCAACGAATACATCGCCCAGACGAGTGAGCACCTGCACTTCGGGACTCTGCGTCCGAACGCCCCCGAGTGGTTGGGGCCCATCGTCCAGATGAATCAGAAGCTCGGCGCGCTGCCGCTCTCGGGTGACAACGGCGCCCACCTGATCTCGGACTACCAGGAGTCCCTCGACGAGATGGCCGAGGCCATCCGCACCGCTCAGGAGTACGTGCACGTCGAGTTCTACATCCTGCAAGCGGATGCGTCGACGGACAACTTCTTCCGAGCGCTCGAAGAGGTCTCGGCGCGTGGCGTCGAGGTGAGAGTCCTCCTCGATCACTGGGCCAACCGCGGCAAGCCCCGGTACAAGCAGACCATCGCCCGTCTCGACGCCATGGGCGCCGACTGGCATCTTATGCTCCCCGTGCAGCCGTTCAAGGGCAAGATGCAGCGTCCTGACCTGCGCAATCACCGCAAGCTCCTGGTCGTCGACGGCAACATCGCGTTCCTGGGCTCGCAGAACATCACGGACTCGACGTACAACCTGCCGAAGAACATCAAGCGCGGTCTGCACTGGGTCGACCTCATGGTCCGTCTGGACGGTCCCGTGGTGCTGAGTGTCAACGCGATCTTCGTGGCCGACTGGTACAGCGAGACCGACACGGTCCTCGAGGGGATCGACATCGCCCATGCGAACATGGGCTCGGGCGACCTCGACTGCCAGGTCGTGCCGTCGGGACCGGGGTTCGAGGTCGAGAACAACCTCCGGCTCTTCCTCGGGCTGCTGTACGCGGCCAAGAAGAAGATCATGATCGTCAGCCCCTACTTCGTCCCCGACGAAGCGCTCCTGCTGGCGGTGACCGCAGCCGTCGACCGAGGCGTCCACGTGGAGCTCTTCGTGTCGGAGGAGGGCGATCAGGCGATGGTCTACCACGCCCAACGCAGCTACTACGAGGTGCTGCTCAAGGCCGGCGTGCGGATCTGGATGTATCGCAAGCCGTACATCCTGCACACCAAGACGCTCACGATCGACGACGGGGTCGCGGTCATCGGGTCCAGCAACATGGACATGCGCTCCTTCGGTCTGAACCTCGAAGTCTCGATGCTGGTGCGGGGCGAGGAGTTCGTCGCCGAGATGCGCGAAGTCGAGGACAAGTACCGCTCGCTCAGTCGCGAGCTGACCCTCGAGGAGTGGATGCAGCAGCCGCTGCGCTCCACCGTGCTCGACAACCTGGCGCGTCTCACCTCCGCCCTGCAGTAGCACGCGAGTGCCTTCCGGGTGATCGTGGCGCGGGATACTCTGTGTGCATGACCTCCGCGCTGCGTCCCCTCGCCTCCGTCGTCGGCCTCGTCGCCGCCGCGTTCCTCGTCGCAGGGTGCACCGCCGGGCCGGGTGCGGACACCCCGACGAGTTCACCGGCTCCGAGCGCCGGAGACGTCGACGATCAGAACGACATGGAGGGCACCCTGCTCGATGACGGTCGCATGTTCGCGGTCGTCACGTGGGGATCCTCGACCTGCGTGCCGCAGGTGGACCAGGTCACGGGCGAGGGCCAGACCGTGACCGTGACCCTGGCGGATCCGGCCGCGGAAGCGGAGAAGCCGTGCACGGCCGATCTCGCTCCGCGGGCGAGCCTCGGCGCCCTGCCCGAAGGCGTGGACCCGACGAAGGACATCACCCTGAACGTCACCTACGGCGATCTCACCGACGACATCGACCTCGACGGCGACCCCGCTGCCGCAGGAACGCCTGGAAGCTCGACCGAGTACCTGCCGACCGCCGGCTGGTTCGACGACGGTGCTCTCGTGCTGCTCACCTGGGGATCCTCGAGCTGTATCCCGGTCGTGGAGTCCCTCGAGGGCTCCGGTACCTCCGGCACCGCCACCTTCGTCACCGATGACGATCAGGTCTGCACGATGGACATGGGGCCGCGGGCGACCATGCTCGCGTTCGGCGACGACACCGTCGAGGACGACGGCACCTTCACACTGACCCTGGTCGGCGGCGGTCTCGACGGAACGGTCGAGGTCCGGTAGCGTCGCCGTGGGTCTCAGAGCATGTGCACCGGGTGGCCGGACGGAAGCGCCAGCAGGAGCGCTCCCGGGTCGGCCCAGCAGGTGATCCGCACGGCTTCACCGAATTCATCCCCGTCGAGTTCGATCGGGATCGGTCCGGGCACAGCGGCTTCGGCGGCTGCCCCGTGGAAGTAGTGCACCGAGGCGTTCTTGCCGCGACGTTCGAGCACGCGACGCCCGGCACGGAAGCGCCGCAGCACCGAGTTGTCCCACCAGATCTTGCGCCAGACGGCGAACCATCCGAGGACCCCGGTGGGTTTGATGACGGCGATGTCGAGGGATGCGTCGGTGATCGACCCGTCAGGGATCAGCGCGATGCCGGCGGGAAGGGTCCCGCAGTTCGCGAAGAGCAGGCTGTACGCGCGATGCGAATGCAGGCGGCCGTCATCGACCTGGTAGACCGCACGGAAGGGCTTCGCGCGGGGCAGTGACCGCGCGGCGCCGTCGACGTACGCGATCCATCCGACCGATTTCTTCAGGTTCGAGCGGGTGTTCGCGATCATGTCCGCATCCAGACCCATGCCGGCGAGAACCACGAAGGCGTGTTCCTGCTCCTCACCGTCGGCTCTGGTCAGGCGCGCCCAGCCGATGTCGATCGCGTGCCGGAAGTCGCCGAGAGCGGCTCGGATCATCTCCGTCGGGTCGGCGAGCGGAAGTCCGAGGTTACGGGCGAGGAGATTCCCGGTGCCGCTGGGCAGGATCGCCAACGGGACTCCGGTGTTCGCGATCGCTTCGGACACGGCGCGGACCGTGCCGTCGCCGCCCGCCACCAGGACGACGTCGACGCCGCGTTCGAGAGCCTGTGCAGTGGCCTGCTGCCCGGCATCCTCCACCGTCGTCGGGTAGAAGGCCGGGTGTTCCCACCCCGCTTCGCGGGACAGGTCCCTCACGGCTTCACGGAGATGCTTCCCGTCGACCTTGATCGGGTTGTAGACGAGTGCCGCCTGTCGTCGGACGGGGGCGGGCGTGGTCATGGCGCTACTCTAATCCGCGATGCCGCGTCTCGCGGACTGCGCGCATCCGTCCAGCCGAAGGGCGGTGTCTGCCGCACCGTAGACTTGGAAGATGATCGACCTCGCACTCCTCCGCGAAGAACCGGAGACCGTCCGCCGTTCGCAGGCTGCTCGTGGAAACGACCAGAGCACCGTCGACGTCGCACTCGAGGCCGATCGATCGCGGAGGGCTGCGCTGTCGACCTTCGAGGAGTTGCGCGCGGAGCAGAACGCTTTCGGCAAGCAGGTCGCGAAAGCCCCGAAGGAAGAGAAGGCGGCGCTCGTCGCGCAGGCCAAGGACTTGGCGGAGCGCGTCAAGCAGGCCCAGCACGCGGCGAACGACGCGGCCGAGGCGGCATCCGCTGCGCTGGCCCGCATCGAGAACGTCGTGATCGACGGGGTGCCGGCCGGCGGCGAGGCTGACTTCGTCGAGCTGCGTCGGGTCGGAGACGTCCCCGCCTTCGACTTCGAGCCGCGCGACCACCTGGAACTCGGTGAGCTTCTCGGCGCGATCGACATGGAGCGCGGCGCGAAGGTCTCCGGCGCGCGGTTCTACTTCCTGCGTGGCATCGGCGCACGCCTCGAGATCGCGCTCATGAACCTCGCGCTCGACAAGGCACTGCAGAACGGCTTCGTGCCGTTGATCACGCCGACCCTCGTCCGCCCCGAGATCATGCAGGGGACCGGCTTCCTCGGTGAGCACGCCGACGAGGTCTATCACCTCGACAAGGATGACGATCTCTACCTGGTCGGCACCAGTGAGGTCGCGCTCGCCGGTTACCACAAGGACGAGATCGTCGATCTCGGCGACGGCGCCCTCCGCTACGCGGGGTGGTCGACGTGCTACCGGCGCGAGGCCGGCTCCCACGGCAAGGACACCCGCGGCATCATCCGCGTGCACCAGTTCAACAAGCTCGAGATGTTCGTCTACACGACCGCGGAAGACGCCGAGGCCGAGCACCTTCGCCTCGTCGCGCTGCAGGAGGAGATGCTGACCTCGCTCGGTCTCGCCTATCGCGTGATCGACGTCGCCGCGGGAGACCTCGGGTCGAGCGCCGCACGCAAGTACGACATCGAAGCGTGGGTGCCCACCCAAGGCGCGTTTCGTGAACTCACGTCGACCTCGAACTGCACCACGTTCCAGGCCCGCCGCCTTGACGTCCGCTACC